>NZ_JAUSXO010000001.1:1928614-2571486 GCF_030816075.1 Arthrobacter agilis | reverse complement strand
ACTTCCGCCGCTTCTACGACGCGGTGATCTTCGCGACGGGCGCCATCAGGGATGCCGATCTGGACATCCCCGGCGTCGAGCTCGACGGATCCTTCGGCGGGGCCGACTTCGTGTCCTGGTACGACGGCCATCCGGACGTCAGCCGGGACTGGCCGCTCGAGGCGCGGGAGGTCGCGGTCATCGGCAACGGCAACGTGGCCCTCGACGTCGCCCGCATCCTCTCCAAGCACGCCGACGACCTGCTGTCGACGGAGATCCCGGACAACGTCTACCAGGGGCTGAAGGGGTCGCCCGTCACCGACGTCCACGTCTTCGGCCGCCGCGGTCCCGCCCAGGTGAAGTTCACTCCGCTCGAGCTCCGCGAACTGTCCCACTCGCGCGACGTCGACATCGTCCTGTACCCCGAGGACTTCGACTTCGATGCGGGGTCCGAGGAGCAGATCGCCACGAACAACCAGACGAAGACCATGGTGAAGACGCTCACCAACTGGCTCGTCGAGGATGAGCCGACGGGCGCGTCCCGCCGCCTGCACCTCCACTTCCTGCACGCGCCCGTGGAGATCTGCGATTCTCCCGAGACGCCCGGCAAGGTGGCGGGCATGAAGTTCGAGCGGACCGAGCTGACCGGTGACGGGAACGTGCGCGGGACCGGGGAGATCGTCGAGTACCCCGTCCAGGCCGTGTACCGCGCGATCGGCTACTTCGGATCCGAGCTGCCCGAGGTCGGCTTCGACGAGAAGCGCGGGGTGATCCCCAACGAGGGCGGCCGCGTGATCGACGAGCAGGGGCAGCCCGTCCCCGGCATCTACGCCACCGGGTGGATCAAGCGCGGTCCCGTCGGCCTCATCGGGCACACCAAGGGTGACGCGCTGGAGACCATCGGGTTCCTCCTCGAGGACCGGCTCAACCTCCCCCCTGCCGAGGACCCGTCCGAGGACGCCATCGTCAACCTCCTCGAGGAGCGCGGCGTCCGCTACACCACGTGGGACGGCTGGCTGAAGCTGGACGCACACGAGCTGAAGCTCGGCGCGAACTTCGTGAACACCTCCGGCAATGCGGAGCTCGTCCGCGAACGTGTGAAGCTCGTACCGCGTGAGGACATGGTCGCCATTTCTCGCGGCGAGTAGTACCGCTACACTGTGACCTGTCCCACGCTGTCACCTGGGACAGGTCACGAAGCGGAGTGCCGATGTCGTCGTCCCGTTCCATCCCTGTAGCGGAGCTGTCCTCCGTCGCCCTGCAGCAGCGGGCGCTGTCCGCTCACGAAGCCCTGGACCAGGGCGTGAGCGTCGAGGGCAAGCTCCGGGGAATGGTGCGGGAGTCCTGGCTCAGGTCCCTGACCTTCCTCCCGAGCCCGTCCACGGCGCGAGCCCGGCTCTTCTGTTCGGAAGAGGAACTCGAGGCCTACCGTCAGGGCCACCCTCTCGCAGCGATCATGCCCGTGATCGACCGGCTGCTCGTCCAGCCGAGCCTGGAAGCCGGGATGCTCGTGGCCGTCGGCGACGAGAACGGCACACTCCTCTGGGTCGATGGTGACCGCGAACTGCGCCGCCGGGCAGAGGGGATGCTGTTCGTACCCGGAGCCGACTGGTCGGAGGCGACCGTCGGGACGAGTGCGCCGGGTACGGCCCTGGCCCTCGATCGCAGCGTGCAGATCGCGGGGGCGGAGCATTTCAGCCCGCAGGTGCATCCGTGGAGCTGCACCGCGGTACCCCTGCATGATCCGGATTCCGGGACGGTCCTCGGTGTCATCGACATCACCGGCACCGCGGACGCCGTCGGCACCCACACACTGTCCCTCGTGGAGGCGACGGTCGCCGCAGCGGAGGCGCA
Organism: Arthrobacter agilis; assembly: GCF_030816075.1. Lineage (NCBI taxonomy): Bacteria > Bacillati > Actinomycetota > Actinomycetes > Micrococcales > Micrococcaceae > Arthrobacter > Arthrobacter agilis. The sequence continues at coordinate 2,569,653 of NZ_JAUSXO010000001.1, read as the reverse complement.
GCTGAGCATCCACCGGCTCCAGGGCCGCCTTCCGAGGACGAAGCGCATCCGGCCGGCGCGCGTGCCGGCCGCCCTCTACCGGAACAGCCTGCAGGTCCTGGGAACGGACCACGGCGTGGTGCATGCCGGGGGAGCCTCGCTGGAGCTCAGCCTCCGCCACGCGGAACTGCTGACCCTGCTGGCCCTGCACCCCGAGGGCCTCACCGCCGATCAGCTCGCCACGATGGCCTACCCGGAGGACGCCTCCGGAACCACCGTCCGGGCAGAGATGCTGCGGCTGCGCAAGGTCCTGGCCGAGCACGGCAGGGCGATCGTCCCGCAGTCCCGGCCCTACCGCCTGCCGGGCGAGCTGGTCGTCGACGCCGTCCAGGTGCTGAACTACCTGCACAGGGGAGCGCACCGCATGGCGCTCGCGATCTACCGGGGACCCGTCCTCCCCCGATCGCAGGCCCCCGCCATCACCCGCCTCCGCAGCGAGGTCTCCACGCTGCTGCGCGACGCCGTCCTCACCGACGGCGCCCCCGAGACGGTCCTGGACTATCTCGCGCTCACGGAGGCGGAGTACGACGTCGAGGCATGGCAGCTGGCGCTGCGGATCCTGCCCCGACGCTCACCGCGGCGAGCTGTCGTCGTCGCCCACACGGAGTGGCTCGAGGCGGAACTAGGGGTCCCGCCGTCGTTACTCACAAGTTCTCCGAAATTTCGTTAGCGAATCGCAATGATCAGTCGCAATCAGCCCTGTGATCGGGCTAACGTTGTCCCCGGTGGCAGGGTATCCGACGGGCTGGAAAGACCGTCGGTCGAACGCACCGTCCGCATGGCAACTTCAAGGGGATTTTCGTGACGCAGGCTGCTCAGCACCCGGGTACGGCAAGGGTGCGGACACGGAGTGCCCGTACCGCGCGCACGAAGATGAACGCGAGCCTGGCGATGGTCGTGTGCTTCGTCGGCTTCCAGGGCGTCGTCCCGCAGTCATGGGATGCCGCTGCCGCGTCGTCCCCGCAGGGCGTAGCGGGCTCCGGCCAGGCCACGGCGGACGGCATCCGGCCCACGGGCGTGGTCGGTTCCTCGTTGCTCCTGCCCCTGGGGGAGTCGGACGCCCTCGACCCGCTCGATCCTCGCACCCCCAGCACCGGCGCCGCGGCGAAGAAGGCCGGTTCCGCTGCTGTGAGCCCCGCCGTGTCCGCGACGGGCGTCTCCGCCCGCCCGCCGGCCGGAGGCCTCTTCGCGCCACTCGAAGGGCTCACCCCGAGCTCCCCGTTCGGGTCCCGCACGAGCCCCATCACTGGAGAATCCGGCGAGTTCCACACGGGCCAGGACTACTCGGCGCCCTGCGGTACCCCGGTCTACGCCGCCGACGCCGGAACGGTGCGTGCCGTGGGCTGGCACCCGTGGGGCGGTGGCAACCGCGTGGAGGTGGACCACGGCAACGGCCTCATCACGAGCTACAACCACCTCCGCGGCATCTCGGTCAGGGCCGGCGACACCGTCAAGGGTGGTGATGCGCTCGCGGAGGTCGGCACCACGGGCGCCTCGACCGGCTGCCACCTGCACTTCGAGACGATCCTGAACGGCGAACACGTCAACCCGCTGCGCTGGAGGTTCGTCGCCTCGCAGCACACGGCCCGGAAGGGCGAGCTGCAGGACTTCTCGCCCGGGGGTGACGGCGCTGCGGACATCCCGGTCTGGGCGCAGTCCTCCACCCGTTCCGATCAGCCGGGTCCGGTAGCGGAGGCGCTGCCCGTGACCTCCGGTGTCGCCGGAAGTGCCGGCGCCGCCTCGACCCAGGACCGCGCCGAGCCCACGGCGCCTGCTGGAACGCGGCCTGGCCGTGGTGACGCTGCTCCGGTTCCGAGCACCCCTGGGAAGACCGATGCGAAGACCCCGGATGTAACAACGCCGGGCAAGACGACTCCGGGTGGAAAGACCCCGGACAAGACGACTCCGGGTGGGAAAACTCCGGATGGAAAGACCCCGGACAAGGCGACTCCGGGTGGGAAGACCCCGGACAAGGCGACTCCGGATGTAACGACGCCGGGCAAGACGACTCCGGGTGGGAAGACCCCGGACAAGACGACTCCGGACGAGACGGCTTCGGGAGCTACCGACCCGAGCGGAACGACGTCTCCTGCCGAGTCAGCCCCGGGGTCAGGGACGCCGGGAGCGACGCAGCCTGCCGGTACGACGCCGGACCCGGGCACGCCTGCAACGCCGGAGCCGGGTACGCCTGCACCGACGACGCCGGGTACGCCTGCACCGACGACACCGGGCACGACGCCGGACCCGGGCACGCCTGCACCGACCCCTCCGAGCACGACGCCGGGTACGCCTGCACCGACCACTCCGGGCACGACGCCGGACCCGGGCACGCCTGTAGCGCCGGAGCCGGGTACTCCTGCGCCGACGACGCCGGGTACTCCTGCACCGACCCCTCCGGGCACGACGCCTCCTGCGGCGGGCACTGACCCCGAGCCGTCGTGTGACACCGATCCGTCGACGCCCCCGGCAGGAGAAGCCACCCCGGGCACCACTCCGGAGTCGGGCACGGAGCCCGCGCCGAGTACTGCCCCCACCCCTGGTGTCGACCCTGCAGCGGCTGGGGAGGCCGCCCCGGGCGAGGACGCCGATGCCACCGACCCGTCGTGCGACGAGCCGGGTACGCCTGAACCGGACACCGGTGCCGCTCCCGCCGCCGTCCCGGGCCAGGGAGGGCCGGCCACGCCTGCACCGGCAGCGCCGGTCGTGGCAGCGGTGGCTCCGGCCGGCGACCGGGGTTAGCCCCGGGTCCTGCCGGGGCCGGGCACCCTGCGGGGTCCGCCGAGCATGCAACGTTGATGCAACCTTCCGCCTCCTAGGCTGTGCACCAGGGACGACGACGTCCTGCACACCGGAGTTCAAGGAGTTGGATGATGACTGTTTATGCCCAGCCTGGCCAGGACGGATCGAAGGTCAGTTTCAAGCCGAGGTATGAGAACTGGATCGGCGGCGAGTGGGCTCCACCCATCAAGGGCCAGTACTTCGAGAACATCTCCCCGGTGACGGGCAAGCCCTTCTGCGAGGTGGCCCGCGGCACTGCCGAAGACATCGAGCTGGCGCTCGACGCGGCCCACAAGGCTGCACCCGCCTGGGGCAAGACCTCCGCAGCGGAGCGGGCCATGGTCCTCAACCGGATCGCCGACCGCATGGAGGAGAACCTCGAGATGCTCGCGGTCGCCGAGACCTGGGACAACGGGAAGCCCGTGCGGGAGACGCTCGCTGCGGACCTGCCCCTCGCGGTCGACCATTTCCGGTACTTCGCCAGCGCCATCCGGGCCCAGGAGGGCCACCTGTCCCAGCTCGACGAGGACATGACGGCCTACCATTACCACGAGCCGCTCGGCGTCGTCGGGCAGATCATCCCGTGGAACTTCCCCATCCTCATGGCCACGTGGAAGCTCGCGCCCGCCATCGCCGCAGGCAACGCCGTCGTGCTGAAGCCCGCCGAGCAGACGCCGTCGTCCATCCTCGTGCTCATGGAACTGATCAGCGACATCCTTCCCGCGGGCGTCGTGAACGTCGTGAACGGCTTCGGGGTGGAGGCGGGCAAGCCGCTGGCCTCCAGCAAGCGCATCCGGAAGATCGCGTTCACCGGTGAGACGACCACGGGCCGCCTGATCAGCCAGTACGCGAGCCAGAACCTGATCCCGGTCACGCTCGAGCTCGGCGGCAAGAGCCCGAACATCTTCTTCTCCGACGTCGCCGAGAGCAACGACTCGTACTACGACAAGGCCCTCGAGGGCTTCGCGCTGTTCGCGCTGAACCAGGGCGAGGTCTGCACGTGCCCATCGCGCGCTCTCGTGCAGGGCTCCATCTACGACTCGTTCATGGCGGACGCGATCGCCCGCGTGGACAAGATGGTGCAGGGCAACCCGCTGGACACGGACACGCAGGTCGGCGCCCAGGCCTCCAACGACCAGCTCGAGAAGATCCTCTCCTACATGGACATCGGCCGCCAGGAGGGTGCGAAGGTCCTCATCGGCGGCGAGCGCAACCTCCTCGACGGCGATCTCGCCGAGGGCTACTACGTGAAGCCCACCGTGTTCGAGGGCACCAACAACATGCGGGTCTTCCAGGAGGAGATCTTCGGTCCGGTCGTGTCGGTCACCCGGTTCAACGACTACGCCGAGGCCCTCGAGATCGCCAACGACACCCTCTACGGTCTCGGTGCCGGCGTCTGGTCGCGGAACGGGAACATCGCCTACCGCGCCGGGCGGGACATCCAGGCGGGACGGGTGTGGGTGAACAACTACCACGCCTACCCCGCGGGAGCCGCGTTCGGAGGATACAAGTCCTCGGGCATCGGCCGCGAGAACCACGCGATGATGCTCGATCACTACCAGCAGACCAAGAACCTGCTGGTCAGCTACTCGGAATCCAAGCTCGGATTCTTCTAGGAGGAGCCATGACCGTCGAAGCCTCGGTGACCATCCCGGGGGAGACCTTCTCCCGGGTGGCGCTCACCGACAGCGCCGTCGAACTGCTGGACAAGCTGTGGCTGATCCACGGGCCGCTGATGTTCCACCAGTCCGGAGGGTGCTGTGACGGCTCGTCGCCCATGTGCTACCCGGCGGGCGAGTTCATCACCGCCGAGGCGGACGTGCTGCTCGGTGTCCTCGACATCTCGCCCGGTGCGGCAGGACGCACAGGTGCGGTCACGCCCGGTGAGGCGGCCGACGAACCGCGGCTCATCGACTTCTGGATGTCGCGGGAGCAGTTCGAGTACTGGCGCCACACGCACCTGACCGTCGACGTGGTGCCAGGACGGGGGAGTGGCTTCTCAGTGGAGGCTCCGGAGGGGAAGAGGTTCCTCATCCGCTCCCGCCTCATGGGCTAGGTGGTACCGGAAGGGGTCGGCGCGCAGGCGCCGGCCCCTTCCGTCATGACTGCCCGACGATGCTGTTCCCGGCCGGATCGGGCGGCCCGGTGTGCACAGGGTGCCCGGGATCGACCGCGAGGACGATACCGAGGAGATCGGTCAGTGCATGGCCGAGCTTCGGGTCCACGAGCTCGTAGCGGGAGCGCCGGCCCTCGGGCACCGACACCACGAGGCCGCAGCCACGCAGGCAGGAGAGGTGGTTGGACAGGCTCTGCCGGCTCACGCCGAGCAGCCCGGCCAGATCGCTGGGGTATGCGGGCGCATCCCGCAGCGCCACCAGGATGCGCACGCGCGTCGGGTCGGACAGCGCGGTACCCACGCGCTGCAGCACGGACGTCGACGTCAGGGTCTGCAGCATCAGTGGCTCAGCTCCGTCTCGTGGGGGACGTGGCCCAGGGGTTCGATCTGGAATGTGCAGTGGTCGATGCTGACGGCGAAGTGCTCGGCCACGCATTCCTGGAGCTGGTCGAGGACGGCGTGGGCGGACCCGTCGCGGTAGCAGCCGTCGTCGACGACGATATGCGCTGTGAGCACCGGCAGTCCCGTGGCGATCTGCGTGATGTGGAGGTCGTGCACATCCCGCACCTGCGGGAGCCGTGCGATGTGGGTCCGCACCTCCTCGAGGTCGATGCCGGCGGGGGTGGACTCGAGCAGCACGTCGATGGTCTCCCGCAGCAGCTTGAGGGTCCGCGGGATGATCAGGGCGCCGATGAACAGGGCCACGACGGCGTCGGCCCGCATCCAGCCCGTCAGCGTGATGACGACGGCGGCGACGATCACCGCGACGGAACCCAGTGCGTCGTTGAGCACCTCCAGGAAGGCGGCCCTCAGATTGAAGGTCGCGGAGCGGTGCCGGGAGAGGAGGGCGAGGGCGGCGAGGTTGCCGGCGAGGCCGATCGCCCCGAAGACGATCATCTCGGGAGCGGCGACGTCCTCCGGGCTGATCAGGCGCCTCACGCCCTCGATGAGCACATACGCTCCGACGGCCAGCAGGAAGGCCGCCTGCAGCAGGGCGGCGATCACCTCCGCCCGCCGGAACCCCCAGGAGCGGCGCGGGGTGGCGGGCCGGACCGAGAGGGTCGCCGCACCGAGCGCCATGGCCAGGCCCGTGGCGTCGGTCAGGACGTGCACGGAGTCGAAGAGCAGGGCGAGGCTGCCCGTCCACAGTGCACCGATGATCTGGAGCACGAAGACGGCGAGCGTGATGGCGAGGGCGCCGGTCAGCGGACCGCGTCCGGCCGCGCTCGCTGGTGCGTGGTGATGGGAACCCATGCCTCGATAGTACAGCGTTGCGTGAACCTTAGGTGCTGAACCGGGTCACTGGTACGGTGGCGGTCTCTGACCGACCGGACGGCTCGTCACCCTCGAGCGCCGTGCCGTGTGAGGCAGGAGGGCACCCATGGCCATGAAGGACAGGCGCGACCTGGACGACGACAACTGGGTCGCCCCACGGGACGATATCGCCCTCAGGCTGAGCGACCTGGCGCGGTCCCTCCAGCGTGAGAACTCCGAGGACGCAGTCCTCGAACAGCTGGTCCGGGCTGCTGTCACTCTGGTGCCGGGCGCCGACGAGGCCTCGATCACCCTGGTCACCGGACGCCACCGGGTGCAGTCCCGGGCTCCGTCCGGGAACCTCGTCCGTACCCTCGACGAACTCCAGGAACGCACGAGGGAAGGGCCGTGCATGAGCGCGGTCTACGAGGAGCAGACCGTGACCGTGCCGGACCTGCGGACCGAGCAACGCTGGCCGAGGTTCTCCGCGAAAGCGACGGAAGCCGGCGCCGGCAGCATGCTCTGCTTCCAGCTGTTCGTCGAGGGGGACAACCTGGGGGCGATGAACCTCGTGGGGCGCTCGGCCCACGCCTTCACGGAGGAGTCCGACTACGTCGGTTCGCTGGTCGCGTCCCACGCCGCCGTCGCCTTCGCCGACGCACAGAAGCTCCATCAGTTCAAGGACGCCATCGCCACCCGGGACCTGATCGGCCAGGCCAAGGGCATCCTCATGGAGAGGTACGGCATGACGGCCGGCCAGGCGTTCATCATGCTGGTCCAGGTGTCCACGACCTCGAACGTGAAGCTCCTGACGGTCGCCGAGGAACTGGCCACCACGGGCAGCCTCCCGGTGCGGAACCGCGGGCGGACCTGAGGGGCCCGCACGTCACCCTGTGATGCCGTGCTGCTGCAGCCAGAGTTCCAGCACGCCGAGCTGCCACAGCATGTTGTTGCCGCCGGGACTGTAGTGGACGTTCGGGTCGTCGAGCAGCCGGTCCACGTACTCCGCACGGAACAGCCCGCGATCCTTCGCCTCCGGGGCCCGGAGGGCGTCGCGCACCGTCGTGAGCAGCGGTTCGGCGAGGTACTTGACCGGCGGGACCGGGAAGTAGCCCTTGGGCCGGTCGATCACCTCGGCCGGGATGATCTTCCGTGCGATGTCCTTCAGGATGCCCTTGCCGCCCTGCGTCGCCTTCAACTCGGGCGGGCACTGTGCCGCCAGGCGGACGAGGTCCTGGTCGAGGAAGGGGACGCGGGCTTCCAGGCCCCACGCCATGGTCATGCTGTCCACGCGCTTCACCGGGTCGTCCACCAGCAGCATGTGCGTGTCGAGGCGCAGGACCGCGTCGAGCGCCGTCTGGGCACCCGGGGCCCCCAGATGGGCCGCCAGCAGAGCCCGGCTCACGTCCGTGGGCACCAGCCACTCGGGTTCGACGACCTCGGCGATGTCCTCGTGGCTCCGGTCCACGAACGCCCCCGTGAAGGCGTCCAGGGCCGCGTCGCGCGGAACGGTCCCGGCGGGCTGATGGTAGGCGTACCCCGCGAACACCTCGTCGGCGCCCTGGCCGGACTGCACCACCTTGATGTGTTCGGAGACGGTCTTGGACAGCAGGTAGAACCCGGTGACGTCCTGCGTACCCATGGGTTCGGTCATCGCGCCGATGGTGTCCTCGATGGCGGGCACCAGTTCGCTGCCGGCGATGTGGATCCGGTGATGCCGGGTGCCGTACTTCTCGGCGATGAGGTCCGAGTACCGGAACTCGTCACCCTCCTCGCCGCCCGCGCCGTCGAACCCGATGCTGAAGGTACTGAGCCCTTCCTGCCCGAGCTCGGCGAGCAGCGCGACGATCAGGCTCGAGTCGACGCCGCCCGAGAGCAGCACGCCGACCGGGACGTCCGAGACGAGGCGCCTGCGGACGGCGGTGGTCAGCGCGTCGTGGAGGGCTTCCTGCCAGTCGCCGGCGGTCCAGTCGGACCTGTCCGGGTCGCGGACGTAGTCGGGCTTCCAGTACACGCGGTCCCGCTGCCCGCCGTCGGCATCGATGACCCGCACGGTAGCGGGCGGCAGCTTCCGCACGCCCCGCAGGATGGTCCGGGGCGCGGGGACGATCGAGTGCCAGCTGAGGTAGTGGTGGAGGCTCACGTCGTCGATCGAGGTGTCGATACCGCCGCCGGCCACCAGGGCGGGGAGCGTGGAGGCGAAGCGGACCCGGCCGGGAAGGTCCGCGACGTAGAGGGGCTTGATGCCGAGCCGGTCACGGGCCAGGACGACGCGCTGCCGGGGTTCGTCCACGATCGCGACGGCGAACATGCCGACGAGGTGGTCCACGAAGTCCTCGCCCCAGCGGCCGTAGGCGCGCAGGATGACCTCCGTGTCGCTCGTGGAGGAGAACACGGCGTCACCGCCCAGTTCGGCCCTGAGCTCGGGGTAGTTGTAGATGCAGCCGTTGAACACGATGGTCAGCCCGGAGGCGGGGTCGTGCATCGGCTGGGCGCCGGCGTCGCTGAGGTCGATGACGGTCAGCCGCCGGTGGCCGAGGGCCACCCACCCGTTGGTCCAGCTCCCGTGCCCGTCGGGCCCCCGCGCCTCCATGGACGCGGTCATCCGCGCCACCGGTTCCTGCTCGGCTCGGGTGCCCCTGAAGGCGATCTCCCCGGCGATTCCGCACATGTCCTGTCCTCCTGTTGATCATGGGTTCCGCCTCTCCGGGGAACTCCTGGTGTATCGGCCCGCGTCCCTACCTCCTGGGGTGCGCGGCCTCCGGTTCGTCGGACGGTTTCGGCACCAGCTGCGCCGTCGCCTCCGACATGAGGTCCATCACCAGGGCGATGCGCCCGGTGTCGTGTCCGTGCCGGTGCATGACCCGTCGGAGTTCGGCGAGGGCGTCGCGGAGCGGCGGGATCTCGGCCTGCTGGATCACCGCGGGCAGCGCGGAGCAAAGCCAACAGCCCGCACCGTGGAGCGGTGCGGGCTGTTGGTGGGAGAGGCCTGGGGCGACGCAGGGGACGGCAGTCGCTCCGATGAAGAGCCGGGAGCACCTCTGGTTCGAGGTCTCTCGGAGGAACTCGGCCACTCCCCGCTGGAGACGATTGGCCTCATGGAGTCCGCCCGAACTGCGCAGCGGGTCGTGGCGGACCCCGGAGGATTTACGAAGCATGCTTATTGTCTATCACCGGGTCCATCGACGCCGGGCGTAAACTTTCCGATTGCGCCCGGGCCGCCGACGCCCCGCCTAGCGGTCGACGCCCGACATGTCCGCGTAGCGGTCGCCCGCCGGAGCGGCGACGGCGTCGAGCCGGGCGAGGTGCTCCTCGGTGAGCACGAGGGCGTCCGCAGCGACGTTCTCCTCGAGGTACCGGACCTGCTTCGTCCCGGGGATCGGGGCTATGTCGTCGCCCTGCGCGAGCAGCCACGCGAGCGCGACCTGGCCCGGCGTGGCATCGAGCTGCCGCGCGACGTCGTCCACCTGTTCCACGATCCGGATGTTGGCCTGCAGGTTGTCCCCCGCGAAGCGCGGATTGTTGCGGCGGAAGTCGGTCTCGTCGAGCTGGTCGACCGAGCGGATGGTGCCCGTCAGGAAACCCCGCCCGAGGGGGGAGTAGGGGACGAAACCGATGCCGAGTTCACGCACGAGCGGCAGGATCTCCTGCTCCGGGTCCCTGCTCCACAGCGAGTACTCGGTCTGCAGCGCCGTCACGGGGTGGACGGCGTGTGCCCTGCGGATCGTCCCGGGTGCCGCCTCGGACAGGCCGATATGGCGGATCTTGCCCTCCTGCACGAGCTGCGCCAGGGCGCCCATGGTGTCCTCGACGGGCACCGACGGGTCCATGCGGTGCTGGTAGTAGAGGTCGATGTGATCGGTTCCCAACCGCCTCAGCGATCCCTCGACGGAGAGGCGCACATTCTCGGGGCTCCCGTCGAGCCCTCCGGCGTCGCCCGCCGTGTGGCGGATGGTGCCGAACTTCGTGGCCAGCACGACGTCGTCGCGCCTGCCCCGGAAGGCCCGGCCAAGCAGTTCCTCGTTGGTGTACGGCCCGTACATCTCCGCGGTGTCGAAGAAGGTGACCCCGAGGTCGAGTGCGCGGTGGAGGGTGGCGATCGACCCGGCGTCGTCCTGTCCGCTGCCGGTGTAGAACGCCGACATGCCCATGCAGCCGAGGCCGAGCCGGGACACCTCGAGACCGGAACCGAGGGAGATGGTCTTCATGGAGACGCCTTTCATCGAGGGGGACGCGCGGAGGGGAGTCGTGCCCCGGCCAGAGTACGCCGCGCCGGGGATGCGTGGCAGGCGGAGCCCGCCATGACTTTCGTTGCACGGTGTGCAATTTTTCGCCTACGCTGGAACAGTGCTTGAGACGACCGAGAATGCGGAGCCCGTGGGCCGCCGCGAGCAGAACAAGATCGACACGCGACGTGCCATCGCGGACGCCGCCTTCGAACTCGCCCTGTCCGTGGGACCCGGGTCGTTCACCGTGGACCAGATCGCGGTGCAGGCCGGTGTCTCACGCCGCACGTTCTTCAACTACTTCCACAGCGCCGAGGACGCCCTGACGGTCCGCACCGACGGGTTCCTCGAACTGGCCCTCGAGGTCTTCGGCCGGATGCCCCAGGACGAACCGCTGTTCGATTCCATCGTCCGGGCGTTCACCGAGACCACACGGATGGAGGGCCTGTCCCAGCACGGCGCACTGTTCCGCATGGCGAGCGCCAACCCCGATCTCCTGCGGGCGCAGCTGCACTCCTGGGAGCGGGCGGAGGTCCGGATCGTCGGGGGACTGCGCAGCCGCCTGGGTGCCGAGGCATCCGATCTCTATCTCACCGCCCTCGTCGGCAGCGTGCTCTCCTGCACCAAGGCGGCGATGCGGAACTGGGCGGCGAACACCCCCGAATCCGCTCCCGACTCCGGGCGGCAGCTCGAAGAGCGCATCCTCTCGGCACTGACCATGCTGCGTGACGGTTTCTCCGATCCCGCGGCCGGACCCGACGGCGTCCCGCCCTCGGGCGCCTGATCCCTCCCAGCCCTTCGTCCGTCTTCTCCCCGCTAGGAACCCCCAATGGCTTTTCTGCTCTACCGACTCGGTTCGTTCGCCTTCCGGCGGCGGTGGTGGGTCGTCTCCGCATGGCTGGCGATCATGCTCGCCGTCGGCGGCGCCGCCGTCGCCTTCTCCGGCACCCTGACCAATAACTTCACCATCCCCGGCACCGAGTCGCAGCGCATCTCGGACCAGCTGCGGCAGGAACTGCCCGAGGCCGTGGGCGGCACGGGCACCGTGGTGTTCACGACCGACGACGGCGCCGCCTTCTCGGCCGAGCAGCGCGACGGCGTCCAGTCCGCGCTCGCCGCGATCGCCGGGCTCGACGGCGTGCGGGGTGTCGTCGATCCGTTCGACGTCGCCGACCAGGTGGCGGCCGGAGCTTCCGAGCTCGAGGCCGGGCGCGCCCAGTTGGAGGCCAGCGAACAGCAGCTGACCGCCGGCGAGCAGCAGCTCGAACAGGGCCAGGCCCAACTCGACGCACAGCGCGCACAGTTCGACCAGGCCCGCGCCCAGCTCCCCCCGGCGCAGGCAGCGGCCACGGAGCAGCAGCTCCAGCAGGGCCAGGCCCGGCTCGACGCCAGCCGGACCGAGCTCGAGTCGGGGCGTGAGGAGTTCGAGACGGGCAGCACCGAACTGGACCTCGCGCAGCGGCAGCTCGACGCCGGCTCCGGCGTGCGCCTGCTGTCCGAGGACGGCACCACCGCTGTGGCCAGCGTCCAGTTCGAGCAGCAGATCAACGGCGTCTCACCGGAGCTGCGCGAGTCCGTGCAGGAGGAGGCCGCCGCGGCCGAGTCCGCCGGCGTGACCGTGGACTACAGCAAGGAGATCGTCGAGGACGTCTCCGGCATCGTCGGCGCCACGGAGGCCATCGGCCTCGCCGTCGCCGCCATCGTACTCATCCTGATGCTCGGCACCCTGATCGCCGCCGGGCTCCCTCTCCTCATGGCCATCGTCGGTGTCGGCGTGGGCGTGGGCATCACGTTCGCCCTGTCGGGCCTCATCGAGATGAACAGCATCTCGCCGGTCCTCGCCCTGATGCTCGGCCTCGCCGTCGGCATCGACTATTCGCTGTTCATCGTGAACCGGCACCGCACCCAGCTCCTGCGTGGCATGGAGATGCAGGAGTCGATCGCCCGGGCCACCGGCACCGCCGGCAACGCCGTCCTCTTCGCCGGCATCACCGTGATCGTGGCGCTCGCCGCGCTCGCGGTGCCCGGTCTGCCGTTCCTGACCGTCATGGGCCTCTCCGCCGCCGGCACCGTCGCGGTGTCCGTGCTCGTGGCCCTGACCCTCACTCCGGCCCTGCTCGCCATCATGGGGCGGCGGGTCATCTCCAAGCGCCGCTGGGCGAAGACCCGTGGGCACAAGCACTCCGCGGCCGCACCGCTCGACACCGAGAGCGGGGCATCCCTGGCGGACGAGCGTGCGGCGAGGGGTGCCGGCTGGGGCGGCTTCGCCACCCGGAAGCCGGTCCTGACGGTCCTCGCGGGCGTGATCCTGCTCGGGGTCATCGCCATCCCGGCGGCGCAGCTGCGCGTGGGACTGCCCGACGGTGGGACCGAGCCCGCCGATTCGACCGCCTTCCAGGCCTACAGCACCATCGGTGACAAGTTCGGCGCCGGGACCAACGGCCCGCTGATCGTCGTCGGGTCCCTGCCGGAGACGGCGGACGAGGCGGAACTCACGGCGTTGCAACTCGACGTCAACGACCTGCTGCGCGAGATGCCGGACGTCGCCGCCTCCGTCCCCGCCACCGTGAGCGAGAACGGCCGGACGGCGATCTTCCAGGTCATCCCCGAGGAGGGCCCGGCCAGCGAGACCACCGAGAATCTCGTACGGGACCTCCGCGCAGCCACCGATGACGTCGAGGACCGGACGGGCGTCGCCATCGCCGTCACCGGCCAGACGGCGGCCAATATCGACGTGTCCGCCAAGCTCATGGAGGCGCTGCCGCTCTACCTCGGCATCGTCGTGGGCCTGTCGCTGATCCTGCTCCTGCTGGTGTTCCGCTCCATCCTCGTGCCCATCATCGCCACGGCCGGATTCCTGCTCTCGCTGCTGGCGAGCTTCGGGGCGACGGTGGCCATCTACCAGTGGGGCTGGCTGGGTGATTTCTTCGGGATCACGAACCCCGGTCCCATCCTGAGCTTCCTGCCGATCATCCTGATCGGTGTGCTCTTCGGCCTCGCGATGGACTATCAGATGTTCCTGGTCTCCGGGATGCGGGAGGCCTACGTCCACGGCGACGATCCGAAGGCCGCGGTCCGGATCGGCTTCAGCCACGGCGCACGCGTGGTCACGGCCGCCGCGATCATCATGGTCTCGGTGTTCGCGGGCTTCGTGTTCTCCCACCTGGCCATGGTGCGGCCCATCGGTTTCGGGCTCGCGTTCGGCGTGCTGCTGGACGCCTTCGTGGTCCGCATGACCCTGGTCCCGGCGACCATGTACCTGCTGGGCCGGCACGCCTGGTGGCTGCCCGCCTGGCTCGGGCGGATCCTCCCGGACGTCGATGTCGAGGGCGCGAAGCTCCAGCGCGACGAGCGCGCCACGCACGACGAGCGCTCCGACCGCGACGAAGAGGAGAAGGAGTCCGTGCGCGTCTAGCCCGGTCCCGGTGCGCTCTGGTCCGAGCCAACCTCGTCCGCTCTGGTCCGGACCGGCCGGGACGCCGCCCCGGCCGGTCCGGTCGGCCGTGACGGTGTCCCGGCCCCGGACCCACAGGCCCGTGCTGTCGTCGTCGCGCGGAGCTGGACGCAGCCGAAGCGGGAGGGCCACCCGCTGGGGTCACCGCGCCGTTCTGTACCCCATTTCCCCCGAGATGGCCGTCGCGATGTGCTGCACCGGCAGGACGAGCTCGCGCATGCGCTCCGCGGGCAGGTAGGGAGCCGTCGCCGAGACGCTGATGGCGCCCACGATGGATCCCGAGCCGTCGCGGATCGGAGCCGCCACGCAGCGGATCCCCGGCTCGTTCTCCTCCATGTCGTACGAGTAACCGCCCTTGCGGTAGTGGTTCATGCGCGTGACGAACTCCTCCTCCGCCCTGATGCCCGCCTTGCGGGCCGCGGGCGAGGCCGCGGTTGCGTCCACCGGCGTCTCCGCGCGCCAGCGTTTCGCCCAGCCGGCGGCATCGTCGTCGAGCAACAGCGCCTTGCCGATTCCCGTGCGCGTCAGCGGCATGCGAAGCCCGACGCGTGAGCGCATCTCCGCGCCCCGCTGACCCGGGATCTTCATCAGGTAGAGCACCGACCCGTCCTCCCGGACCGCCAGGTGCACGGTGTCGAGCACCTGGCCCGCCAGGTCGTCCAGATGGGGACCCGCGACAGTGGTCAACGGGTTGGAGAGGAGAGCGCCGAAACCGAGCTCGATCAGGGTGGAGCCCAGGCCCAGGCCCGCGGGAGTGTCCCGCAGGTAGCCCTCGCTCCTCAAGGCCTGGAGGAGGCGATGCACGGTACTGCGCGGCAGTCCCGTGGCGACCTGGAGTCCCTGCGCATCCTTCGTGCCCTCCGCGACGAGGCGGACGAGCGCCAGACCGTTCAGCAGCGTCTGGGCACCCTTCGGAGCGTCACCCGTCGTCGATGTCGCGTTCATCGTCCCACTATATGGGTTTAGGTTGAACAGTGTGGGACGCGGATCCTAGGTTCGGTGCATGCGCTCCTCTACTCCTCCCGGACAACCCGCCCTGGTGGCGCTCGACTGGGGTACGTCCTCACTTCGTGCCTGGGCGCTCGATCGCGACGGTGCCGTCCTGTCGACCACGACCTCCCGCGACGGCCTGCGTGCTGTCGGCGAGCGTGCGGCGGCCTCGCAGCTGCCGCCTGCCGACGCGTTCGCCCGGACACTGGCAGCGCTGTCCGACACGCTGGGAGCGCCCGGCGTACGTGCGCTGGCCTGCGGTATGGTCGGTGCCGACGGCGGCTGGACGACGGCCGGGCGGCTCGATCTCCCGATCCCGGCAACAGCCGGCGCCCTCGAGCCGACCATGGTGCCGGCTGCCTCACCGGCGGTCGGCATCGTTCCCGGGCTGAGGGCCACCCCGGATGCGACGGGCTCGTGCGATGTCATCCGCGGCGAGGAGACCCAGGTCCTCGGGGCCCTCGCCCGCCTGGGCGATCCGGTCGACGTGACCCTCGTACTCCCGGGGACCCATACCAAGTGGCTCCGCGTGGCCGACGGCGACATCGTGGACTTCACCACCGTCATGACCGGCGAACTGCACGCGGCGTTGCTGGACGCCACGATCCTCGGCGACCCTGCCCGACGCGCCGACGCCGGTGACGTGGCGGGCCCGCCACGGACAGACCTCGAAGCGTTCGACGCCGGCGTTGCGCACGCACTGTCCCACCCCGCCCAGCCGTTCGCCGCGCGCCTGTTCAGCGCGCGTACCCGCTACCTGTCCGGCGAACTGGCACCCACCGGCATCTCCTCCTACCTGTCCGGCCTGCTGATCGGGGACGAGACGGCCGCCATGCTCCCGGCGGCCCTGGCCGCCGAAGCCCCGCTGGCCCTGTGCGCCGATGGTCCGCTGGGCGGTCTGTACCAGCGGGCCCTGTCCACCCAGGGCGTGACCGCGCCGTTGCTCGAGGACACCGCCCTCGACGGGCTGCGTGCCGTCGCCCGGGCCTGGGGCCTCCTGCCCCCTGCCCTTCCCGCTCCCTCCATCCCCTCCGCCTAAGGATCCCCATGTCTTCCACGCCCACCGGACTCATCGCCATCCTGCGGGGGCTCACCCCCAGCGAGGCACCCGCGATCGGACGCGCCCTCTACAGCGCCGGTGTGCGTATCCTCGAGGTCCCGCTCAATTCCCCCGATCCGCTCGAGTCCATCCGCCTGCTGCGGGAGGACCTGCCGCAGGACGCCCGCGTCGGTGCCGGCACCGTACTCACCCGTGCACAGGTGGCCGACGTCGCCGCGGCCGCCGGCGAGCTGATCGTGTCCCCCAATGCCGATACGGATGTCATCGCAGCCGCGGTGTCCCGGGGCCTGCTCAGCTACCCCGGCGTCGCCACGCCCACCGAGGCCTTCGCCGCGCTCGGCGCCGGCGCGACAGCCCTGAAGATCTTCCCCTCGGAGACCGTCGGGATCGCCGGGATGAAGGCGTGGTCCTCGGTCCTTCCCGCCGGCACGCAACTGCTGCCCGTCGGCGGCATCGACGACCGGACGCTCACGCCCTGGTTGCAGGCCGGAGCCGGGGGAGCGGGCATCGGCTCCTGGCTGTACACACCGGGCCGATCCGCCGAGGAGGTCTCCGCGCGGGCGGCGTCCCTCGTGGACGCGTGGAACGCACACCTGGCCGCGTGAACCACTGCCCGGTCATCCGACAGGCGACCCATCCACGGGAGGCCGCGGCCCGGCAGGACCCGGAACAGGGATCGGGCGGCTTCAGCGCAGCAGGTGGGCGTAGCTGAAGTGATGGTTGTCCCCGGCGCTCTGCGCCCGGGACAGGGGGACGAAGTAGCACCGGAGGAGGAGCCCCGCGTCCGAACCGGGGCTGGGCAGCCCGGCGGCTCCGGTGACCCTGTGGTCCCAGGACGACCGCGGGTCGTCGGTCTCGGCCGCGAAAAAGACCGTGACCGTGCCGGCACCGGTCGCACCCGCCGGAAGCTGCGCGACGCCGACCCCCACCAGGGGGCCGGTGATGACGAGCCCGGTCTCCTCGAGGACCTCGCGCCGGGCGGCGGCATCGAGCGTCTCGCCGGCGTCGACGCCGCCGCCGGGCACCTGCGTCCCGGCGTCGGGGTGGTGGACGTGGTCGAAGACCAGGACCTCCCGGTCCGGGCCCCGTCCCCGCAGGACGTAGGCCGCCGCCCGGACGCGGGACGGCACGGGACCGCCACTGCCCGTCACTCCGGGCGCTCCGTCAGTCACCGGGGCCGCTGCTCCGTCGCTCATCGCTCCACCGTAGCTCCGTGCCGTGCCGTGCCGTGCCGTGCCGTGCCCGTGGTGCCGTGCCGGCGCGGTCACGCGCCGAGGTAGCGCCCGGGCCGGTGGTTGAGCGCCAGCACGAGGTTCAGCAGCACGGCCCCGACCGCGGACAGCAGGACGTTCCCGGGCGGGACGACGGCGAGGGCGGCGACGACGACGGTCGTGTCGAGCACCATCTGTACGTAGCCCGCCCGCCAGCCCAGGCGCTCCTGCAGGAGGAGGGCGAGGATGTTGAAGCCGCCGAGGCTCGCCTTGTGCCGGAACAGGATCAGGAGCCCGACGCCGGCGAGCAGGTTCCCGCCGAGCGCCGCGTAGAGCGGGTCGAGGGTCAGGTTCCCGAGTGCCAGCGGGTGGAGGTTGGACAGCCCCGAGACGAGCGCGACGGCGGCGATGGTGCGGAGCGTGAAGTTCCAGCCCTTCTTCCAGACCGCCAGGGCGAAGAACGGTACGTTGACGGCGAAGAACAGCACGCCGAAGGGCAGGCCGCCCGCGTAGCTCAGGAGCAGGGCGAGGCCCGCCGTCCCGCCGGTGACGGCACCGCTGGCCTTCAGCAGGAACAGGCCGAGGGACACCGTGAAAGTGCCCGTGACGATCCCCAGGATGTCCTCCAGTACGGAGTGGCGGACGATGCCGTCCTCTCCCTCGGGGTCGGGGCGGGGCGCTGTGGTGTCCATGGCGGCAAGCTATCACCGGCGCACGAGGCGGGACGCGCGGGTCCCCGTGGATGTGGGGGAACGCACAGGATACCGGTGCGGTAAAGGCCTGGAAGGCACCGTGTTGCGCCCGGTAATCCGTTGTGGGGTACCTGCGGCACGGAGCAGGGTGGACCTATGGCAAAGGTACTCAAACCCCTCACGGAGCAAGTTGTCGTCATCACCGGGGCGTCGAGCGGGATCGGGCTCGTCACCGCCAGGATGGCGGTGCAGCGCGGAGCCGCCGTCGTGCTCGCCGCCCGGAACGCGGACGCGCTCCGCACGCTGGAGGAGGAGCTCCGCGCAGCCGGAGGGCGCGCGCACCATGTGGTGGCCGACGTCGGGCGGCAGGAGGACGTCGGCCGCATCGCGGACGCCGCACGGCAGGCCTTCGGGGGTTTCGACACCTGGGTCAACAATGCGGCGGTGTCCATCTTCGGGTCCGTCGACGAGGTGTCGATCGAGGACATGCACCGCATGGTCGACACCAACTACTGGGGTGTCGTCTACGGCTGCCGTGAGGCCGTGGCCCAGTTCAAGGGCAGGACCGGCTCCTCCGGGGCGATCGTCAACGTGGGCAGCGTCTTCGGGGACCGCGCCACCCCGGTGCAGTCCACCTACGCCAGCGCCAAGCACGCCGTGCACGGCTGGACGGACGCGCTGCGGATGGAGATGGAGGCACAGGGCGTACCGGTGAGCGTGACGCTGCTGCATCCGGGGCGCATCGACACCCCCTACAACGAGCACGCGCAGAGCTATCTCGACCAGCAGCCCGCGCACCGGGGCATGATCTACCCGCCCGAGGCCGTGGCCGAGGCCATCCTGCACGCCGCCGCGCATCCCACCCGCGACCTGTTCATCGGTTCGCAGGTGAAGATCGGAGTCGTGGCCGCCGCGCTAGCCCCGCGGCTCATGGACCGCATCATGGAACGGCACATGTACCGTTCCCAGCACGCGGACCGGCCGTCGAGGCGCACCGGCGACAGTGCCCTCCACCGGGCCGGTTACGGGCTGCACGAGCGCGGGACCCACGAGGGATGGGTCCGCGGCCGGAGCTACTACCTCAAGGCCGAGAAGCATCCGGTGCTGACCACGGTCCTCGTCGCGGCCGCCGTCGGCACGGTCGTGTCGCGAGCCGGCGGTCGACGCCGGGAGTAGGAGGGCGAACGATGCCGGCCATCAGCCGCCGGTCCCGGACGGCGCACCTAGGCGCTCGGCACCGTGCTGTCCGCGCCGTGCAGCACGGAGGACAGCCAGCCCCGGGCTTCTCCGGTGTCCACGAAGTAGCGTGTCCGGCTGCGGGACTGCGCGATGAAGGCGGCGAGCACCCGATCCACGGGGTCGCGTCCGGTCAGGGCGATCGGTCCGCGATGGCGGTAGGCGATGAGCAGGTGCCGCGCGGGCGGAGTGATGTGCCGGATCAGGTTGAGGTGCACGAGCACCGGCGCGCTGTGCCAGCCGGGGAAGTGCGTGATCGTGTTCGCGAGGACGTCGAGTTCGGCCGGGCCGACCCCGATGTCGGGCCGCCACACGACCTCCAGGATCCCCGCGTCCGAAAGGATGGTGAAATCGTGCCGGACGGTCGCGTCGTCGATGGTGGCCTCCGTTCGTCGGCGCCCGGCCGCCGCTCCTGTCTGCAGTCTCCCACTGCCGGCGCGCTCCGGCTACACGGCTCGCTGGGAGTGCCCGGCGACCCGCCAGGCCTCGACCTCCGCAAGCAGCACCGCCCGCCGGTTCCCGTCGAGGAAGGCCGACCGCACCGAGTTCGCGGCGAGCAGCGCCTGGTCGTCGATGCTGAGATCGAACGCCCCGACGAGAGCTGCCAGGTTGTCGTCCACGTAGCCGCCGAAGTAGGCGGGATCATCGGAATTGACGGAGACGTTCAGGCCCCGGGCGAGCATCGCCGGCAGCGGGTGGTCACCGATCGACGGGACGGCGCGGAGGCGGACGTTCGAGAGCGGGCAGACCGTCAGCGGTACGCCGTCGGCGACGAGCCGCTCCACGAGCGCATCGTCCTCGAGGCAGCGGATACCGTGGTCCAGCCGGTCCACCCGCAGGACGTCGAGGGCCTCCCACACGTAGCCGGGCGGGCCCTCCTCGCCCGCATGCGCGATGCACTTCAGGCCCGCGGCGCGTGCGACGTCGTACACCTCCGCGAAGAGGGACGGCGGGTACCCCACCTCGGCCGAGTCCAAACCGATCCCGACGATCGGGGCCTGCATCGCGATGAGGTCCTGCAGGACCCCGAGCGCCTCCGTTGCGGGGCGGTCGCGCAGGAAGGCGGCGATCAGCGACGAGCTGATGCCGTGGTCGGCCTCGCTCGTGGCCAGGGCCGCAGCCACGCCGTCGACACATGTCTCGAGGGCCACACCGCGGGCGAGGTGCGCCTGCGGATCCAGCATGATCTCCGCGTGCCGCACACCGGCCGTAGCGGCCCGCCGGAGATACGCCCGTGTCATGTCGGTGAAGTCCGCCTCGGTGCGCAGCACGTCCATGTTGGCGTAGTAGAGGTCGAGGAAGGACTGCAGATCCGTGAACGCATAGCGGGCGGCCAGGTCCGCTGCGTCGGCGTAGGGCAGGCGGATCCCGTTGCGGTCGGCGAGCGCGAAGATGAGCTCCGGCTCGAGGGTCCCTTCGATGTGGAGGTGCAGTTCGGCGCAGGGAAGTGGCGGCATCGTCCCAGCCTAGGAGGGACGGGTGCCGATGGTCACCCGCCGGAGTGCCCGGCGCGCCGGGTGGGCGCCGCGGGCAGGAGCGCATCCCTGCCGCCGGCAGCGCAGTGGGGGACATGGAGAAGGGCGGACCCGTTCGGATCCGCCCTTCTCCGTCAGTCGCAGGAGCCCCTAGTAGAGGGCGGCCTCCGACTCCGTGGCCGGCGTGACGCCGTGCCCGAGGTTCGCCGCCAGCTTCGCGCCGAGCTCGGCGTCCACGTTCGCCCAGTACTGGACGGCACGCGCACGGATCTCGTCGCTCTGCACACCGCCCACGGCGCCCGTGATCGTCTCAAGGAAACGTGCACGCTGCGCGTCGTCGAACACCTCGCGGTACAGCGTCCCGGCCTGGCCGAAATCGTCGTCCTCGGCGTGCAGCGAGTGGGCCGCACGCACGAGGTCGCCGTCGTTCTCCCAGCCGCCGTGCTCACCGTACTGCGCGGGATCAGCTGCGGGGCCGCCCACGGAGTTCGGGGCGTAGACGGGCGTCGACGCCGTATTGAAGTAGTAGCGGGCCGCACCGTCCTTCGAGTAGTTGCGCACCTCGTTCTTCGGCATGTTCACGGGCAGCTGCGCGTGGTTGGTGCCCACACGGTAGCGGTGCGCGTCCGCGTAGGAGAAGATGCGGGCCTGCAGCATGCGGTCGGGGCTCGCGGCGATGCCGGGCACGAAGTTCGACGGAGCGAACGTGGCCTGCTCGATCTGCGCGAAGTAGTTCTCCGGGTTGCGGTTCAGCGTGAGCTTGCCGACCGGGATCAGGGGGTAATCGCCCTGCGGCCAGACCTTCGTGAGGTCGAACGGGTTGAAACGGTAGGTCTTGGCATCGTCGTAGGGCATGATCTGGACCTTGAGGTCCCAGCTCGGGTGGTTGCCCTTCGCGATGTTCTCCGAGAGGTCGCGCAGGTGATGGTCGGCATCGGAACCGGCCAGTGCCTCGGCCTCGTCGACCGTCAGCACCTCGTGGCCCTGGTTGGACTTGAAGTGGTACTTGACCCAGAACTTCTCGTTGGACTCGTTGATCCACATGTAGGTGTGCGAGCCGTAGCCGTTCATGGTGCGCCACGAGTTCGGCAGGCCGCGGTCGCCCATCAGCCAGGTCACCTGGTGGGCGGACTCGGGGCTGAGGGTCCAGAAGTCCCACTGCATGTCGGCGTCGCGCAGATTGGTGCCGGGCAGGCGCTTCTGCGAGTGGATGAAGTCGGGGAACTTGATGCCGTCGCGGATGAAGAACACCGGGGTGTTGTTGCCCACGAGGTCGTAGTTGCCCTCGGAGGTGTAGAACTTGAGGGCGAAACCGCGGGGATCGCGCCACGTGTCGGGGGAGCCCTGCTCGCCCGCCACGGAGGAGAAGCGGAGGAGGGTCTCCGTCGTCGTGCCCTTCTGGAAGAGCGCGGCACGGGTGTACATGCTGACGTCCTCGGTGGTCTCGAAGACGCCGAACGCTCCGCCGCCCTTGGCATGGACCACGCGCTCGGGGACGCGCTCGCGGTTGAACTGTGCGAGCTTCTCGATGAGGTAGTGGTCGGTCAGCGGGATGGCGCCGTCGCGGCCGAGGGCCGACGAGTTGCTGTCATCGATGACGGGGGCGCCGGACTGCGTGGTGCTGAAGTTCGCGGACATAGTGCTCCTATTCCTAGGGGTTGGGGATCAGTGGTGGCTGGGGGCTGCCGGGCGGCAGTCGTCGCAGAGGCCCTGGTAGAGGACCTCCGCGATCTGGATGGTCATGCGGGAGGCGCCGGGCGACCACTCGGGGGTCAGGCAGGGCGCGTGCCCCACGGCGCAGTCGACGTCCTCGATCCGGCCGCACCCGGTGCACACGGCGTGGTGGTGGTTGTCGCCCACACGCGTCTCGTAGCGGGCAGGGGAGTGTGGCGTCTCGATGCGGCGCAGCAGGCCGAGGTCGGTGAGGTCGGCGAGGATCACGTAGACGGACTGCACGGTGATGTGCGGGAGGTCGGCGCGGACCGCGGCCGCGACGTCGTCGGCCGTGGCGTGCGGCGCCTGCTCGACGGCGGCCAGGACGGCGAGGCGTTGGCGCGTCACGCGCCGGTCCGCCGCGTGCAGTGTGGCGGACCATCGGGCCTCCCGGGGCCCGGGCATCGCACTGGTCTGCATCATGGCGTCAGTCAAGCAGTAAATCTGAGAAACTCATAATAAGGCGGGACTAACTTGCGCCCCACGCGCCGCGTGCTGTGGGTACCGTGGAAAGGGTGGATCTCTTCAAGCGGGGCCGGGCCTGGATGCTGGACTACGCGTACGTCGGCTTCTGGCAGGTGCACGGTTTCCTCTTCAGGGTGGACCCCGCGCAGTACCTGACCCCCGCCCCCGGCGCTCCCGGGGGCAAGGCCCCCGTGCTCCTCATCCCCGGGATCTACGAGACCTGGCAGTTCATGCGGCCCGTCGCGGACCATCTGCACCGGGCAGGCCACCCGGTCCACGTGGTCCAGAAGCTCGGCTACAACCGGGGCACCGTGGAGGCCATGGCCCAGCTCGCCGCGGGCTACCTCGAGGAGCAGGACCTCACGGACGTCGTCATCGTCGCCCACAGCAAGGGTGGCCTGGTCGGCAAGTTCCTCATGACCATGTCCAGTACGGCGCAGCGGATCAACCGGCTCGTGGCCGTGAACACGCCGTTCTCCGGATCCGTCTACGCCAACTTCTTCTTCCTGCCGAGCATCCGGGCCTTCTCGCCGCACGACCGCACGCTGCGGATGCTCCTGGCCAACCTCGACCTGAATACCCGGATCACCTCCATCTACGGGCGGTTCGACCCCCACATCCCCGGCGGCAGCTTCGTCGAGGGCGCCCGGAACGTGCAGCTCGAGACGATGGGCCACTTCCGGCCCATCGCCGATTCCCGGGTGCTGCAGGAGATCGACCGGGCCATCGAAGCCGGGGACACCGACCCCGCCTGAGGGTGGCGCCGACGCACCAGGGCGGGCCGGGCGGGCAGGGCGGGATCCGCACGGCACAGGATGCCCGCGGCGGGAGGCCGAGGCGCTCCCGGGAGGCAGATGGCGCCCCAATTCGTTGCCGGAGCGAATTACTTTCACGGTAGACTCCTCCCCGTGCCACGACTCCTCGCCGACATCACCCCGCTCAGGGAGTCTCCCGCATTCCGCCGCCTGTACGTCGGCACGGCCCTCTCGGCCATCGGCACGCAGCTCACGATCGTGGCCGTCAGCCTGCAGGTCTACTCCCTCACGCAGTCCACCCTCAGCGTGGGCCTGCTCAGCCTCTTCGCGCTTGTGCCCCTCGTCGTCGCGGGGCTGTACGGCGGCGCGATCGCCGACGCACAGGACCGGCGCGCGGTCGCGCTGTATTCGGGGCTCGCGCTGTGGGGCACCACCATGGCCATCGCCGCGCAGGCCTGGATCGGCCTCGACAACGTCTGGCTGCTCTATCTCCTGATCGCCGTGCAGTCAGGGGCGGCGGGGATCAACCAGCCCACGCGCAGCTCGATCATCCCGCGGCTCGTCCGGCCCGCGCTGCTGCCCGCGGCCAACGCGCTCAGCATGATCACGTTCGGCCTGGCCTTCACCGTCGGACCGCTGCTCGCCGGGCTCCTCGTGGCGCAGGTGGGCTACGCCTGGACGTACACCATCGACGTCGTCACCTTCACCTTCGCGCTGTGGGCGGTATTCCGGCTCCCGCCCCTGCCGCCCGAGGGGCCCACCCGCCGGGCCGGCCTCGCCACGGTACTCGAGGGGTTCCGCTTCCTCGGGACACGGCCGAACATCCGCATGACCTTCATCCTCGATCTCATCGCCATGATCACCTCCCAGCCGCGGGCGCTGCTGCCCGCGGTCGGGGCCGTGCTCATCGGGGGAGGCGAGCTGACCGTCGGCATCCTCCTCGCCTCCAGCGCCTTCGGATCGGTGCTGGCGGGCCTCTTCTCCGGGCCCCTCGGCCGGATCCACAACCACGGCCAGGCGGTGGTGTGGTCCATCGTGGGCTGGGGCGCCTCGGTTGCAGGCTTCGGGCTGGTGGTCGTCATGGCGGGCTCGTCCTCCCTGCCCACGCCCGGTGAGGGGGAGTTCTCCGCCTGGCTGCTGCCCGCAGCCTTGTGCCTGGTCCTCGCGGGCATCGCGGACTCGGTCAGCAGCGTGTTCCGCAACACGATCCTCCAGTCCGCCACCCCGGACGCGATGCGCGGCCGCCTGCAGGGCGTCTTCATCGTCGTCGTCGCCGGGGGGCCCCGCCTGGGGGACATGGTGGCCGGCGGCCAGGCCGCCTGGCTGGGGGAGGGCTGGACCGCCGTCGTCGGCGGCATCGCGTGTGCCGTGCTGGTCCTCGCCGTCGCCCGCCGGCAGCCGCGCTTCCTCGCCTACGACTCCCGACGTCCCCAGCCCTGAGCCCGCCCGCCCCCGTAGGATGAGGGGAACGGGCCGCTCCGACCCTCCGTTGTACTGACGGACCGCCCGGCCTCCACCAGCCTAGGAGTTCTCAGTGCACAACCATTTCAACGGTGCCAAGACGGCGTTGTTGTTCGGTGCCCTCATGGGCATCTTCCTCGTGTTCGGCGCCGTCATCGCGGGCGCGACCGGCAGCTCGTCGTTCATCTGGCTGTTCGCCCTGCTCGGTGTCGGGTCGATCGCCTACAGCTACTGGAACAGCGACAAGATCGCGATCCGCAGCATGCGCGCCGTCGAGGTGACGGAGCAGCAGGCTCCCGCCATGTACCGGATCGTCCGGGAGCTCAGCGGCCGGGCCGGCAAGCCCATGCCGCGGCTGTACGTCTCGCCGACCATGGCGCCGAACGCCTTCGCGACGGGCCGCAACCCGGAGAACTCCGCCGTGTGCTGCACGCAGGGCATCCTGCAGCTGCTCAACGAGCGTGAGCTGCGCGGCGTCCTCGGGCACGAACTGATGCACGTCTACAACCGCGACATCCTCACCGGGTCCATCGCGGCGGCCGTGGCCGGCGTGATCACGTCCGTGGCGCAGATGTTCGCGTTCACCGGCATGATGGGCGGCAACCGGAACCAGGGCGGCAACCCCATCGTGGCCCTGCTGCTGGCCTTCCTCGCGCCCCTGGCCGCGGGGCTCGTCCAGACAGCGATCGGCCGTACCCGCGAGTTCGACGCCGACGAGGACGGCGCCGCCCTCACGGACGACCCGCTGGCCCTCGCGTCGGCGCTCCGCAAGCTCGAGAGCGGCACCCAGCGCGCCCCGCTGCCGCAGGACCAGCGTCTCGTGAACACCTCGCACCTCATGATCGCCAATCCGTTCAAGGGCGGCGGTGTGGGCCGGCTGTTCGCGACGCACCCGCCCATGGACCAGCGCATCGCGCGCCTCGAGGGCATGGCCGGGCGCCCGCTCAGCTGAAGATCCCGCTCAACCGAACATCCCTCCGGTACGACGACGGCGGCCCCACCGGGTGGGGCCGCCGTCGTCGTCCAGTGATCCGTCGGGCGGATCAGCGCATGTTCACGAACTGGAGGTCTGCCTCGTCGAAGTTCTTGAGCAGCGCCATGGTGGCCTGCAGATCGTCCCGTGACTTGGAGCTGACGCGCAGCTCGTCGCCCTGGATCTGGGACTTCACGCCCTTGGGCCCCTCGTCGCGGATGAGCTTGTTGATCTTCTTCGCGATGTCCTGCGCGATGCCCTCCTTGATGGAGGTCTCGAGGCGGAACTCCTTGCCCGAGGGGAACGGCTCACCCGTGTCCAAGGACTTCAGGGAGATGCCGCGCTTGATCATCTTGGACTGCAGGACGTCGAGCACGGCCAGGACGCGCTCCTCCGAGTTCGCCTTCATGAGGATCTTCTCGCCGCTGAAGTCCACCTCGGCGCCGACCCCCTTGAAGTCGTACCGCTGGGCGATCTCCTTCTGCGCCTGGCTCAGCGCGTTGGCGACCTCCTGCTTGTCCACTTTGCTTACGACGTCGAACGTGGATTCGCTCGCCACGGTGCCTCCTCGGGGTGGTTGGGTGTCTTGGGTCCAAGAATATCCGCAACCCCTGCCCGGCGGTGCGGGGCCCTCACAGGCGACGCTCAGGAAGCGCAGGGCACGCGCACACGCTCCGATGGCACCGTGGGAGACATCCACCGCACCTCGAGGAGCCCGCACGATGTCCGAGACGCCACGCCGCCGCTACCAGATCCGACTCCGCAGGGCCGTGGCGGGATCCTTCCTCGCAGCAGCCACGGCTGCGACGCTCACGGGGTTCACAGCGGCTCCGGCGCTCGCGGTGCCGCCCCGCGTCCAGGCGGTGAGCGCGGACACGACGGACTACGAGGCCGGCGACGTCATCCTCGGGCTGGACTCGGCCGCGGCGGTGACCGTCGCGTCGCCGCTCGCCGTCGCGGGAGTGGCGCCGTCCCCGGCGGAACGGCTCGCAGGGGTGCGCGCGGACCTCGACCGGGCCGTCCTGCTGCGCATGGTCACCCCCGCGCAGGCCGACGGTTTCTACGCGCAGATCGAACGCCGGGTGGCTGCGGGACTCTAGCCCGCGGTCCGATTCGTCACCGGGCCGGTTTGTGGGTAAAGTTGTCTTGCCCGCGCTTGCTGCGGGTGGTCTTCACTGAAGACGTTCGGCAGATTACCCGAGCGGCCAAAGGGGGCTGACTGTAAATCAGCTGGCAACGCCTACGGGGGTTCGAATCCCTCATCTGCCACAGCAAGGAAGGGCCCGCTCCATCGGAGCGGGCCCTTCGCCGTTAATGCTCCAGCAGCAGCCGCCGCGTGTCGGGCGAGATCGCCTTGTCGAAGACCGTGCAGGCCGCACCGACCGCACCCACATCGGTCCCGAACGCCGTACCCTCCACCCGGATGTCCGCAGTGTGCGGGGCGACCGTGAGGCCGCGCAGGGCACGTGGCACGAGATCGAGGTACGCCTCCGAGAGCGCCGGCCAGTAGGGGCCACCGAAGATGACGCGATCGACGTCGAGGGCATTGGTCAGCACGGAGACGGCCTTCGCGATACGCCTCGCGGAGCGGTCGATGATCGCCCCCGCCGCGGCGTCGCCGCCCCGTGCCTCCGCGCAGAGTCGCAGGAACGCCGCCTCCACCGCTCCCGGGTCCGCCCTGTTCACGCCCTCCGGGTGCACGCCGGCGCGGATCGCCTCCTCGACCAGGTTCCGGGGCATGCACGTCACCGCGACACAGCCGCGCAACCCGCAGAAGCAGTCCGGGCCGGTCGGGTCCACCACGATATGCCCCACCTCGCCCGCGTTCTGGCTGGTGCCCCGCAGGACGGCGCCGCTGTACACGAGGCCCATGCCGACACCGGTGCCCAGGTACACGAAGATGAAGTTCTCGGGCGAGTCGCTGTGGCTGCCCCAGATCTCGGCCACGGCCGTGGCCGCCACGTCCTTCTCGAGGACCACCGGGAAGCCGGTCGCCGCACTCAGCGACTCACGCAGTGGAACCCGGTCCCAGCCGAGCAGGTACGGCGGATCGACGACGATGCCGCGGACCGGATCGATGGGGCCGGGGGAGGCGACCCCCACCCCGAGCACACGCTCGGGATCGACCCCGGCTTCCGCCAGGAGGGCCGCGACGGCGTCGCCCATCTCCTGGATGACGACGTCCGCGTCCGGGGTGAGCGGTGTGCGTCGCGTGGAATGCGCGACCACCCTGCCGCTGAGGTCGAGGATCACGAACGTGATCACGGCCGGATCCAGGTGCACGCCGACGGCGAACCTCGCCGACGGGTTGAGCGCGAGGACCGTGCGCGGCTTGCCCCTGCCGTTCTGGACCTTGCCCGACTCGATCACGAGCTCCTGCTCCAGCAGGCGCCGCGCGATGTTGGACAGGGTCTGCGCCGACAGTCCCGAGATCGTCGCCAGTTCCACGCGGCTGAGCCCCGTGGGGGAGCGCCGGATGGCGTCGAGCACCACGGTCTGGTTGAAGTCGCCCATGCGGGGGAGATTGGTGCCCCGGCGGATGGCCGGTCCCGGTGCAGCGCTCAGGGTACGACCTCCGTGTCCGATGGGGGCGGCGTCATCAGCCGGTGACAGCAAATCTTAGCGTGACGAGTTGGAACGGCCGGAGGACGAGATGCACGCCGTCGCCGTCCCGACGCCTGATGGCGGTGTCCTCCAGCGGCCGTTCGAGCAGGTCGGTCTCGACCACCGAGGAGTGCGGGAAATCCGCGCTGAGCATGCCCCTCGACCGGCGCCCGTAGGCCTCGTACAGCCGCACCACCACGTCGCCCGAGCCATCCTCGGCGAGCTTCACGGCCTCTACCACGTGGCCCGGGGCGTCGAGCCGGACGAGCGGTTCGATCGCCGTCCGTGCCACCTCGGGAACGGTGCGCAGCGGCAGGTTCAGCCGGTACCCCTCGGCCACGGCGTCGGGGATGTCCGCTCCCAGCAGGACCGAGACCTCCATACGGTGGCTGCCCTGGTCCGCAGCGGGGTCGGGGAACACGGGCGCCCGCAGCAGCGAGAGCCGGACGGTCGTCGTGGTCGCACGGCCGGCCGTGGTGCGGGTGGTGTCGTGCCCGTAGGTGGAGTCGTTGGCGATGGCCACGCCGTAGCCCGGCTCGCCGACGTGCACCCACCGGTGTGCCACCGTCTCGAAGCGCGCCGCGTCCCAGGACGTGTTCGCGTGGGTGGGACGGTGGATGTGCCCGAACTGGATCTCCGACGTCGCGCGCTCGGCGTGGACGTCGAGGGGGAACGCCAGCTTGAGCAGCTTCTTCTGCTCGTGCCAGTCCACCTCGGTGCTGATGTCCAGCCTCGGTGCGGAGGCGTCGAGAGCGAGGTGCTGCACGACGCGCGAAGCACCGAAGGCCCGTTCAATGCGCAGCGCCTGGCCGGCGGGGCCGTCGACGATGTCCAGCGCGGCGACGTCCACCAGGTCCGTGGTGTTCCTGCGGTAGTGCTCGTCGATGTCCCACGCGTCCCACTGTGTGGGTGTGTCGCGGTGCAGCTGCAGCAGGTTCGCGGCGGACCCGGCGGGTACGAGCTCGCGTTCCGCGGCCCTGTCCCACAGGGATCGGACGAGGCCCGCGGAGTCGACCTCGACGCGGACGGCCTCGTTCTCCAGGCGGAAGCCGTCGCCGGTCCGGGTGACGGTCCGGGGGGCCCGGGCCGGCTCCGTGCCCGCGCCCAGGGGGCCGACGCCGGCCACGGCGAAGGGTGACGCGTTGAGGACGGCGGTGTGCGGGCCCTGCCCCAGGAGGGCGCGTGCCGCGGTCTCGATGACGGCCCCGAGCCGCACGGCCACGTCGTCGTAGTTGCGCTCGGCCTCCTGATGCACCCAGGCGATGGAGGTGCCCGGCAGGATGTCGTGGAACTGCTGCAGGAGCACCGTCTCCCACGTCGCCCGGAGGTCCTCGGCCGGGTAGGGCACTCCCGCGCGGACGGTCGCCGTCGTCGCCCACAGCTCCGCTTCACGCAGCAGGTGTTCGGAGCGGCGGTTGCCCCGCTTCGTGCGCGCCTGGGAGGTGTAGGTACCACGGTGGAATTCGAGGTAGAGCTCGCCGGACCAGACCGGGGGCTCCCGGTACTCGGCCTCGGCGGCCTCGAAGAACGCCCGCGGGCCGCTCAGCTCCACCGTGGGTGATCCTTCCAGCGAGCGGGTGCGACGCGCCGCGGCGATCATCTCGCGGGTGGGCCCGCCACCGCCGTCACCGTGGCCGAAGGGGACCAGCGACGTCGTGCCCAGGCCCTTCTCCGCGTACTGCCGTTCGGCCCGGGCGAGCTCCTCGGCTCGGAGGTCCGAGTTGTAGGTGTCCACGGGCGGGAAGTGCGTGAAGATGCGGGACCCGTCGATGCCCTCCCACCGGAACGTGTGGTGCGGCATCCTGTTGGTCTCGTTCCAGGAGATCTTCTGCGTGAGGAACCACCGCGCACCCGCTGCGGCCATGACCTGCGGGAGGGCTGCGGAGTACCCGAACGAGTCCGGCAGCCAGACCTCCTCGCATTCGATCCCGAACTCGCGCAGGAAGAAGGTCTTGCCGAGGACGAACTGCCGTGCGAGGGCCTCGCCGCCGGGCAGGTTCGTGTCCGATTCGACCCACATGCCGCCCACCGGCACGAAGTTCCCCGCCGCCACCTTCTCCTTCACGCGGTCGAACAGCTCGGGGTAGGACCGCTTGAGCCACGCGTACTGCTGGGCCGAGGACGCCGCGAAGACGAAATCGGGGTTCTCGTCGATGAGGTCGCAGACGTTCGAGAAGGTCCGTGCGACCTTCCGCACGGTCTCCCGGGTGGGCCACAGCCAGGCGGAGTCGATGTGCGCATGCCCCACGGCGTGGAGGTGGTGTGCGCTCGCCGATGCCGGCTTCGCGAGGGCGGGCCCGAGGACGGACCGGCCGAGCCCGGCGGTTCCCGACACGTCGTCGGGATCCATGGTGTCCACCATGCGGTCCAGTGCGTGGAGGATCTCGGCGCGCCGCTGCGAGGACGCCGGGAGCTGTCCCACCAGCCCCAGGAGTGCGTCCACGTCCTGCTGCAGTTCCCAGACCGGCAGATCGAGGAGTCCCACCTCGATCCCCGCGAGCCGGTACAGGCGTGCGTCACCCGCCGTCGCCTTGTCACCGTAGGGGGTGGGGACGAAGAGGAAGTCCTGGGCGACGTTCGGGTTCGCGGCCGCCTCGATGTAGACGTCCACCTCCCCGCCGAAGCCGGCATCCAGTCCGACGCTCCGGTTCAGCGGCTCGACGGCCTTGATGATCCTGCCGGACGGGCCGTACACCGTCCCCTCCGCCTGGAAGCCCGGCTGCTCGCCGGTGAAACCGAGGTCGACGACGAGCTCGACCCGGACGTCCTCCTCGTCCGCCCACGCGGCAGGGACCTTGCCCTCGGCGTGGAACCACACGGTGCCCCAGGGGCGCCCCCACATCATGCCGTGCTCGGCGGGCACGAACCGCTGCCCGACGGCTTCGGCGAAGGGCACCGGTTCATCGGGCACCTCCCACCAGGTCAGCGCGAGCGGTGCTGTGCTGCGGTACAGCGCGGACACGAGGCGCTCGCCGCGGAACCGCCGGACGCGGGCTTCGACGAGAGTGGAGTCGTAGTGCATGGATCTGCCTTTCGGGCGGGTGGGGCGGCGGGCCGACGGGGCGGGGGGACGGTTCAGCCCTTGATGGCTCCGGCGGTCGCGAAGGAACCGCCGATGCCCTTGGTGACGAGCACGTAGAGGACGATCACGGGCAGTGAGTAGAGCAGGGAGAAGGCCGCGAGCTGGCCGTAGGCGACGCTCCCGTACTGCCCGAAGAAGTTGAACACCGTCACCGCTGCGGGTTGCTTGTGGCTCGAGAGCAGCAGGATGAACGGGATGAAGAAGTTCCCCCAGGCCTGGATGAAGACGAAGATGAACACCACGGCCAGGCCCGGACGCATGAGGGGGACGACGACGGTGCGCAGCGCCTTCATCGCGCTCGCGCCGTCGATCCAGGCCGCCTCCTCCAGGCTCACCGGAACGGAGTCCATGAAGTTCTTCGTCATCCAGATGGCCATGGGCAGCGACGTCGCGGCCATGAAGAGCGCGACGGCGGGCACGCTGTCGAGCTGGCCCAGCCGGACGAACATGCTGTAGACGGGCACCATCATGGCCGTGATCGGCAGGCCCGTCCCGAACAGCACCCCGTACAGGAACGGCTTGTTGTACCGGGCCTGGTACCGCGAGAGCGGGTACGCGGCGAGCACGGCGGCGAGCACGGTGATGACGGCGCACCCGGCGGACAGCAGGAAGCTGTTCCACAGGGGCCACAGCGTCTGCCCGGGCGTCAGCACGGCCGTGAAGTTGGCGAGGGAGAACTGCTCGGGCATCGCGAGGGACGCACTGGCCCCGGTGTCGAGCGAGGCCAGGACCAGCCAGGCGAGCGGCAGCAGGAACAGGGCGGCGACGGCGAGCAGGACCGCGGACGCGACGCCCCGGGACACGGTCCGCCTCGGTGAGGCGACGGAGATGCTCATGCTGTGTCTCCCGGCTTGAGGACGCGGATGTAGAGGAAGGAGAACACCGCGCCGATGAGCAGCATCACCGTGGCGATCGCCGTGCCGTAGCCGATCTTGCCCAGCCCGAACGCCTCGGCGTAGGCGAACAGCGGAAGGGTGCTGCTGCGCTGGTTCGGGCCGCCGCTCGTCATGACGAAGATCAGGGTGAACACGGAGAGGGTCTGCAGGGTGATCAGCATCAGGTTGGTGGAGATGCTGTTCCTGATCATCGGGATGGTGACGAAGATCAGCCGCTTCCAGCCGCCCGCGCCGTCGATCACCGCGGCCTCCGTGATCTCCGGAGCCACGTCGTTCAGCGCGGCCTCGTAGATCATCATGGAGAAGGCCGTACCCCGCCAGATGTTCGCCAGGATCACGGACGCCAGGGGATAGGCGAAGAGCCACTCGACCGGTTCGAGGCCCACCGACGCCGTCAGCGTGTTCAGGGTGCCGTCGCTGCTGAAGAACGCATAGCAGGCGAAGGCCGCCACGATCTCCGGAAGGACCCACGCGGTCACCACGGTGGTCGCGACGATGGACCGGACGATCTTCGGGGCGGTGGCGGTGAGCAGGGCCAGCCCCAGTCCGAGGAAGTTCTGCCCGATCACCGCGGAGACGATGAGGAAGACGACCGTCAGCCACACCGCGTTCGGGAAGTCCGGGTCGCTCAGCAGCGCGACGTAGTTGTCCAGGCCGACGAAGCGCGGCTCGGAGGCCGCCCTGCCCGAGAGGGAGGCATTCGTGAACGAACCCCAGATCGACCACAGCACGGGGCCGAGCATGAACAGCAGGAGGAGGACGACGGCGGGCGCCAGGGGGATGGCGCGCCGGGCGGCCCGTCCCCTGGGGACGGGCCGCCCGGAGGAGGGTGCGGGCCGCACCGTCGGCGGCCCGTCCTCCCGCAGGGGTCGTGCCGGCGTGGTGGTCATCCCCGGAGGACGTTGTCTTCGCCGACGAGGGACGTCACGGCCTCGTCATAGGCCGCTGCGGCCTCCTCGACGGACTGCTCGCCCGTCATGACCGCCTCCATCGCCTGCTGGATGCTGCCGGAGATCTCGGCGTAGTCGGACGTGGTGGGGCGGTAGTGCGTGACCTCCACGAGGTCGCTGAAGAAGCCGCTGACCGGGCTCGATCCGGTGAAGGCCGGGTCCTCGGCCACATCGCTGCGGACCGGGACCTGGGACGCGTTGACGTTGTAGGACAGGCTGTTGTCCTTGTTGAGCGCGGTGCTGACGAACTCGAACGCCGCATCCGGGTTCCCGCTGCCCGATCCGACGGCGAGCGTCCAGCCCCCGGACATGCTCGTGGCTCCGGGGTCCTGCCCGTCCTGGGTGGGCATGGGGGTCACCCCCATCACGTCCGACCATTCCGGCCATGGGGCGGGGCCCCCCTCGAGCCAGCTCCCGGCGATCCAGGAGCCGTCGATCGATGCGCCGACCTTGTCGGTCGGGTAGCCCTCGCCGTTGAGCTGCTGGTAGTAGTTCGAGTCGAGGGCCGTGGCGACGTCCGGACCCAGGTCGCCGACGTAGACGTCCGAGATGAACTGCAGTGAATCCCTGAAGCCCTGGGAGCCCACCACCCACTTGCCTTCGTCCGTGTCGTACAGCGTGTCGTCGGTGCCGTAGAGCAGCATCTCGAAGCCCTGCATCGACGCGGCCTCGCCCATGCCGGTCCCGGAATAGATGTTGAACGGTACGGCGTCGGGGATCGCGGCCTTCACGGTCTCCGCCGCGTCGAGGACGTCCTGCCAGGTCTTCGGTTCCCACGGGATCGGGAGGCCGGCCTGCTCGAAGACGGCCTTGTTGTACCAGAGCGCACGCGTGTCGGTGCCCATGGGCACCGCATAGGTCTTGCCGTCGGACCCCGCTCCGGCCTGCTTCGCGCTGTCGATGAAGGCCGTATCCCAGTCCTCCCATTCCGCGAGGTACTCGTCGAGTGCCAGGAGATAGCCCGCCTCGGCATCGGGGCGCACACGGAAACTGTCCTCGTAGAAGACATCCGGCGCCGTGTCCGGTGAGCGCTGCATGAGCGCGAGTTTCGTGGCGTAGTCGTTCTCCTCCGCCTGGATGGGCTCCAGTTCGACCGTGATGTCGGGGTTCGCCGCTTCGAAGTCCTGCTTCGCCTTCTTCATCAGGGCATCGACCTGCGTGTAGGTGGCGGTGGTCTGGTAGGCCACCGTGATCGACTCGTCTCCGGCGCTGTCCCCTCCACCGCTGCCCTCGGGCGCACATCCGGTGGCGCCCAGGATCAGGAGGGGGATGGTGGGCGCTGCCCACAGGATGGACTTTCGCATGGTGCTCCTTTGCTCCATTCGGTACTCACGGCGTCCGCGTCCCCGGACCTCGATGTCCGGCGGTCGGGTAGTGGGGACGACGGCCGGTGGGGTGCGTCGCCGTTCGGATAAGTAAAGCGAATGGAGTAATTCATGTCAACGGTTCAGGCGTGGTCCGGCTGCGTCAAGCATCTGCGCGGACGGCCATCCGGGCCGGGGTGCACTCCGAAGTACCGGTACGCATGCCTACAGTGGGATTCCGACGCCGGGGAGGCCATCATCAGTGGTACGCAGGGTGCGCGCATCGGCTGGCTCGACAGCCTGCGCGGAGCGGCCATCCTCCTGGTCGTCGTGCTGCACGCGGGGGAGGCGCTGCGTGTCGCCGTCGGGTCGACGCCCGGTCTCGACCAGTTCAACCTCTTCCTCGAGCCGTTCCGCATGCCCGTGCTGATGTTCCTCTCGGGGATCCTGCTGCCGCAGTCCCTGGCCAAGTCCGGGCGCCGGTACTTCGCGGGCAAGGCCTCCCGGGTGGCGTGGCCCTACGTCCTGTGGTCGGTGATCACCCTCGCGGCGACCGGTGAGCTCGGCCCCGTCCGGATGGCCGAGGTGCTCTATCGTTCGCCGACCTACCTCTGGTACCTCTGGTTCATCCTCGTCTTCTACGCGCTGGCCTATCCGCTGCGGCGCGTCCCGCCCCTCTGGATCGCAGGATCTGGCCTGGCGCTGTCGTTCGTGCTGCCGCATGCCTCCCGGCCCGGGACCATGGCGTTCCTCGCGGGCTTCTTCTTCTTCGGCGCCTGGTGCGCACGTTCCGCGCCACTGGTGCAGCGGACCATCGGCAGGCCCTGGGTCCTGGCGATGGCGGCAGCCTCGGCGGTCACCGTGGGAGTCCTCAATGTCGCCGGGAGGGACGTGCTGTACCGCGGCGAGTTCGTCTGGGGTGTCGTCGGGGCCCTCGGCGTCGTGTGCTGGGCCTTCCCGCGGCTGGGTGCCAATCGTGCGACGGCGGCCCTCGAATTCGTGGGGCGCCACTCCATCGTCTTCTACGTGGTGCACCTCGCGCCCATCATGGTGACGCTCGCCCTCGCCGACGCCGCCGGCCTTGCCGGGACGTGGCTGCTGCCGCTGCTCCTGGTGACGGGAGTGGGGATCCCGCTCGGGATCGCCTGGGTGTATTCCACCCGGGAGCACGCGTCGGTCGATCTCCTGTTCGAGGCGCCGGCCCTCGGGCGGCGCGCGGCGGTGACCGGGGTCGGTGCCCGCCGGTCTCGGGCCTGAGCCGACCGCCCCCGATCCCCTCAGGTCCGGGTGAGGACGGTCCTCAGCAGGTGGTCCTTCGCCGGCCCCGTGACATCCCAGGAGTATTCGATGGTGACCGGCGACGTGATGACGAAGTCGACCCGGTAGGTGTCCGGGGCGCAGTGGTGCTCGTCGCGTGCGGCGCCAGGGCGGAGGTCGAGGCGGCACAGTACCCGTCCGTCCGGGAAGGTGACGGTCAACCCGCCGTCCCCGCCGTCCCCGGCATCGATGCGGTACGAGCGGGAGGCCGGGCCCTGGAACGAGGCCCAGCGGACCGTGCCCTCCTCGTCCCACCGCAGGCCGCCGCGGTCGGGCGTGAACAGGGTGGTCCCCGAGAAGGTGCCGGTCGTGCCGACGGCCCGGTCCAGGAGGGTACGTTCGGTGGACCAGGTCCCGGCGAGGAAGGCCATCGGGTCCTCGACGCCCGTCCCGCGCGTTGCTGCAGCCTCCATGGTCCCCTCCCGTCGATCGTCCTACGCTAACCCGGGCCGCACCGCCGCGGACCTTGCCGTGAACCCCAATTTATGTTAGGCTACCTAACTATGAGCCTCTCCACGGATCCCCGACTGCTTGCCCTTGCACAGTCCTTCCGCACCACGCTGCGCCATGCCGTCTACCTCAGCCGCTCCATGGACAGCGACGGAGAGCTCACCACCATGCAGATGAGCACACTGAGCATGGCCGCCGAGCAGCCCCTGCGCGTCAGCCGCGTCGCCGCGAACCTCGGCATCCGGGTGCCCTCGGCCACCGAGCAGATCATCAAGCTCGAGCAGGCCGGCCTCGTCCGCCGTCAGCCGGATCCCACCGACTCGCGCGCCGTCCTCGTGCAACTCACGGACAAGGGCCGCGAGGCCTGGACGGCGGCCGGTACACGCCGCAACGAGAGCGTCGCCGCCCTGCTCGACCAGCTCGACGACGACGAGAGGGCCACGCTCGCCGCGGCACTGCCCATCATCGAGAAGCTCACCTCCACCACCTGACGTACACCCCTCGGGCGCCACCGAGCGCACCCGGGCACACCGTCCGAACCCACCTAGGAGTACCCGCGTGACCACCCACGTCCCGGCGCAGGCAGCACAGCCGGCATCGGTCCTCACGGAGGAGAAGCAGTCCTTCTTCCGCCAGCCCAAAGCCGTCTGGGCCACGGCACTCGCGGCCGGTGTTCGCCTTCATGGGCATCGGCCTCGTCGACCCCATCCTGCCCGCCATCGCCGAGAATCTCGACGCCTCGCCGAGCCAGGTGTCGCTCCTCTTCACGAGCTACTTCCTCGTCACGGCCGTGGCGATGCTCGTCACCGGTTTCATCTCCTCCCGCATCGGCGGCAAGAAGACGCTCCTGCTCGGGCTCGGCCTGATCGTCGTGTTCGCGTCGCTCTCCGGGCTCTCCGGTGACGTCGCCACCCTGGTCGGTTTCCGGGCCGGCTGGGGACTCGGCAACGCCCTCTTCGTGGCCACGGCGCTCGCCGTGATCGTCGGTGTCGCCAGTGGTGGCACCGCGACCGCAATCATCCTCTACGAGGCCGCACTCGGCCTGGGCATCTCCCTCGGCCCCCTGCTCGGCGCCCTGCTCGGTGGCTGGCAGTGGCGTGCACCGTTCTTCGGCACCGCAGCGCTCATGGCTGCTGCCTTCATCGCCCTCACGATCCTGCTGCCCGCTACCCCGAAGCCCGCCGCCAGGACCTCCCTCCGCGACCCGCTCGTGGCGCTCGGCCACAAGGGCCTGCGCACCACGGCGTCCAGCGCGCTGTTCTACAACTACGGCTTCTTCACCATCCTCGCCTTCACGCCCTTCGTCCTCGGCATGGATGCGTACGGGATCGGCGCGGTCTTCTTCGGCTGGGGCCTCATGGTCGCCATCTTCTCCGTCCTCGTGGCACCCGTCCTGCAGCGCAGGCTCGGCACCACGCGCGTGCTGCTCCTGACCCTGGGTGGCCTCGCGCTCGACCTCGTGGGCCTCGCCATCGCCGCGGATCACTCCGTGACGGCCGTCGTCGTCCTGGTGATCGTCTCGGGCGCGCTGCTCGGCATCAACAACACGCTCTACACCGAACTGGCCATGGGCGTGTCGGACGCACCGCGGCCCGTGGCATCCGCCGGCTACAACTTCGTCCGCTGGATGGGCGGAGCGCTCGCGCCCTTCGCGGCGACGAAGCTCGCGGAGATCTACAACCCGCAGACCACCTACGCGGTGGCAGCGGTCATGGTGGTCGTGGCGGGCGCCGTGGTCCTCGCCGGTCGCGCCTCGCTGACGCACGCCGCCGAGGTCTAGGAGCCGGGCGGCGACGGCGTCATCCCGCCAGGATCGACGCCGTCGTCCCGTCCTCCACCCCGGCGTAGTACCGGTCGAGCACGGCCCTGAACCACGGCTCCTGCGGAGCGGCCCGGTCGAAGAGCGTCATGGAGGACTGAAGCTTGCGGGCATCGATCCCGCCGAGCACCTCGACCGGGTCGCTGCCGTCCAGCGTGAGGAGGGCGTGGACGCTCTCCATCAGTCGTGGTCCCAGCACGGGGTGCGTGAGGTACGCGCGGGCTTCGTCGAGCGAGCGGATCGCGTACCGGACGGACGTGGGGCTGCTCCCGAGCCCTGCGATCTGCGGGAAGACGAACCACATCCAGTGCCCCGTCTTGCGCCCTCGCTGCAGTTCGGCGAGGGCCTCCCCGTAGGTGCCGTGCGCATCCTGCGCCTCGACGAAGCGCGCCAGGTCGTGGGGATCGTCGCTCACTCGTGTCTCCGTTGCTCGTCGGGCGGGGATTCTTCATCGGTAGCGAACACACCTGACAAGGACGTCCACGGGTCGCTAGCGTTGAGGGATGTCGACAATCAATATCACCGAGGCAAGCTTCCCGGAAACCATCGAGGGCAACGACATCGTGTTCGTTGACTTCTGGGCCGACTGGTGTGGGCCGTGCAAGCAGTTCGCACCGGTGTACGACGCCGTGTCGCAGCAGCACGAGGACGTCACCTTCGCGAAGGTGGACACCGAGGCCGAGCAGTCGCTCGCTGCCGCCGCGGGAATCACCTCCATCCCCACGCTGATGGCGTTCCGCGAGAAGGTCCTCGTCTTCTCCCAGCCCGGCGCTCTCAACGCGACCCAGTTCGGCGAACTCGTCGAGGCCGTGAAGGGCCTGGACATGAAGGCCGTCCACGAGCAGATCGCCCAGCAGCGCGCCGAGGGCGCCCCCGCCTCCGACGCGCAGTAGCCGTCCCGCAGGACCAGGAAAGCCCCGCACTCGCGTGCGGGGCTTTCTGCGTCCGGGCGGGGTTCTCGGCGTCCGGCGGGGGACTAGGCGGTCCGGTCGGAGCGGACCACGTCGACGGGCTGTGCGAGCAGCGCGCTGAGCGATTCGTTGAGGTCCTGGACGGCGGCACCGCGCAGGTGCGTGTCCAGCAGTTCGGTGGACTCCCACTGCTCGGTCAGGACGATGCGGTCCTCCTGCGCCTCGGTGATCTCGTACCGGATGCAGCCGGGCTCCTGCACCACCTGTTCGATGGCGATGTCCAGGGCGAGCTTCACACGGAAGAACTCGCCGTCGAGCGGGATGAACACGGCGGTGACGTCTACGGGTCGGGTCATCCTCCAACCCTAGCGGCGGCGGTGGTCCTCGGGGGACAGGCGCGGACCGTACGTCTGCTTCCGGAACCCGCTCGCATACAGGGTCCTCACCACGCGCTGCCGCTGGCCCTTCCACGGCTCGAGGAGCTCGATCATCCCGGCGTCGTCGGTGCGCCTCCCCGTGAGCGCCGCGCCCACGTAGGCCGCGAGATGGTAGTCGCCCACGGAGATGGAGTCGGGGCAGCCGTGGGTCCGCTGCACCACCTCCGCCACGGTCCAGACGCCGATGCCGGGAACGGAGCGCAGCCCCGCCCGCACGGCCTCACCCCCGGGCTGGGAACCGAGGCGCTCGAGACCGCTCGCCACCAGGGCTGCCTTGAGGATCGTCGTCGAGCGCTTCGCGTCCACCCCGGCCTTGTGCCAGTCCCAGGAGGGGATGCGGCGCCACTGCTCCGCCGTCGGCGGCAGGCGGAGACCTGCGGGTGCGAGGCCCCCGGCGTCGGGGGCCGGATCGCCGTAGCGGGTCAGCAGGTAGCGCCAGGAACGCTTGGCCTCGAGGTTGGTGACCTTCTGCTCGAGGATCGCCCGGGCGATCGTGTCGAGCATCCGGCCGGACGCGGGCAGGCGCAGTCCGGGGTTCAGGTACCTGCCCTTCCGGGCGAGCTCGGGCAGCGTCGCCGAGAAGGCGGCGCTGTCGAAGGCACTCCAGTCGTCATCGGCGCCGAGCAGGCGGGGGACGGACTCGAGCGCCAGGGCAGCCCCTGAACCCCACGCCGTCGCCTGGATGCACCCCTCGTTGAGGGAACCGCGCTGCCGCAGGGCCAGCGTCACCGGCCCGTCGGCCGTGCGGTAGGCGATCCAGTGGTCCGGGCCCTGGACGATGAAGGAGGGGTCGTACGCCCCGCACTGCAGGGTGCCGACCGTTCCCGCCAGGTTGTAGGGGCCGTCCGGGAGCCACTCCGCGGCCTCCGCACCCGACGGCACGACGGCGGGGGCAATGGTCATGCATCCATGGTGTCACGGTGCCCGCACCGTGTCGGGCCCGGACGGCGTGGCGCGGATGGAGTTGCGGCGTGGCGCTGCTCCACCCGGCCGGACGACACCCGTCGGACGACACTGGCCGGACGACATCCATCGGACGACACCCGTCGGATGACACCCGCGACGTTCGTCCGTCCCGCGTCCGCGTCGGCTACCGGTCGGCGATGGCGGCGGCGATCGTCGCGCCGAGCGACGACGTCGTCCCCGTGCCGCCGAGGTCGCGCGTCAGCGCGTCGCCGCCGGCGGCGAGCACCGATTCGATGGCCGAGAGGATGCCCGCCGCGGCGTCCGCCTCGCCGAGGTGCTCCAGCATCATCGACGCACTCCAGATCTGGCCCACCGGGTTGGCGATCCCCTGGCCCGCGATGTCCGGCGCGGAACCGTGGACCGGCTCGAAGAGGCTGGGGAAGGTGCGGTCCGGATTGATGTTGCCGCTGGGTGCCACGCCGATCGTCCCCGTGCAGGCGGGTCCGAGGTCCGACAGGATGTCCCCGAAGAGGTTGCTGGCCACCACCACGTCGAACCAGTCGGGGTGGAGCACGAAGTTGGCGCACAGGATGTCGATGTGGAACTTGTCCGTGCGGACGCCGTCGTACTGCGCCGCCATCGCCTCCACCCGCTCGTCCCAGTAGGGCATGGTGATCGAGATGCCGTTGCTCTTCGTCGCCGAGGTCAGGTGCTTCTTCTCCCGCTTCTGGGCGAGGTCGAAGGCGTACCGCAGGATGCGGTCCACACCCGTGCGCGTCATGACGGTGTCCTGGATGACCGTCTCCCGGTCGGTGCCCTCGAACATCCTGCCGCCCACGCTCGAGTACTCGCCCTCCGTGTTCTCGCGGACCACGTAGAAGTCGACGTCCCCCGGCTTCCGGCCCGCGAGGGGGCTGGTGATGCCCGGGAGCAGCCTCACGGGGCGCAGGTTGACGTACTGGTCGAAGGAGCGCCGGAACTGCAGCAGGCTGCCCCACAGGGACACGTGGTCCGGCACGACGTCGGGCCAGCCCACGGCCCCGAAGAAGATCGCGTCGAAGCCGCGTAGCTCCTCGAACCAGCCGTCGGGCAGCATCTGCCCGTGCTGGAGGTAGTACTCGGCGCTGGCGTAGTCGAACTCGACGGCGTCGACGGCGAACCCGTACCGGTCAGCCGCCGCACGCAGCGAGCGCAACCCCTCCGGCATGACCTCCTTGCCGATGCCGTCCCCGGCGATGACCGCGATCCTGTGGGTGTTCGTCATGACTGGGTCTCCTCATCGGTGTACGGCGTCTCGTCCCAGCCTAGGCTCGCGCCCCCAGCAACCACAGCACGACGACGGCCGACGGCAGCAGCACGGCGGTGACCAGGAGGCCGGCCACGGCGAACGGCACCCACCGGATGGTGATGCCGAGCGAGCGGAGCCGCTCGGCCCAGAGCAGCGTCGCGAGCGATCCCCAGGGCGTGACCAGCGGGGCGAGGTTCACCCCGATCAGCAGCGCCGCGAGGCGGAGCGGGGACCCGGCGACCGGTTCCAGGGCGAGGTAGGCCGGCAGGTTGTTGACCGCGTTGGCGCCTGCCGCGCCGACGGCGGCGAGCTGCAGCAGGTCCGCGAGCCCCTCTCCCTCCCCGGCGAGCGGTGCCACGAAGGCGGCCAGGCCCTGCACCTGTGCGGCCGTGACGAGCACGAAGAGGCTGAGGGCGAGGACGAGCGGGTTGACGGGGATCAGCCGGACGGTCAGCGCACCCCTGCGCCGGATGGCGAAGAGGACGGCCAGGACGACGGCGGCGGCACTCGCGCTCAGCGCCACCGGGATGCCGCTGACCAGGGCGGGGAGGAGGAGCGCGAGGACGGCGTAGCCGCAGCGCAGCAGCACCCGGTCCTCGGCGGCGCGTGGAGGGGCGGGGGAGAAGCTCCCCGAGAGCTGTCGCCGGAAGATCGCGTACAGGACGAAGCACGGCACGACGACGCCGACGATCGCCGGCCCGTACACGAGCCCGGCGAAGGCGGCCGGGCTCAGCTGCAGCTTCTCCTGCACCAGCAGGTTGGTGAGGTTGGACACGGGGAGGAGCAGCGACGCCGTGTTGGCGAGCCACACGATCGTCACCGCGAACGGCAACGGCGGCAACCCGGCCCGGC
Organism: Arthrobacter agilis; assembly: GCF_030816075.1. Taxonomy (NCBI): domain Bacteria; kingdom Bacillati; phylum Actinomycetota; class Actinomycetes; order Micrococcales; family Micrococcaceae; genus Arthrobacter; species Arthrobacter agilis. Next base: position 2,526,939 of record NZ_JAUSXO010000001.1, on the reverse strand, counting down.
GCGCGAGGAGCACCACGAGCGGGGTGAGCAGGACCGCCGTCGTGTCCAGGGAGAAGAAGACGGTGCAGACGACGGCGAGGAGCACGGTGACGAGCCACAGGACGAGGACGCGGCCGCGGGCGAGGCGCGCCGAGGCCGAGATGACGCGCTCGAAGACCCCTGCGGAGAACAGGAGGTCCGTGACGACGGTCATGGCGGTCACGAAGAGCAGGATCGGCCAGATCCGGGTCCATAGTTCCAGCAGGTCCGGACCGGGCAGCAGCCCGCTGACGACGCACGCCACGGCGAGGGCCGGCAGGACCGCGCGCAGGACAGTCCGACGAGTCAAGGGCGGCCTCCGTTCCGCGGGAAAGTATCGCACGACTCCCGGGGCGTCCGGCGCCGGGCCGTTCAGCGTCCTGCGGCGTAACGGCGGCGCGGCGCTGGGCGCGGCAGCCGGTAGCGTTGTAGGCATGAAGTACGCCAATTCCATTGTTGACCTGATCGGCAACACCCCGCTGGTCAAGCTCAACTCCGTCACCGACGGCATCGCAGCCACCGTCCTCGCGAAGGTCGAGTACCTCAACCCGGGCGGGTCGGTGAAGGACCGCATCGCGGCGAAGATCATCGACGCCGCCGAGGCCGAGGGGAAGATCAAGCCCGGCGGCACCATCGTCGAACCGACCTCCGGCAACACCGGTGTCGGGCTCGCCCTCGTCGCCCAGCAGCGCGGCTACAAGTGCGTCTTCGTGGTGCCCGACAAGGTGGGCGAGGACAAGCGCAACGTCCTCAAGGCCTACGGTGCGGAGGTCGTGGTGACCCCGACCGCCGTCGCACCCGACAGCCCCCAGTCCTACTACGGTGTCTCCGACCGGCTCGTCCGCGAGATCCCCGGCGCCTACAAGCCCGACCAGTTCTCCAACCCGAACGGGCCCCTGAGCCACTACGAGACCACCGGCCCCGAGATCTGGAACGACACCGACGGCAGGCTCACGCACTTCGTCACCGGCGTCGGCACGGGCGGGACCATCACCGGTACCGGCCGGTACCTCAAGGAGGTCTCCGCGGACCGCGCCGGCGGGCCCGTGCGCATCATCGGCGCCGATCCGGACGGCTCGATCTACTCGGGCGGGACCGGGCGACCCTACTTCGTCGAGGGCGTCGGCGAGGACATGTGGCCCGATTCCTACGACCCTTCGGTTCCCGACGAGATCCACGGCGTCACCGATGCCGAGAGCTTCGAGATGACCCGGCGCCTCGCCCGCGAGGAGGGCCTGCTGGTCGGCGGATCCTGCGGCATGGCGGTCGTCGCGGCACTGCGCGTCGCCAAGGACCTGACCGCCGACGACGTCGTCGTGGTCCTCCTGCCCGACGGCGGCCGCGGCTACCTCGGGAAGATCTTCAACGATGACTGGATGAGGTCCTACGGCTTCCTGGCCGGCGGTGACGACGCGAGCGTCGCGGAGGTGCTGCGCACCAAGAGCGGCTCCCTGCCCGACCTCGTGCACACCCACCCCACCGAGACCGTCCGCGACGTCATCTCGCTCATGGACCAGTACGGCGTGTCCATGGTCCCCGTGCTGTCGCAGGAACCCCCGGTGAAGATGGGCGAGGTGCTGGGCTCGGTGGACGAACGGTCCCTCACCGCGAAGATCTTCCACGGCGAGGCGAAGCTGACGGACAAGATCTCGGAGCACATGGACGCGAAGCTGCCCCTCATCGGGTCGCTGGAGTCCATCGGCACCGCCCGCGAGCGTCTCCAGGACAGCGACACGCTGATGGTGACGTTCGTCGGGTCGCCGGTGGGAATTCTTACGCGCCATGACTTGCTGACATATATGAGCAAGTAGCCCACTCCCACCAGGATCCTCAGGAGCATCGTGACGCACCCGAACGCCCAGGGTTTCAACACCCGGGCCGTCCACGCAGGCCAGACCCCCGACCCCACGACGGGAGCGGTGATCCCGCCCCTGTACCAGACCACCACGTTCGCGCAGGACGGCATCGGCAAGCTGCGCAACGGCTACGAGTACGGGCGCGGCACCAACCCCACCCGTGATGCGCTGCAGTTCCAGATCGCGGCGCTCGAGGGCGGCAGCCATGCCTTCAGCTTCTCGTCGGGCCTCGCTGCGGAGGACGCGCTGATCCGTGCCGCCCTCCGGCCGGGCGACCACATCGTCCTCGGCAACGACGCGTACGGCGGCACGTATCGCCTGATCGACCGCGTCCTGTCCCAGTGGGGCATCACCAATACGGCCGTGGACATGGCGGACCCGGACGCCGTCCGGGCCGCCATCGCCGCGAACAACACGAAGATGGTCTGGGTCGAGACGCCGTCGAACCCGATGATGAAGATCACCGACATCGCCGCGACCGCGCAGCTCGCGCACGACGCCGGTGCCCTGCTCGTGGTCGACAACACGTTCGCCTCGCCCTACCTGCAGCAGCCGCTCACGTTCGGTGCGGACGTCGTCGTGCACTCGACGACCAAGTACATCGGCGGGCACTCGGACGCCAGCGGCGGGGCCGTCGTCGTGAACGACGACGAGCTCGCCGAGAAGATCGGCTTCATCCAGTTCGCCGTCGGCGCCGTGTCCGCACCCATGGAGGCCTGGCTCACCACCCGTGGGCTCAAGACCCTCGGCGTGCGCATGGACCGGCACTCCTCGAACGCCACGGCGATCGCCCGCTGGCTCCAGGACCAGGACGAGGTGGAGCGCGTCTACTACCCCGGTCTGCCCGAGCACCCCGGCCACGACCTCGCCGCAGCCCAGATGAAGGACTTCGGCGGCATGATCTCAGTGACGTTCAAGGGCGGGGCGGAGGCCGCGAAGAAGGTCGCCGAATCGACGCACGTCTTCCTGCTCGCGGAGTCCCTCGGCGGCATCGAGTCGCTGATGAACTACCCGTCCGACATGACGCACGCATCGGTCAAGGGCACCGAACTGGCGGTCCCGGAGAACCTGGTCCGCCTGTCCGTCGGGATCGAGGACCTCGAGGACCTGATCGCGGATCTCGAGCGGGCCATCTCTTCCCTGCGCTAGTTCCTGATGCGAAGGGCCCCTCCTGCCGGAGGGGCCCTTCGTGTGTCCGGACCGGGGCGATCCGGCATCGGGCCGCTGGCGCCCGGACGTGCCGGTCCGGGCGCTAGCGCGAACCCGGCAACCGGAAGCGTTTCCTCGCCTTCGGCTGGGTCAGCTGGAAGTAGTCGCTGCTCTGCGGCAGCCACAGCAGCAGCACCGCGACGAGCATCGCCGCCGCGATCAGGGACAGGCCCGGCGTCCCGCGGACGATGACGGGCACGCCGACGATGATCCCGATGGTGCTCAGCAGCTCGCGGGCGCTCCTCCTGCCCCGGCGCAGCGGGAGCAGGAGGAGCAGCTGCAGGACGGCGAGTGCCCCGAAGAGCGCCCCGAGCCCGATGAAGCCTGCCCGCTCGAGGTCCTGCACCGCGGCCGACGTGATGAAGGTGCCGGCCGCGATGAGCAGCAGCACCGAGATCACGAGTTCCAGGATGATCGCCGCGCGCAGCGGAAACGGCCGTGGCGGCAGCGGTTCCGTCCGGGGACCCATCGGTGCGGCCGCCTAGCCCCGCGGCGCTACGGTGCCGCTGCGGGTCCCGGTGTCGTAGGAGTAGACCTCCGTGCCGCCGATCCACACCTGCAGCGCCCGCTGCATCACGTCGAGCGGATCACCGCTCCAGAGCACCAGGTCCGCGTCCTTGCCGACGGCGAGCGAACCGAGGCGGTCCGCGAGCCCGAGGACCTTCGCGGGGTTGATCGTGATGGAGCGCAGCGCCGTCTCCCGGTCCAGGCCCTCCTTGATCGCGAGGGTTGCCTGGTGCACCAGGAAGTTGATCGGGATCACGGGGTGGTCGGTGATGATCGAGATCTCCACGCCGGCCCGGGCGAGCTTGCCGGGATTGGCGATGGAGCGGCCCCGCAGCTCCACCTTGGACTTCGTGGTGAACAGGGGCCCGATCAGCACGGGGGTGCCACGCTCCGCCAGCACGTCGCCGAGGAGGTGCGCCTCCGTGCCGTGGTCGAGGACGAGGTCGTACCCGAACTCGTCGGCGATCCGGAGGGCGGTCGCGATGTCGTCCGCGCGGTGCGCGTGCTGGCGCCAGGGGATCTCGCGCCGCAGGACCATGGCGAGGGCCTCGAGGTGGGGGTCGCGGGCGTTCTCGTCCGCCTTGCCCATGTAGTTCTGGGCCTTCATGAACGCCTCGCGGATGACGAGGGCGGTACCGAGGCGTGTGGACGGCATCTTGCCCTTGCCGCCGTACACGCGCTTCGGGTTCTCGCCGAGCGCGGACTTCAGGCCGCTGGGGGAGCGCAGCACCATCTCCTCGAGGTAGCGCCCGTGCGTGTGGAGTGCGACGGCGAGACCGCCGATCGGGTTGCCGGAGCCGGGGTTCACGTTGACCGTGGTCACACCGCCGGCGAGGGCGTCGTCGAACCCGGGGTCGTAGGGATTGATCGCGTCGATCGCACGGACGCCGGCGGTGTTCGGTTCGGTCATCTCGTTGGTGTCGTCGCCGGCCGTGCCCTCGCCCTCCTCGTGCGTACCGAGGTGCACGTGGGCGTCGACGAAGCCGGGGAGCAGCCACTTGCCGCCGGCGTCGATCACGGTGGCGGCGTCGGGCACCTCGACGGAGGGGCCGAGGGCCGAGATGCGGCCGTCCTCGACGAGGACGGTGCCGTCGAAGGGCTCGCCGTCGATCGGGACGACGTGCGCATTCGTGATGGCGATGGGTGCGGCGGGGGTGGTTCCGCTGGAGGAGGGCATCGGTGCAGGAGCCTTTCGGGGTCGGGCAGGGTGATTTCCAACATACCCGCCCGCGGGCGGTACCCCGGGGGCCGTGCCTACACTGGATGAGCCGTTCCCGGGGTTCCACCCGGCCGGTACAAGGACCCCGCCCTTCGGAAGGAAAGCATGAGCCAGCGCAGTACCCCGGCGACGGTCCGGGCGCTGGGCCTCGTCGCGGCGGTGGTCGTGGCAGGGGCCCTGGCCGTCTGGGCGTTCGCCTGGGCCGATTTCATCGGTCTCGATTTCAGGGTCTACCGCATGGGCGGGCAGTCCGTGGTCGACGGCGACGGCTCCCTCTACACGCGGTCCTTCGGCGAGGGCGAGGGCTCGCTCCTGTTCACCTACCCGCCGTTCGCCGCCCTGGGGTTCACCGTCCTGACACTCGTGAGCGCGGAGACCGGCGCCGTCCTCTTCGTGGGCGTGTCCGTGCTCATCGCCGCCGTGACGTCCCTGCTGATCACGCGGTACCTCGGCGGCTTCCGCGGCCTGCGGGACGTGGTCGCCCATCCCACGGCACTGCCCCTCGCGATCGCGGGGACCGGCCTGGTCTGCCTGCTCGGTCCGTGGCGCGAGACCATGGCCTTCTCGCAGGTCAACATCCTGCTGTTCGCGATGATCGCCGCCGACCTGCTCTCCGGCCCGCACCGGCGGATGCCCACGGGTCTGCTCACGGGCATCGCCGCCGGCATCAAGCTGACGCCGCTGGTCTTCGGCCTGTATTTCCTGGTGCGCGGCGAGTGGAAGCAGCTCTTCACCATGGCCGCGGGTTTCCTCGGGACCATCGCGCTCGGCTTCCTCCTCCTGCCGGCCGAGTCGACGACGTACTGGCTGCAGATGCTCCGCGACACCGGACGGATCGGCGGTGAGGGCTATGTGGACAACCTCTCGGTCCGCGGCGCCATCCTCCACTTCCTGGGGCCCGACTTCCCCGCCACGGTCCCGTGGCTCGTTCTCTCACTCCTGCTCGTCGCCGCGACCGCCTACGTCATCCGGACCTCGGCACGCCGCGGGGACCGCTTCCTGCCGATCGCCATGACGTCGCTGCTCATGCTGCTGATCTCGCCCATCTCGTGGTCCCACCACTGGGTGTGGATCGTCCTGGTGCTGGCCGTGCTCGCCGGTCAGGCCGCGAAGCTGCCGGCGGAGCTGCGGTCCTACCGTGCGTCGGCGGCCGTCCTCCTCGTGGTCACCCTCCTGGTCTTCGTCTATTCGCCGAAGACGATCGGCCTGCTGCTCGGCGCAGAGGACCTGGACTCGCAGCTGACCACCGGCTGGCTCATGGCCTCCAGTGCGGGCGTGTTCTGCGCCCTCGCCATCGCCGTCTTCTGGGTCCTCCTGTCACGGACCCTGCAGCTGCGCGCGGCCGGCGCGGGGACCGGGCAGGTGCCGGGATCCGGCCGTGCGGCGGACCCGGCGGACAGCGTCGACGCCGCCCCCGGCCTCCGCAACCGCTGATGGTCGCGACGGCCCGGCGTACCCTCGCGGCTCCCGTCAGCCGTCCGCGGGTCATCGCGGGCTGCGCGGTCGCCCTGATCCTGCCCCCGCTGCTCGAGGTCGGCGTCTTCATGGCGGGCAACTCGCTGCTCGCCGTCGATGTCCTGTTCCAGCTCGCAGGTGTCATCGCCGTCGCCCTGATCGGAGGCCTGTGGCCCGCCCTGCTGGCCGCCCTGTGGAGCAGCATCATCCTGAACTACACCTCCACTGAGCCCTTCGGCTCGCTCGAGATCTCCGACGCGGAGAACGTGCTCACGGTGCTGATCTTCATCACCGTCGCGACGACGGTGTCACTCGTCGTCGGGCTCTCCGCCCGCCGGTCGCGGGAGGCGGTCCTCGCGCAGCAGGAGGCGGCACTGCTCGGGGAGCTGGCGCGCGGTGCCCTGGCGGAGGAGGACACGCTGCAGGGTTTCCTGCGCCATGTCCAGGCCCAGTTCGACGTCGAGGCCGTGGCGCTGTTCGGGCCGGCGGAGCCGCAGGACGCCGGTCCAGCGGGCACTCCATCGAGGGCTGCCGTGCGGGAGCGCAAGGCCCTCGCCGTCCGGGCCCTGCCGCGCCCGGCGGACACCCCGGGCGGATCACGGCGCCCCGACACCGTCCCCCCGGGTCGAGAGCAGGGTTCAGAGCGGGGTCCAGGGCGGACTCCGGAACAGAGTCCCGGGCAGGGGGTCCGGCCGGGAGTGACGCAGGCCGTCGGAGCGGGTGCCGGAGCGGGTGCCGGAGCGCAGGAGGGCTCGACGCCTCCGGACGTCTGGACCGTCGACACCGCCACCGTGCTCGAACCCGTCGACGGCGACTTCTCGCTCGCACTGTACGGGCACCAGCTGTCGGCACGGGACCGCGGCCTCCTGACCGCGTTCGCCGGACAGCTGCGGTCCATGCTCCAGCGGCAGGAACTCCTCGCGAGCACCCGGACTAACCGCCGGCTCGTGGAGGGCAACGTGATGCGCACGGCGATCCTCCGCTCGGTGTCCCATGACCTGCGGACACCGCTCGCCGGTATCAAGCTCGCCGTCAGCAGCCTCCGGCGGTCCGACGTCAGCTTCTCCCAGGAGGACGAGGACGAACTGCTCGAGACCATCGAGGACTACTCGGACCGGCTCGACGCGCTCGTGAACAACCTCCTCGATATGTCGCGCATCAGCGGGGACGCCGTGAACGCGCACGTGCAGCCGTTGAAGTGGACGGACGTCGTCGGACCCGCCCTCGCCAATGTGCCCGAGGACCGCGTGCGGGTGTCCATCCCGCCGAACCTGCCGGCCATCGAGGCCGACCCGGGGCTGCTGGAGCGGGTGCTCGCGAACATCGTCGAGAACGCCGTGAAGTACGCCCCGGACTCGCTGATCGAGGTCACGGCCTCCATCGGGGGAACCGGCAGGGCGCTCATCGACGACTTCCCCGCGAGCGAACTGCGCGTCATCGATCACGGCCAGGGCGTGTCGCGGGACGACGTCGCCACGATGTTCCGCCCGTTCCAGCGCCTCGACGACGCGCCGTCGGGCGCCGGTGTGGGGCTGGGCCTGGCCGTCGCCAAGGGGTTCACCGAGGTCATGGGGGGCGTCCTCGACGCCGAGCAGACACCGGGCGGCGGGCTCACGCTCGTGATCCGCCTGCCCATCTCGACAGGAGCGGGCCGGTGACGCGCGTGCTGGTGGTCGACGACGAACCGCAGCTCCTCCGCGCCCTGGAGATCAACCTCCGAGCCTACGGCTACCAGTGCGTCACGGCGGTCGACGGCGAGACAGCGCTCGCCGCCGCGTCGGAGCACCATCCGGACATCATCGTGCTGGACCTCGGCCTGCCGGACCTCGACGGGGTGGAGGTCATCCGCCGGATCCGCGGGTGGTCGCAGGTGCACATCATCGTGCTGTCGGCCCGCCACGGGTCGCAGGACAAGGTCGATGCCCTCGACGCCGGCGCCGACGACTACGTGACCAAGCCCTTCGGCCTCGACGAGCTGCTCGCGCGGCTCCGCGCGGCGGCCCGGCGTGCCGCCGTCGAGGCCGACGCGCCCGTGCTCGAGACCCCTGACTTCCTGCTCGACGCCGGGGCCCGCCGCGTGGTGAGGGACGGGAAGGACGTGCGGCTGACGCCCACGGAGTGGAAGATCGTGGATCGGCTGATCGCGCACCCGGGCCGGCTCGTCTCGCAGCAGCAGCTCCTCCTCGACGTCTGGGGTCCCGCCTACGCCAAGGACGTGCAGTACCTCCGCGTGTACATGGCGCAGCTGCGCAAGAAGCTCGAACCCGATCCGGGCTCGCCCCGCTACTTCGTAACCGAGAGCGGCATGGGCTACCGGTTCGAGCCGTGAGCCGCGAGTCGTGGGCCGCGGGGCGGGAGGCAGGCGGCGCCGCATAGGATGGTCGCCATGACCACTGGCACCCTCCTCGCCGTCTGTCGCGTGCACGCACTGCTGCCCACGAAGGACTCCACGGGGGTGACCGCGATCGACAAGCGCCCGGTCGAGGGGCCGGTGAACGTCCACCCGCTGGGCCTCACCGGCGACGTGCAGGCCAGCCGCAAGCACCACGGCGGTCCCGTGAAGGCGCTCTACGCCTACGCGCAGGACGACGCCGACTTCTGGGCCCGCGATCTGGGACGCGACATCCCGCCGGGCCTCTTCGGGGAGAATCTCCGCGTGGCCGGCATCGACGCCTCGAACGCCGTGATCGGCGAACGCTGGGCCATCGGCGCCCAGGTGGTGCTCGAGGCGACCATGCCGCGCACGCCGTGCGTGAACTTCGCACGCTACCTGGGGGAGCGGTCCTGGGTCCGGCGCTTCGCGGAGGCCAACCGCGTCGGCACGTACCTGAGCGTCGTGTCGAAGGGCGCGATCACCGCGGGCGACGCCGTCCGCCTCGTCAGCGTCCCCGAGCACGGGGTCACCGCGGCGCAGGTGTACGCGGGGCTCGACGGGCAGCAGGCGCAGCGGCTGCTCGACGCCGCAGCGGCCGGTCACCTCGCCCTCACCCCGCAGGTGCGCAAGGCCGCGCTGCAGGGGCTGAGGGTACCCGCTCCGGCCTGACGTGCCGAAGGTCACGCGCCGGGCGACCTCTCCGGTGAACGGAGGGGGGCGGACGTGCCGTAGACTGGAGGTATCCCCCACACCGGTATTCCCTTTATTTCCGCCCCTTAGGGCCGGATAGGTTGTGTTGGGGCTCGGAGCGAAGACTCGCGAGCAGATTCATCAGGGAGCGCCGGCGAGAAGAAAAGTCACACATCACTGCTGTGAGAGCAGAGAACAGGTGTGACAGGAAGTCCTGCCGCGGGATTGAAACAGTGCCGGATTTCTACGTTCACTCGGCCCTGCGGTCTCCCGCCAGGCCGTCCGGCACCTATCTGGAGGACTCTTTCCCGTGCCTGAAAACCTGTTCGAAAACGTCACCGACACCACGCCCGACGCCGAAGCCACCGCAGCGGTCCCCGCTGTCGAGTCCGACGACGACGGCGTCACCGTCCGCTTCACCGACCTGAACCTCGACGGTCGCGTCCTCGCCGCACTGTCCGACGTCGGGTACGAGAAGCCGTCACCCATCCAGGCCGCCACCATCCCGGCACTGCTCGAAGGCCGCGACGTCGTCGGCCTCGCGCAGACCGGTACCGGCAAGACCGCCGCGTTCGCCATCCCCGCGCTGTCGAAGATGGCAGAGCTCGCCGACGTCAACGGCGGCCCCAGCAAGAACACGCAGGTCCTGGTGCTCGCACCGACCCGCGAACTCGCACTGCAGGTGGCCGAGGCCTTCACGTCCTACGCCAAGCACATGGAGGGCTTCACCGTCCTCCCCGTCTACGGCGGATCGCCCTACGGCCCCCAGCTCACCGGGCTCCGCCGCGGCGCGCAGGTCGTCGTGGGTACCCCCGGCCGCGTGATCGACCACATCGAGAAGGGCTCGCTCGATCTGTCCAACCTCGAGTACGTCGTGCTCGACGAGGCCGACGAGATGCTGCGCATGGGCTTCGCCGAGGACGTGGAGAAGATCCTCTCCTCGACGCCGGCGGAGAAGCAGGTTGCACTGTTCTCCGCGACCATGCCCCCCGCCATCCGCCGCATCGCCAAGAAGTACCTGAACGATCCGGCCGAGATCTCGGTCAAGGGCAAGACCACCACGGGCACCAACACGCGCCAGCGCTACCTGCAGGTCATGGGCCCGCACAAGCTGGACGCGATGACCCGCATCCTCGAGGTGGAGGACTACGACGGCATCATCGCCTTCGTCCGCACCAAGATGGCTACCGAAGACCTGGCGGACAAGTTGCGTTCACGGGGCTTCTCGGCTGCAGCCATCAACGGAGACATCCCCCAGCAGCAGCGTGAGCGCACGGTCGAGGCCCTGCGTGACGGCAAGATCGACATCCTCGTCGCCACGGACGTCGCAGCCCGTGGCCTCGATGTGGAGCGCATCTCGCTCGTCGTGAACTACGACATCCCGCACGACACCGAGTCCTACGTGCACCGCATCGGCCGTACGGGCCGTGCCGGCCGTTCGGGTGACGCGATCCTCTTCATCACCCCGCGTGAGAAGTACCTGCTCCGTTCGATCGAGAAGGCCACGCGCCAGCCCGTCGAGCAGATGCAGCTGCCCTCCACGGCAACGATCAACGAGCTGCGCCTCGGCAAGTTCGCGGACAAGATCACGAAGACCCTGGCCACCGAGGACGTGTCCCTGTTCCGCGATCTCATCGCGAACTACGAGCGGGAGCACGACGTCCCCGCCGCGGAGATCGCTGCCGCACTCGCCGTCATGGCGCAGGGCGGCCAGCCGATCCTCGTGCAGGACATCCCCGTCGCTCCCGCCGGCCAGCGTGAGCGCGCCGAGGGACGCAAGGACGCCTTCGGGTCGCGTGGCCCCACGCGCACCCTCACCGAGGGCAACGCCACCTACCGCATCGCGGTGGGCCGTCGCCAGCGTGTGATGCCCGGCTCCATCGTCGGTGCGATCGCCAATGAGGGTGGCCTGTCCTCCTCGCAGATCGGCGGCATCGACATCCGTGCGGACCACAGCCTCGTGGAGCTCCCCGCAGACCTGTCGAAGGACCAGCTGCGGGCATTGTCCAAGACGCGCATCGGCGGCGAGCTCATCCACCTCGAGCTCGACAAGGGCCGCAAGCCCGCGGGCAACCGCGGCGCGGGCGAGTTCAAGAAGCCCTTCAAGAAGGACTTCCCGAAGCGCGACGGCGACACCCGCTTCACGGGTGAGGCCAACCGCAAGCCCCGCCAGGGCAAGGGTGCCGGCGCCGGATCGGGGCGCTCCAGCGCCCAGTCCGAGCAGTGGTAGGACCTAGCTAGGCGACCCCGCCGGGCCCGTGCACGCACGGGCCCGGCGCGGAATCGGGGTCCGCCCGTTCGGGCGGCTGTCGATTTCACTTCAGCGGCAGGGTGCTGGTAAAGTTTCTTGCTGTTGCCCCCCTAGCTCAGTGGTAGAGCGCGTTCTTGGTAAGAACGAGGTCACCGGATCGATTCCGGTGGGGGGCTCATGAATGAGGGGCCCGTGACGATCCTAGGATCGGTGCGGGCAGCCTCATTTAGGGCGGTGTAGCTCAGCTGGTTAGAGCGCACGACTCATAATCGTGAGGTCGTGGGATCGAGTCCCACCACCGCTACAGGCAAGGCCTCGGAACCCCGGTTCCGGGGCCTTCTCTGTGTCCGGAGGGGTTCTCCGGACACGGATCCTCCGGGGTCGGGGTTACGGTAGCCGGATGGGGATCCTTCGAAGCCTGGGCACCGTCGTGCTCGCCGTGCCCGTCCTCGTGGCGTGCTCGCCGCAGACCGGCACGGCAGGGTTTCCCGAGGGCGCCCGGGTGGACTACCAGCTCGGCGGTGCCTACGCGCCGCCGGAGGGCGTCGGCGTCGTCGTCCGTGACGCCTCCGACGACCCGGCCGACGGCCTGTACTCGGTCTGCTACCTGAACGCGTTCCAGACACAGCCCGGGGAGCAGGGCCCCTGGCTGGCCGGTGGCCTCGTCCTCGAGGTCGACGGCGTGCCCGTGGCGGACCCGGCCTGGCCCGACGAGTACTTCCTCGACACCGGGACCGAGGCCAGGCGTGCGTCCATCGCCGAGAGGATCGGGACGGGACTGCAGTCGTGTGCCGACCGCGGGTTCGACGCCGTCGAACTGGACAACCTGGACTCCTACGCCCGGTCCGGGGGGCGTCTGACCCTCGCCGACAACCTCGACCTGGCGACGACGCTGGCAGGCAGGGCCCACGGCCTCGGCCTGCTGGTGGGACAGAAGAACGCAGCGGAGGACTCCGCGGCGCTGAAGGAGGCCGGGTTCGACTTCGCCGTCGCCGAGCAGTGCATCGAGTTCCAGGAATGTGCGGCCTACCGGGACGTCTATGGCGAGGCCGTCCTGGCGATCGAGTATCCGGAGGAGTCCGGCATCGGGGATCCGTGTGACGTGACGGACCGGCCGGCGTCGACGGTGCTCCGCGACCGGGAGCTGGTTCCACCGGACGATCCCGGGTACCTCTACCGGGCCTGCTGAGGTCCGGTGGACACCGCCGGGTCCCGCGTCGGCCGCGCGGCGGAGGACGATACGCGCCCGCGGCTCAGTCGCCCTTGACGTTGATGATCTGCCGGAGCGTGTGGCGGACGTCCACCAGGTCGCGTGCGTCCTGCATGACGACGTCGATGTCCTTGTAGGCCGCCGGGATCTCGTCGAGGAACGCCGGGGTGTCCCTGAACTCGATGCCGCGCATGGCTGCGCGGAGCTGGTCCTGTGTGAAGGTCTTGCGTGCCCTGGTGCGCGAGTACTCCCGGCCGGCCCCGTGCGGCGCCGAGTCCATGGCCTCCCTGTTCCCCTTGCCCGTGACCACGTAGGACCGGGTCCCCATCGAGCCCGGGATGAGCCCGGGACGGCCGGGGTCCGCCGCGATGGCGCCCTTGCGTGAGAGCCAGACGTCCTTCCCGGAGTGGGTCTCGCGGTGCGTGTAGTTGTGGTGGCAGTTGATCCGTTCGCGTTCCTCCACCGGGCCGCCCACCCAGTCCGTGAACTGCCGCACGACCCGGTCCATCATCTCCTCGCGGTTGAGCAGGGCGAATTTCTGTGCCCACAGGAGCTCGCCGATGTACCGGTCGAACGCGGGTGTCCCCTCCTCGAGGTAGGCGAGGTCCTGGTGGGGGAGGCTGATGGAGTGCCGGGCGCAGTGGTCCTGCGCCGCCCGGATGTGGTGCTGGGCGATCCGGTTCCCGATGCCCCGTGACCCCGAGTGCAGGAACAGCCAGACGTCGTCCTCCTCGTCGAGGGACACCTCGATGAAGTGGTTGCCCGACCCGAGCGTCCCGAGCTGCAGCCGCCACTGCTTCACGTAGTCGGCGGGGTCGAAGCCGGCGGACCGGGCGTCCCGTTCGAGGGCGTCGATGCGGGGCTGGGCCGAGGCGCTCACGCGCTTGTTGTTGTTGCCGGCCGAGAGGGGCACGGCCCGTTCGATCGCCTCCCGCAGCACCCGCCGGTCAAGGCGCGCCACGTCCCGGGCGGTGTGGCCCGTCCGGACGGCGACCATGCCGCAGCCGATGTCCACGCCCACCGCCGCCGGGATGATCGCACCGAGCGTGGGCAGGACGGACCCGACGGCGCAGCCCAGGCCCAGATGGGCGTCGGGCATGGAGGCGAAGTGCGGGAACACGAACGGCATGGAGCTCGTCATCCGGTTCTGCGCGAGTGTCGCGTCGTCGATGACGCTCGCGAAATTGACGTACTTCTCCGTGATCCACTGCATCCGTCGAGGCTATCGAGGGGCCGGGTGGCACCGCACGTGGTGCGGACTTCCACCCGGGCCCTTGCGCACGCCTCAGCGGAGGCGCACCGCATGCACCACGGCGTCGCTGATCCTCACGTCGCGGCCGTCCGCCGTCCGCTCGACCCGCGGACGGGACTCGCACACGCGGACCTCCCACGCGTCGTCGAGCAGACCGGCGATCTCCTGCGGCGTGTGGAAGAGATCGGCCTGATGGGGCCGTCCCACGCCGGAGTGCAGGTCCGACGGATCGTGGGCGACGATCAGGAGGCTGCCGCCGACGCCGACGAGCGCCGCCAGCGCACGGAACACCCGGGAGCGCTCCGGGTCCGGCAGGTGCATGAACTGGACGGAGACGAGGTTGAGGCCGTCGGGGAGGTCCGGCGAGGCCAGGAGGTCCACCTGACGCCACGCGAGCCGCTCCGCGACCGACGCGTCGAGTTCCAGGGTCTGTGCGCGGGCCCGGTCGAGCGCGACGGCGGAGACGTCGACGCCGAGGACGTGCCACCCGCGCGCGGCGAGCCAGACGGCGTCCGCTCCCTCCCCGCAGCCGACGTCGAGCGCCCGGCCCGGCGGCAGGGTCTCCGCGACGGAGACGAGCTGCCGGTTCGGCAGGCCGCTCCAGATGCGCGGGCGCTGCCGGTAGCGGTCGTCCCAGAACTCCTGCGTGTACTCAACCAGCACGGCGGACCCCTTCCCCAGGCCTCGAACCGGCGGGCGCGAGGGCACCGCCGGTCACCCCATCATCCAGCCCGTGGCGACGCCGGCCAAGGACGCGCTCCGAGACCTCCGCCTCCGTCGGGGGTGAAAACGGCCCCCGGAAGCCCTCGACGGCCCAGGCGTGTCCTCCTGCACGAGGTCGGCGTTGATCGCGGCGCCCGCCATGGTGCCCTCGGCCGCCGCGACGATCACCTGTGCGGAGAGGTTCGAGACGTTCCCCGCGACGAAGAGGCCCGGCACCGACGTCGACCCCATGGGGCCGCCGGCGAGGGAGTGCCCCATACCGGTCGGGTGCTCCTGTGCCACCAACCCGAGCGGTTCGAGCAGGGTGCTCCGGGCCTCCATGCGGGTCCCGACGGCGAGGGCCTGCAGCGGGAAAACGGTGCCACCCTCCACGGTCACCCCCGTCAGGACGCCGTCCGCCGCGTCCACGGACACGACGGCGCCGTCGACCACGCGGATGGAGCGGGCAGCCAGCCGGTCCCAGTCGTCGTCGCTCGGCAGGACGGTGTCGTTGAGGAAGAACGTGATGTCGTCCGACCACTGCCGGAACAGGAGGGCCTGGTGGACGGACAGGGGACCCGTGCCGAGCACGCCGATGCTCCGGCCACGGATCTCGTAGCCGTGGCAGTAGGGGCAGTGCACGACGCCGGCACCCCACTGCTCCCGCAGTCCGGGGATGGCCGGCAGCCCGTCGGTGAGGCCGGTGGCGACGAGCAACCGCCGGCCACTCACGCTTCGGCCGTCGGCCAGGTCCACGGTGAAGCCTTCACCGGTGTGCCGCACCGCGACGGCTCCGGCGTCGACCAGGGTCGCGCCGAAGGACTCCGCCTCGGTGCGGCCGGCGTCGAGCAGGGCGCGCGGGCTCATGCCCTCGCGGGTGAGGAAGCCGTGCACTCCGCGGGCGGGAGCGTTGCGCGGCCGGCCGTCGTCGACGACGATCACCGATCGGAGCGCGCGGCCCAGCGTGACCGCGGCGCTCAGGCCGGCGGCCCCGCCTCCGATGACGACGACGTCGTAGCGGTCCTTCAGGGGTCGGCTGGTGGGTGCCATGGTGGGATCCGTTCTCTTGTGCGAATGGTCCAAGCATCCGCCGGAAGCGCAACCGTGGCAATGTTTGTTGCTGGTATGGCAAGATAAGGGCCATGACCTCGGATCTCGACGCGGTGCTCGACGCCGTCGGCCCCCGCCTCCGGGCACTCCGGACCCAACGCAACCTGACGCTCGGTGACGTGTCCGCCGCATCGGGGGTCTCCGTGAGCACGCTCTCCCGGCTCGAATCAGGGCAGCGAAGGCCCAACCTGGAGATCCTGCTGCCCATCGCGCAGCTGTACGGCGTGCCGCTCGACGACCTCGTGGGTGCGCCGCCCGCCGGGGACCCCCGCGTGCACCTGCGGCCCATCACGCATCACGGGATGACGGCGATCCCGCTGACCCGGCGTCCCGGCGGCGTACAGGCCTACAAGATGGTGCTCGCCGGGGATGCGCGCGGCACGGAGCCCGATCTCCGGGTGCATGAGGGCTACGAATGGCTGTACATCCTGGACGGGTCCCTCCGGCTCGTCCTGGGCGAGAACGACTTCGTGCTCGGGCCCGGGGAGGCGGCCGAGTTCGATACGCGTACGCCCCACTGGTTCGCGAGCGCGGACGGACGGGCCGTGGAACTCATCAGTCTCTTCGGCCGGCAGGGGGAGCGGATGCACCTCCGTGCGCGGCCGAAGCGGTCGTGAACCGCCGCAAGGCGTCGTCGGGGAGCGAATAGCCAGCTTGCTTATCGTTTGGCGCGTTCCTAGGCTGGAAACGGTACGACACGCACGCTCTACGCAAGGGAGAACAGCATGTCCGAACACGACATCTCAGGCAAGAAGGTCGCATTCCTGCTGACGGACGGAGTCGAGCAGATCGAACTCACGAGTCCGTGGAACGCGGTCAAGGAGGCAGGCGGTGTCCCGACGCTCGTGTCGCCGAAGACCGGCACGCTGCAGGGTTTCGACGGCGTGGACAAGGGCGAGACGTTCGAGGTGGACCTGGCGGTCGCCGACGCGTCCGCCGACGACTACGACGCACTGGTCCTGCCGGGCGGGGTGGTGAACGCCGACTTCCTGCGCGTCGACAAGGACGCACAGGCCTTCACCCGGGCCTTCTTCGAGCAGCACAAGCCCGTGGCGTCCATCTGCCACGGGCCCTGGCTGCTCATCGAGGCAGGAGTGGTCGGCGGACGCGACCTGACGTCCTACCACACGCTCGCCACGGACCTGAAAAACGCCGGTGCCAACTGGAGCGACGAGGAGGTGGTCGTGGACCAGGGTCTGGTCACGAGCCGCAGTCCCGGCGACCTGGAGGCCTTCAACGACAAGCTCCTCGAGGAGATCGCGGAAGGCCCCCACGAGGGCCAGACGGCATAGCCGCACGGTCGGCCCGCGGTACCCTCCCGTCACGTCGACCCGGGATGGCTGCGCACCGGCGCAGCCGTCCCGCGGATAGCCAAGTACACGTCCGGTGCGGCACGATCAGGGCATGACCGACCTGCCCTTCTCCATCCAGCCGATGCTCGCCAAGGCCGTGGATGCCGTCCCCGAACCCGGCAGTGCTCCGGGTGGCCTCGTGTACGAACCGAAGTGGGACGGCTTCCGTGCGATCGTGAAGATCGAGGACGGCACCTGCGAGATCGGCAGCCGCGGCTCGAAGACACTGACGCGCTATTTCCCCGAACTCGTCGAGGCCCTGCTCGAGAACCTGCCGGCGCGCTGCGTCGTGGACGGGGAGATCGTGGTGCGCCGGGGTGAACCCGGCGCCGAACGGCTGGACTGGGACGCCCTGTCCCAGCGCATCCACCCCGCGGAGAGCAGGGTGCGCCTCCTGGCCGAGGAGACGCCGTCGTCGTTCGTGGCCTTCGACCTCCTCGCCGTCGGGGACGACGATCTGACGGCCGTACCCTTCGCCGAGCGGCGCCGCTCCCTGGCGGACATCGGCACCTCCTTCTCGTCCCCGGTCCACTTGTCGCAGGTCACGCACGACGTCGACGTGGCGCGGCGCTGGCTCGTCGAGTTCGAGGGCGCGGGCCTCGACGGCGTGGTGGCGAAGCCGCTAGGCGCCGCGTACGAGCCGAACAAGCGGCGCATGCTCAAGGTCAAGCACCACCGCAGCGCGGACACCGTGGTGCTGGGCTACCGGGTGCACAAGTCAGGGCAGGGCGTCGGTTCGCTGCTGCTCGGGCTGTACGACGACGCCGGCGAGCTGCGGAACGTCGGCGGGATCTCGGCGTTCTCGGACAGGCGGAGGCTGGAACTCGTCGAGGAGCTCGACGCCGATGTGCTGCGCAACGACGACGGCGAGGCCGAACTGGGCGAGACCGAGCGCAGCCGCTTCGCCTCAGCGCGGGACGTGTCCTACATCAGGCTCCGGCCGCGGCGCGTCGTCGAGGTGCGGTACGACCAGATGGACGGCGACCGCTTCCGGCACACGGTGCAGTTCGACCGCTGGCGGCCCGACCGTGAGGCGCGCTCCTGCACCTTCGAGCAGCTGGAGCTCCCGGCGGCGTACGACCTCAGCAGGGTGCTCGCGTGAGTGCCGGGTCTCCGACCGATAGTGGGGGTGCCCGCGCCTAGGCTGGCCACGTGAGCTCCACCTATCTCTGCAGCGGCGTGACCTGGCACGGTGCCGGGCGGGTCCTGTCGCTGCGCGAGGTGCCCGAGGCGTCCGCCGTCGGCACTCCCGCGGCGGAACAGGGCCTGCGCGAGCTCGCCCTCGCCCCCGGCACGCGGCTGGCGTTCGAGGTTGCGGCAGCAGGGCGGTACTGCCTCGGATTCCATCGGGTGCACGGGCGCGATGATCGCACCTGGGTGCCGTGTGCGGATCAGGCTCCGGCCGATCGGGGCTCCCAGTGCGCACGGTGCTTCGCCCAGGACGATGTTCGGTTCATGCACGACATCCATCGCTCCGGGATCGCTCCGGCGGGCCTGAAGCGCTACCTCGACCAGCCCCACTGGCTGTATGTCGCGACGTTCGCCGACGGCTCCACCAAGGTAGGGACGGCATCGCACCCGAGGAAGTACGCGCGCCTCGTGGAGCAGGGCGCCGTCGTCGCGCAGTTCGTGGCGCTCGCCGACGACGGTCGGGTGGTGCGGGTCCTCGAGGACGAGGTGACGCGGAGCGTCGGCCTCCAGCAGGCCGTGAGGTCCGGGACGAAGGCCGCGTCGCTGTGCGCTCCCCTTCCTGCGGTGCAGCTCCAGCGCATCAACGACGGGTTCGCCCTGGCGGCCAGGGGGTTGTTCCAGGGCGGCATGGATGTCGAGGGCTTCGAGGTCGTGCACGAGGAGTTCGACCCGCCGTCGACCTGGTCCGCGATGCTCTCCCGCAGGGGCCTGCAGCCGTACCCGGATCCGCTGGACCGCGGGCAGCACGGATTCACCGTGGCCGACGTCATCGGGCCCTCGGCCGTCGTGACGATCGACGGCACCGATCTCCTGTTCGTCGCGGACCTCGCGCAGCTCAAGGCGAGGCGCCTGCGATTCGGGGACTTCAGCACAGCGGTCCCTGCCGTCCAGGAAGCCCTGTTCTGAGAGCCGGTCCCGCTCGGCAGTAGAATCGGATCATGCTGAATACGCCCTGGGAGACCGGTTCGGACCTGTACCGCAAGCTGGTGGTCTCAGCGCTGGTGACCACGGCGATCGGTATCGTCATCGCGGTCATCGGAGCGGCCACCGGGCAGGGTGCCCTCGTGTTCACGGGTATCCCGATCATCGTCGTCGGCATGGTGTGCCACCTGGCGGGCATGGTGGTCCGCTCGCGCGACGTCCGCCGCCGCATGAAGGACCAGCGCTGACCCGCTACCGGTCGGCGCCCGGCGTCGTACCCCCACCGCCCACGTACCGCAGGTAATGCCGTACGCCGCTTCCATCGGAGGACCCATGACCATCAATCCCGACCTGCAGGGGCGCAGCTACCCCGCGGGAGAGACCTACTCCGTGGGCCGTGAGGCCATCCGCGATTTCGCGCGGGCCGTGAAGGCGACGCACCGTGCGCACTACGACGTCGACGCCGCAGCTGCTCTCGGTCACGCCGACCTCGTGGCGCCGCCCACGTTCGCCATCATCGTGGCCCAGCGGGCCGATGCGCAGCTCATCGGCGACCCGAGCGCCGGCATCGACTTCACCCGCGTGGTGCACGCGGACCAGCGCTTCATCCATCACCGGCCGATCATCGCCGGGGACCAGCTGGTGGCCGAACTGCACGTGGACCAGGTGCGCGCCATGGGGGGCGGGGCGATGATCACCACACGGGCCGAGATCACCACCATCGACGGAGAACCGACGGCCACCACGACGTCGTCGATCCTCGTCCGCGGAGAGGACCAGTAACCATGGCAGTGTCACTCGCGACCCTCGAGGTCGGTCAGCAGATCGGCTCCACCACCATCGGCATCACCCGGCAGGACCTCGTGCGGTACGCCGGGGCATCGGGCGACTTCAACCCCATCCACTGGAACCAGGCCTTCGCCGAGGGGGTCGGACTGCCCGGTGTCATCGCCCACGGCATGTTCACCATGGGTGCCGCCGTCCAGCTCGTGACCGACTGGGTGGGAGACCCGGCCGCTGTCGTCGACTACCAGACGCGCTTCACCAAGCCCGTCGTCGTCGACGACACCACGGCGCAGCCCGGCGAGCCCGGGGCGGTCGTCGAGGTGGCCGGCGTCGTCGGTGCGGTCGACGCGGACGCGTCCACGGCCCGCATCGACCTCACCGTGACGTTCGCGGGGCAGAAGGTCCTCGTGAAGGCGCAGGCCGTGGTGAGGCTTCCATGACGGCCCCGATGACGGGGACGCGCCTCGCGGACCTGACGACCGCGCGCGTCGGAGGTCCTGCGCGGACGCTCGTCGAGGTCTCGACCGAGCAGGAGATCGTGGAGGCGGTCCGTGCGGCGGATGCGGTCGGTGAGCCGCTGCTCATCATCAGCGGCGGGTCCAACCTGCTGATCGGCGACGACGGCTTCGACGGCACCGTGGTGCACATCAGGTCCACGGGCTTCACGGTCAACGACGACGACGCGACCTGCGGCGGCGTCATGGTCAACGTGCAGGCCGGCCATGACTGGGACGACCTGGTCCGCTACACCGTGATGCACGCGTTCTCGGGACTCGAGGCGCTCTCCGGTATCCCCGGGTCCACGGGCGCCACGCCCGTGCAGAACGTCGGGGCCTACGGCGCGGACGTCTCCCAGACCATCGCCACCGTGCGGACCTACGACCGCGAGACCGACCGCATCAAGAGCTTCACCAACTTCGAGTTGCAGTTCGGCTACCGCGACTCCCTCCTGAAGCGCAGCACGGTGAACGGCTCGCCGCGCTACGTGGTGCTGTCGGTCGAGTTCCAGCTCGGACTGGGACGCCTGAGCAAGCCGATCCGGTATGCGGAGCTCGCCCGTGCGCTCCGCATCGACGTCGGAGCCCGTGCCTACGCGAACGACGTGCGGCGGGAAGTGCTCAAGCTGCGACGGGGCAAGGGCATGGTGCTCGACGGACCGGACGCCGACACCCGGAGTACCGGCTCGTTCTTCACGAACCCCATCGTCACCGAGGACGTCGCCGACCGCCTGCCGGAGGACGCTCCGCGGTACCCCTCCGGGCGGGACGGTCGGGTGAAGCTCAGTGCTGCCTGGCTGATCGAGCATGCCGGCTTCTCCAAGGGCTTCGGACTCGCCGACGACGACGGACATGCCGCGGCGGGCGGGCGTGCGTCGCTGTCGACGAAGCACACGCTCGCCGTGACCAACAGGGGAGGCGCATCGGCGTCGGATCTCCTGGCCGTGGCCCGCCTGGTCCGTGACGGCGTGGAGAAGGCGTTCGGTATCCGGCTGGAGCCGGAGCCGCTGTTGATCAACTGCACCCTGTAGGCCTCCTCCGCGTGGTGCAACGGGGCGCGGCGTAGCCGGGCGCGTGGCTGGGCTCATGACAGGCGCGCCTGCGCGCCGACGCCTTTGCCTGTCAGAGGGCGGGGGAGCGCCGGGCCTGCTCCGCAGCGGCGCGTGTGAGGACGACGTCCTCCCAGCTGTCCTCCCGCTGCACGAGCTGCCGTGAACACAGCCACTGTGCGAGGCGCGATGCCACGCTGATCTGTGCCAGCCGATCGTGGAAGTCAGGGAGGAGATGCGGGGCGGCGAGGAAGTCGGGCAGGGCGTGCAGCAGGTCCCGCGCGCCCATGACCTGCACGTAGGGGGTCTCCGTCCCGAACTGTCGCTCGAGGGCCAGCAGTTCCTGCTCGCCGTCCGTCAGCCGGGCCGCGGCGACCAGCTCGAGGTAGTCGCGGAGATGGCCCTGTACGCGCTCGTACCGCAGCAGGCTCTCTGGGTGCTGCACGTGACCGCTCGCCGCAAAGAAGCGCCGGAGGATGGTGTCTGCGTTCACGTTGTCCATGCGCTCATCCTGCACGGGCCCTCCGACCTTTTGTGTCCCAGCGTCGATGCTCCGTGACTGCTCCTCCACACCCGAGGTGTGGCCGCCGGGTGTGGAGGAGCAGTGGTCCACCTCTCCTCCACAATGGCGGTCCACCCTTCGGAATAGTAAGTACGTTCGATAAAATCGGGTATGGCTATCGCACCGATCGAGGACCCCGAGGAGACTGACGTCTCCCTGAGGCTCGTGCGCTCGGTTCTGGTGCGTGTGGCCGAGGGACTGGCCGGGTCCGGCCGGACCCTGTCGACGGGCGAGACGGAGCAGACGCTCGTCGGTATCGAGGACATCTCGCGGATCGTCGACCATCTGCAGGTCCTCGCCGCAGGTATGGCGGAAGAGGCGGACCTCGCTGCGGGGCATCAGCGGACCGGCGTCGGCTCGCTCCAGGAAAGGGCAGAACAACTCGTCCGGGGAGCGGGTCCGGCCGGCACTGCTGGAGGTCCTGCTGGGGGTGCTGGGGCCGGTACCGGCCCTGCGGACGGCTCTGACGGGGGAGCGGACCCCGAGGGGCACACCGGTGATGGTTCTGGGGACGGCGCTGGCCGGAACCGCTTCCGGAACTGCGCGGACTACCTTCGGGCACGGCTGGGGATCAGCCGAAGCGAGGCCAAGCGCCGTCTGGTTCTGGCGCACAACGTGGTGCCCGGTGTTGCTCGGTCGGGGAGTCCTGTCGGTCCGCCCCTGGCGGTCCTTGGTCGTGCGCTGGGTTCGGGCACCGTGAGCGGGCGTGCGGCCACCATCATCTGCTCCTCGGTGGAACGGGTCAGATGCGTCGCTCGTCCTGAGCAGTTGGCGTCGATGGAGCAGCATCTGACGCTGCAGGCAGTCGAGTCCGACGAGGACGTCCTGCGTGTCGTCGCACGCCGATGGGAGATGGTCCTGGACCAGGACGGCCAGGAACCCACCGAGAAGGTCCTGCGGACACGGCAGGGAGTGTTCCTCCGAGGCCGGCGGCACGGGCTGCACATCCTCGAGATCGGTGCCACCGACGAACAGTTCGAGCAGCTGGCCACGGTCATGAATACCGCCACCAATCCCCGTGCAGCCAGGACGCTCGCTGCTTCCGCAACGGTCGCGCACCCCGGGACGCCAGGTGTCCCCGGAGCGCTCGATGGCGCCGGTGATCCTCACCTCCTCGGAGACTCCGGGGCGTCGCAGGGCGACGAAGACCGCGCATCGTCAGTTGCGGACGCCATCGAAGCTCCCACCCGGGCGCAGAGCATGCTCGACGGTCTGGTAGGTGCGTGCCGGATCGCCCTCTCCACCACGCACCTGCCGGCGACCGGCGGGCACAGGCCGCAGGTGATGGTGACGATCGACTACAGGGACCTGGTGGCAGACGTGGAAACCCTTGCCCACCCGGACGTGCTGTCAGGAGTCCCGGACACCGGCAGCTGGAGCCCGTCGGTGGGTGGCAGCACCATGGGCGGTTCGGATGCGCTGGAACGGGTCCGAAGGGCTGGACACGGCGCACCGTCGCGCGGTGCTCGAACCGGTGGTCCGGCGGATCGACCCGGAACCGGGCGGGCCGTCTTTACCGAGCACCTGAGCGCCCGCAGTATCCGCCGGATCGCATGCGACGCCGACATCGTCCCGCTCGTGCTCGGCGGTGAGGGGCAGGTCCTCGATATCGGCAGAGCTGCACGCCTGTTCCCGCCTCACCTGCGCCGTGCCCTGGTCGCGAGGGACAGAGGATGCGCGTTCCCGGACTGCACCATCCCTGCGAGTTGGTGCGAAGCACACCACATGACGCCATGGTCGCGCGGGCGGGATGACGAGCATCGACAACGGGGTCCTGCTGTGCGCGCACCATCACCACGTCATCCACCTCGGCCAGTGGGCAGTGGCAGCGCACAACGGCATCCCGTGGTTCACGCCACCTCCCCACGTGAATCGCCGCGGTACCGCTGCCCGGCGCAACAGGTACTGGCACGCCCAGCCCGGTCGCAGCGATGCTGATGGCGGTGCCAGCGGTCCATCGTTGCTCGGCGTCGCTCCGCAGGCCTAGGCCCGGCGAGCGACGCGCCGTCGCTCGTCCTCGTGGGCTCCGCGCAGGAGATCCATCACGGCGGGCCCCGTCCGGCTACCCGGGTTCACGATGGCCACCCAGCCGAGGTGACCGTAGACCGGATGCAGCAGGATCGTGTCGGCCCGACTGGGATCAGGATCATCCACTCTGTCACCCGTGAGCTCCCGGGCCCTCGCCGACCCGACGTGGATGTTCAGTCGCCACCGGCCCTCCGCATCGAGGTTCGAGAGTGTGTCGTCGGGGTAGTCCTTCGTGACGATCGTCGCGTAGGGCTGGGTGCGCTGCGGCACGGTTCCATCGGGCGAGTAGTAGAAGAAGTGGTCACCCCACGCGATCGGGGGAGTACCGTCGCCTTCGCGGGGCGCCACCTCCAGCACCCCGTCGAATGTCCTGATCGCCTCGATGATCTCGTCCATGCCCATGATCCAGTATCACCGCCGTCCGCCACGGCGGACGGGCGTCACACCGTTGATTCGCCCGGCATGGCCGGATGGATCACGGAATGGCGATGACGTGCGCTAGAGGTTGCCGGTGGCGATCATCAGCATCCGGCGCAGCGGCTCGGCCGCACCCCACAGCAGTTGGTCGCCGACGGTGAAGGCACTGATGTACTCGGGGCCCATCTCCAGTTTGCGGATGCGCCCCACCGGGACCTCCAGGGAGCCTGTGGCCGCGACGGGCGTGAGTCCCGCGAGGGTGTCCACCTTCGTGTTCGGGACGACCCGCACCCACTCGTTGTCGGCTGCGATGATCGACTCGATCTCGCTCACCGGCAGATCCTCGGTCAACTTCAGGGTCAGCGCCTGGGAGTGCGATCGCATGGCACCCACGCGGACACACAGGCCGTCGAACGGAATGCGGGTGTCCGTTCCGAGGATCTTGTTCGTCTCCGCACCGGCCTTCCACTCCTCCTTCGACTGTCCGTTGCCGAGGTCGCTGTCGATCCACGGGATCACCGAACCCGCCAGGGGGACGCCGAACTGGGAGGCCTCGAGGCTCGGGTGGCGTTGCTTGGCGAGGATCGCCCGGTCGATGTCCAGGATGGCCGAGGCGGGATCATCGAGGTTGAGGGCGACCGTCCCGTGAAGTGCGCCGAACTGGTTCAGGAGTTCGCGCATGTGCCGCGCTCCACCGCCCGACGCCGCCTGGTAGGTCATGGAGGTGCCCCACTCGACGAGCCCGTTGCGGAAGAGCCCGCCCAGACCCATGAGCATGCAGGAGACCGTGCAATTGCCGCCGATGAAATCGCGGACACCGCTGGCGAGCGCAGCATCGATGGCAGATCGATTCACAGGATCGAGCACGATCACGCTGTCCTGTGCCATGCGGAGCGTCGACGCGGCGTCGAGCCACAGGCCCGACCACCCCGCATCACGCAGCTTCGGGTACACCTCGGACGTGTAGTCACCACCCTGCGCGGTCACGATGATCGGCAGCTTCGCGAGGATCTCGACGTCGTACGCGTCCTGCAACGTACCCGCACCCTCGGCGAAGGACGGCGCCGCGCCGCCGGCGGCCGACGTCGAGAAGAACACAGGGTTGATACGGGCGAAATCGCCCTCGTCCTGCAGGCGTTGCATGAGGACCGAGCCCACCATGCCGCGCCAGCCCACGAATCCGACGGACGGCAGGGCGGAACTCTCGGGTGCTGAAGTCATGCTTTCCAGTTTAGGCGGTGCGCTCGCTAAGCCGCCCTTTGTGAAGGGGCGCCGCTGCGGTCAGGGTGGCGCAGGGCCGGGGGGCCCGGTCCTCACGCCGCTGCGCCGCGCCTCTGGCCCGGTCCTGCTGCCTGCGCGGAGGCTATCCGATGGACGACCATGTCCGCCGGGATGATCAGCAGCCACAGGTACATGGCGACTCCGGGCACCACGAAGGCGACGGGGATGCTCGCAGCGAATACCAGCGGTACGGGAAGCAGCGCCCGCAGCACGTAGCGGTAGAGGTCACGGTCGACGGCGGGCGCCATGAGCCCTGCCCGCCACGCATACGCCCACACCAGATTCAGCATCGAGTAGACACCCGCGACCACCGCCGCATAGACCACCACGGGCCAGGGCGACGCCTTGCCGCCGTACTCGCTGAGCAGGCTGGTCGGTAGAGGAAGCACGGCGACGAAGAAGAGCAGGAGCAGATTCAGGACCTGCAACCGGAAGTCGTAGCGGACAATCACGCTGAACTTCCGGTGGTGGTTCAGCCAGGCGCTACCGATGACGGCGAAGCTGAGTGCGAAGGAGAAGAAATGCGGCAGTTGCTGCACCAGGGCAGCACCGACCTGATCGGGTGGAAGGCCGTCCGGCACTTCCAGGTCGAGGACGAGGAGCGTCATGGCGATGGCGAACACGGCGTCGCTGAAGAACACGGTCCGTTCGGTGGAGTCACCCCGGGTGAGCAGTACCTTGTACCTGGACCTGAGGTCCTTCCGACCCGGTGGTTCGTCCTCGGCGTGCGGCACCGTCCGAGCCTAGCTTCTCGGCCGGACCTAGGATAGGCGGATGAACGAGGTGCCTCGCGGACAGCGACGCGGCACGGCACGAGGACCCGGAAGGCTTGCGAGCACCGTGGTACTCCTGGGCCAGCGTGTCCTCTTCCTCGCGGTGGTGGTCCTCTCCGGATGGGCCATCTACGCGCTGTTCCTGGACGAGGTGGACGACGGCGACCGCCAGCCCTGGGTGTTCGTGATCATCTGGGCGCTCGCCGCCTATGTCCTGGTGCCGCGGATCAACCGGTTGCTCACCCGGATCTACGTCCCCGACTACTTCATCGGACGGACCCGCACCGCCGACGGACTCCTCGGCGACCCGATCAACCTCGCCGTCATCGGCAGCACCGAGAGCCTCCGGACCGCCATGGTGTCGTCCGGCTGGACCGAGGCCGATCCATTGACGTTCCGGAGCGGCTGGCGGATCACCAGGTCGTCGATCCTACGCAGAAGCTACCCCTCGGCCCCTGTGAGCCCACTGTTCGTCTTCGGCCAGAAGCAGGACCTCGCCTTCGAGCAGGAGGTGGCCGGCAACCCGGCCCAACGGCACCATGTGCGCTTCTGGGTGTGTCCGCCGGGCTGGGTCCTCCCGGGCGGCTTCGACGTCGACCTCGTGGGGGCAGCGACCTTCGACCGCAGCGTCGGCCTGTCCCTGTTCACCTTCCAGGTGACCCACAAGATCGCCGAGCGGACCGATGACGAGCGGGACTGGGTGGTCACCAGCCTGGGACCGAGGGCCGATGTCCACACGGTCCGCCACTTCTCGACCGGCTACCACAGCCGGAACGGAGGTGGGGATGCCATCGAGACGGACGGCGACCTGCCCATCCTGACCCTGACCTCGACGGATCAGCGGGCCGACCGCGCGTCGTGAGGGTCCGGACGGCTCCTCGGGGTCGAGCGACGGGCAAGGGCCAGGAGATGGGGCAGGGGGTAGGAGAGCGGCCGGGCCCAACTGACCGACAGCCCGGCCGACGGGCCCGAGACAATACGCGCCACCCGGGCAGGTCAGGCCGTGCCTGGTGCGGCCTCCTGTGCGGACCGGGTCCAGAGGCTGATGCGGTACCGGATCCCGGTGGAGGACTCGAGCCAGCCGGCTTCCGGCGTCAACGCCGCCAGCGCCCATTCCGCGCCCAGGGACGGCGCCACGGTGTCCCCCTCGGTCGCCGACTCAACGACCGTGACGAGCGCCGCGTTGGCCCGCTCCATGGCGTCCGCGTAGATCTGGCCGCCACCGATCACCCAGATCTCCTCGGCACCCGGAGCGGCCTGTGCCGCCTCGAACGCGGCGTCCAGGGAGCCGACGACGACGGCGCCCGGCAGGTCGGTGCCCGAACGGGACACGACGATGTTCGTCCGGTCCGGCAGGGGCCTGGATCTCAGGGGGAAGGACTCCCAGGTACGGCGTCCCATGATGACGGGGTGTCCGGTGGTCGTGGCCTTGAAGTGCGCCATGTCCTCGGGCACGTGCCAGGGGATGCCGCCGTCCTTGCCGATCACACCGTTCTCGGTCTGTGCCCAGATCAGGCCGATCACGGAACGCGACCCGACGGCGTCGGTCACGCTGAGGCTGCCGGGGGAGGTTGCCTCGCTCATACCGCCACCGGGGCCTTGATCGTGGGGTGGTGCTGGTAGTCGACCACGTCGAAGTCCTCCAGGGTGTAGTCGAAGATGCTGTCCGGCTTCCGCCTCAGCTCGATGCGCGGGTACGGGTACGGCTGCCGGCACAGCTGTTCGGCGACCTGCTCCACGTGGTTGTCGTAGACGTGGACGTCACCGCCGGTCCAGATGAACTCTCCGGGCTCGAGACCGGTCTGCTGCGCCACCATGAGGGTCAGCAGTGCATAGGAGGCGATGTTGAAGGGCACGCCGAGGAACGTGTCGGCGGACCGCTGGTACAGCTGGCAGGAGAGCCGTCCCGGGCCACCGTCGACACCCGGCGTCACGTAGAACTGGAAGAACACGTGGCAGGGGGGCAGCGCCATTTTGTGCAGCTCCGAGACGTTCCACGCCGAGACGAGGTGCCGGCGGGAGTCGGGATTGGTCTTCAGGGCCTCGACCACCTGGGCGATCTGGTCGATATGACCGCCGTCGGGCGTGGGCCAGGAGCGCCACTGGACGCCGTAGACCGGACCGAGCTCGCCGTCGTCGTCCGCCCACTCGTTCCAGATGGACACGCCGCGCTCCTGGAGCCACCGGACGTTCGAATCTCCCCGCAGGAACCAGAGCAGTTCGAGCGCCACGGATTTGAAGTGCACGCGTTTGGTGGTGATGAGGGGGAAGGATTCGCTGAGGTCGAAGCGGAGCTGCCGGCCGAAGACGCTGCGTGTGCCGGTGCCCGTCCTGTCGCTCTTCGCCGCGCCGTTCGCCATCACGTCGCGCAGCAGGTCCTCGTATGGGGTGGGGATGGGGGTGCTCACCCGGTCAAGTCTAGGCGAAACGCCTCGCCCGCCGGAGGCTGCGGCGGCTGCCTGTGGGCCCGCGCCGACACACCGCTGCCCGACCTCCTCCAGGCCACGGCCGGACCGCGCTCAGTCGTCGTACGCACGGAACTGCTCCACCGACACGATGCGCCCGGGGTTCGCGCTGCTCACCTGGCAGATCACCGCTTCGCCCGGAGCGAGGTACGGGTCGTCGACAGGGAGGAGCTGCCGCAGTCCTGCCGGCATGTGGTCGCCCAGCACCGCGAAGACGAGCGGCAGCACGGGACGGTGCGTGCAGAGTGCCACGGGCCGCCGCTTGTCGAAGACCCGCTCGACGGCGGCCTTCGCGCGTCCCGGCCTGCGGGCGGCGTCGTGCTCCGTGAGGGCGTCGACGAGCTTGAGCTTCGCACTGCGCT
Source organism: Arthrobacter agilis (assembly GCF_030816075.1). NCBI lineage: Bacteria > Bacillati > Actinomycetota > Actinomycetes > Micrococcales > Micrococcaceae > Arthrobacter > Arthrobacter agilis. Next base: position 2,497,402 of record NZ_JAUSXO010000001.1, on the reverse strand, counting down.
GGTTGACGTAGGGGGAGATGGTCTGCACGCAGCGCTCCCACGGGCTGCTCACCACGCGCTCGGGATTCCACGCCTGGAGCAGGCGGCTCACGGCGATGGCCTGCCGCCGGCCGGTGGCGGCGAGGGGCCGATCACCCTCGGCCCGGCTCCAGGAGGAACGCGGCTTCGCCTTCGCGTGCCGCACCACGATCAGCGGCCACGTCTGGAGGTCCTTGGCCGCATGTGCTGCCACGAGGGCGTCCAGCGGCTCGACGTCGGACGGGTTGCTCAGCATGTCGCGTGCCTCCTCCGGCGACACCCACTGCACCCGGTCCACCTCCTTGCCGTCCGGTACGGGCCGCAGGCGATCGGTTCTCGCCGCCCAGTACAGGACGACCTTGTCGCGCGAGGACACCGGGTAGGTGATGGTGGCGAGCGGGATGCCGAGCTTGACGCTGAGCCCCACTTCCTCGAAGGTCTCGCGGATAGCACACTCCGGCGTCGTCTCTCCCGGATCGAGCTTGCCCTTCGGCCACGACCAGTCCCGGTAACGGGGCCGGTGGATGATCAGGACCTGGAGCTGGCCCTTCTCGATCCGCCAGCAGAGCGTCCCGGCGGCGATGACCTCGCCGCCGCCCTGGGTGGAAGCGGCGGAGGTGCTCTCTGTCGATGTGGCCATCAGCGGCGTGACACCGCACGCTGCCGAGCCCGCGAGGCGAGCAGCCAGGACTGGATGTCCTCGAGGGGGGCGCCGTCGTCGTCCTTGTGGTGGCGTGTCCAGCAGCCCGTCTCGTCGAGGTGCCAGCTGGAGACCCCCGGATCCATGTAGCGGTCCATGAGGCTCATCAGGTAGGAGATGTCCTCGGGTGCACTGAGCTGCACGAGGGCCTCGACACGGCGGTCGAGGTTGCGGTGCATCATGTCCGCGGAGCCGATGAACACCGCCGGCTCGCCACCGTTCGCGAAGGCGAAGACGCGTGAGTGCTCGAGGAACCGTCCGAGGACGGAACGAACCGTCACGTTCTCGCTCAGGCCCGGGACGCCCGGCCGCACCGAGCAGATGCCGCGGACGATCACGTCCACCTTCACCCCGGCCTGCGACGCACGGTAGAGCGAGTCGATGATCGCCTCGTCCACCATCGAGTTGACCTTGATGACCACGCGGGCGGCGCGGCCTGCCTGCTTGTTGGCGATCTCCCGTTCGATCCGGTCGATCAGGCCCGAACGGACGGAGCGCGGCGCGACCAGCAGTCGCTTGAACGTGGACTTCGGGGCGTACCCGGAGAGCTGGTTGAACAGCCGCGAGAGATCCTGGCCCACCTGCTCGTTGGCGGTGAGCAGACCCAGGTCCTCGTAGTACCGGGCGGTCCGCGGGTGGTAGTTGCCCGTGCCGATGTGGCAGTAGCGGCGCAGGCCGTCGATCTCCTGCCGCACCACCAGGGAGAGCTTGCAGTGCGTCTTCAGGCCCACGATGCCGTACACCACGTGCACGCCGGCCTGCTCGAGCTTCCGGGCCCAGGAGATGTTGGCCTGCTCGTCGAAGCGGGCCTTGATCTCCACGAGGGCGAGCACCTGCTTGCCGGCCTCGGCGGCGTCGATCAGGGCGTCGACGATCGGCGAGTCGCCCGAGGTGCGGTAGAGGGTCTGCTTGATGGCCTGGACCTTGGGGTCGGCTGCCGCCTGCTCCAGGAACGCCTGCACCGACGTCGAGAACGAGTCGTACGGGTGGTGCAGCAGGATGTCACGCCGGCGCATCGCGGCGAAGACGTTCGCCGCCTTCGAGGTCTCGCTCTCGTTGAGGTGGCGGCTCGTGTGCGGGACGTGCTTCGGGTAGTGCAGGTCACCCCGGTCGATGCCAGCGATCACGCTGAGCCCCCGCAGGTCCAGGGGAGCGGGGAGGGTGTACACCTCGTCCTCCTCCACCCCGAGCTCCCGTGACAGGAGCGCACGGATGCTCGGATTGATGTCCGTGGTCACCTCCAGACGCACGGGCGGGCCGAACCGGCGGCGCAGGAGCTCCTTCTCGAGGGCCTGCAGGAGGTTCTCGGCGTCGTCCTCCTCGACCTCGAGGTCCTCGTTGCGCGTGACACGGAACAGGTGGTGTTCGAGGACCTCCATGCCCGGGAAGAGCTGATCGAGGTGGACGGCGATGACCTCCTCGAGCGGGATGAAGCGCGCGATGCGCCCGGCGACGTTGCCGGCACGCGGTCCGTCGACGGACATGAGGCGTGGCAGCTGGTCGGGCACCTTGACGCGCGCGAAGAGCTCCTTGTCGCTGACCGGGTTGCGGACCACGACCGCGAGGTTCAGGGACAGCCCCGAGATGTACGGGAAGGGGTGCGCGGGGTCGACGGCCAGCGGGGTGAGGATCGGGAAGACCTTCTCGGCGAACATCTTGTGCAGCTCCGCGCGCGCGGTCTCGTCGAGCTCCTCCCAGGTGGTGAGGTGGATCTGCTCCTCGGCGAGCGCGGGCCGGATGTGCTCGGCGAACACCGCTGCGTGGCGCTGCTGCAGCTGGTAGCCGTCATTCATGATCTTCTCGAGCTGCTCGATGGGACTGAGCCCGGCGGCGGAAGGCACGGCCAGTCCGGTGGCGATGCGCCGCTTCAGGCCGGCGACCCGCACCATGAAGAACTCGTCGAGGTTGGACGCGAAGATGGAGAGGAAGCTGACCCGCTCCAGGAGGAACAGGTCGGGGTCCTCGGCCAGTTCGAGGACGCGGGCGTTGAAGTCGAGCCAGCTGATCTCCCGGTCCAGGAAACGGTCGGGGCGGATCTCGCCGGACGGCAGGAGGCTCGGAGCGAAGTCCGGGATGTCGATGCGGTCCTGGGTCGCCCGGGCTGGAGCCGTCTCGGACGATCCGTACAGGGACGCGCTCCGGCGTCGTGTCTCATCCATTGCGTCTCCTGCAGCGTGGGCGGGCATGGGCTCGTGCCCGGCCCTGCAGGCCGGGACACGCCTCGGAAACCACCTTACAAGGTGGGTAACGCCCGTTTGCCCGCGTACATGACGTCGACGTCCCACCGGGTGAAACCGAGCTTCCGGTACAGGGCGACGGCCGCCGTGTTGTCGGCGTCGACGTACAGCATGATGGCCTGCAGGCCCCTGCCGTGGAGGTACTCGATGCCCGCGACGGTCAGCGCCTTGCCGAGGCCCAGGCCCTGCGCCTCGGGGGTCACGCCCACCACGTACACCTCGCCCATGGGCGGGTGTGCGCCGAGGCCCGCGTGCACCTTCGTCCAGTGGAAGCCGAGCAGGGTGCCGTCCTCCTCCCGCACGGCGAGCAGGAAGCCGTCGGCGTCGAACCACTCCTCGTCCATGCGTGCCTCGAGGTCGGCGCGGGTGGTGGCGCCCTGCTCGGGGTGATGGGCGAACGCCGCGGCGTTGGCTGCGAGCCACGCCTCCTCGTCCTGTCCGCGCACGAACGGCCGCAGCACGACGCCGTCGGGCAGGCGCACCTCCGGCACGGACTGCTCGGCGGCCGCGCGCGTCAGGCGCATCCGCCACAGCTCGCGCACGGGGACGAAGCCGAAGCGTGCGGCGAGGTCCGCGGCCGCGGAGTGGTTCCCGTGCGACCAGCCCTGCAGATCGCTGATCCCCTCGGCCAGGACGGCCTCGATGAGCGCGGTGCCGGCGCCCTCGCCCCGGCAGTCGGGCCCGACGACGAGTTCGAGGACCGCACCGTCCGCGCCGCGGGTGATGACGGCCACGCCGGCCAGCTCGCCGTCCTGCTGCCCTGCGGTACGCGCCGTGAAGACGAGCAGGCGATCGCCCGCACCGTCCGCCCGGAGGGTGAGGAGGGTCTGCTCGGACAGGGGCGGGTTGCCGTCCGCCTCCGCTGCTGCGGCCGCGAGCCGTCGGACGTCACCGAGGACGGACGACCCGGGCGCGCCTGCGATCCGCTCGACGGACCAGGTGGGGACAGGCTGTGCGACGGTCATGCGCCCAGCCTAGCCCTGCCCGTCGAGGGGTTTGGCGAGTGATGCCCCGTACGGTAGTCTGGTGCTCGCTCGAGGGGGATGCGCCAGTGGGGCGCCCGCGATACGTTCGACCCGTATGTCCTCCACCACGGTTCCATCAGGAACAAAGAAGCCCCTTCCACCTGCGGGTGGAAGGGGCTTCTTCGTGTCCGGGCCTCAGGCGTCCTGGTCGACCGAGCTGCGGTCCTCGGGCAGGCGGGTCAGCGTGAAGCGGTACCCCACGTTCCGTACCGTCCCGATGAGCTGCTCGTGGTCGGACCCGAGCTTCGCGCGCAGGCGCCGCACGTGCACGTCCACGGTGCGCGTGCCGCCGTAGTAGTCGTAGCCCCACACCTCGTGCAGGAGCTGATCACGCGTGAAGACGCGGCCCGGATGCTGCGCCAGGTACTTCAGCAGCTCGAACTCCTTGTACGTGAGGTTCAGCGGTTCCCCGCCCACGCGTGCGGTGTAGCTGGCCTCGTCGATCACCACGCCCGAGGCATGGATCTCCGTGCTCGTCTCCTCGCCCGCCGCCGCCGACCGTGCGATGACGAGGCGCAGCCGCGCCTCCACCTCCGCGGGGCCGGCCGAGTCGAGCACGACGTCGTCCGCGAGCCAGTTCGCGGCCACCGCCGCCATGCCGCCCTCGGTGAGGACGAGGACGAGGGGAGCGCTGAGGCCGGTGGCCTTGAGGAGCTGGGTGAGGGAGCGGGCGCCGACGAGGTCCTTCCGGGCATCCACCAGGACGACGTCGCACGGGTCGGTGTCGAGCAGGGCCGTGGGCTCCGCCGCGAGGATGTGCACCTTGTGGTTGAGCAACTCGAGTGCCGGCAGGATCTCGACGGACGAGCCGGTGGTGTTGGTCAGCATCAGGATGTGCGGCATGTGTCCTCCACGGGTAGGGAACGCGCATCATCGGGCAGTGGCGCCCCCGTTCCTGGTCCGGAGCCGGGAGGCGGTAGAGATTTCGACAAGTATAGCCGCAGCCCTGTGAGGGATCCCACGCGCCCTCCTCCCTCCGTACGCGGGTTTTCGCGCCGCCAGTATGCGTAGGGCAGTATTGCTGGGGTGAAGAGGACGAGTGTGGCCGCAGCGGCCGGAGCCGCAGCGCTGGCGACCGCGGCGATCGTCGCGTCCTCCTACATCTCCCACTCCGCGGTGGCGATCGTCACGGCGGTCGCGTGCATCCTCACCGCCGTGGGGTGGCCGTACATCCTGCGCGTACCCGCCCGGAAGAGCCTGTCGACGGCGATCGGGCTGAGCGCCCTGCTCGCCGTCGTCCTCGCCGGTATCACCCCAGGCCCGTCCTTCCTCACCTGGTTCCCAGCATCCGTGGCCCTCGGGGTCGGTGCCGTCTTCATGATCCAGCTCCTCCGCGGCACCGGGCAGAGCCTCCGGCTGGAATCGACGCTCGGAGCGAGCTCCGGGGCCGTCGTCGTCGGCATGGGTTCGGGCTGGGTGGCGGCCGACCGCCTCGGCGCGAACGCCGCCGACTCCGGGATGACGCTCGTGACCGGGGTCAGTGTCCTCATCGCTATCGCCGTCTGCCTCCTTCCCTTCCCGGACCGGCTCGTGGCGCCCGTCGCCGTCGCCCTCGCGGCGCTCGCCGGACCTCTCGGGGCAGCCCTGTTCACCGATGTGCCGGCCCTGGCCGCCGGGGTCGTGGGACTCGCCTGCGGCGTGGTGATCGCGGGGACCCGCCGGCTGCTCGTCGGACGGGAAGCACCGCTGGCGGTCCTCGCGGCCGTCGCCGCCGGAGTCGCGCCGGTCCTCGCGATCGGCGCCGTCGTGTATTTCCTCGACAAGCTGTTCCTCACCTGAGCACAGATTCGCGGGCGCCGGGTGCTGCCGGCACCTGTCCGGTGGCCCACGGACCGGGCGTTAGGATGGGAGCATGTCCATCCTTGCTCTTGAAATCTTCTTCATCTCGCTGCTGGTCGTCGCCGGTCTCGGCATGGCGGGTTTCGCAGCCCTTGTCATCACGCGCCTCTACAAGGGCCAGAAGTAGCCGACCGACCGGGAGTCCCCATGTCGATTGACCTGCCCACCGACCTCACGCCCGAACTCGTCCCGCTGTCGTGGCTCCTCGGAACCTGGGAGGGGACGGGGATGCTCGGTGAGGGAACCGCCGATTCGGAGCGCTTCTCCCAGCGGGTCACGTTCTCGCAGAACGGCCTTCCCTACCTGCAGTACACCGCGGAGTCGTGGCTCATCGACGAGCAGGGCTCGCAGCTGCGGCCGCTCTCCGTGGAGACGGGCTTCTGGGCGCTCGATCGCAAGCTGAACGACGCGGACGTCGGCCCGGGGCTAAGCCCCGCGGACATCGTCCCGTCCCTCAAGACCGCCGACGAGGTGGAGCAGTTCCGCAACGCGGCGGGCGGCTTCGACATCACCGCGACGATCGTCCACCCCGGCGGCATCGCGGAGCTGTACTACGGCAGTATCAAGGGCCCCCAGATCCAGCTGAGCACCGACCTGGTGATGCGTGGCCAGCACTCCAAGGAGTACACGGCGGCCACCCGCCTGTTCGGCCTGGTGGAGGGCAACCTCTACTGGCGCTGGGACGTGGCCGCCGACGGCAACTCCCTGGAGGCCCACGCCTCCGCCATCCTGAAGAAAGCCTCCTGAGCGCCGCCGTACTGCGCGCCACCGGCTCCACCAGCACCGCGGAATAGTCCCGCCCGGAAGGCGTTATACCGTCATGACCTCGCACAGCCCTTTCCTCAGCCGATCCGGAGCCGTCGAAGGCGGCGGAGCGGACGCCGGGGTGGCGTCCCACTACGGCGACCCCTTCCGGGAGCAGCGACTCCTCGCCGACGGGCAGGCCGTCGTCGATCTCTCGCAGCGCGGCGTCGTGACGGTCTCCGGGCCGGACCGCCTGAGCTGGCTCAACACGCTCTCCTCCCAGCTGCTCCTCGGCCTGCAGCCCGGGCAGAGCTCCGAGACCCTGCTCCTCACCGTGCAGGGCCGCATCGAGTACGCGGCGCACGTCGTGGACGACGGCGCCACCACGTGGCTCGTCACCGAAGGCGGTGAGGCCGCCCCGCTCACCGCATTCCTCGAGCGTATGAAGTTCATGCTCCGCGTCGAGATCACCGACGCCACCGACGCCTGGGCGGTCCTCGGGGCCACCCGGGCCCTTCCCGGACTGGGCGACGACGTCGTGGTGTGGGAGGACCCCTGGCCCGCCGTCGGGACGGGTGGCTACGCCTACTCGATCGTCGACGACGCACATCCCGGACGGGAGCGGCCCTGGTTCGAGTACCTCGTGCCGCGGAACGGGATCGAGGACGCCGTCGCCTCGACGGGTCTGGCCCTCGCCGGTTCGCTCGCGGCCGAGGCCCTGCGGATCGCCGCGTGGCGGCCGCGGCCCGGTTTCGAGACCGACGAGAAGACCATCCCGCACGAACTGGACCTCATGCGCACGGCCGTGCATCTCGCGAAGGGCTGCTACAAGGGCCAGGAGACGATCGCACGCGTCCACAACCTCGGGCATCCGCCCCGCCGGCTGACGTTCCTGCACCTCGACGGGAGCCAGCACACCCTCCCGGCCCCGGGCAGCCCCGTCATCAGTGAGGGCCGCACCGTGGGCCGGGTCACCTCCGTGGGCCACCACTACGAGATGGGCCCCATCGCCCTCGCCGTCCTCAAGCGCTCCGTGGACGCCTCGGCGGACCTCCTCGTCCAGGACGGGGAGGAACGCTATGCCGCAGGCCAGGAGGTCATCGTGGCACCCGACGCGGGGCAGGTCGTCGGGCGGGCGACGGGCTTCCTGAAAGCACCGCGATGAGCGCCGGGAACGACGGCGGCGTGCCGGACGGTGCAGGTCCACGGCCCGGCGGCGGTACACCGCGGGGCGGCAGCAGGACGATGCCTGACGGCAGCACAGCGCCCGGCCCTGAGGCAGCGTCCGGCGATGGTGCGGAGACCGCGACCGGTCCGCAGGACGATGCCGGGGCCGCAGCCGCGATCGCCCTAGCGCACGCCCTGTTCGATGCTGCCCGGCAGGGCGACACCGCGACCCTCGTGCGGTACCTCGATGCGGGTGTGCCGTTCACGCTGACGAACACGGCCGGCGACAGCCTCCTGATGCTCGCCGCGTACAACGGGCACCCGGGCATCGTGCGTGATCTCCTGGCCCGCGGCGCCGACGCCGACCAGGCCAACGACCGCGGGCAGACGCCCCTGGCCGGAGCCGTCTTCAAGGGCCACACCGACGTGGTGCGGCTCCTCGCCGGAGCGGGAGCCGACCCCGATGCAGGGACGCCGTCGGCGCGTGCCGCCGCCGAGCTGTTCGGGCGGACGGAGCTCCTGGAGCTGTTCGGCCGGTAGGGCGGTTCAGCGCGTGAGGTGTCGCGCCCTCACCGCTGGTCGAAGGCCACGGACGTCTGCGTCCCCGCGAAGACGAAGCCCGCCCGACGGGCCGTCCGCTGCGATGCCGTGTTGTCCGTCCGTGCACGCCACTGGGGTACGAGCCCCGCGGCCATCGCCTCCTCGACCGCGACGGCCGCCACACGCCCCGCATAGCCCTTGCGCCGTTCCTCCGGCGGTGTGATGGCGGCGACGTGCGCCAGGATGCCCTCCCAGATGTCGTAACCGGCGCCGGCCAGCGGTGTGGGCTCCGCGCCGCCCTCGCCGTCGCTCCCGTGCACCAGGACGAAGGGGTACTCGACCCCGCCGAGGCCGGCCTCGGCGACGTCGTCGGGCGGACACCTGCGCTCGAGCGCGCGGACGAGCGCAGTCTCGCTCGAGACGACGGCGGACGGCTCGTCGAACTGCGGCAGGGCGTCGCAGAAGTACAGCTGGGCCTCACCGAGCCCGCGTCCGCCATGGTCACGGGTGAGCGTGAGCAGCGTCGACGTGCTGCGCAGTTCCGGACCGGGCAGGTCCCGCCCGGCGTCGACGGCCCAGCCCGGCCCCCTGAGGATCTCGCGCCCGAACAGGGTCACGAAGGTCACCACGGAGGCGTCGTCGTCGATGCTGTACAGGCGTCCCGGGTCCCCGTCGCCGAGCGCCCCGTCGTCGAGTCCGAGCAGCCGCGACCACGCGAGCTGGATGATCGAGATGGTGCCCGGGTCGAGGTCCATCGGTCAGCCGAAGAGGATGGCGGCTTCGTCGTACCGGTGCTGCGGAACCCGCTTCAGGTTCCCGAGCGCCGCTTCGAAGCCCACGTGGGCGATCTCCGTACCGTTGAGCGAGACCATGGTGCCCCACAGCTCGTCGCTGACCGAGTCCACCGCCGCCATGCCGAGGCGCGTGGCGAGCACTCGGTCGAACGACGTGGGGACGCCGCCGCGCTGGATGTGCCCGAGGATCGTCGCACGGGTCTCGATGCCCGTCCGTGCCTCCAGCTCCGGCGCGAGCTGGTCCGCGATGCCGCCGAGGCGGGGCCGGCCGAAGGTGTCCAGTCCGCGTTCGGAGTGTGCCTGCTCCATGTGCGAGGGGACGAAACCCTCGGCGACGACGACGAGCGGGGCGCGGCCTCGCGCGTTGGCGTCGGAGACCCACTCGGCGATCTGCTCGATGCTGGTCTGCTGCTCGGGGATCAGGATGGCGTGGGCGCCGGACGCCATTCCGGCGTGCAGTGCGATCCAGCCCACGTGGCGGCCCATCACCTCGGCGATCATGCAGCGGCTGTGCGACTCGCCGGTGGTGCGCAGCCGGTCGATGGCCTCGGTGGCGATCTGCACGGCGGTGTCGAAACCGAAGGTGTAGTCGGTGGCGTCGAGGTCGTTGTCGACGGTCTTGGGGACCCCGACGATCTTGAGGCCGAGGTCCGTGAGGCGCTTGGCGGCGGCCAGAGTGCCCTCGCCGCCGATCGCGATCATCGCGTCGATCCCGAGGCGCTCGAGGTTCTCCTTGATGGCGTCGGCGCCGCCGTTGCCCTCGAAGGGGTTGGTGCGGGAGGTCCCGAGGATGGTGCCGCCCTGCTTCGAGATCCCCCTCACAGCGTGCCGCGGGAGGTCCATGACGTCGCCCTCGACGACGCCCCGCCACCCGTCACGGAAGCCGACGAACTCCTGCCCGTGCACCTTGATGCCCTTGAGTACGGCACCGCGGATGACGGCATTGAGCCCGGGGCAGTCGCCGCCGCTGGTGAGGATTCCGATCTTCATATGGCGTGGGGTTCCTTTGACGAGGTGGTTGATCCATCCGGAGCACGCCGTCGGGCCCGACTATGATTCTAGACACACCGCGGCCCGGCGGCCGACGCTGCGCCGGGCCACCGCTCGCGGACACCCGGCGCTGCGTGCACCGCCGACCCCGTAGGCTGGGGACCGTCCGGCGCACCAGGGGCTCCAGCCCCTACGATGCGCGCCCAGCCGGTCCGAGGAGGACACCCGCAGTGCCCCAGGCAGGTTTTGCGCCAGCGGCGCTGCGCATGGTCCACATCTCCCGCCCCGTCCTCTGGATCAACACCCTGGGCACCGGTGTCGTCGGGATGTGGCTCACCGGCACGTTCTGGCAGGTCGAGGCGCTCGCGCTCCTGATCTGGCTCACGCTGCCGTTCAACCTCCTCATCTACGGCGTCAACGACATCTTCGACCAGGACACCGACGCCCTCAACCCCCGCAAGGGCTCGCTCGAGGGCGCCCGGATCAGGGCCTCCGAGGTCCGCGCCATATGGCTCGCCGTCCTCGTCACGAACGTCCCGTTCCTCGCCTGGTTCGCGCTGACCCTGCCGCCCGCGGCCCTTACCTGGATAGCGCTCTACGCTCTCGTCTTCGTCTTCTACTCCGCCCCGCCGCTGCGCTTCAAGGCGCGGCCGTACCTCGATTCGATCAGCAACGCCGCCTATGCGTTCCCGCTGGTCCTCGTCCCGTACGCGCTCGGTCATGAGCCCGTGTGGGCTGCCGCCGTCGGTCTGATGGCCTGGAGTGCGGCGAAGCACACGTACGACGCCGTGCAGGACATCGACGAGGACAGGGGAGCGGGGATCACGACGACCGCGGTGCGGCTCGGGGTGCGTGGCGTCGTCGCCTGGAGCGGCGCGTGGTGGGCCGTCTCGACCGTGTGCTTCGCCCTCGTGAACATCCCGGTCGCCGTCGTGAACGCCCTGATCGCCGGATGGCTCCTGTGGGGGCTGTACAGGGACCCGCGCCCCGCGACGGGGCACCGGCTGTACCGCTACTCGATCGCGTTCCCGTACGTCGCGGGGACCGTCGCGGGCGTCCAGCTCGTCGTCGCGCTGACGCTGGGGCTGTACCGATGAGCCGGGTCGTCGTCGTCGGCGGCGGGATCGGTGGCCTCACCGCGGCCGCACTGCTCGGGCGCGCGGGCCACAGCGTGACGCTGCTCGAGGCCTCCGGTCATGTGGGTGGCAAGAGCCGCCGCATCGAGGTCGCGGGGCAGCGCATGGACACCGGGCCGTCGCTCCTCACCTTCCCTGCCGTGTGGCAGGAGCTCCTGGCACTGCTCGACGCCGTCGCGCCGTCCGAAACAGCACCCCCGGATACCGCACCGTCCGCCGTCGCTCCGTCCATCGTTCCGCCGTCCGGAGCGACGGGGTTGTCCGGCGCGGCGGGCTCGGCCGATATCGCGGACCTGCGGCTCGCACGCCTCGAGGAGGTGGGCACGTACTACTACCGCGGCGAGCAGTGCCCGCTGCCCGTGCCCGAGGGGCACCCCTGGCACGAGGCCTGGGTGCGCTTCGCGGCCGAACACGGCATCCTCGGCGGGGACGTGGCACGCCTGCTCACCACGGGACCGCTCGACACCGCGGCCTACCCCGCGCTGACCCGGCTGGGACGGCTGTACGGGCGCAGGCTCACCACACGCAGCTACCTCGACAGCCTGCCGTGGCTGCCCGACGGCCTGCGGGAGGTCATCGCGATCCACACCCTCAACGCCGGTGTGAGCCCCACCCGTACGCCGGCCCTGTACGCGAGCATGCCCGCCATCATGGCGCAGGATGGCGTGTGGATCCCGGAGGGCGGCATCTACGAGCTGGTGCTGGCCCTCGAACGGCTCGCGGTCGACGCCGGCGTCGAGATCCGCACGGGCGAGCCCGCACAGCGCATCGGGCGACGCCGGGTCGTCACCGCGACGGGCACCTACCCTGCCGACGCCGTCGTCAGCGCCCTCGATGCGCACCGCCTCGGCGGGCTCCTCGCGGGCCGCGCGCCCAGGATCCCCCGGAAGCTCACCTGCTCCGCCGTCGGCATCTACGCCGTCCTCGCCCGGCCGCTGCCCGAGGGGACGAGCCGCCACGGCGTGATCATGCCGGACGACCCGGCGGCCCTGTACGCCAGCCTCGAGGCCGGCGACGAGCCCCGCCAGACCATGGCGTTCGCCAACTACTACCCGGCGCACGGGGTGTACCCGAACGCTTCGGCGACCCTCGCACTGCTCCTCACGGCACCCGCGAACGGGAAGACGTACTCGCTCGAGGACCCGTTCGTGCGGCGTGAGCTCGACAGGACGACGCGCGTCCTGGGGCTGCCCGAGCCCATCGAGGAGTACTTCGGCGAGCACGAGATCCTCGATCCCGGCTACTTCGGTGAGCAGGGTTCGGCCGGCGGCGCCCTCTACGGGGCCGTCCGTCCCGCCTGGATGAGCGGACCGTTCCACGTGCCGCCCTACTCGGATCCGGTGCGGCCGTGGCTGTGGCGCGTGGGGGCCTCGGTGCATCCCGGGGGAGGGCTGCCGGCGGTGCTCGGCGGGGCCATGATGTCCACGCAGAAACTCCTGGCACGCCTCGACCCCGAGAGGTAGGGCGGCATGCCGCGTCAGGAGCGCGGCGCGGCCTCCACCGGTTCGTCGCTCTCCCGTGGCGCGTGGGCTGTCTCGGCGAGCTGCAGGCGACGGCGGACCAGCAGGACGATCAGTGCGGCCGCGAGGACGGCGGGGAACAGGAGCCCCGAGAAGACGCACACCCCCAGCCACAGGAACATCGAGACGAGCAGGCTGTCGACGAGCCCCGGTCGCAGTGGCGCCGCTGTGAGCCGTCGCCCCCCGATCCAGGTCAGGAGGGCCGACGCGATGAGTCCGGAGATGAGCCACCCGACGTAGTTGGAGAGGGGCACCCCGTAGTAGGGGCCGCCGTCGGGCCAGATCCAGAAGCCGAGCGCTGCAGCTCCCGGATCCAGGACGCCGTCGACCACCACCAGCAGCAGCCCGCCGAGGACGATCCTCCGCAGGACGGTCCCGGTCCCGGACACCACGGCGACCGCGCCGATGACCAGCGGGACGTACGAGAGCGGCAGCAGGTACGGCACCAGGCCGAGGATCGTGGGGCCGAGCGGATCGCCGTAGTAGAACTCGCCGTAGGGGTATCCGGTCGCCACCCCGAAGCCCTCGATCAGGTAGCCGAAGACGGCGATGGCTGCGAGCGCCGCGGCCCCTCGCGCTGCACCGAACTGCCGGACGAGGGCGATGAACGCGGGCAACGCGATCAGCAGGTTGAAGCCGTACGAGGCGTATTCGGCACCCTCGACGTCGGGGAACCGCACCACGAAGTAGCCGGAGATGAAGAGGAAGGCGCAGGACGCGATGAGCAGGCGCGGGAAGGCGTGGGCGGGGGTGGTCTTCGGCACGCTGTCCATCCTCGCAGGTCACACGGCGGAAGGGACATCCGCGGCATGCGCGGATGTCCCTTCCGTGGGTGGTGCAGGGGCCCTAGCGGCGGAGGAGCTTCTCCAGGACGATGGTGCCGTCGGTCGCGGGGAGCAGCAGCCACAGGACGAGGTAGAGGGGGAGTCCGATGAACGGCAGGAGGAAGCTGAGCAGCATCCCGATGCGCACGTAGCTCACGCGCCAGCCGTACTGCCGGGCGATACCGGAGGCGATACCGCCGAAGATGCCACCCGGCGCCCGTTTGACGGGGGATGAGCGGAGGATCTGGTAGAAGGACTGCATGGTGTGCCTTTCGGGTCGTATGGGGTCGTATGGGGGAGGTGCGCTGTGGTCAGTAGGTCGAGGGGCCGTCGTCGTCCTCCGACGTCGGCCGTGTCCGTAGTGACAGGATGCCACCCGCCACCAGCGTGAGCCCGACACCGACGAGCAGGCCGAGGGCCACGATCACCGGGTCGATGGTCAACGCGATGAACTGGCTGACGAGGAGCAGGACGGCGACCGCGAGGAGAAGGGCTCCCCAGACGATGGTGACGACGCGCGCGCGGCGCTTCGGTCGGTTCAGTGAGGTGCTCATGGGGTGTCTCCTGCGGGGGTGCCGGGGCTCGGGGTGGGGGTGCTGTCGGGGGAGGTGTCGATGCCCGGCGACGTCACGACGGTGACGTCGCTCAGGGCGCCCCGCACGTCGAGGATGAGCGTGGCCCCGGTCGCATCGGGGTTCAGCTCGCCCTTGCTCAGTTGCAGGACGCCGCCGTCGCCGTCGAACCGCGGTGACGGCGTGTCGGAGTCCGACGCCGTCCCCTGGGCGTCGGCGCTACCCAGCGCCATCCGGGTGCGTACCTCGACCGGTACGTCCTCGGGGACCACCACCGTGACGTCGCTGGCCAGCGAGTTCACCGGTACCACGACGTCCCGCGCCGGCCTGGGCAGGTCGGCGAGGTCGATCGTGGTCTGCGCGGCCAGGACGCTGTACCCGTCCGAGGCTGCCTGCAGCGATGCCGGCACGGTTCTCGACTCCTGTGCCACGATCCACGTTCCGCCGACCAGGGTGAACGAGGCGATGAGAGCCCCGATCGTCGCGAGGGCCGCCGTCAGGCCGACGAGCCCCGAGGTGCGGCCCCGGAGGCCCAGTGCGACGACGCCCAGGGCGAGGACGATCGCTGCCGTGGAGAGTGCCACGACGGCCGCGTTCGAGACATCGAGGACATTCATGTAGTCGAAGGCGAGGACGATGGCGGCGACGGTCACCGCCGCGCCGATGAGGAGTGCCGTGGCGGACCCGGAGGGGCGGGGCGGTCGGTTGTCGACCGCCCGAGCCTTCCGGCCCGGAGCGCCGGCGTCGAGGGTCCCTGCTCCCGGATAGGCCGAGACCTCGGACCAGCCCTGGTAGGGCTGGTAGGGCTCGTACGGCTGCGGGTAGGCACGGGTCTGCGTGGAGGCGTCGGGCCGGTACGGCAGCGGTACCGTCCGGTACGCATCCGGGTCCTGGACGGCGTTGCGGTCGTCGTCCTGTCCGTCGCTGTCCTGTCCGACGTCGGTCCCGTCGGAGGAGGACCCTCCTGACGAGGATCCGGCGGACGAGGACCCGGCCGCGTAGGTCGCGCTCCCGAACGTCCGGACGGGATCTCCCGAGTCGTCGGGATCCTCGGACTCGGCCGAACCGGTAGGACCATACGAGCTGTCAGAGCTGTCAGAGCTGTCAGAGCTGTCGGAACCGCCGGTACCGGCGGAGCCCATAGGTCCGGTAGGTCCGGTGGGACCGGCTGAGCCCGTAGGTCCGAAGGGACCGGCTGAGGGACCGGCTGAACCCGTAGGCCCGAAGGGGCCGGTGGGACCGGCAGGGCCGGGTCCGCCGGAGGCCGGCGGTGCGGCCGGCCCGAACGGTGCAGGCCCGGAAGGGGGAACCGGACCACCACCGGGACCGCCACCGTAGCCGTTGGGTCCATGACCCGGCATTCCCGGACGGACTCCACCGCCGCTGGACCGGTTGACGATCCAGTACACGAAGAGGATGACGGCGGCGATCCAGAACAGCGTCCAGATCAACCCCCCGCCGTCCCCGCGGAAGGGGACGTTGGGGCCCCACAGCCCGATGGTCACCAGGACCGCGGCGCCGGTCAGCCCGGAGGTCCAGGAGCCCCGGCCGGCCTGCTCGAGGTGGATGCGTCCGTCGGGCTCGGGGAGTAGAGCCCACGCGAGTCCGTACAGCAGCACGCCGATGCCGCCGAAGACGGCCAGGACCACGATCAGTCCCCGGACGAGGGCCAGGTCCAGGCCCGTGCGGCGGGCCACGCCGCCGGCCACTCCGCCCAGCCAGCGGTCGGGTGCCCGCGTGACGTCCAGCCCGCGGATCCAGCGGTAGAACGCCGACGAGGTGGGAGGTCCCGCTGGATGCGGTGCGGCCGGTTCTTGCTGCCAGGACGGCCCGCCTGGGTTCGGTGCTGAGGTCATGCCTCCATGCTTCCGTGGGAAACGGGGCCGCGGTATCGGGGCCGACCCTGATTGAACCCTGAGAACGCCCTGATTCCTCTCCGGGAGCAGCCCCGAGGAGGCTCCCGTATGTTGTGATGTTGCTATGAGACCACCGCTGCTGCGCAGATCCGACGGCGTCATCGCCGGAGTCTGCGCCGGGCTCGCGGTGCACCTGGGCGTCTCACGGTCCTGGGTCCGTGTGGGCATGGCCCTCCTGACCCTCGCCTCGGGCGCCGGCATCCTGCTGTACGCCTGGCTCTGGATCTTCGTCCCCACCGCGGCGGACAAGGCTGCGGAGGCGGGCCGGAAGAGCGGCCCCGCGGCCTTCATGGACGCTGTCGGTACGGATGCCGGGCGTCTCGGGGGTTCCGACGGAGCGGCGGGGCCGGCTCCTGGGCGTGCACGCACCCCCGCCTCCCCGGGGACGGCCGGTCTCCTCGATGCGGAGTCGTGGCGCGAGCGCACCCTGAGCGCGGGCCGCCGGGAGATCCTGTTCGGTACGGCCCTGCTCCTCGCGGCGGCCGTGCTCGTGGTGCAGCTGCTCGGGGTCCAGATCAACTGGGGCTTCCTCGTCCCGATCGCGGTCGTGGCGACGGGCGCCGCCCTGGCCTGGGCGCAACTGGACGAGGTGCGCCGGGCCACGGTCATGAACCGTGCGGGAGCTGGACGGTTCGGCGGAACGCTGCGGCTGCTCGCGGGCATCGTGCTCGTGGTGACGGGTGTGCTCGTCGCCCTGTCCAGCAGCGGCTCGTGGACCCTGACGGTCGCCACGCTCGTCGCGGTGCTCGCCGTCCTCGCCGGGGTGGGCCTGGTCCTCGCCCCGTGGGGCCTGAAATTCTGGCGCGACCTCGAGAGGGAGCGTGCGGGCCGCGTGCGGGAGACCGAGCGCGCGGAGATCGCAGCCCACCTGCACGACTCCGTCCTGCAGACCCTCGCGCTCATCCAGAACCGCGCCGATTCGGAGACCGACGTGCTGCGCCTGGCCCGGGCCCAGGAGCGTGAACTGCGTCAATGGCTCTTCGCCGATCCCGCCCGTGACCCGGGTAGCCTCGCCGAGCGCCTGCGCGGCATGGCAGGCGAGATCGAGGACCTCTACGGCCACCCGGTCGCCGTCGTGGCCGTGGGCGACGCCGCCCTCGGGCCCGCCGAGGACGCCCTGGCACAGGCGGCACGGGAGGCCATGCTCAATGCCGCGAAGCATGCGGGGGTCGCGGTGTCCGTCTACCTCGAGGCAGGCAGCGATGCCGTCGAGGTGTTCGTCCGGGACCGCGGACCCGGGTTCGACCCGGCGGCCGTCCCGCCGGACCGCCTCGGGATCCGCGAATCGATCCACAGCCGCATGACGCGCCATGGCGGCTCGGCCGCCCTGCGGAGCGATGCGGACGGCACCGAGGTGCGGCTGCGGCTGCCCAGCGCCGTCGGGCGCAGCGCCTAGGCCGTTCGTCTAGGCTGGCGGCAATGACGCAAGGCGCCGAGTTCCCACCGCGCGGGACGGACACGGGACGACGGACACGGGACGACGAGAGGCTGCAGGACGGCCGGGGAGGGGTATCGATGGACAGCGACGACCCGCTGACGGAGACGGCGGTGCCCGCCACGGTGTCCGTGGTGATCGTCGACGACCACGGGATCTTCCGCTCGGGCCTCCGCGCGGCGCTCGGGCCGGTCATCCGTGTGCTCGGTGAGGCCGCGACGGTGGAGGAGGCCGAGGCCGTCATCACGTCCACGGCGCCGGACGTCGTCCTCCTCGACGTGCACCTGCCGGGCGGACGCGGCGGCGGCGGCGCCGAGGTCATCCACCGGTGCGCCAAACGCGGGGCGGCGTCCCGGTTCCTCGCCCTCAGCGTCTCCGACTCCGCCGAGGACGTCGTCGCCGTCATCCGCGCCGGCGCCCGCGGCTACGTCACCAAGACCATCTCGGGGCCCGAGATCACCGACGCGGTCCAGCGCATCGCCTCGGGCGACGCCGTGTTCTCCCCGCGCCTCGCCGGGTTCGTCCTCGATGCGTTCGGAACGGCGTCCGTGGCCGTCGACGACGAGCTCGACCGCCTCTCGGCACGCGAACTGGAGGTCATGCGGCTCATCGCGCGCGGCTACAGCTACAAGGAGACGGCGAAGGAACTCTTCATCTCCGTGAAGACGGTGGAGACCCACGTGTCCGCGGTACTCCGGAAGCTGCAGCTGTCCTCACGCCACGAGCTGACGCGCTGGGCCACGGAGCGCAGACTGCTCTGAGGTCGCCCCGGGACTAGCGCGCTGAGCCCAGGAACTCCTGGAGGCGAGCGACGCCGGTCGCGAGGTCCTCGTCACCGAGGGCGTAGGACAGCCGCAGGTAGCCACTGGGTCCGAAGGCCTCGCCGGGCACGACGGCGACCTCCACCTTCTCGAGGATCAGCGCGGCGAGCTCGGCGGACGTCGCGGGCACCACCCCGTCGAAGCTGCGGCCGAGCAGCGCCCGCACGTCCGCATACGCGTAGAAGGCGCCGTGCGGCGTGGGGCACTCCACGCCCTCGATCTCGTTCAGCGCCGAGACCATCGCCCGACGGCGGCGGTCGAAGGCCACCTTCATCTCGTCGACGGCCGTCAGCGGTCCCGAGACCGCGGCCAGTGCCGCCATCTGCGGGACGTTCGACACGTTCGACGTCGCGTGCGACTGCAGGTTCGTCGCGGCCTTCACGAGGTCCGTCGGGCCGACCATCCAGCCCACACGCCAGCCGGTCATCGCGTAGGTCTTCGCGACACCGTTGAGGATGACCACCTTGTCACCGAGGGACGGCGCCGCCGTCGCGATCGAGGTGAACGGCAGGCCGTCGTACGTCAGGTGCTCGTAGATCTCGTCCGTCACGACCCAGAGCCCGCGCGCCGCAGCCCATTCCCCGATCTCCCGCACGGCGTCCGCGCCGTACACGGCGCCCGTCGGGTTCGACGGCGACACGAACAGCAGCACCTTCGTGCGCGGCGTCAAAGCGGCCTCGAGCTGGTCGACCGTCACGAGATAGCCCTGCTCGGGGCCGGCGAACACCTCGACGGGCACGCCTCCCGCGAGACGGATGGCCTCCGGATAGGTGGTCCAGAACGGGGTGGGCACGAGGACCTCGTCCCCCGGATCGAGGAGGCCCGCGAAGGACTCGTAGACGGCCTGCTTGCCGCCGTTCGTCACGAGCACCTGGGCGGGATCCACCGCGTACCCGGAGTCACGCAGGGTCTTCTCGGCGATCGCCTGCTTGAGCTCGGGGAGCCCGCCGGCCGGGGAGTACCGGTGGAACCTGGGCTGGCGTGCAGCCGCGATCGCCGCCTCGACGATGTAGTCCGGAGTGGGGAAGTCGGGCTCACCCGCGCCGAACCCGATGACCGGGCGTCCGGCCGCCTTCAGCGCCTTGGCCTTCGCGTCGACAGCCAGCGTCGCCGACTCCGCGATCGAGTCGATCCGCCGGGAGATCCGGGGGAGTGCTGCGCGGAGTGAGTCGTCGGTCGTCGCGTTCATCGGGTCCCGTTCCGTGAGGGTCTGCTGTCAGCTTCCAGCTTAGGTGCTGGCACCTGCGGGGCCCCGACCGGAGGCGTCACGGTGCCGCAGGAACCGCGCGCGAGCCGCGGAGAACGCCGTCCGGACGCCGATCGGGGCGCCCGGTTCGACGTTCCGCCGGTGAGTGCGTAGACTTGTTCCTCGGTGTTGAAACACCATGATGGATCGTGCCCTCGACGGGCCGTCCGGAATGGAAGCTGTACGTCTTCAAAACCAAAGGGTAGTGGCGCAATTGGTAGCGCAGCGGTCTCCAAAACCGCAGGTTGCAGGTTCGAGTCCTGTCTGCCCTGCGCGTAGCCTTCGCAGGTAGCTGGCGAAGGCACGGCAGAAAAAGATCACGAAGCCCCGGCGCAGGCACAGGCCCCGCGCGGCGGTAAACATGATCAGCTGGGGGCGCCACTGGTGGTCCGGCTGGAACACCACACAGATTGATGAGGTTGACGGTGACCGATACGGCTGCGAGCAGCTCCAAGGGAAGCCCCGCCGAGAAGAAGGCTCCCCGACGCGGGTTCTTCGGACGCATCATGCTGTTCATCCGCCAGGTCCTCGCGGAGCTGGGGAAGGTCGTCACACCAACCCGCCGGGAACTGGTTCGATTCACCATCACCGTCCTCGCCTTCGTGGTCATCATGATGCTCGTCGTGACCGCCCTGGACCTCCTGTTCGGGGCCGGCGCGGTATGGGTCTTCGGCGACAACTGATCCCGACCGCAGGAATGCACGCTCCGGTACGGCTGTTGACGTGTCGGATTGAGTACAGGCAAGCAAGACAACTTTCGAAAGCAGGCGGCTAGGTGTCCGAGCAAGAACTCGAACGGCAGATCACTCCCGAAGATGGTCTGGAGAACGAGGAGTACGCAGTAGAGGCGGACTCCGACCTCGACGTGCCTGCTGAGGATTCCGGCGCCTACCCCTCCGCCACCGATGTCACCGCCGAGGACGGGCTCCTCGCGGACGACGTCGAGGCCGACGCCTCGGACGCGGCCGACGCCGACATCGAGGCGACCGCCACGGACGCCGTCGACGAGGCCGCCGGCTCGATCGACGAGGCCACCGGGTCGGAGGGCGACGACGCCCCCGCCGAAGAGGCTCCGGACCCGGTCGCCGACTTCAAGGCCAAGCTCCGCCGCCAGGAGGGTGACTGGTACGTCATCCACTCCTACGCCGGCTACGAGAACCGCGTGAAGGCGAACCTCGAGACCCGCATCCAGACGCTGGACATGGAAGATTACATCTTCGAGATCCAGGTACCGATGGAAGAGGTCGTCGAGATCAAGAACACCACGCGGAAGATCGTCAACCGCGTGCGGATCCCCGGCTACGTCCTGGTCCGGATGGACCTCACCGACGAGTCCTGGGGTGCGGTCCGGCACACGCCGGGTGTCACCGGCTTCGTCGGCAACGCCCACAACCCTGTCCCGCTGAGCCTCAACGAGGTGTTCTCGATGCTCGAGCACACCATCGTCCACACCGACGCGGAGTCGGGCAAGCCGGTGCAGCCGCAGTTCACCCCGGCGACCGTCAACTTCGAGGTCGGCGAGTCCGTCACCGTCAACGAGGGGCCCTTCGAGACCCTCCCGGCGACCATCTCGGAGATCAAGCACGAGTCGCAGCAGCTCGTCGTGCTCGTCTCGATCTTCGAGCGCGAGACGCCTGTCACGCTCTCGTACAACCAGGTCACCAAGATCCAGTAAAGCTTCGGCGCCACCCGGCTTGCTTGGTCGGGGAGCGCCGTCAGGCCGTCACGCCAGAACGGCCACCACCCCGCAGGACGCTCCTGTCCGGCGGGAACGCAATGCAAGAGAAGGACCCTTTCATGGCCCCCAAGAAAAAGGTCACCGGCCTCATCAAGCTGCAGATCAACGCAGGCGCCGCCAACCCGGCTCCTCCGATCGGTCCCGCGCTTGGCCAGCACGGTGTCAACATCATGGAATTCTGCAAGGCGTACAACGCCGCGACGGAATCCCAGCGTGGAAACGTCATCCCCGTGGAGATCACGGTGTACGAGGACCGCTCGTTCACCTTCATCACCAAGACCCCTCCGGCCGCCGAGCTGATCAAGAAGGCTGCCGGCGTCGCCAAGGGCTCCGGTACGCCTCACACGGTGAAGGTCGCGAAGCTGACCAACGCCCAGGTCGAGGAGATCGCCACCATGAAGATGGAAGACCTCAACGCCAACGACGTGCAGGCAGCGGCGAAGATCATCGCCGGCACCGCCCGTTCCATGGGCATCACGGTCGAGGGCTGACAGCCCCACCACCCCGCCCGTGTCCGGTACCTCCGGACGAGGGCACACCACCATTTCACAGCACGACGGCACCGCGGGAGCGGGACGGCGTGAGTGGCAGGGCCCGGCGCGGTCCGACGACCACGACTGCATAAGGAGAACAAGCAGATGGCACAGCGCAGCAAAGCATACAAGGGAGCTGCCGCGAAGATCGAGGCGGACAAGCAGTACGCCCCCCTCGAAGCGGTAGTCCTCGCGAAGGAGACCAACCCGTCGAAGTTCGACGCGACGGTGGAGGTGTCCTTCCGCCTCGGAGTGGACCCCCGCAAGGCGGACCAGATGGTTCGCGGCACCGTGAACCTCCCCCACGGCACCGGCAAGACCGCCCGCGTCCTGGTTTTCGCGACCGGTGACCGGGCAGAGGCCGCCATCGCGGCCGGCGCCGACTTCGTCGGTTCCGACGACATGATCGAGAAGGTCTCCGGCGGTTGGACCGACTTCGACGCAGCGGTCGCGACCCCCGACCTCATGGGCAAGGTGGGACGCCTCGGAAAGATCCTGGGCCCCCGCAACCTGATGCCCAACCCGAAGACCGGCACGGTCACGGCGGACGTCGCCAAGGCCGTCACCGACATCAAGGGTGGAAAGATCGACTTCCGCGTCGACAAGCACTCCAACCTCCACTTCATCATCGGGAAGGTCTCCTTCGACGAGCAGAAGCTGGGCGAGAACTACGCCGCTGCACTCGAGGAGATCCTCCGCCTGAAGCCGTCGGCTTCGAAGGGCCGCTACATCCAGAAGGCCACGGTCTCCACCACCTTCGGTCCCGGCATCTCCGTCGACCCGAACGTCACCAAGGTGTTCACCGTCTAGGTCGACCACCCGAGAGAGCCCCGCGGCATGCGCCGCGGGGCTTTTTCGTGTCCGCCGCCAACAGTGGTTGAGTAATCCCAATCACTGGACCTATGCTGGGCCGATGGCCATCACGATCGAGCAGCTCCCGATCCCCGCGACCCTCGACGCCTCAGGGGGAGACTTCGCACGGAGCGCCGCGGTCAGCAACGCGGTGGAGAGCGCGCTGTGGGGCCACGACGACTTCCGGCTGGAGGTGGAGGAACGCCTCACCCTGATGCAGCCCACCCCGGACCGCGAGCGCGTGCTCGGTGTGGCGCGGGAGGACGGCGCCATCGTCGCGAACGCCCGCCTCAGTATCCCGCAGCGCGACAACCTGCGGACGGCCTACCTCCAGATCGAGGTGCTGCCCGCACACCGGCGGCGCGGCACGGCCACGGCCCTGCTCGCCTTCATCGAGCAGCAGGCGGCATCCCGAGGGAGGGCCGTCCTCATGTCCTGGAGCGACGCGCGCGTGGACGGGCCCGACGGATCGGGGGCGCGGTTCCTCGTGCCGCCGACGGGGGCCGGCGGATTCCCTGCCGACGACGCCTCGGCCGTCCTCGCCCTGCGCTCGGGCTTCGATCTCGTCCAGGTGGATCGCCAGAGCGTCCTCGAGCTCGCCGGGCTGCGGGGGAGCGCGGCCGCGCCGCACGGTCTCGCCGCGCTGGAGTCCGGGGCCGCTGCGACGGCCCCGGGGCGGTACGCGCTCCTCACCTGGACGGGCCGGTGCCCCGATCATCTGGTGGAGGACTATGCGCTCCTGCGCCGGCGCATGAGTACGGACCCTCCGCTCGGTGGCTTCGCCCAGGAGGAGGAGCTGTGGGATGCGGCGCGCATCCGGCAGACGGAGGAGACGGCACTCGAGGTAGGCACCTCGAGCCTCGTCTGCGCGGTGCGGCACGAGACGACCGGGCACCTGGTGGGGCACACCATCCTCGAGCGTTTCGCCTCGAGACCGGCCGTGGTGTACCAGGAGGACACGCTCGTGCTGAAGGAGCACCGCGGGCACCGGCTCGGGATGCGCCTGAAGGCGGCGAACCTCCGGCGGGCGCTCGTCGAGTGGCCGGACGCGCAGCGCGTCTACACCTGGAACGCCGAGGAGAACACGTTCATGCTCGACGTCAACGTGGCCCTCGGCTTCCGACCGGCGGGACGCACCGCAGGATGGCAGAAGGTCCTGCCGTAGCGACGGGGCGGGCGGGGCCCCACGATTTGGTCGGCCCGCCCGCGTCGCGTACGCTTGGAGGACCAAAGACCGTCGGTCGATCCACCTCCGCTTCCTCAGAGTGCATCCGTGTGCTCACCGGAAGAAGGACGAAGATCCGAAAGTTCCCGTGAGGGACGGCCTACGCAGGTGATACGAAGCTCCTCTCCACCGGCCCCGCGCCCGTGTCGAGCAAGGCCCCGTGCATCTGCGCGGGGCGTTTCCATTGGGGCTGGAAAACCGGCGCATATCCCCGGAAGGAGGGTTATGGCAACGCCAACCAAGGTTTCTGCAGTGGATG
This sequence comes from Arthrobacter agilis, assembly GCF_030816075.1. Classification (NCBI taxonomy): domain Bacteria; kingdom Bacillati; phylum Actinomycetota; class Actinomycetes; order Micrococcales; family Micrococcaceae; genus Arthrobacter; species Arthrobacter agilis. The sequence continues at coordinate 2,473,271 of NZ_JAUSXO010000001.1, read as the reverse complement.
AGATCACCACCGATTTCAAGGATTCCACCGCCGCTGTCCTGACCGAATACCGCGGGCTCACCGTCGCTCAGCTCAAGGACCTGCGTCGTGCCCTCGGCAACGACAACAAGTTCTCCGTCGTCAAGAACACCCTGACCGGCATCGCGGCGAAGGAGGCGGGCATCGACGCGTTCGACGGCCAGCTGTCCGGACCCACCGCGATCGCCTTCATCAAGGGTGACGCCGTCGCTGCAGCCAAGAGCCTCACGGATTTCGCGAAAGCCAACCCGAAGCTCGTCATCAAGACCGGAATCTTCGAGGGCAAGGCCCTGAACGCCTCCGAGGTCGTCGCCCTGGCGGCCCTCGAGTCGCGCGAACTCCAGCTCGCCCGGGTGGCAGGTGTCCTCAAGGCGCCGATGTCCGCCCTGGCTCGCACCGTCGATGCACTGCGCATCAAGCTCGAGGAGGAAAGCGGCGCTGCACCTGCAGCCGACGCTGACGCTCCTGCAGCCGAGGAGGCCGCTGCTCCCGCAGAGGCCGCCACGGAGGCTCCCGCCGAGGAAGCCGCAGCAACCGAAGCGAACTAGTTTCACTTCGCCCCACACACTCCGGTGCAGTGCACCACTACAGGAAGGACGCCTCCCATGGCGAAGCTCACCAACGAAGAGCTCATTGAAGCTTTCAAGGAACTGTCCATCATTGAACTCTCGGACTTCGTAAAGCTGTTCGAGGAGACCTTCGATGTCACCGCTGCTGCCGTTGCAGTCGCAGGCCCCGCCGGCGGCGGCGCCGGCGAAGCAGCCGAAGAGGAGCAGACCGCGTTCGACGTCGTCCTCGAGGCTGCCGGCGACAAGAAGATCGCAGTGATCAAGGAAGTTCGCGCGCTCACCTCGCTGGGCCTCAAGGAAGCCAAGGACGTTGTCGACAGCGCCCCCAAGGCAGTCCTCGAAGGCGCCACCAAGGAAGCCGCAGAGAAGGCCAAGGAGGCCCTCGAGGCCGCCGGCGCCACCGTTACCCTCAAGTAACACAGCTGTATCCGCGGCCGGCCTCCGCCGGAACCGCTGCAGGACGGAAAGACCCCCGCTTCACTCGAAGCGGGGGTCTTTTCGCGTCGTGGGTGCCGGCCGGTGGTCCGGCGCGGCCGCTCAGCGCCAGAGCAGGAGTGCCTCGCCCTGGCCGCCGCCGCCGCACAGGCTCACTGCCGACCTGCCGCTGCCGCGCCGTGCCAGCTCCATCGCCGCGTGCAGGGCGAGCCGCGTGCCGGAGGCGCCGATCGGGTGGCCCAGGGCGATGGCCCCGCCATGGATGTTGCATTTCTCCAACGGGTAGTCGAGGTCCTTGAGCGACTGGACCGCCACGGACCCGAACGCCTCGTTGATCTCGATGAAGTCCAGATCCGCGGGCATCCAGCCGGCGCGGTCGAGGGCCTGCCGGATGGCGGCCGAGGGCTGGGAGTGCAGCGTGTTGTCCGGTCCCGCGACCTGCCCGGGCGGCCCGACGACGGCGAGTACGGTGAGTCCCGCCTCCTCGGCGTAGGCGCGCGTGGTGACGACGAGTGCGGCGGCGCCGTCGGACAGGGGCGAGGAGTTGCCTGCCGTGATGGCGCCGTCCGGGTTGAACGCGGGGCGCAGCTTCGCGAGCGTCTCGACCGTGGTCGCCGGCCGGATCCCCTCGTCGGCGGTGAGGACGACGTCGTCGCCCTTCCTCTGCCGGACGGCGACGGGGACGATCTCCTCGGCGAGCACCCCGCCGTCGGTCGCGGCCGCCGCGCGCCGGTGGGAGGCCGCCGCGACCTCGTCCTGGGCGGTGCGGGGGATCTCGAGGCGCACGTTGCCGCGCTCCGTCGAGGCTCCCATGGACTCGTCGTCGAACGCATCGGTCAGGCCGTCGTGGGCCACGGAGTCCAGGGCCTGCAGGGAGCCGTAGGTCCAGCCCTGGCGGGAGCCCGGCAGGAGGTGCGGCCCACGGGTCATCGACTCCTGGCCGCCGGCCACGACCACGCGGGCCTCGCCGCTGCGGATGAGCCGGACGGCGTCGATCACGGCGGTCAGGCCGGAGAGGCAGACCTTGTTCACGGTGACGGCGGGGACGGTCCAGGGGATGCCGGCCTTGACCGCGGACTGCCGTGCCGGGTTCTGGCCGCAGCCTGCCTGCACCACGTGGCCCATGATGACGGCGTCGACCGCGGCGGGTTCGACGCCCGCGCGGTCCAGGGCGCCGGCGATGGCGAGCGCGCCGAGCTCGACGGCGGTGAAGGAGGCGAGCTGTCCGTTGAGGCGCCCGAGGGGTGTCCGGGCTCCGCCGACGAGGACGACGTCGTCGGGCGTTGGCGTGGGTGTCGCCATGGCGAAACTCTCTTTCGTCGTTGAAATGGTGCCGCTATCAGCGTAGGTGCTGCAGACCCGTTCCCCCTGCTGCCGGGGTCAGGCAGACCCGCGCGGGCCCGGGCCGTCGGCGCCCTGCGGGTAGAGCAGGGGGAGCTGGAGCGTGAGCCAGGGGCTGAAGGCCCACGGTGTCGCGGTGACCGCGCGGACGAGGTGCGGGGCGTCCACCCACTGGAAGTCCATGACCTCCTCGGGCAGGGGGTCCACGGCGCTCTCGGCGACGGCGGTGTAGACGGGGCAGATCTCGTTCTCGACGATGCCCGACGCATCGACGGCGCGGTACCGGAAGTCCGGGAGCGCGGGCCGGATGTCCCGGACCGTGAAGCCGAGCTCCTGGGTGGCACGGCGGTTCACCGCGTCCTCGAAGGCCTCCCCGGGGGCGGGGTGGCCGCAGAAGGAGTTGGTCCACACGCCCGGCCACGCCTTCTTGGACAGGGCCCGCCGGGTCACGAGGATGCGCCCGGCATCGTCGAACACGTGCGTGGAGAAGGCGAGGTGGAGGGGTGTGTCGAGCGTGTGGACGGTCGACTTCTCGTGTGTCCCACGGGGGGTGCCGTCCTCGGCCAGCAGCACCACGAGCTCGGTCTCCGCGCCCGTCCGGTCCGATCCTGCCGCGTCCTGCCGCGTGGTCCCTGCTTCGCTCGCCATCGTGGCACCCTTTTTTCGCCGGTGGTCCGGCCGGCGGGTCCGCCTGCGCCGGGCAGCCCATCGGGCTGCCTGCGCCCCGCATTTCGTCAGGAGCGCAGTATCCGTTGTTTACTTTACCTATGGACATGGACACCCTGCTCGTCGAGCCCGGCGGGCTCGAGCAGGTCGAGGATGCCCTCGGGCGATTCTTCGAGGAGTCCAAGGTCCGCGCGGCGAAGATCGGTCCCGGCTACCACGCCCTGTGGGAGACCCTCGAACGGTGCACCGCCGGCGGCAAGCGGTTCCGCCCCCGCATGGTCATGTCCGCATACCAGATGCTCGGCGGCCGGGACATCGAGAACGCCGCCGAACTCGGCGCGGCCTTCGAACTGCTGCACACGGCCCTGATCGTGCACGACGACGTGATCGACCGGGACTTCGTCCGCCGCGGCATCCCCAACGTCTCCGGGCACTACCGCAGCGTCGCCGAGGGTGCAGGACTGTCCCCCGAGGGGGCACGCCACGTGGGGCTGTCGGCCGGGGTGATCGCGGGCGACCTCGCGCTGTCCAACGCCTACCGGCTGCTCGAGCGCATCGAGGCACCGACCGCCACGCGCCGCCGCCTCGGGCAGATCCTCGACGAGGCGGTCTTCGCCTCGGCCGCGGGAGAGTTCCTCGACATCGAGTCCTCGCTGGATCCCGCCATGCCTCCCCTCGAGGACATCGTGCAGATGGCCCGGCTGAAGACCTCCGTCTACTCCTTCGAGGGACCGCTGCAGGCCGGCGCCGTCCTCGCGGGCGCCGACGAGGAGGTCATCGGGCGGCTCGGCGACTTCGGACGCGACGCCGGGATCGCCTACCAGATCGCGGACGACCTGCTGGGTGTCTTCGGCAACGAGACACGCACCGGGAAGACCAACTGGGGTGACCTGCGCGAGGGGAAGCGCACCGCCCTGATGTCCTTCGTCGCGGACCGCCCGGAGTGGAGCAGCATCTCCTCGCTGGTCGGCAGTCCCGGAATGTCCGCCTCGGACGCCGACTACGTCCGGCGCATCCTCGTCGACAGCGGCGCCCGGGACTACTCGGCGGATCTCGCGGCGGACTACGCGTCCCGGGCCCGCACCCACCTCGAGTCCGGTGCCGTACCGCCGGCGCTGCGCACGGCTCTCGAGCCCGTGGTGACGGCCGTCGTGGACCGGGTGCGCTGAGTGGGCGTCCGGGACTCCCTCGCGCGCTACGACGCTGCCGCCTATCGGACCTCCGCCGAGGTGATCCGCTCCTACTCGACGTCCTTCGGACTGGCCGCGCGCACCCTGGACCGCGCCACGCGTGCGCACATCGAGGCGGTGTACGCGCTCGTCCGCGTGGCCGACGAGATCGTCGACGGCGCCGCGGCCGGGGCGGGCGTCCCGGCCGCCGGGGTGGAACGGCTCCTCGACGACCTCGAGCGCGAGGCCGAGCAGGCGATGGCCACCGGGTACAGCGCCAACCTCGTGGTGCACGCCTTCGCGGTGACGGCGAGGAGCACCGGGATCGGCACGGACCTCACGCGGCCCTTCTTCGCCTCGATGCGCGCGGACATCACCCAGCGCGAGCACACCCCCGAGTCCTTCGACCTGTACGTGTACGGGTCGGCCGAGGTCGTCGGGCTCATGTGCCTGAAGGCCTTCCTCGTCGGACGGCCGGTGACCCCCGAGCAGGACGCCGTCCTCGTGGACGGGGCGCGGCACCTCGGCGCCGCCTTCCAGAAGATCAACTTCCTGCGCGACCTCGCAGAGGACTTCTCGACCCTCGGGCGCAGCTACTTCCCGGGCGTCCGCCCCGGCAGTTTCGGCGAGGCAGACAAGATCCGCCTGCTCGACGACATCGATGAGGACCTGCGGATCTCCGCCGCCGCGCTCCCGGGCCTGCCCGCCACGCCCCGCCGCGCCGTCGCCCTCGCCCAGGGCCTGTTCACCGAACTCGCGGCCCGGCTCCGGCGCACCCCCGCCTCCGAGCTCCTCCGAGCACGCATCCGGGTCCCCAACCCGGTGAAGTTCCGCATCCTGGCGCAAGCCTTCACCGGTCGCGCGATACCGGAAGCCACCGCGCAGGAGAGGACGGCATGACCGCACAGCAGAGCGAGCGTTCCCGGGTGGGCGGACAGGACGTCGTCGTCATCGGCGGCGGGATCGGCGGCCTGGCCACCGCAGCCCTGCTGGCGCGGGAGGGCCACCGCGTCACGCTGCTGGAGAAGCGCGACCGGGTCGGCGGCCGCGCGGGGTCCTGGGAACAGGACGGCTTCCGCTTCGACACCGGTCCCTCCTGGTACCTGATGCCCGAGGTCATCGACCACTTCTTCAAGCTGATGGGCACGAGCGCCGACGAGCAGCTCGACCTCGTGAAGCTCGACCCGGGCTACCGCGTGGTCTTCGAGGACGGGCTCGACACCGTCGACGTGCCCGCGGACCGCGAGGCCGTCACGAAGCTCTTCGAATCCCTGGAGGCCGGAGCGGGGGAGCAGCTCTCCCGGTACCTCGACTCGGCCGAGGACGCCTACGAGATCGCCAAGAAGCGCTTCCTCTACTCGACCTACCAGTCGTTCCTGCCGTTCCTGCGCCCCGATGTCCTGAAGCGGCTCCCACGCATCGGTGCGCTGTTGCTGCAGCCACTGCAGTCCTTCGTCGAGAAGCGCTTCACGGATCCCCGCATCCGGCAGATCCTCGGCTACCCGGCCGTGTTCCTCGGCAGCTCGCCCTTCGACGCGCCGAGCATGTACCACCTCATGAGCCACCTCGACCTCGATGACGGCGTGCTCTACCCCATGGGGGGCTTCACCACCCTCATCGAGGCGATGCGCCGCGTCGCCGTGGCTGCCGGCGTCGAGATCCGCACGGGCGCCGACGTCACCGCGATCGACACCGACCACCGCACCCCCGGACGCTCCCCGCTCGATCGCCGGGCGGCCAGCGTGCGCGCGGTCACCTACCGCAGCGGCGGCACCACGACGTCCATCGGTGCCGACATCGTCGTCTCCGCCGCGGACCTCCACCACACCGAGACCACGCTGCTGCCGACCGGCCTGCAGACCTACCCGGAGACGTACTGGGAGAAGCGCGTCCCCGGGCCGAGCGCCCTCCTGCTCTACCTGGGCGTCCGGGGCGGGCTGCCGCAGCTCGAGCACCACACGCTGCTGTTCACCACCGACTGGCGCGACAACTTCGGCCGGATCTTCGGCAAGGAGACCTCCGTCCCCTCGCCGGCGTCGCTGTACGTCTGCCGGCCCAGCGCCACCGACGACTCCGTGGCGCCGGAGGGCCATGAGAACGTCTTCGTCCTCGTGCCCATCCCGGCCGACGTGACGATCGGCAGGGGAGGCCTGGCGGGCGGGGGAGACGCCCGGGTGGAGGAGATCGCCGACGCCGTCATCGGGCAGATCGCCACGTGGGCCGGCATCCCGGATCTCGCGGAGCGCGTCGTCCTGCGCCGCAGCTACGGTCCGCAGGACTTCGCGGACGATCTCAACGCCTGGCGCGGCACCTCGCTCGGACCGGCGCACATCCTGAAGCAGAGCGCGTTCTTCCGGGGCTCCAACCGGAGCGCGAAGGTCGACAACCTGTTCTACGCCGGCAGCTCCACCGTGCCGGGGATCGGCATCCCCATGTGCCTGATCAGCGCGGAGCTCATCGTCAAGCGGCTGCGGGGTGACACCAGCACGGGGCCGCTGCCGGAGCCGGCAGCCCGCTAGGTCTCCCCGGCGGCCGGAGGGTACCGCCCTCACTTCCTCCCCACGAGGCGCGGCGGGCTTGACGCACGAAGGGGAGAGGGGTATTGGACATTACGCCGTGGGTGGCGTAATGTAGTTCTTTGCGTCTTCCCTCTAAACCTCAGCCTTCATATAGCGGTGGGCTTTGCTCTGCTCTCGTCGTTGACCTGGCCTCCTGGTGGGGAAGGGCGCGAGCAGACCCGGTGAGCACTGAGATCCCCGCAGCATACTGCGGTGGCGGTGCTGAGGCGAAAGCGCTGACAAGCCTGACGGTCTGTGGAAGGATCCCTCTTGGTCGCCCCGAGCACCTCTAATAATGCAACCGCTACCAGCCAGGTCGACGCCGACGGCGCCGCACCCCGGCTCTCATTCGCAAAGATTCACGAACCGCTTGAAGTTCCCAACCTCCTCGCCCTGCAGACGGACAGCTTCGACTGGCTCGTCGGCAACGAGCGCTGGAAGGCCCGCGTTGAGGAAGCGCTGGAAAAGGGACTGCAGGGTGTAGCCACGACCTCCGGTCTGGCCGACATCTTCGAGGAGATCTCCCCGATCGAGGACTTCCAGGGCACCATGTCCCTGAGCTTCTCAGAGCCCGAGTTCGCGGACCCCAAGTACACCATGGCCGAGTGCAAGGATCGCGATGCGACCTACTCCGCGCCGCTGTACGTCAAGGCCGAGTTCATGAACAACAACACGGGCGAGATCAAGCAGCAGACCGTCTTCATGGGCGACTTCCCCCTCATGACCGACAAGGGCACCTTCGTCATCAACGGCACCGAGCGCGTCGTCGTGTCGCAGCTCGTCCGTTCACCGGGTGCCTACTTCGAGCGCACGGCCGACAAGACCAGTGACAAGGACATCTTCAGCGCGAAGATCATCCCGTCGCGTGGTGCCTGGTTCGAGCTCGAGATCGACAAGCGCGACCAGGTCGGCGTGCGCCTCGACCGCAAGCGCAAGCAGTCCGTCACCGTGCTGCTGAAGGCCCTCGGCTGGACCGAAGGCCAGATCCTGGAGGAGTTCGGCCAGTACGACTCCATCCGCGCCACCATGGAGAAGGACGCGACGGAGACCCGCGAGGACGCCCTCCTGGACATTTACCGCAAGCTGCGACCGGGCGAGCCCCCCACGGTCGAGGCTGCCCAGACCCTCCTGGACAACCTGTACTTCAACCCGAAGCGCTACGACCTCGCGAAGGTCGGCCGGTACAAGATCAACCGCAAGCTCGGCATCGACAAGGACCTCACGGATTCCGACGCCTCGGTGCTGAACATCGACGACATCGTCGCGATGATCAAGTTCCTGGTCGCCCTGCACGCCGGTGAGAAGACCCTCGGCGGCAAGCGTGACGGCGGCGACGTCGAACTCCGCGTCGAGGTCGACGACATCGACCACTTCGGCAACCGCCGCATCCGCGCCGTCGGCGAGCTCATCGAGAACCAGGTCCGCACCGGCCTGTCCCGCATGGAGCGCGTCGTCCGCGAGCGTATGACGACCCAGGACGTCGAGGCGATCACGCCGCAGACCCTGATCAACATCCGCCCCGTCGTGGCCGCGATCAAGGAGTTCTTCGGAACCTCCCAGCTCTCGCAGTTCATGGACCAGAACAACCCGCTGGCCGGACTGACGCACAAGCGTCGCCTGTCCGCGCTGGGCCCGGGTGGCCTGTCCCGTGACCGCGCCGGCATGGAGGTCCGTGACGTCCACCCGTCGCACTACGGCCGCATGTGCCCCATCGAGACCCCTGAAGGCCCGAACATCGGCCTGATCGGTTCGCTCGCCTCGTACGGCCGGATCAACGCGTTCGGCTTCATCGAGACCCCGTACCGCAAGGTAGTCGACGGTCTGGTCACGGACCAGATCGACTACCTGACCGCCGACGACGAGGTGGAGCGCCTCATCGCCCAGGCGAACGCGCCCCTCGACGCCGACAACACGTTCACCGAGGACATGGTCCTCGTGCGGACGCGTGGTGGTTCGGGCGAGCCCGTGCTCGTCGAGCCCGGCGAGGTCGAGTACATGGACGTCTCCCCGCGCCAGATGGTGTCCGTCGCGACCGCGATGATCCCGTTCCTGGAGCACGACGACGCCAACCGCGCCCTCATGGGTGCGAACATGCAGCGCCAGGCCGTGCCCCTGCTCCGTTCCGAGCGTCCCCTCGTGGGCACCGGCATGGAGAAGAACGCCGCCGTCGATGCCGGTGACGCCGTCACCGCGACGAAGGCCGGTGTGGTCAACGAGGTGTCGGCCGACCTGGTCAGCGTCCTCAACGACGACGGCACCGAGACGAACTACCCGATCATGAAGTTCGCCCGCTCGAACCAGGGCAACGCGTACAACCAGCGCGTCCTGGTCTCCGAGGGCGACCGCGTCGAGTACAACACGATCATCGCCGACGGTCCCTCCACGGACCAGGGCGAGCTCGCGCTCGGCAAGAACATGCTCGTGGCGTTCATGTCCTGGGAGGGTCACAACTTCGAGGACGCGATCATCCTGTCGCAGCGCATCGTCTCCGACGACGTCCTGACGTCGATCCACATCGAGGAGCACGAAGTCGATGCCCGCGACACCAAGCTCGGTGCCGAGGAGATCACGCGTGACATCCCGAACGTCTCCGAAGAGGTCCTCGGTGCGCTCGACGAGCGCGGCATCATCCACATCGGTGCCGAGGTCGAGGCCGGCGACATCCTCGTCGGTCGCGTCACCCCCAAGGGCGAGACGGAACTGACCCCCGAGGAGCGCCTGCTGCGCGCCATCTTCGGCGAGAAGAGCCGCGAAGTCCGCGACACCTCGCTGAAGGTCCCCCACGGTGAGTCGGGAACCGTCATCGGTGTGCGCATCTTCGACCGCGACAACGACGACGAGCTGCCCCCGGGCGTCAACCAGCTGGTCCGCGTGTACGTGGCGCAGAAGCGCAAGATCACGGACGGTGACAAGCTCGCGGGCCGCCACGGCAACAAGGGCGTCATCTCCAAGATCCTCCCGATCGAGGACATGCCGTTCCTCGAGGACGGCACGCCCGTCGACATCGTCCTGAACCCGCTCGGCGTCCCCGGACGCATGAACGTGGGCCAGGTCCTCGAGATCCACCTCGGCTGGGCAGCCAAGCAGGGCTGGAAGATCGAGGGCGAGCCGGAGTGGATGAAGAACCTCCCGAACCTTCCCCGGGAGATCGCCACCACCACCGTCGCGACCCCCGTGTTCGACGGCGCGACCGAGGACGAGATCGTCGGCCTGCTCGGCTCGACGAACGTGACCCGTGACGGACAGCGCCTCATCGGCGAGTCCGGCAAGGCGCGCCTGTTCGACGGCCGCTCCGGCGAGCCGTTCCCGGACCCGATCTCCGTCGGCTACATGTACATCCTGAAGCTCCACCACCTGGTGGACGACAAGATCCACGCGCGCTCCACCGGCCCGTACTCGATGATCACGCAGCAGCCGCTGGGTGGTAAGGCACAGTTCGGCGGCCAGCGCTTCGGTGAGATGGAAGTGTGGGCCCTCGAGGCCTACGGTGCGGCGTACACGCTGCAGGAACTCCTGACCATCAAGTCGGACGACATCCACGGACGCGTCAAGGTGTACGAGGCCATCGTCAAGGGCGAGAACATCCCCGAGCCGGGCGTTCCCGAGTCCTTCAAGGTGCTGATCAAGGAAATGCAGTCGCTGTGCCTGAACGTGGAGGTCCTCTCCACCGACGGCACGACGATCGAGATGCGTGACTCGGATGAAGAAGTCTTCCGGGCCGCGGAGGAACTGGGCATCGACCTCTCACGGGCCGAGCCGAGTTCCGTCGAAGAGGTCTAGGTATCGCGTACCGGTCCAGTCCGGTACCCGGAACGGCGGCCACGAAATTTCTGGCGGCCGCGGGCGGCCTTGAAATATTAAGGCCGCCTTCCTCCGGGCACCTCCCTGGACCGGTGCGGGCCTGGCCCTTCGCCGCACCCCACAAGACTTCAAGAATTTAGAGAACAAAGAGAGAACAGGGACCATATGTCCAGCGAATCCTCCTTCGGCCTCATGCAGATCGGCCTCGCCACCGCGGATGAAATCCGTGGCTGGTCGTACGGTGAGGTCAAGAAGCCGGAAACCATCAACTACCGCACGCTCAAGCCCGAGAAGGACGGCCTCTTCTGCGAGAAGATCTTCGGCCCGTCCCGGGACTGGGAGTGCTACTGCGGCAAGTACAAGCGCGTGCGCTTCAAGGGCATCATCTGTGAGCGCTGCGGCGTCGAGGTGACGCGTGCCAAGGTGCGCCGTGAGCGCATGGGCCACATCGAGCTCGCTGCTCCCGTCACGCACATCTGGTACTTCAAGGGCGTCCCCTCGCGCCTCGGCTACCTCCTCGATCTCGCTCCCAAGGACCTCGAGAAGGTCATCTACTTCGCCGCCTACATGATCACGTCGGTCGACGAGGAGAACCGCCACGCCGAACTGCCGAACCTCCAGGCCGAGCACGACCTCGAGAAGAAGCAGATGACGGACCAGCGCGACTCCGACATCGCCGCGATCGCCAAGGACCTCGAGGACGAGCTCGCCCGCCTCGAAGGCGAAGGTGCGAAGGCCGCCGACAAGAAGAAGGCCCGCGACTCGGCCGACCGCCAGATGGCGAACGTCCGCAAGCGCGCCGACGCCGACATCGAGCGCCTCGTCCAGGTGTGGGAGCGCTTCAAGAGCCTCAAGGTCGCCGACCTCGAGGGTGACGAAGGCCTGTACCGCGAACTGCGCGACCGCTACGGACTGTACTTCGAGGGCTCCATGGGTGCCGAGGCGATCAAGAAGCGCCTCGAGAACTTCGACATGCCCGCCGAGGCCGAGCTGCTGCGCGACATCATCCAGAACGGCAAGGGCCAGCGGAAGACGCGCGCCCTGAAGCGCCTCAAGGTGGTCAACGCGTTCCTGACGACGACGAACAGCCCCCTGGGCATGGTCCTCGACGCCGTGCCGGTGATCCCGCCGGAACTGCGCCCGATGGTCCAGCTCGACGGTGGCCGTTTCGCGACGTCCGACCTGAACGACCTGTACCGCCGCGTCATCAACAGGAACAACCGCCTCAAGCGCCTGCTCGATCTCGGTGCGCCCGAGATCATCGTGAACAACGAGAAGCGCATGCTGCAGGAAGCGGTCGACTCCCTGTTCGACAACGGCCGTCGTGGCCGTCCCGTCACCGGACCGGGCAACCGTCCCCTGAAGTCCCTCTCGGACATGCTGAAGGGCAAGCAGGGTCGTTTCCGCCAGAACCTCCTCGGCAAGCGCGTCGACTACTCGGGCCGTTCGGTCATCGTCGTCGGCCCGCAGCTGAAGCTGCACCAGTGTGGTCTGCCCAAGCAGATGGCCCTGGAGCTCTTCAAGCCGTTCGTGATGAAGCGCCTGGTGGACCTCAACCACGCGCAGAACATCAAGAGCGCCAAGCGCATGGTCGAGCGGTACCGCCCCCAGGTCTGGGACGTCCTCGAAGAGATCATCACCGAGCACCCCGTGCTGCTGAACCGTGCACCCACCCTGCACCGCCTCGGCATCCAGGCGTTCGAGCCGCAGCTCGTCGAAGGCAAGGCACTCCAGCTCCACCCGCTGGTCTGCGGTGCGTTCAACGCGGACTTCGACGGCGACCAGATGGCGGTGCACCTGCCGCTGAGCCCCGAGGCCCAGGCCGAGGCGCGCATCCTGATGCTCTCCTCGAACAACATCTTGAAGCCGTCCGACGGCCGTCCGGTCACCCTGCCCTCGCAGGACATGATCATCGGTCTGCACCACCTCACCACCAAGCGTGAGGGGAGTGCCGGCGAGGGTCGCGTCTTCACCAGCCCGTCGGAGGCCATCATGGCCCACGACGCCGGTGAGCTGCACCTGAACTCGGTCGTCCGGATCCGCGTCCCCCGCTTCGTGCCCAGCGCCGATATCGCTGCGCCCGAGGGCTGGGAGCCCGGTACCCCCGCGCTGATCGAGACCTCCCTCGGGCAGGTCCTGTTCAACGACACCCTCCCCGAGGACTACCCCTGGGTGGAGAAGGTCGCCGACAAGGGCCAGCTCTCGACGATCGTCAACGACCTCGCCGAGCGCTACCCGAAGGTGGTCACGGCGGCGACGCTGGACAACCTGAAGGACGCCGGTTTCTACTGGGCGACCCGCTCGGGCGTCACCGTCGCGATCTCGGACATCTCCGCGCCGATCAACAAGGCCGGCATCATGGAGGGCTACGAGACGCAGGCCGCCAAGGTCCAGTCGCAGTTCGACAAGGGCCTCATCGCCGACGAGGAGCGCCGCCAGGAGCTCATCGACATCTGGAACAAGGCGACCAACGAGGTTGCCGCCTCGATGCGCGACGCGATGCCGAAGGACAACACCATCAACCGCATGGTGTCCTCCGGTGCCCGTGGTAACTGGCTGCAGGTCCGCCAGATCGCCGGTATCCGTGGCCTCGTGGCCAACCCGAAGGGCGAGATCATCCCGCGTCCGATCAAGTCCTCGTACCGCGAGGGCCTGTCGGTCCTGGAGTACTTCATCGCCACGCACGGTGCCCGTAAGGGCCTCGCCGACACCGCCCTGCGTACGGCCAACTCGGGTTACCTGACCCGTCGCCTGGTCGACGTCTCCCAGGACGTCATCGTCCGCGAGGACGACTGCGGGACGGAGCGTGGCCTGAAGGTCACCATCGCCGTGCCGAACGCCGACGGTGAGCTGGTGCTGCACGAGGAGGTCGAGAACTCGGCCTACGCCCGTACGCTGGCCACCGACGTCGTCGACTCGAAGGGTGCGGTGCTCGCTGCCGCGGGCTCCGACGTCGGAGACGTGCTCATCGGTGAACTGTTCGAGGCGGGTATCTCGGACATCAAGGTCCGCTCCGTGCTGACCTGTGAGTCCAGCGTCGGTACGTGTGCGCTCTGCTACGGCCGGTCCCTCGCGACCGGCAAGACCGTGGACATCGGAGAGGCCGTCGGCATCATCGCCGCACAGTCGATCGGTGAGCCCGGCACGCAGCTGACCATGCGTACCTTCCACACCGGCGGTGTGGCCTCCGCGGAGGACATCACCCAGGGTCTGCCCCGTATCCAGGAGCTTTTCGAGGCGCGTACCCCCAAGGGTGTCGCCCCGATCTCCGAGGTCGCAGGGCGCGTCACCATCGAGGATGCCGAGAAGCAGCTCCGCCTGGTGGTCACCCCCGACGACGGTTCCGAGGAGATCGCGTACCCGGTCCTGCGCCGTGCGCGCCTCCTGGTCGCCGACGGGGACCACGTCGAGGTCGGGCAGCAGCTCGTCTTCGGTGCGGTGGACCCGAAGCAGATCCTGCGTATCCTCGGCCCCCGCAAGGCCCAGGAGTTCCTGGTCGACGAGGTGCAGCGCGTGTACCGCAGCCAGGGTGTGGGTATCCACGACAAGCACGTGGAGGTCATCGTCCGCCAGATGCTGCGTCGCGTCACCGTGATCGAGTCCGGCGAGTCGGACCTGCTCCCCGGTGAGCTGGCCGAGCGTCGCCGCTTCGAGGACGAGAACCGCCGCGTGGTGTCCGAGGGCAAGAAGCCGGCCTCCGGCCGGCCCGAGCTCATGGGTATCACCAAGGCGTCGCTCGCGACCGAGTCGTGGCTGTCGGCCGCTTCCTTCCAGGAGACCACGCGTGTCCTCACGCAGGCCGCCATGGAAGGCAAGAGCGATCCGCTGCTCGGCCTCAAGGAGAACGTGATCATCGGTAAGCTCATCCCGGCCGGTACCGGCCTGGACCGCTACACGAAGGTCACGGTCGAGCCCACCGAGGAAGCCAAGGCGAACCTCTTCACCGGTCCGAGCGCGTTCAGCGACTTCGACTACGCCGGTGTCGAGGGTGGCATGAGCCCCGAGTTCCACGCCATCCCGCTGGACGACTACGACATGGGCAACAGCGACTTCCGCTAGGAAGACCGCGACGGTGGTACCGGCTCCGGCCGGCACCACCCTGCCTGGGAAGGCCCCGGACCGACCTCGGTCCGGGGCCTTCCCCGTTCCCGCCGGAGGGCCCTACCACACGGGGACGGTGCTCCCCGCACGGGCCGGCACCCGATCTCTGGTAGACTGGGGACCAATTGTTTGTGTGGCAGTGGATCGGCGTTGCGAAACGTATCTCCGTGTTGTACGTAGGTTGTACAACGAATGCCACATTTTCGCACGCCTACAGTCGTTCTGCGGCAGGTTGTCCGTCGGCGGTGCGCCAAACGACTGATCATCCCGATCTCTGGATGGTGCGGCCCTGCGAAGCCGCCCTGACCGCGGAGTAGGGCGACAGGAAACTCATCTTCAGACATTACGGAGAACACGAAAGTGCCTACGATTAACCAGCTGGTCCGCAAGGGCCGGTCACCTAAGGTCTCCAAGACCAAGGCGCCCGCACTCAAGGGCAGCCCCATGAAGCGCGGCGTCTGCACCCGCGTGTACACCACCACCCCGAAGAAGCCGAACTCGGCTCTCCGCAAGGTCGCCCGTGTGCGCCTCAACGGTGGCATCGAAGTGACCGCCTACATCCCGGGTGTCGGCCACAACCTTCAGGAACACTCCATCGTGCTGGTGCGCGGCGGCCGTGTGAAGGACCTCCCCGGTGTCCGCTACAAGATCGTCCGTGGCGCGCTGGATACCCAGGGCGTGAAGAACCGCAAGCAGGCTCGTAGCCGCTACGGCGCGAAGATGGAGAAGAAGTAATATGCCTCGTAAGGGCCCGGCCCCCAAGCGGCCGCTCGTTGTCGATCCCGTCTACGGTTCGCCCCTGGTCACGCAGCTGATCAACAAGGTGCTCGTCGACGGCAAGAAGTCCACCGCGGAGCGCATCGTCTACGGTGCCCTCGAAGGTGCACGCGCCAAGTCCGGCGGCGACCCCGTCGCAGCCCTCAAGAAGGCCATGGACAACGTGAAGCCGACCCTCGAGGTCCGCTCACGCCGTGTCGGTGGCGCGACCTACCAGGTCCCCGTCGAGGTCAAGCCCGGTCGTTCGACCGCCCTGGCCCTCCGCTGGCTCGTCGGCTACTCGAAGGCTCGCCGCGAGAAGACGATGACCGAGCGCCTGCAGAACGAGATCCTCGACGCCTCCAACGGCCTCGGTGCCGCAGTCAAGCGCCGCGAGGACACCCACAAGATGGCCGAGTCCAACAAGGCCTTCGCACACTACCGCTGGTAGCCCAGGCTCCCGGCCGGGCCGCCACCCACAAGGGGCGGTCCGGCCGCTAGGCCAGCAGAACTCCATTCTCGTCAAAAGGGAGACACCGTGGCACAGGACGTGCTTACCGACCTCAACAAGGTCCGCAACATCGGCATCATGGCCCACATCGATGCCGGCAAGACCACTACTACCGAGCGCATCCTGTTCTACACGGGTGTAAACCACAAGATCGGCGAGACGCACGACGGTGCCTCCACCACCGACTGGATGGAACAGGAGAAGGAGCGCGGCATCACCATCACGTCTGCCGCCGTGACCTGCTTCTGGGAGAACAACCAGATCAACATCATCGACACCCCCGGGCACGTCGACTTCACCGTCGAGGTGGAGCGCTCCCTGCGCGTCCTCGACGGCGCCGTCGCCGTGTTCGACGGCAAGGAGGGCGTCGAGCCCCAGTCGGAGACTGTCTGGCGTCAGGCCGACAAGTACGAGGTCCCCCGCATCTGCTTCGTCAACAAGATGGACAAGCTGGGCGCCGACTTCTACTTCACCGTCGACACCATCATCAGCCGCCTGGGTGCCAAGCCCCTCGTGCTGCAGCTCCCCATCGGTGCCGAGAACGACTTCATCGGCGTCGTCGACTTGCTCTACATGCGTGCCCTCGTGTGGCCCGGCGATGCCAAGGGCGACGTGACCATGGGCGCGAAGTACGAGATCCAGGAGATCCCCGCCGATCTCCAGGCGAAGGCCGAGGAGTACCGCGCGACGCTCGTCGAGACCGTCGCCGAATCGTCCGACGAGCTCATGAACAAGTACCTCGAGGGCGAAGAGATCACCATCGAGGAGCTGAAGGCCGGCATCCGCAAGATGACGATCAACTCCGAGCTCTACCCGATCCTCTGCGGCTCCGCGTTCAAGAACCGCGGCGTGCAGCCGATGCTCGACGCCGTCATCGACTACCTGCCCTCGCCCCTGGACGTCCCCCCGATGATCGGTCACGATCCCCGGAACGAAGAGGTCGAGCTGACGCGCAAGCCCAGCACGGAAGAGCCGTTCTCGGCCCTCGCGTTCAAGGTCGCCACGCACCCCTTCTTCGGGCAGCTGACCTTCATCCGCGTCTACTCCGGCCAGATCTCGGCCGGTACGCAGGTGACGAACTCCACGAAGACCAAGAAGGAGCGCATCGGGAAGCTGTTCCAGATGCACGCCAACAAGGAGATCCCCGTCGAGGAAGCCCTCGCCGGTCACATCTACGCGGCGATCGGCCTGAAGGACACCACCACCGGTGACACCCTGTCCGATTCGGCGAACCAGATCGTCCTCGAGTCCATGAGCTTCCCGGAGCCCGTGATCTCGGTGGCCATCGAGCCGAAGACCAAGGGCGACCAGGAGAAGCTGTCCACAGCCATCCAGAAGCTGTCGGCCGAGGATCCCACCTTCCAGGTGTCCCTCAACGAGGACACCGGACAGACGATCATCGCCGGCATGGGCGAGCTCCACCTGGACATCCTCGTGGACCGCATGCGCCGCGAGTTCAAGGTCGAGGCGAACGTGGGCAAGCCCCAGGTCGCCTACCGCGAGACGATCAAGCGCGCGGTCGCCAAGCACGACTACACGCACAAGAAGCAGACCGGTGGCTCGGGCCAGTTCGCGAAGATCCAGATCGCGATCGAACCCCTGGACACGTCCGAGGGCGAGCTCTACTCGTTCGACAACAAGGTCACCGGTGGCCGCGTGCCTCGCGAGTACATCCCGAGCGTCGACGCGGGCATCCAGGATGCACTCAACGACGGTGTCCTCGCGGGCTACCCCGTGGTCGGCATCAAGGCGACCCTGCTCGACGGTGCCTACCACGACGTCGACTCCTCGGAGATGGCGTTCAAGATCGCCGGCCGCATGGCGTTCAAGGAGGCCGCGCGCATGGCACAGCCCGTGCTGCTCGAGCCCCTCATGGACGTCGAGGTCCGCACCCCTGAGGAATACATGGGTGAAGTCATCGGTGACCTGAACTCCCGCCGTGGCCAGATGCAGTCCATGGAGGACGCGAGCGGTGTGAAGGTCATCCGCGCCCACGTGCCCCTGTCGGGCATGTTCGGCTACATCGGCGACCTGCGGTCCAAGACCCAGGGCCGTGCCGTGTACTCCATGCAGTTCGACAGCTACTCGGAGGTCCCGAAGGCAGTGGCCGACGAGATCATCCAGAAGACGCGCGGCGAGTAGCCCCTCCCGGTAACGGGATCCCGGGGGACGGGCCGGCCTGTCCAAGGGCAGGCCGGCCCGTCCTCCAGCCGCCGGACCACCGGTCCGGCGGTGAACGGCAATTTCATCAAAACCAAAAGCCCCCAGTAGACTTGCATGAGTTTCAGCTGCGAAAAGCGCGGCTGGGAAGCAGATCTTCTCAAACGTTCTAGGAGGAACCCGTGGCGAAGGCAAAGTTCGAGCGGACTAAGCCGCACGTTAACATCGGCACCATCGGTCACGTTGACCATGGAAAGACGACGTTGACGGCTGCCATTTCGAAGGTGCTGTACGACAAGTACCCCACTCTCAACGAGCAGCGTGACTTCGCGTCGATCGACTCGGCTCCCGAGGAGAAGCAGCGCGGCATCACCATCAACATCTCGCACGTCGAGTACCAGACCGAGAAGCGCCACTACGCACACGTAGACGCCCCCGGTCACGCCGACTACATCAAGAACATGATCACCGGTGCTGCCCAGATGGACGGCGCGATCCTCGTTGTCGCCGCCACCGACGGCCCGATGGCCCAGACCCGCGAGCACGTCCTGCTCGCCCGCCAGGTCGGCGTCCCCTACCTGCTGGTCGCGCTCAACAAGTCCGACATGGTCGACGACGAGGAACTCCTCGATCTCGTCGAGATGGAGGTGCGTGAGCTCCTCAGCTCGCAGGGCTTCGACGGCGACGACGCTCCTGTCGTCCGCGTGTCGGGCCTCAAGGCGCTCGAAGGCGACGCCGAGTGGGTCAAGTCCGTCGAGGACCTGATGGAAGCCGTTGACAACAACGTTCCTGACCCCATCCGCGACAAGGACAAGCCGTTCCTCATGCCTGTCGAGGACGTCTTCACGATCACCGGTCGTGGAACCGTCGTCACGGGCCGCGCCGAGCGTGGAACCCTCGCCATCAACTCCGAGGTCGAGATCGTCGGTATCCGTCCGGTCCAGAAGACCACGGTCACCGGTATCGAGATGTTCCACAAGCAGCTCGACGAGGCCTGGGCCGGCGAGAACTGTGGTCTGCTGCTCCGCGGCATCAAGCGCGAAGACGTAGAGCGTGGCCAGGTCATCGTGAAGCCGGGTTCCATCACCCCTCACACCGACTTCGAGGCCAACGTCTACATCCTGGCGAAGGACGAGGGCGGGCGTCACAACCCGTTCTACTCCAACTACCGCCCGCAGTTCTACTTCCGTACCACGGACGTGACCGGCGTCATCACCCTCCCCGAGGGCACCGAGATGGTCATGCCCGGCGACAACACCGAGATGTCCGTCGAGCTCATCCAGCCCATCGCGATGGAAGAGGGCCTCGGCTTCGCCATCCGCGAAGGCGGCCGCACCGTCGGTTCGGGACGCGTCACCAAGATCCTGAAGTAATTCGGTATCACCCAGCCGGCGGGCTCTGACCCGTTGGCGAGAAGAAGACCCCCGTCGGATGTCCGGCGGGGGTCTTCTCGTGATCGGGGCGGGGGAGCGGAGGGAAGGTAGCGCGGATCACCCATACCGCCATTCCTCCCGGTTCGCAATCATCGCGGTAATCTGCCACACTGGATAAGTTGTTCAAGCGCCTGCGCGCGCGGTTCGAGACTTCTTCCCGGTCAGGATAATGCCTGATGCAGGGAGCGGGTCCGCCGAGGCGCGGGGCCCAAATGAAATCCACCCCGTCCGGCCGAGCCGGAAGCAGCGGAGCGTGTGTGTCCACGATGTGCGACACGCCCGAGCGCGGGGGTCGGAGCCCTGGCAGGGTGAGGAACCCGGATCCTTCCGGATTCAGCCTGTTCAGGAAGCGCCGTACAACGGGCGCACGAAATGTACGAATGTACCGGAACTGCTTCGGCAGTGAGAGAGAGAGTCGAGACGCCATGGCGGGACAGAAAATCCGCATCCGGCTGAAGTCATATGACCACGAGGTCATCGATGTTTCAGCACGGAAGATCGTTGAGACGGTGACGCGCGCAGGCGCAACGGTAGTGGGCCCCGTGCCCCTGCCCACGGAGAAGAACGTATTCGTTGTCATCCGGTCCCCGCACAAGTACAAGGACAGCCGTGAGCACTTCGAGATGCGTACTCACAAGCGTCTGATCGACATCATTGACCCCACGCCCAAGGCCGTCGATTCGCTGATGCGTCTCGATCTGCCCGCGGACGTGAACATCGAAATCAAGCTGTAAGGGAGAGCGGATACTCATGTCTACTTCACTTACGCGTCAGGTCAAGGGCCTGCTGGGCACCAAGCTCGGCATGACCCAGGTCTGGGACGAGAACAACATCCTCATCCCTGTCACCGTCATCCAGGCGGACTCCAACGTCATCACGCAGCTCCTGAGCGCGGACAAGGACGGCTACACCGCCGTCCAGATCGGCTTCGGCCAGATCGACCCGCGCAAGGTCACCAAGCCGCTCGCAGGCCACTTCGAGAAGGCAGGCGTCACGCCCCGCCGCCACGTCGTCGAGCTGCGCACGTCCGACGCCGACTCCTACTCGCTCGGTCAGGAACTCTCCGTCGAGATGTTCGAGGCCGGCCAGACGGTCGACGTCATCGGCACCACCAAGGGCAAGGGCTTTGCCGGCGTCATGAAGCGCCACGGTTTCCACGGCGTCGGTGCCTCGCACGGTGCCCACAAGAACCACCGCAAGCCCGGTTCCATCGGTGGAGCATCCACCCCCAGCCGCGTCTTCCGTGGAATGAAAATGGCAGGCCGCATGGGTGCCGTTCGTCAGACCACGCTGAACCTCCGGGTTCACGCTGTCGACGCCGAGAAGTCGCTGCTGCTGATCAAGGGTGCCGTCCCCGGCGCCCGCGGCCAGGTCGTCCTCGTACGCACCGCCGTGAAGGGAGCATAGCCACATGGCTGCCAACACTGTCCAGGTCGATCTCCCCGCGGAGATCTTCGACGCACAGACCAACGTGCCGCTGCTGCACCAGGTCGTCGTCGCCCAGCTCGCTGCCGCCCGCCAGGGTACGCACAAGACCAAGACCCGCGCCGAGGTCAGTGGCGCCGGCCGCAAGCCGTTCAAGCAGAAGGGAACCGGTCGCGCCCGCCAGGGTTCGATCCGCGCCCCCCACATGACCGGCGGCGGCATCGTCCACGGGCCCACGCCCCGCGACTACAGCCAGCGCACCCCCAAGAAGATGATTGCTGCCGCCCTGCGCGGAGCCCTCTCGGACCGGGCACGCAACGGCCGTATCCACGTCCTCGAGTCCCTGGTGACCGGCGGCAAGCCGTCCACCAAGGGTGCCATCGAGACCCTGCGCGCGATCTCCGAGCGGCCCCGCCTGCTCGTGGTCATCGAGCGCGCCAACGACGTCGCCGCACTCTCCGTGCGCAACGTCCCCGAGGTACACGTCCTCTACGTAGACCAGCTCAACACGTACGACGTGCTGGTCTCCGATGACGTCATCTTCACCAAGGCCGCCTACGACCAGTTCGTCGGCGCGTCTGCTGTCATCTCCGAGGAGGATGCCAAGTGAGCGGCACCATCGCAAAGGATCCGCGCGACGTCGTCATTGCACCCGTCGTCTCGGAGAAGAGCTACGGCCTGATCGACGAAGGCAAGTACACCTTCCTGGTCGACCCCCGCTCGAACAAGGAAGAAATCAAACTGGCGGTCGAGAAGATCTTCTCCGTGAAGGTCGACTCCATCAACACCATCAATCGGGTTGGCAAGCGCAAGCGCACCAAGTTCGGCTGGGGCCAGCGCAAGGGCACCAAGCGTGCCATCGTGTCCCTCAAAGAGGGCACGATCGACATCTTCGGCGGTCCGCTCTCCTAGAGCGGAGACCACTTTAACGAGGAATTGAGTTATGGGAATCCGTAAATACAAGCCGACAACCCCGGGCCGTCGTGGCTCGAGCGTTGCCGACTTCGCTGAAATCACACGGTCGACGCCGGAAAAGTCGTTGGTCCGTCCCCTTCCCAAGAAGGGTGGACGTAACAACACCGGTAAGATCACGACCCGCCACAAGGGCGGTGGACACAAGCGTCAGTACCGCCTGATCGACTTCCGCCGCCACGACAAGGACGGCGTCGACGCCCGCGTCGCGGAGATCGAGTACGATCCGAACCGCACCGCGCGCATCGCCCTCCTGCACTACGTCGACGGCACCAAGCGCTACATCATCGCGCCGAACAAGCTCAAGCAGGGCGACTTCGTCGAGGCCGGCGCCGGGGCTGACATCAAGCCCGGCAACAACCTGCCGCTGCGGAACATCCCCGTGGGTACTGTCATCCACGCCGTCGAGCTCCGCCCAGGCGGCGGCGCGAAGATGGCACGCTCCGCCGGTGCGTCCGTGCAGCTCGTCGCCAAGGAAGGCCGCTTCGCCCAGCTGCGACTGCCCTCCGGCGAGATCCGCAACGTCGACGTCCGCTGCCGCGCGACGATCGGCGAGGTCGGCAACGCCGAGCAGTCGAACATCAACTGGGGCAAGGCCGGCCGTAACCGCTGGAAGGGCATCCGCCCGACCGTCCGCGGTGTCGCCATGAACCCGGTCGACCACCCGCACGGTGGTGGCGAGGGCAAGACCTCCGGTGGACGCCACCCGGTCAACCCGAACGGTAAGGCCGAAGGCCGTACGCGTCGCCCCAACAAAGAGAGCGACTCACTCATCGTGCGTCGCCGTCGTTCCGGCAAGAACAAGCGATAGGAGCCTGGAGACATGCCACGCAGCCTGAAGAAAGGCCCCTTCGTCGATCAGCACCTTTACGTAAAGGTCGCTCGCGAGAACGAATCGGGCACGAAGAACGTCATCAAGACGTGGTCCCGCCGCTCCATGATCGTCCCCGACATGCTCGGGCACACGATCGCGGTGCACGACGGACGCAAGCACATCCCGGTGTTTGTCACCGAGTCGATGGTCGGGCACAAGCTCGGCGAATTCGCTCCCACGCGGACTTTCCGCGGCCATGTTAAGGACGACCGCAAGGGCAAGCGCCGCTAGGCGCTGCTCTTACGGCTAAGACGAGAGAAGGAAAGCAATGGAAGCCAAGGCTATTGCGCGTCATATCCGCGTAACGCCTATGAAGGCCCGGCGCGTCGTCAACCTTGTTCGTGGTAAGCAGGCGAATGAGGCTCTGGCTATTCTGAAGTTTGCCCCACAGGTTGCTTCGGAGCCGGTATTCAAGGTGGTCCAGTCGGCAGTCGCCAACGCCCGCGTTCTCGCGGACCGTGACGGCGTCGCCTTCGACGAGGACAACCTCATCATCAGCGAAGCATTCGTCGATGAAGGCCCCACGATGAAGCGGTTCCGTCCGCGTGCCCAGGGCCGCGCGTACCGCATCAACAAGCGGACCAGCCACATCACGGTTGTCGTCGCTACCCCTCAGAAAGTGGAGGTCCGCTAAGTGGGACAGAAAGTAAACCCGCACGGGTTCCGACTCGGCATCACCACTGACCACCGGTCACACTGGTTCGCCGACAGCAACAAGCCGGGCCAGCGCTACCGTGACTTCGTCCGCGAAGACATCAAGATCCGCCAGCTCATGTCGACCGGCATGGACCGCGCCGGCATCGCGAAGGTCGAGATCGAGCGCACCCGCGACCGTGTCCGCGTGGACATCCACACGGCACGTCCCGGTATCGTCATCGGCCGCCGTGGAGCAGAAGCGGACCGCATCCGCGGCGAGCTCGAGAAGCTCACCGGCAAGCAGGTCCAGCTGAACATCCTCGAGGTCAAGAACCCCGAGATCGAAGCCCAGCTCGTCGCCCAGGGCATCGCCGAGCAGCTCTCCTCACGCGTGGCCTTCCGCCGCGCGATGAAGAAGGCCATGCAGTCCGCACAGCGTGCCGGCGCCAAGGGCATCCGTGTCCAGTGCTCCGGTCGCCTGGGTGGCGCCGAGATGAGCCGTTCGGAGTTCTACCGCGAGGGACGCGTGCCCCTGCACACGCTCCGCGCCAACATCGACTACGGCTTCTTCGAAGCGAAGACCACCTTCGGCCGCATCGGCGTGAAGGTCTGGATCTACAAGGGTGACGTCACGGCGAAGGAACTCGCAGCCCAGGCTGCAGCAGCTCCTTCCCGCGGCCGCGGTGGAGACCGTCCGGGCCGTGGCCCCGCCGGCGCCGATCGTGGAGGCGACCGTCGTCGTCGCGCACCTGAGCGCTCCGAGGGCCAGGGTGCGTCAGCACCCGCCGAGACCGCCGCAGCTCCGGCTGCGACTGAAGGAGGACAGGCTTAAATGCTTATCCCGCGTCGCGTCAAATTCCGCAAGCAGCACCACCCGGGTCGTTCCGGCGCTGCAACCGGCGGTACCGAGGTCAGCTTCGGCGAGTGGGGTATCCAGGCTCTGAGCCCGGCATACGTCACCAACCGCCAGATCGAGTCCGCTCGTATCGCCATGACCCGCCACATCAAGCGTGGCGGCAAGGTCTGGATCAACATCTATCCGGACCGCCCGTTGACCAAGAAGCCTGCCGAGACCCGCATGGGTTCCGGTAAGGGTTCGCCCGAGTGGTGGGTGGCCAACGTCAAGCCCGGACGTGTTCTCTTCGAACTGTCCGGCGTTTCCGAAGAGGTAGCCCGCGAAGCCCTGCGCCTCGCGATCCACAAGCTGCCGTTGAAGGCACGCATCGTGCGTCGTGAGGGTGGTGAATAGTTATGGCTCTGGGTTCAAAGGAACTGGCAACAGACCAGCTGGACGGCTTCGATAAGGACCGCCTGGTGGAAGAACTGCGCAAGGCCAAGGAGGAGCTGTTCAACCTCCGTTTCCAGTCGGCCACCGGCCAGCTCGAAAGCCACGGTCGCCTTCGTTCGGTGAAGCGCGACATCGCCCGCATCTACACGGTGCTGCGCGAGCGTGAACTGGGTATCCGCCCCGAGGTCGTCGCTCCCGTCGAGGAAGCGAAGCCCGCGAAGGAGGAGAAGCCCAAGAAAGCCAAGAAGGCCTCCAAGGACGCACCGTCCGTGGACACCGAGGCTTCTGAGGAGGACGCCAAATGAGTGAGCAGCAGAGCGAGACGACCGTAGGAACCGAGAAGGCCGTCCACGACGCCGACTCGCGCGGCTACCGCAAGGTACGCCGTGGCTACGTCGTGTCGGACAAGATGGAGAAGACCATCGTCGTCGAGGTCGAGGACCGCGTGAAGCACGGCCTGTACGGCAAGGTGCTTCGCCGCAGCTCCAAGGTCAAGGCGCACGACGAGCAGAACACCGCCGGCATCGGCGACATGGTCCTGATCAGCGAGACCCGCCCCCTGTCCGCCACCAAGCGGTGGCGCCTGGTCGAGGTCATCGAGAAGGCCAAGTAACACCTGAGCAGTAACGGGGCCGGTTCCGCCGGCCCCACCGGAGATGCCCCGGACACGATTTCGTGTCCGGGGCATTTTCGCGATACCATGAGAATCTTGTCTGTCTGGTGGGCTGGCGCATGCCCTCTCGAGGTCACCCTCGCCGGGTCTCCTTCCCAGGGTTCCTTCACACCGGGCAAATAGGCAAAAGCCCGATAATCTTGTTCACCACGAATCCACTGTGCACGAGTTCCACGCACAGCCGCGCGCCCCGGCGCGCACGTGCTGAGTACCAGTATTACGGGGCCCACCCATATCCGTTCCGCAAGGCTCGATGAGAGAACCGGCGCGACGACAGGAGTTATCAGTGATTCAGCAGGAGTCGCGGCTAAAGGTCGCCGACAACACGGGGGCCAAGGAAATCTTGACCATCCGCGTTCTCGGAGGATCCGGGCGCCGCTACGCAGGCATCGGCGACGTCATCGTCGCCACCGTGAAGGACGCGATCCCGGGCGGCAACGTCAAGAAGGGCGACGTCGTCAAGGCGGTCATCGTCCGCACCAAGAAGGAACGCCGCCGCGCGGACGGTTCCTACATCAAGTTTGATGAGAACGCAGCAGTGATCCTGAAGAACGACGGCGACCCCCGCGGTACCCGTATCTTCGGCCCTGTCGGTCGCGAGCTCCGCGACAAGCGTTTCATGAAGATCATCTCGCTGGCGCCGGAGGTGCTGTAGTCCATGGCACAGAAGACAAAGCTCAAGATCAAGAAGGGTGACCTCGTCCAGGTCATCACCGGAGCCAAGCAGGAGCGCGGCGGAGACCGCGGCAAGCAGGGCAAGGTCCTGAAGGTCTACCCGGACACCAACCGTGTCCTCGTGGAAGGCATCAACCGGATCACCAAGCACACCAAGGTCGGGCAGTCGCAGCGCGGCACCAAGACCGGTGGCATCGAGGTGGTCGAGGCCCCCGTGCACATCAGCAACGTCGCGGTCGTCGATCCCGAGACCAAGAAGCCGACCCGCGTCGGATACCGCACCGAGACCGTCGAGCGCGACGGTCGCGAGCGGGTCGTCCGCATCCGCGTGGCCAAGTCATCAGGGAAGGATCTGTAATGACTGTCGAAACCGCAGAAACCCGGGTTCTTCCCCGTCTCAAGGCGCGCTACGCGTCCGAGATCAAGGCCGCCCTGCAGGAAGAGTTCAACTACGCCAACGTCAACCAGGTCCCGCGCCTGGTGAAGGTCGTCGTGAACATGGGTGTCGGTGACGCCGCCAAGGACTCCAAGCTGATCGACGGGGCCGTCAAGGACCTCACCGCGATCACGGGCCAGAAGCCGCAGGTCACCAAGGCCCGCAAGTCCATCGCGCAGTTCAAGCTCCGCGAAGGAATGCCCATCGGCGCACACGCGACCCTGCGTGGCGACCGCATGTGGGAATTCACGGACCGCCTGATCTCCCTCGCACTGCCCCGTATCCGCGACTTCCGCGGCCTGAACGGCAAGCAGTTCGACGGCAACGGCAACTACACCTTCGGCCTCACGGAGCAGTCCATGTTCCACGAGATCGACCAGGACCGTATCGACCGGGTGCGTGGCATGGACATCACCGTCGTCACCACCGCCAAGACCGACGCCGAGGGCCGCGCGCTCCTCAAGGCGCTCGGCTTCCCGTTCAAATCCGAAGATTAATCTAACTACGTTGCAGGTCCGCTCCAGCAGGCACCCCGTGTGCCGGCCGGACTCCGGAAACCGTTTCGAGGAAGGGCAAGAGCCCACATGACAATGACAGATCCTGTCGCAGACATGCTCACGCGTCTGCGCAACGCAAACTCGGCTTACCACGACTCCGTGTCCATGCCGTACAGCAAGCTGAAGGCCCGCGTCGCGGACATCCTGAAGGCCGAGGGCTACATCGCCGGCTGGAAGGAAGAGGAAGCGGAGGTCGGCAAGAAGCTGACCATCGACCTTAAGTTCGGACCGGACCGCCAGCGTTCCATCGCCGGCATCCGCCGTATCTCCAAGCCGGGTCTGCGCGTGTACGCCAAGTCCACGAACCTGCCCCACGTGCTCGGCGGCCTCGGCATCGCCATCCTGTCCACGTCCTCCGGTCTGCTGACTGACCGCCAGGCATCCAAGAAGGGTGTAGGTGGGGAAGTCCTCGCCTACGTCTGGTAACGGGAAAGGGAAAGAAAAATGTCACGTATTGGACGTCTCCCCATCACCGTTCCCGCCGGTGTCGATATCGCTGTCAACGGCAACGAGGTCACGGTCAAGGGCTCGAAGGGCGAGCTGAGCCACACGGTTCCCAGCCCCATCGAGGTCTCCCTGAACGAGGGCATCCTCACCGTCACGCGCCCGAACGACGAGCGCGAGTCGCGGTCGCTCCACGGCCTCACCCGCACGCTGATCTCCAACATGATCGTCGGAGTCACCGAGGGCTACAAGAAGAACCTCGAGATCGTGGGCACGGGTTACCGTTGTGCAGGCCAAGGGCAGCGACCTGGAATTCGCTCTGGGTTACAGCCACCCGGTCGCCGTCAAGGCTCCCGAGGGCATCACCCTGACCGTCGACAGCCCCACCAAGCTCTCGGTCGCAGGCATCAACAAGCAGCAGGTCGGCGAGGTCGCTGCAACCATCCGCAAGCTGCGCAGGCCTGACCCGTACAAGGGCAAGGGCATCCGCTACGCAGGCGAGATCATCCGCCGCAAGGTCGGAAAGGCTGGTAAGTAACCATGGGTCTGAGCATCAACAAGAAGCGCAGCTCGAAGAGCAAGTCCGCCTCGCGTGGACGCCGCCACCTCCGGGTACGCAAGCGCGTCTCGGGTACGGCTGTCCGTCCCCGCCTGGTCGTCAACCGTTCGGCCCGCCACGTCTTCGTGCAGGTCGTCGACGACACCAAGGGCATGACTGTCGCATCAGCCTCCACCCTCGAAGCGGACCTCCGTGCATTCGACGGTGACAAGACCGCCAAGGCCAAGCGCGTTGGCGAACTCGTTGCAAAGCGTGCCATGGCTGCCGGCGTCGAGGCGGTCGTCTTCGACCGTGGCGGCAACAAGTACCACGGTCGCGTTGCAGCAATCGCAGACGGCGCACGTGAAGGTGGGCTGGCACTGTGACCGAGGAGAACAAGGCAAAGGGAGCCCCATTGAATACGGCTACAGAGCAGCCCGCGGCGGACGCTCCGGCTGCAGGCACCACCGAGACCGCGTCGGCTGATGCGAACCGCGGCCGTGGCAACACCCGTGGTGGCGAGCGCGGCGGCAACTCCCGCGGTGGCGAGCGTGGCGGCCGTGGCCGCGACGGGCGCGACGGCGGCCGCAACGACGACAAGGACAAGTTCATCGAACGCGTCGTCACCATCAACCGTGTCGCCAAGGTCGTCAAGGGCGGCCGGCGCTTCAGCTTCACCGCCCTCGTGGTGGTAGGCGACGGCAACGGCATGGTCGGCGTCGGCTACGGGAAGGCGAAGGAAGTTCCCCTCCGCCATCCAGAAGGCCGTCGAGGAAGCCAAGAAGACGATGTTCCGCGTTCCGCGCATCGGTGGCACCGTCCCGCACCTGGTGCAGGGCGAGGCAGCAGCCGGCGTCGTGCTTCTCCGTCCCGCCTCCCCGGGTACCGGCGTCATCGCCGGTGGTCCGGTGCGTGCGGTCCTCGAGTGCGTCGGTATCCACGACGTCCTCTCCAAGTCGCTCGGTTCCGCGAACGCCATCAACATCGTTCACGCGACCGTTGACGCGCTGAAGCGCCTCGAAGAGCCCCAGGCAGTCGCGGCCCGCCGCGGCCTGCCGCTCGACGAGGTCGCATCCCACCAGATGCTGCGCGCGATCGCAGCTCAGAAGGCAGGTGCGTGATGACCGCGATCACCCCGAAGAACGTGCTCGTGAGCACGGCGAAGCTGGAGATCACCCAGATCAAGTCCGCCATTGGCGGCAAGCAGAACCAGCGCGACACGCTGCGGTCGCTCGGTCTGAAGCGGATCGGCCACACCGTGGTCCGTGAAGCTGACGCCGTCACCGTCGGCATGATCAACACGGTTCCGCACCTCTTGAAGGTTGAGGAGGCCAACTAATGGCAGAGAACAACACCGCGGCTCCGGCCGCAACCGAGGCCAAGGCCGAGCGCGTCCACGCACTCAAGGTCCACCACCTCCGCCCCGCACCGGGTGCCAAGACGGCGAAGACCCGTGTCGGCCGTGGTGAGGGTTCGAAGGGTAAGACCGCAGGCCGTGGCACCAAGGGAACCGCAGCCCGCTACCAGGTGAAGGCAGGATTTGCCGGCGGCCAGCTGCCGCTGCACATGCGACTTCCCAAGCTGCGCGGCTTCAAGAACCCGTTCCGCGTCGAGTTCCAGGTCGTGAACCTGGACAAGCTGTCCGAGCTCTACCCGGCCGGCGGCGACGTCACGGTCGAGAGCCTGGTGGCCAACGGTGCCGTCCGCAAGAACCAGCCCGTGAAGGTGCTGGGGACCGGCGAGATCACCGTGGCCGTCAACGTCTCGGCTGACGCCTTCTCCGCATCCGCTGCAGAGAAGATCACCGCAGCCGGCGGGACCGTCACCGAGCTGTAGGTCGTCCGGCGTCCCTCTCCCGGTGCGTCCGGGGGAGGGATGCTGTGATCCATGGCACGGAGGAACTAGACTCTTGGTGGGCCGACGTCGATCGGCCCACCAGGAGTCTTTTTTTCGGCTCCAGCCACCCATTCCCCGCCGGTTCTCTCTCACCGGTGACCAACCGTTAGACTCGGTTGTTGTGTACGGTCCGCCTCAGGACCAACAGACCTTCAGGAGGACGCTTGCTTAGCGCTATTGGCCGGGCATTCCGGACGCCAGACTTGCGGCGCAAGCTGTTGTTCACGCTGGGAATCATCACCATCTTCCGGCTCGGGGCCTTCATCCCCGCCCCGGGCGTCGACTACGGCAACGTCCAGCAGTGCCTCCAGCTCGGGAACACCGAGGGCGGGCTCTACCAGTTCGTCAACCTCTTCAGCGGCGGAGCACTGCTCCAGGTCTCCATCTTCGCGCTGGGGATCATGCCGTACATCACGGCCAGCATCATCACGCAGCTCCTCCGGGTGGTCATTCCCCGCTTCCAGGAGCTGCACGAGGAAGGCGCCCAGGGCCAGTCCCGGCTGACCCAGTACACGCGCTACCTCACCATCGCCCTCGGCCTCCTGAACGCCACGACCCTCGTCTCGCTGGCCCGCTCGGGTGCACTCCTCGGCAACTGCCCGGTGCCCCTGATCCCGGACGACTCGCTGATCACCATCGTCCTGCTGATCATCACGCTGACCGCCGGCACCGGCCTCATCATGTGGATGGGCGAGCTCATCACCGAGAAGGGCGTGGGCAACGGCATGTCGCTGCTCATCTTCACGGCCATCGCCGCCGGTTTCCCCACCTCGCTCGGCGAGATCCTCCGCACCCAGGGCGCCACGGTCTTCGCCTTCGTGCTCGCGATGGGCGTCGTCGTCGTCGCCCTCGTCATCTTCGTGGAACAGTCGCAGCGCCGCATCCCCGTGCAGTACGCCAAGCGGATGGTCGGTCGTCGCACCCTCGGCGGGAGCAGCACCTACATCCCCATCAAGGTCAACATGGCGGGTGTCATCCCCGTGATCTTCGCGTCCTCGATGCTCTACCTGCCGAGCCTCATCGCCCAGTTCAACACCCCCCAGGACGGCACCGCGCCGGCCGAGTGGGTCAACTGGATCACCACCTACCTGACCAGCGGCGACCACCCGCTGTACATGGCGCTGTACTTCCTCCTGATCGTGTTCTTCACGTACTTCTACGTGGCCATCACGTTCAACCCGGACGAGGTGTCCGAGAACATGAAGAAGTACGGGGGATTCATCCCCGGCATCCGTGCCGGTCGTCCCACCGCCGAGTACCTCCAGTACGTGCTCTCCCGCATCACGCTGCCCGGCGCCGTGTACCTCGGCCTCGTGGCCCTGATCCCGCTCATCGCGCTGGTCGCCATCGGCGCC
Organism: Arthrobacter agilis; assembly: GCF_030816075.1. Classification (NCBI taxonomy): domain Bacteria; kingdom Bacillati; phylum Actinomycetota; class Actinomycetes; order Micrococcales; family Micrococcaceae; genus Arthrobacter; species Arthrobacter agilis. Next base: position 2,441,984 of record NZ_JAUSXO010000001.1, on the reverse strand, counting down.
AACCAGAACTTCCCGTTCGGTGGCACGTCGATCCTCATCATGGTGGGCGTGGGACTGGAGACCGTGAAGCAGATCGACGCCCAGCTCCAGCAGCGTCACTACGAAGGGTTGTTGCGTTGACGAGAATGCTGATCATCGGTCCCCCCGGATCGGGCAAGGGCACCCAGGCCGCACGGATCTCCGAGCGCCTCGGCGTGATCGCGATCTCCACCGGCGACATCTTCCGTGACAACGTCCGGCGTGAGACGCCGCTCGGCGTCGAAGCCAAGAAGTACATGGACGCCGGGGACTTCGTGCCGGACAGCGTCACCAACAGCATGGTGCGCGACCGCCTCGCGGCCGACGACGTCCGGGAGGGCTTCCTCCTGGACGGCTACCCGCGCACGGCGGCGCAGGTCGCCGAACTCGACGACATCCTGCGCGAGAACGACCTCGAGCTCGACGTGGTCCTCCAGCTGACCGCCGACGACGAGGAGCTCGTGAAGCGGCTCCTCGGGCGTGCAGCGCTGGACGGGCGCTCCGACGACAAGGAGCAGGTGATCCGCCACCGCCTCGGTCTCTACCACGACCAGACGGAGGCCGTCGTCTCACGCTACGACGAACGCGGCATCGTGACGAAGGTCGACGGCATCGGCACGATCGACGAGGTCACCGAGCGCGTCATGGCAGCACTCACCGTCCCGAGCTAGGACCCCGCATGTTCAGCCAGCCCAAGATCGAGTACAAGACGACCGCCCAGATGCTCGCGATGCGCGATGCAGGGCTGGTGCTGTCGCGGGCCCTCGACGAGACGGTGGCCGCGGCCGCCGTGGGCGTCACGACGGCGCAGCTGAACGAGGTCTTCGAAGGCGTGCTCCGGGAGGAGGGCGCGACGTCGAACTTCCTCGGCTACCACGGCTTCCCGGCCAGCGTCTGCACCTCCGTCAACCACGAGGTCGTCCACGGCATCCCGGGCGGCTACACCCTGCAGGACGGCGACATCATCTCGATCGACGGCGGCGCCGTGGTCCGTGGATGGCACTCCGACTCCGCGCGTACGCTGATCGTCGGCACGCCACGGCCCGAGGACGTCCGGCTGTCGGACGTCACGGAAGAGGCGATGTGGCGGGGGATCGCGGCCCTGGCCTCCGCCCGGTTCGTCGGCGACATCGGCTCGGCCATCGACGACTACGTCTCCTCCGTCCCCGGACCGGCCCTCGGGATCCTCGAGGACTACGTGGGGCACGGCATCGGCACCCAGATGCACCAGGCGCCCGACGTCCTGAACTACCGCAGCAGCCACCGCGGGCCGAAGGTCCGGCCCGGCCTGTGCCTCGCCATCGAGCCCATGCTGGTCCAGGGAGGCCTCGAGACGGCCGTGCTCGACGACGACTGGACCGTCGTCACCACCGACGGCAAGCGGGCATCCCAGTGGGAGCACAGTGTCGCGGTGCACGGGGGCGGCATCTGGGTGCTCTCGGCGCCGGACGGGGGAGCGTCACGGCTCGAACCCCTCGGCGTCACGCCGGTCGCGCTGCAGGACTGACCCGGCCGGCCCGCGGGACGCACCTCGCCGGGCGCCCCAGACGGTGGGGAGCGCGCCCCAATTTAACTATCCGCGGACGGTAGCGTAGAGTTGTCTGTTGGTTGTCTCTGCTTTCCGTGCCCATTTGGGCTCCGGAGACCTGCCCGCGAGACGAGCTCCGGCTCCCTGCGGGTCCGACAATCAAAACCCCAAACCCGCCCGCCACGCAACTGGTGGGCATAGACGTTAGCGGAGGATATGGCCAAGAAAGACGGTGTCATTGAGATTGAAGGCACTGTGAACGAGGCGCTGCCCAACGCGATGTTCCGCGTTGAGCTGGCCAACGGACACATTGTTCTCGCCCACATCTCGGGCAAGATGCGTCAGCACTACATCCGGATCCTCCCCGAGGACCGGGTCGTGGTGGAACTGAGCCCGTACGACCTCACCCGGGGCCGTATCGTCTACCGCTACAAATAAGAACGAACGCAAAGGAAAACCATGAAGGTCCAGCCGAGCGTGAAGCGTATCTGCGAGAAGTGCCAGGTGGTTCGCCGCAAGGGCAACGTCCTCGTCATCTGCGAAAACCCGCGCCACAAGCAGCGCCAGGGCTAAGAACCTCGTCCCGAGGTTCTTCCCACGCGTAGAAGTATCCCAACGGCAGAACAGCGTTCCGCGAGGAACGTACACCCCCGGCTCGGAGGCCGGGGACCGGAACACGTGTTCCGGGGACGTTCTGCTCCAGACCTCCGGTACCACCAAAGGAGCACCGCCACATGGCACGTCTCGCTGGCGTAGACATCCCCCGCGAAAAGCGGGTAGTCATCGCGCTTACCTATATCTACGGCGTGGGCAAGACCCGTGCAGAGAAGACGATCGTCGACACGGGGATCTCCCCGAACACGCGCGTCAAGGACCTCACCGACGTCGAGCTGGTCCAGCTCCGCGACTACATCGAAGGCAACTTCAAGGTCGAGGGTGACCTCCGCCGCGAGGTTGCAGCCGACATCCGCCGCAAGGTCGAGATCGGCAGCTACGAAGGCATTCGGCACCGCCGCGGCCTTCCCGTACGTGGACAGCGTACGAAGACGAACGCCCGTACCCGCAAGGGCCCGAAGCGTACGGTCGCAGGCAAGAAGAAGGTCGGACGCTAGTCCCTCATGGCACCCTAACCGGGCTCGCTATCGCTCGCCCGGCCAGGGAACCCGGCCATCAGGGGCCCATCCGCAGGTTGATCCTTTCAATCCGCGGACAGCTCCGATCAGCTGATCACATGCTTTACCCAATACCTTCGTAGGAGAAGTAATGCCCCCCAAGACTCGTGGAGCGGTCCGTAAGCCGCGTCGCAAGGACAAGAAGAACATCGCGCTCGGTCAGGCGCACATCAAGAGCACCTTCAACAACACCATCGTGTCCATCACGGACCCGAGCGGTGCGGTCATCTCCTGGGCCTCGGCCGGCGAGGTCGGCTTCAAGGGCTCCCGCAAGTCCACCCCGTTCGCCGCGCAGATGGCCGCCGAGGCCGCTGCGAAGCGCGCACAGGAGCACGGCGTCAAGAAGGTCGACGTGTTCGTGAAGGGCCCGGGTTCGGGCCGCGAGACCGCGATCCGCTCGCTGCAGGCCACGGGCCTCGAGGTCGGGTCCATCTCGGACGTCACCCCGAGCGCGCACAACGGCTGCCGCCCGCCCAAGCGCCGCCGCGTCTAACCAGACGTGCCGGTCACCGTGCCGCCCTGCAGGACCTCCGCGGTCCGGCAGGGCGGTTCGGTGCCGTTCCAGCAGCTTTTGAGCCGGCTGACCCGCAGTCCCGCCCATTTCGAAGCGTCATATAGCGGATGCTTCCTGAAAGGATATGTAAGTGCTTATTGCACAGCGCCCCACCCTGACTGAAGAAGTAGTCGCCGACAACCGTTCGCGGTTCGTCATCGAGCCCCTCGAGCCCGGTTTCGGCTACACCCTCGGCAACTCGCTCCGCCGCACGCTCCTGTCCTCCATCCCGGGTGCTGCCGTGACGAGCATCCGCATCGACGGAGTGCTCCACGAATTCACCACGGTTCCCGGGGTGAAGGAGGACGTCACCGAGATCATCCTGAACATCAAGAACCTCGCCGTCTCCTCGGAGCACGACGAGCCGGTCGTCGCCTACCTGCGCAAGCAGGGTCCCGGCGTCGTCACCGCCGCTGACATCGCGCCCCCCGCCGGCGTCGAGTTCCACAACCCGGATCTCCACATCGCGACCCTCAACTCGAAGGGCAAGTTCGAGCTCGAGCTGACCATCGAGCGTGGACGCGGCTACGTCTCGGCATCGCAGAACAAGTCCGGCGACTCCGAGATCGGCCGCATCCCGGTCGACTCGATCTACTCGCCGGTCCTGAAGGTGACCTTCCGCGTGGAGGCGACCCGTGTGGAGCAGCGCACCGACTTCGACAAGCTGATCGTCGACGTCGAGACGAAGGACGCGATCGCGCCCCGTGACGCCGTCGCTTCCGCAGGCACCACCCTGGTGGAGCTGTTCGGTCTCGCCCGCGAGCTGAACACCGCCGCCGAGGGCATCGAGATCGGCCCGTCGCCGACGGACGCGGCACTCGCCGCGGACATGGCGCTGCCGATCGAGGACCTCGAGCTGACGGTCCGCTCGTACAACTGCCTCAAGCGCGAGGGCATCCACTCCGTGGGTGAGCTCGTTGCGCGCTCCGAGGCCGATCTCATGGACATCCGCAACTTCGGCGCGAAGTCCATCGACGAGGTCAAGGCGAAGCTCGTGGAGCTCGGTCTGTCCCTGAAGGATTCCCCTCCAGGCTTCGACCTTGCCGCCCGCGCTGCCGCCATCGAAGAGGACGACGCCGTCTACGGCGACGAAGAGCTCTAAAACGCTACCTGTCCGTCCGTCGCTCCCCGGAGCGGCGGACGGACACCCTAATGAGGAGAAAGAACCATGCCCACACCCACCAAGGGCCCACGTCTCGGAGGCGGTCCGGCGCACGAACGCCTGATGCTCGCCAACCTGGCCGCCTCACTGTTCGAGCACAAGCGCATCACCACCACGGTGACGAAGGCCAAGCGCCTCCGGCCCTACGCCGAGCGCCTGGTGACCTTCGCGAAGAAGGGTGACCTCGCCTCGCGTCGTCGCGTCCTCGCGGTCATCAGCAACAAGAGCATCGTCCACGAGCTGTTCACGGACATCGCCCCGGCCGTCGCCAACCGCGAGGGTGGCTACACCCGCATCACGAAGATCGGCAACCGCAAGGGCGACAACGCCCCCATGGCCGTCATCGAACTGGTGCTGGAGCCCATGTCCGCCAAGCAGTCCGTGGTCGCCGAGGCCGAGCAGGCCAAGTCTCCCGCCGCCGCAGCACCGGTCACCGAAGCGCCGGCATCGCCGGAGTCGGCAGATTCCGTCGACTCGGCCGAGTCCGCTGAATCGGCCGAGTCGGCCGAGTCCGCGGCATCCGCCGACGAGGTCGCAGCCGAGGACACCACGGTCGACGCCGAAGCAGGCGCCGCTGACGAGGTCGTCGTCGTCGAGGGTTCGGTCGAGGACGAGAAGAAGTAATTCTTCCCTCCCGACGCACACCATGATCACCCAGAAGCCCGCCGTCCCTCCCCGGGACGGCGGGCTTCTGCGTGTCCGGCTCGACATCGCCTACGACGGCGCCCTGTTCTCGGGGTGGGCCGTGCAGCCCGGGCTCACCACCGTGCAGGGCGTCCTCGAGGAGGCGCTCTTCACGCTCCTGCGCCGCCCGGTGCGGCTGACCGTCGGCGGCCGGACCGACGCGGGCGTCCACGCCCGCGGCCAGGTCGCGCACGTCGACCTCACACCGGGGGAGTGGCACGGCATGGCACGCGGTCGCGACGTCGACCCGGCCGACGCTTTCCTCCGCCGGGTCACCGGCACCATCAACCGGGTCCTCACGGACGGCATCACGGGGCGCGGACGCTCCGTCCGCAACTCCGTGCCCGCCGTCGTCGTCCGGGCCGCCACGCGCGCGCCCGAGGGGTTCGACGCCCGCTTCTCGGCGCTCTGGCGCCGGTACAGCTACGCGATCGCGGACACCGGAACCGGCCAGGATCCGCTCCGGAGGCACACCACCCTCTGGTACCCGGCGCCCCTCGACGTGGCGCGACTGAACGAGGGGGCGGGGCACCTGCTCGGCATGCAGGACTTCGCCGCGTTCTGCAAACCGCGTGAGGGCGCCACCACCATCCGCGAACTGCAGCGGTACGCGTTCGCGCGCGGCCACGACGGCGTCATCACCGCCACCGTGCAGGCCGACGCCTTCTGCCACAACATGGTCCGTGCGCTCATCGGGTCGACGCTGAGGGTCGGGTCGGGGGAGATGCCCCCGGTGTGGCTCGCGGATCGCCTCGCCGCCCGGCTCAAGGACGCCCGCTCGATCCTCGCTGCGCCGCACCCGCTCGTCCTCGAGGAGATCGCGTACCCGGGCGACGGGGAGGTCGGCGCACGCGCCGACCTCACCCGGTCACGGCGCACGGCCGAACACCTGGCGCTATCACAGGCCTCGACCGACGACGACTGAGACGGCCGGGACCGCGTCCGCGCCCAGACGGGCCGCCCTAACCCAGCAGGGCCAGGCTCGCGAACGCGGCGAGGAGCATGCCGGGGCCGAACGGGAACGTCGACCCGCGGGACCCGCGGCGCAGCAGGAGCACCGCGAGGCCGACCACGCCGCCGAGGAGGAATCCGCCCAGCAGGGTCCCCAGCCAGGCCGCGGACCCGCCCCAGCCGCCGAACAGGCCCAGCACGGCTGCGAGCTTCACATCCCCCATGCCGAGGCCCCCTGCCGAGATGAGGGCGAGGAGGAGGTAGACGGCGCAGAGGGTGGCGCCGCCGGCCGCCGCGCCGGCAAGCCCGCTCCATCTCCCTGTACCGGCCGCGGCGACGAGGAGCAGCGGCACGGAGACGGCTGTGAACCGCAGGAGGACGGCGTCGGGCAGCAGCGCCGATCGCAGGTCGATGGCTCCGAGCAGGACGCCGAAGGCCGCGAGCACGGCGAGCAGCGGCCCGTTCCAGGGCTGGCCGTTCACCGCGCTCCCCGCGCCCGCCAGGAGGCCTGCGAGCACCGAGAGCGGCAGGCGTCGCGACGCCGGCAGGGCCGTGCGCGGATCCCGTCCCGCCAGGGTGAACAGGGCATACCCCAGGCCCGCGGCGAGGACGCCGGTCAGGAGATGCGGGAGCATCTAGACGGATTCCCCGATGGAGTCCTGGGGCATGCGGCTCACTTCGCCGTTGACGGGCAGGGTCACTGTGAAGCGGCTGCCCTTGCCGGGTGCACTGACGCAGTGGATCGATCCGCCGTGGCTCTCGACGATGGACTTGGTGATCGCCAGACCGAGACCGGCGCCGTCGATGTCGGCGCTGCGTGCCGCCGGCGTGCGGTAGAAGCGGGAGAAGACCTGCCGGGCCTCCTGTTCCGTCATGCCCATGCCCCGGTCCTCGACGTGCAGGTCGATCGTGGATTCGGATTCCTCGGCACGGATGGTCACCACTCCGCCGTCCGGGGAGTACTTGATGGCGTTCGAGAGCAGGTTGTCCAGCACCTGGGAGATCCTGAGGGGATCGATGAGCGTCCACAGGGGTGTCTGGGCATTGGTCTTCAGTTTCACGCCGTTCTTCTGGGCGCGGAACCTGTTGGACCGGACACTCATCTCGATCAGGGCCGCGAGGTCCACGGGGCGCGGATGCACCCGAACGCGGTCGCCGGCGGTCGAGAGGAGATCGGCGACGAGGTGGAGGACCCGCTCGGCGTTGCGTCCCGCCACGTCGACGTAGCCTCTGAGGTGGCCGGGCAGCGGGTGCTCGTCCTCCATCACGAGTTCGAGGTAGCCGAGCACCGAGGTCAGGGGCGCATGGAACTCGTGGGAGATGTTCGAGATGAAGGCATCCTTCGCGGTGACGGCCTCGACCAGCTCCGTGACGTCGCTGCAGGCGATCAGGGCGCCGGCGATACTGCCGTCCGCGTTCTTGATGGGGCGTGCTGCGGTCGAGAGGGCCCGCTGGGCGTCGCCGTCGCCCACCCACACCAGTTCGTCGGCGAACGTCTCGCCCGTGAGGGCACGGTAGACCGGCTGCCTGTCCACCGCCAGCGGTGTCACGCGGTCCGCGCCCACCATGCTGCCCCCCTGGCCGTCGTCGTGACCGGAGAGCCGGTTGAACAGTTCCTGCTGGCGGTTCGTGAGGGTGGTGTTGCCGTGGGCGTCGACGGCGGTCAGCCCGACGTCGACGGTGTTGAGGATCGCCGTGAGGACCCGCTCACGGTCGATGGCGGCGCGGAGGAGGTCGTTGAGCTCCCGGTCCTTGCGCTCGATCTCGATCTCCCGGGCCTGCGCACCGGAGATCATCACGCGGATGGTGACCGCGATGCACAGCATCACGATCGGCAGCAGCAGGACGCCCAGGTAGGACCGCAGCTGCGCGGGATCGAAGGACCCCAGCAGGGGCCATGACGTCACGAGCAGCGAGCCGAGGACGGTCAGCGCCAGCGACACCCACGGCGGCAGGGAGGAACGCATCAGCCACAGCACGGGGAAGACCGCCAGGACGCCGAGGGCCGGCTGGACCTCCAGGGCGCCGGTGCGGACCAGGGCGATCGCGACGAAATCCAGGATCGGAACGATCAGCAGACTGCCGCGCGGCAGTTCGTGCCACGGCACGATGACCGACAGCGCCAGGAGCACCAGGATCATCGACAGTCCCAGGTCGAACGCGGGATCGGAGGTCAGGCCGGGCCTGAGGAGGGGGGCGGACACGGCGATGACGACGACGATGACGGTCAGGGGGATCTGACAGAGCACCACGGAACGGCTGATGCTCGCCTTCGAGGCCACCGCGCGCCACCGCACGGCTCCGGCGTCCCTAGGCACGCACTTTCCGGGGAAAGAGGAAGAACCGCATGATGAAGAACTTTCCGACGCTGAGACCTACGTACTGCTCCCATTATGTAGGCAGGTCCGCGTTTTGGGATGCAAGGCGGCACGATTCCCCGTTTCCGCCGTGCACAATGGGGATCATGATGAGTAGAACCAGTTGCAGCGCAGGTCAGAGGGGGGTCGGAGGTCGATGAGCGATCCGGGGGTGGCAGTGGTCATCGAGGACGACGCCGATGTGCGGAATCTCGTGGGGGCCGTTCTCAGGCAGTCGGGCTTCGACGTGCACGTGGCACCGGACGGGAGGGCAGGCGTCGAACTGGTCCGGACCCTCGATGCCTCGGTGGTCACCCTGGACGTCGGTCTCCCCGACATCGACGGCTACGAGGTGCTGCGGCGTATCCGCGCCTTCAGCACCTGCTACGTGGTGATGCTGACCTCGCGCGGCGACGAACTCGATACCCTCACGGCCCTGCAGTCGGGGGCCGACGACTACCTCACCAAGCCGTTCCGGCCGAGGGAGCTCCGGGCGAGGATCGCGGCGATGCTGCGCCGCCCGCGCATCGCCCCGGACCAGGCGCCCCCCGCCGCCCCCGTCACGACGCCGGCGCCCGAGGTCGCACCCGCTGCGGTGGGCGTGACGCCCACCGTCGTCGAGCACAACGGCCTGGCGCTGAACGCGGCCGCGCGCACCGTGGTGCTCGACGGGCGGGACCTGCCGCTGACCCGGAGCGAGTTCGACCTCCTCAACGAGATGCTCAAGAGCAACGGCGCCGTGCGGACCAAGGCGGATCTGGTGCGGGTGGTCCGCGGTGACTACTACGGTGAGGACACCTATATCAGCGACTCCGACGAGCGCGCCATCGAGGTGCACATCGGCAATCTTCGCCGGAAGCTCGAGGAGGACCCCAAGAGTCCGCGCTGGCTGCAGACCGTGCGGGGCGTCGGTTACCGGCTCACACCGGTTCGTTCCTGACGCCGCTGGTCCTGCTGGTCGCCTAGCCTGCCGCCAGGTAGCGGGCCTCGAGTTCGAGGATGGTGTCCAGGCCGCAGCGCTCGATGGCGGGGAGGGCGCGGCGGGCGGCATCGAGGTCCGACGCGGTGACGGACGCCTCGAAACCGGCGGCAAGGGCTGAGAGCCGTGCGGCACCGATCATCGCGGACGAGTTGCGGAGGCTGAGGGCGGCGTCGAGCGCAGCGGGGATGTCGCGGTTCCCGATCGAGTTCTCGAGACGGAGGTAGCGATGCTCGAATCCGGCGATGTAGTCGCGGGCGAAAGCGCGGGCAGGCCGGGCGTCGTTCAGCTGCCGCTCGAGGTGGGCCAGGACGGCGAGGTCCAGCAGCGGCAGGCTCTTGGGGGCACTATTCGACGGCACTCCCTCAGGCTACGGCCGGGGTCTGACCGTTCACGGTGAAGCCGGCCGATACTGAGCGAGAAATGCGCAAGTGCTGACCGGGAGGCGGCTTTCGGACCGCCCTCCGTCGAACTCCTCACGCGGATGGACCGGCTCACCCGCCCGTGCGGGCGACGACGGCGGACACGGGTGACGGTACACCGCCGGCGCCCTCCCCGTGGATGCGCCCGCCCGGCGTCGTGCCGGCCCGGCCGCGGCGGAAGAAGGCGAAGGCCACGAGCCCGAGCGACCCGAGCAGCGTGGCCGCGAGGAGGCCGGGGTCGAGGGACGGAGTCGGAGAGGGTGCGCTCCCGCCTCCAGCGACCGCGGTGACGGCCGCGACAGCACCGGCCGCCAGCCCGAGCACGACACCGCCGACGGCCACGGCCGCGCCGGACAGCCCGGCGCCCACCGTCGGGTCCGGCGCCCCGTCCGGCCCGGGGTCCTCGGCAGCCCGGGCCGTACGCGCCACCGGTGGCGTGGCGGGCAGCAGGACGCCGGCCGCCGCCAGGAGGCAGGGCACCAGGAGCAGCCACGCGAGGGGGGCGAGCGGAGCGCCCAGCGGGTCGACCGCCGCCGTCGCGATCGAGGATCCCGGCGGTGCCGCGGCGCGGAGCGAGGCAGCGAGCGGCACCGGATCGGGTCCGGACACCCAGTGCTCGAGCGGCACCGCAGGGCCCGCCTCGGTGGCGAGCAACGCGTAGGAGACGGCACGGAGGTCCGCGAGGGCGCCCGCCCCGCCCACGAGGCCGGGCAGCACGGGCTCCACGGATGCGACGACGGCGTCCACGGCGGTGCCGTTCACCAGCAGTTCGAGAGCATCGCCCTCCCGTGCCCCGGCGGAGGCTGTCGTGGCGACGGGCACGGGATCCAGGGCGACGCGCGCCGCGAGCCGGACCGTCAGCGACCCACGGGGCAGGGTGGCCACGGCGAAGCCTGCTCCGTCGTCCGGTGCCACCACCCCCGCCTCGGCGGTCCCGGGGAGCGATGGCACGACGACGAGGTCCGATGCGGCGCCGAAGCGACTCTCGCCGGATCCGATGCCGGCGTCGGAGGACGAACGCAGGAGCGTCAGGAAGAAACCCCCACCCGGCGTCGGCGACCCCTCGGGCGACGCCACGACGAAGTCGAGCGCCGCGACGGCCTCGGCACGCACGCCCTCGGGGACGGTGAAGGACAGCGAGTGCTGCTGGGTCTGGCCTGCGGTGAGGGAAGAGCGTGCCCGCGGGGACTTTCGTGAGGGCGCCGTCCTCACGTTCGACCCATGCGGCGACGGCGACGCGGAGAGCGCGTTGCGAACCGGCCGCCGGCGTCCCGAACGGTTCGGTGGCCAGCTGGAGGCGCACCTGACGCGCGGCCGGCCGGAGATCGAGTGCCGGCTCGGGTGCAGGGATCGTGGCGCGCAGCGCATCCCCCAACCGGTCGGCGTCGAGCCCGTCCTCCCGGGGGAGCACCGCGGACAGCGAGGCCGCATCGACCGCGACCAGTTCCCCGGCGGTACCCCGCAGATCGAGGGCGGTCCGCAGCACCCGGGACGACGCCGCCCCGTCGGGCACGGCAAGGGCGGCGGCCTCGTCGTCGCTACCCGCCGGGACCAGGACCTGCACATCGCCCCCGGTGGCGAGACTCGCCGTCGAGCGTGCGGTGGCGTCCGCGCTGCCCACGGCAGCGCTCCCGAGCAGCCCGGCACCCGTGGCGAGCACCACGGCGAAGACCGCTGCGGACCATCGCAGGCCCGCACGGCCTGACGCGGCGGACCCCGGCCGAGGGTGGCCACCGCGAGGACGGTGGAACACGCGCGGGAGCGTCGCTGCGAGGAGCAGGGATGCCACGGACAGGGCTACGGCGGGAGCCACGGACAGGGGCGGCAGGTTCCCGCGGGTGCCGGTCACGAGGGGGAGGACGACGGCGAGGGCGACGGTGCCGACGGCGCCGACCGATGCCGGGACCAGCCGGCCCGGCGGGAGGGCCACTTCCTGCGCCAGGGGCTTCCGCAGGCGGGCGCAGGCCACCGCCCCGAGCAGGGCCACGAGGATCGCCCCGTCGAGTGCGAGGTTCACGGCCCGCCGCTGTGATCCGGCCACCTCGGAGAGGACGGGCGCGAGGTCACCGGTCAGCGTGGCGCCTGCCAGCCCGGCAGCCGACCGTTCGAGGTCCGAGGCGAGCCCCGCGAGCCGCCCGGCGGCATCCTCGAGACCATGGACGGAGGGGTCCTCCGGCAGCGTGAACTGCCAGCCGAGGACCGCCGGTGCGGAGAAGCGCGGCAGGTCCGCGGCCGCCACGGCGACGATCAGGGTCGAGTTTCCATCGACGGCAGCACCTTCGAGCAGCGCGGCATCCGGGCCCGGGGCGGCTGCGCCGACGACCCGGAGGCGCACCGTGCCCTCCGTCCCCGTCACCGCCAGCGTGTCCCCGTCGGACAGTCCCAGGCGCCCTGCGGACGCCGCCGCAATGGTCACGGGTACGACGCCGTCGCTGCCACTCTCGCTGTCGCTGTCGCTGTCGCTGTCGCCGTCGCTGTCGCCGGGTACGCCGGCCTGCCGGCCCACCGCCGTGACGCGGAGGCCCGCCGGGAGGTTCACGGCCGAACCGCCCGAGGCGAGGACGTCGACGGCGGCGCTCGCCGACCACTCGCGCACGGAGAGGGCGGGAGACAGGTGCTGGAGCGTCGGCGCGGCCGGCAGCCGCTGATCCGTCCCGGGACCGACCGGCACCGAGAGCTCGGCGGATGCGCCAGCGGCACGGGGGGAGGCGCTCAGCGCTGCGTCGGACGCAGCCCGAGGATAGACGAGGAGCACGGTGATCACGACGGCGGTGAGTACCGCGGTGAGTGCCGCAGCGGGACGGCTCCAGGAGGTGGCAGGATGTGGGGACAGGTCCAGCGTCCGCTTCCCCACGTAGAACCCTCCCCGGCCTCTTTTCCGTCATCCTATCCAGCAGCCGGGCGGTCTCCGGCTCATTTTGACCCACAGCAGCGCGGCAGGCTATCCTTGGAAGTCGTTGTGCGTATCCCTTCTCGATACGTCTGCGCCCCACGGAGCGGTTCAGTTGCAGAACCACCTGGCCCGGGGGCGGAGCCGAGATCCACGGGATGACTGGTCGTATTTCAGCCCTCACCTGAAGTTCCGGTAGCGCATGAATAAGCTGAGCCCGCGGGCACGGAGATCTTCCGTGGATGCGGGCGACACCGAAATAGAAACGAAGGCCATAACCGTGCGTACGTACACCCCGAAGCCAGGCGACATCAACCGCCAGTGGCACGTAATCGATGCAACCGACGTCGTCCTCGGCCGTCTTGCCAGCCAGACCGCAATCCTGCTCCGCGGAAAGCACAAGCCGACCTTCGCTCCCCACATGGACATGGGCGATTTCGTCATCATCATCAACGCCGAGAAGGTCGCCCTCACCGGCTCCAAGCTCGAGCAGAAGCGCGCCTACCGCCACTCGGGTTACCCGGGCGGCCTGAAGTCGACCAGCTACGTGGAACTCCTGGACAAGAACCCGGAGCGCGCAGTCGAGAAGGCTATCCGCGGCATGCTTCCCAAGACCTCGCTCGCCGCTCAGCAGATCGGCAAGCTGAAGGTCTACCGCGGCGCTGAGCACCCCCACGCCGCGCAGCAGCCGCAGACGTTCGAAATCACCCAGGTCGCCCAGTAGTTCTGGCCACCAGTACTAAGAAATCACTTCAAGGAGAACCGTGGCTCAGAACACTGAAGAGCTGAATGAACCGACTGAGGAGCTCACGAGCTACACCTCAGAGTCCACCGAAGCCGGCGAGACCACCGCGAAGGAGCGCCCTGCGCTGACCGTCGGCGGCGGAGCCGTCGGACGCCGCAAGGAAGCTGTCGCCCGCGTGCGCCTCGTCCCCGGCACCGGCAAGTGGATCGTCAACGGGCGCGAGCTCGCGGACTACTTCCCGAACAAGCTGCACCAGCAGGAAGTCAACGACCCGTTCAAGCTCCTCGAGCTCGACGGCGCCTACGACGTCATCGCCCGTATCCACGGTGGTGGCCCCTCCGGCCAGGCCGGTGCCCTCCGCCTCGGTGTCGCTCGCACGCTGAACGAGATCGACCGCGAGAACAACCGCCCCGCCCTCAAGAAGGCAGGCTTCCTGACCCGTGACGCCCGCGTCATCGAGCGCAAGAAGGCCGGTCTCAAGAAGGCACGCAAGGCGCCTCAGTACTCCAAGCGCTAAACCCTGGGACACGCGCAGATGCCCGTCCGGACTATCCGGACGGGCATCGTGCTTTAACCTGTTTGAGGACCCGCCCGAGCGGCCCTTGCTACTGCACTTAGGATGATCGTTGATGAGCAAATTATTCGGCACCGACGGTGTGCGCGGTCTGGCCAACGGACTGATCACGGCGGAACTGTCCCTGCACCTGGCCCAGGCGGCCGCCGTCGTCCTCGGGCACAATGCCGTCGACGGCGGGCGCCGCCCCACCGCCGTGATAGCCCGGGATCCCCGTATCAGCGGGGAGTTCATCGCGGCGGCCGTCGAAGCCGGCCTCGCCAGTTCCGGCGTGGACGTCTACGACGCGGGCGTGCTGCCCACCCCGGCCGCGGCCTTCCTCGTCGCCGACCTCGACGCGGACTTCGGCGTCATGATCTCCGCCTCCCACAACCCGGCGCCGGACAACGGCATCAAGTTCCTCGCCCGCGGCGGCAACAAGCTCAGCGACGCCCTCGAGGACGCCATCGAGGCCGAGATGGCCAGCCCCAGGCTCCGCCCGGTGGCCGGCGACGTCGGACGCATCCAGCGGTTCGCCGACGCCGAGGACCGCTACGTGGTGCACCTGCTCCAGACCCTGCCCAACCGGCTCCAGGGCCTCAAGGTCGTCATCGACTGCGCACACGGTGCTGCGAGCGGCTGCTCACCCGAGGTCTTCCGGAACGCCGGCGCGGACATCGTGGTCATCGGCGCCGCCCCGGACGGCGTGAACATCAACGACGGCTATGGATCCACGCACCTCGAGAAGCTGCAGGAAGCCGTCCTCGAGCACGGCGCCGATCTCGGTATCGCCCATGACGGCGACGCCGACCGCTGCCTCGCCGTGGACCACGAGGGCACCGTGGTGGACGGCGACCAGATCATGGCCGTCATGGCCCTTGCCATGAGGGACGCCGGCAAGCTCAAGGACGACACCCTCGTGGCCACCGTGATGAGCAACCTCGGACTGAAGATCGCGCTCCGCGAGGCGGGCATCACCATCAAGGAGACCGCTGTGGGCGACCGCTACGTCCTCGAGGGGATGCGCGACGGCGGCTTCAGCCTCGGCGGCGAGCAGTCCGGCCACGTCATCTTCGCCGACCACGCCACCACGGGGGACGGCGTGCTCACCGGCCTCCAGCTGGCGGCGCGCATCACCGGGACCGGCAAGAGCCTCAAGGAACTCGCTGCCGTCATGACGAGGCTTCCGCAGGTACTCATCAATGTCCGGGGGGTAGACCGTACGGCGGCCGACTCCGACGAGGGCGTGCAGGATGCGGTCCGCGAGGCGGAGGCCGTCCTCGGCGAGACCGGCCGCGTGCTGCTGCGTGCGTCCGGGACGGAGCCCGTGGTGCGGGTGATGGTCGAGGCGACGGACATCGGGACGGCCCAGCGCATCGCCGACCAGCTCGCCGCGACAGTGCAGGAACGACTCTCCCTCGAGCCGGCCGTCTGACCCGTCTGACCGCCTGACCCGCCTGACCGCCTGACGGACCATGGCGCCGGCGTCACGCCGGCTGGATCGCGGCGCTCCGCACGCAGGTCGGGACCAGGGACCGGCACGGCCGCCGGCATCCGGATCCCGGCTGAGCAACGCCCGAGAGCAGGCGCGTGACCGCGGCGTCGTACCGGTCCAGGGCGATCGCCGCGATCGCCGGATCCGGCAGCAGCGGTTCGCTGACGACGTCGGCCCCGGCCTTCGCCAACTGGTCGTGGAAGTACCCGGGAGCCAGCAGGTAGGAGGCCAGGGCCACGGGGCCCGGCCCGGCCGGACGGTAGGACGCGACGGCCTCGGGCACGGATGGCGAGGCCTTCGAGCCGAAGCCCGCCTGCACGGTCCCCGTGCGGCCCTCGGCGAGGACCGCGAGCACCTCGGCGACATCCTCTGCCGCGCAGGCGTCGGAAGATCCTGCGGCAGCGAGGACCACGGGGTCACCGTCGGACACGCCCGCCTGGAGCAGCCGCTGCTGCAGTACGGAGGCCAGGCGCGGATCGGGGCCCAGCGGCAGCGCGGACACGGTGCCCGGCCTGCTCGCAGCCGCCCGGGCGATGTCCACCTTCACGTGGTAGCCGACGGAGAGCAGCAGGGGGACGATGACCGCCGCTCGCCCGGGCCGGAGCGACGCGACGACATCCACGAGATCGGGCTCCTGCACATCGACGTACGCCTCGAGCACCTCGAGCCCCGGACGCAGGGCCGAGATCCCGGCGCGCACGGCGTCGATCTCGAGGCGCCCACGGACATTGTCGGTGCCGTGCGAGCAGGCGATGAGGACAGGCGCCCGGGAGTCGGACGGGGAAGCGGTCATGGCAGCCATTGAAGCAAACGCGGCGACTTCAGGCGGCAACGCCCACCTCGACGACCCCGTCCACGCACCGGACGGGGTACGCGCGCAGGCCCGCCCCGCCGGACAGGCACACCCCGGTCGCCAGGTCGTAGACCTCCTTGTGCAGGGGAGAGGCGATCGTCGGCGTGGTGCCGCGCGATCCCACGATGCCGCGCGCCATGACGGCGGCCCGCGTCCGGGGATCGATGTTCCCCACGGCGTGGAGCCGGTTGCCCGGAAGCCGGAACAGGGCGACCTGGTCCCGGCCCACGAGAGCTGCCTCCCCCCAGCATTCCTCGAGGTCGTCGAGATGGCAGACCGCCACCCAGCGGGCGCTGGATGCGGCAGGACGCTGGAGTACGAGCTCGGTCATGGCATTCCCCTCGGTGGCGTTCGGTGGGACCAACGCTAGCCAGCCGGTGTGTCGCCTGCGTCCCGGCGCTGTTGCGGACGGGTAACGTGCGGCTCACCGGCCCTCCGACCGTCCGTGAGCCCGAAGTTAACTTTGCGATACATCCGCGACACACAGGAGTAATTGCCCCTTCGTACGGTGGAACCGGACGCGGGACCACCCCGGCCCCGGACGGAAGGCAGACCATGAGCGAGAACCGAGCAGCCCGGCCCGCCGACGCCGTCCCGGTGCCCGACCGGCGGATCGTCGTCGTCGGGGGCGGGCCCGCAGCCCACCGGTTCGTCGAGGCCCTGTGGCGGCGCGGCACCGACGGCCTCTCCGTCACAGTGCTCACCGAGGAGCCGCACGCGCCCTACGACCGCGTCGCGCTGAGCAGCGCGCTGACGGGCGACGTCGACCTCGGCCTCGGTGAGCCGCTCATGTGGCGCGAACCGGCCATCCGGCTCGTCACGGGGGAGCGCGCCGTCCGGCTGGATCTCGCGGCACGGTGCGTCGTCGGCGCGTCGGGCGAGAAGTACGCCTACGACGACGTCGTGCTCGCCACCGGATCCGACGCCGTGCGGTTGCCCCTGCCGGGCGGGGAGCACGCCGCGGTGTACAGGACGCTCGACGACGTGCAATGGCTCCGCGCGGAGACCGCACGCCTGGCCGCCGGACTCGGCAGGGCCCCGCGCGCCGTCGTCCTCGGCGGCGGGCTCCTCGGCCTCGAGGCCGCCGGCGGGCTGCAGCAGCTCGGCGCCGCGTCGACCGTCGTCAACCGGGCCGCATGGCTCATGAACGCCCAGCTCGACCAGGGCGGCGGACAGGCGCTGGGCCGCCTCATCGCGGCCGAGGGACTGGGTATCCACTGCGGCGGGTCGCCGACGTCCATCGAGACGGACGACGACGGCCGGGTCACGGGCGTGGCACTGTCCGACGGCGCGGTGCTGCCGGCCGACCTCGTGGTCTTCGCGGTCGGCATCCGGCCACGCGACGAACTCGCGCGGGACGCGGGGCTCGAGGTGGCTCCCCGCGGGGGTGTGGTCATCAGCGCGGCATGCGAGACGGCGATGCCGGGAGTGTGGGCGATCGGCGAGGTGGCCAGCTACGAGGGCGTCAGCATGGGCCTCGTGGCACCCGCGAACGCGATGGCCGAGGTCTGCGCCGACGGGATCCTCGGCGGCGTGTCCACGTTCCCGGGCTTCGACACCGCCACGAAGCTCAAGCTCTCCGGCGTCGAGGTCGCGAGCTTCGGAGATGCACTCGCCGACACCGAGGGCAGCCTGGAGATCGTCTACGCGGACCCGGCGCGCGGGCTCTACCAGAAGCTCGTGGTCACCGACGACGCGAAGACGCTGCTCGGCGGCATCTTCGTCGGCGACGCCGCACCCTACTCCGCCCTGCGGCCCCTGCTGGGCCGGGAGCTGCCCGCGGAGCCGGGTGCGTACCTGTCCTCGGCCGGTGGCGGCGAGGCACCGCCGTCGGACCTGCCCGACGACGTCATCCTCTGCTCGTGCAACAACGTGACCGCGGGCGCCTGCCGCTCGGCGGTCCACGGGGTGGGGGAGGACGGCGGCGCCGCGGACGCGGCACTGGACATGCCCGCCCTCAAGGCCTGCTCACGGGCCGGGACCCAGTGCGGCTCCTGCGTGCCGATGCTCAAGAAGCTGCTCGACGCCGAGCTCACCAAGGCCGGCCGCACGGTCCCGAAGGGTATCTGCGAGCACTTCGCGATGTCGCGGCCCGAACTGTTCGAGGCCATCCAGGCCCTCGACCTCGGCTCCTTCCAGGACATCCTCGGCCGCTTCGGCGCGACGGACGAGGCCAGGGCCGGCCACGGCTGCGACATCTGCAAGCCGGCGATCGGCTCGATCCTCGCCACGCAGCGCGGGGAGTACGTGCTCGACGGCGGCCGCGGCACGCTGCAGGACACCAACGACCGCGCCCTCGCGAACATGCAGCGCAACGGCACCTACTCGGTGGTGCCGCGCATCCCCGGCGGGGAGATCACGCCCCGGAAGCTCGCCGTGATCGCGCAGGTCGCCGAGCAGTTCGGCCTGTACGTCAAGCTGACCGGTGCGCTGAGGATCGACCTCTTCGGGGCCCGGCTGGAGCAGCTGCCCGAGATCTGGAAGATCCTCGTGGAGGCCGGGTTCGAGTCCGGGCAGGCCTACGGCAAGGCCCTGCGGAACGTGAAGTCCTGCGTCGGGTCCACCTGGTGCCGGTTCGGCGTGCAGGACTCGGTCGCCATGGCGATCGACCTGGAGCTGCGCTACCGCGGGCTCCGCGCACCCCACAAGTTCAAGATGGGTGTCTCGGGTTGCGCCCGGGAGTGCGCCGAGGCCCGGAGCAAGGACGTCGGCGTGATCGCCACCGACCAGGGCTGGAACCTGTACGTCGGCGGCAACGGCGGGTTCCAGCCCGCCCACGCGCAGCTGCTCGCCCAGGACCTCGACGGCGAGACCCTCATCCGCTACATCGACCGGTACCTCATGTACTACATCCGCACGGCGGACCGCATGCAGCGGACCGCCCGCTGGATGGACGATCTCGAGGGCGGCCTCGACCACGTGCGCGACGTGGTCGTGAACGACTCCCTCGGGATCGCCGGTGACCTCGAGGCCGCGATGGCCCGGCACGTCGAACACTACGAGGACGAGTGGGCGGCGACGCTGAAGGACCCCGACCGGCTCCGCCGCTTCCGGTCCTTCGTCAACGCCCCAGACGCCGCGGACCAGTCGATCGTCCTTGTGGAGGAACGCGGCCAGCAGCGCCCCGCGACCCCTGCGGAGATCGAGGCCGGTGCCGGCCGCGTGGGCCTCGGTACGGCGATCCCCGTCCGCACCGCAACCGGAACCCTGGAGGGCTGAAGCGTGCACCTGGACCTCGATCCGGCAGGCCGGCGCGTGGTGGTCGTCGGCGGCGAGCGGGCCTCGCGCAGGGCTGTGGCACGGTACCGGGCGGCAGGCGCCGAGGTCATCGCCTGCACCACGTTCGCACCGGCGGTCCCCGACGACGCGGTTCCCGTCGACGCCGTCCTCGACGGCGCCGCGCTCGCCGTCGTCGTGGACGGGCTCCCTGAGTCCGTGGCCGACGCCGTCCGCGCTGCGTGCCGTCGCACCGGCACACTCCTCAGCACCGAGCCGGCGGCCCGGGAGTCCGGTGCGGTGACCCTGGTGGGCGGTGGTCCCGGCGCCCTCGGGCTCCTGACCCTCGACGCGGTCGCAGCACTCCGGGAGGCCGACGTGGTGCTCTACGACCGGCTCGCCCCGACGGACGCGCTCGCGGAGCTCGCGCCGGCGGCGGAACTGGTGGACGTCGGCAAGCTCCCCGGCCACCACCGGGTCCCGCAGTCCGGCATCAACGACCTCCTGGTGCGCCATGCGCTCGCCGGACGGTCCGTGGTGCGGCTCAAGGGTGGCGATCCCTTCGTGTTCGGCCGCGGCAGCGAGGAACTCGCCGCGTGCCTCGAGGCGCGGGTACCGTGCCGCGTGATTCCCGGCGTCAGTTCGGCGATCTCCGTGCCGGCCGCCGCCGGCATCCCCGTCACGCACCGCGATGTCAGCCATCTGTTCACCGTCGTCTCCGGCCACGCCCCGCTGAGCGATGAGGAGCACCTGCACCTGGCAGGGCTCGGGGGGACCCTCGTGGTCCTAATGGGCGTCTCGACGCTGCCGCAGCTCGTCGCCGGCCTCGGCGGGGCCGGGATGCGGCCGGACATGCCGGTCGCCGTCGTCGAGCGCGGGTACAGCGCGTCCCAGCGGACGACGGCGGGGACCCTCTCGACGATCGTCACCGCGGCCGGCGCCGCACGGTGCCAGTCGCCCGCGGTGCTCGTGATCGGCGAGGTGGTGCGGGTGGGGCTGGACCTGCAGGGCGGTGCGGCACATCTCGCCCGGCTGACCGAATCGCTGGCATCATGACCGAGACCATCCGCGTGGACGGCTCCGGCGGACAGCTTGCGGGCTTCCGGATCGGGGTGACCTCGGACCGTCGCTCGGGTGACCTGATCGACGCGCTCGAGCGGCGCGGCGCCTGGGTGTTCCACGCACCGGCGCTGAAGATCGCGCCCATCGCCGAGGACGTCGAACTGCTCGCGGACACGGCGGCCATGGTGTCCGCACGCCCGGACCTGTTCCTCATCACCACCGCGTACGGGATGCGCCGGTGGTTCGAGGCCGCGGACGCCGCAGGGCTGGGCGACGACCTCCTCGAGGTGCTCGGGGCGGGCCGGATCTACGTCCGGGGCCCGAAGGCCAGGGGCGCGGTACGGGCGGCGGGACTCGACGACGTCGGCATCAGTTCCGACGAGACCACGGCCACGCTCGTGGACGAGCTGGTGCAGAAGGACCTGTCAGGGCTGACCATCGGTGTCCAGCTGCATGCCTACGCCGACGCCCATCAGTTGGCACGGCTCCGGGCGTCCGGCGCGACGCTCCTCACCGTCACGCCCTACCGGTGGATCAAGCCGGAGGGTTCCGAGCGGCTGCCCCGGCTCATCGACGCCGTCTGCACCGGGCAGCTGGACTGCGTCACCTTCACCAGTGCCCCCGCCGTCGACGCGCTGTTCAGCACCGCCGCCGAGCAGGGGCTCGAGGAGGAACTGATCCAGCGGTTCCGGCGCAGCGTCCTGGCCGCCGCCGTGGGCCCGGTGACCGCGCAGCCTCTGATCGACGCCGGCATCGAGCCGATCGTTCCCGAGCGTTTCCGGATGGGCGCGCTGATCCGGCTGGTCTGCGACCATCTCGCCGAACACCACGTGGAGCAGCTCAGGACGCCGTCCGGCTCCATCGAGGTGCGGGGCAGGTCGGTCCGGGTGGACGAGGTCCAGGTGGACCTCGCACCCGCGCAGCTCGTCCTGTTCAAGGCGTTGCTGTCCGCGCGAGGTGCCGTCCTCAGTCGTGACGCGCTGACCGGGTTGCTGACCAGCACCGGTGCCGGCCATGCGCTCGACATGAATGTGAACAGGTTGCGCAAGTCCCTGCCCGACCCCGGCCTGGTGGAGACCGTGGTGAAGCGCGGGTACCGCCTGCACGTGTAGGCGGTACCCCACCCGGGCTCCGGCCCGGACCCGTACCCGTACCCGGACCCCGACCCGGGGGAGGTCCGCGGCCTCCCGCCGCGGCTCAGGATGCCACCGCGACCGCGAAGTGGTGCTCGATCACCGCGCGGATGTCGTCGTGGCATCCGCCGCAGCCCGTCCCGGCCCGCGTGCCCGCGGATACCTCCGGGACGGAGGAGCACCCGCCGGCGACGGACTCCTGCACGGCGCCGCGGGTGATCCCCGCACATCGGCAGAGGGTCGCGTCCGGTCCGGGAGGCAGCGCCGCGAGCACCCCTTCGGCGCTGTCGAGGCTGAGCAGGCTCGACCGGTCCGCCGGCAGTTCGCTCCGGCGCTCGAAGAGCAGGACCAGTTCGGCGCCGGTCCGCGGCATGCCCACGCACACGAGGCCCGTCAGGACGCCGTCGCGCGTGACCATTTTCGCGTAGCGGCCGTGCCCGGGGTCCGCCCAGACGGCGACGGCGAGACCGGGCTCGATCGTCCACGGATCGGCGTCGGTCTCGCCGGCGGTGACGGCGTCCACGCCGTGTGCCTTGAGGACCAGGACGGCGTCCCGCCGCTCGGGAGGTCCGGCGGCCGCGGCAGGCCGACCCGAGAGTTCCGCCACGAAAGCGAGGCCGAGCTGGTCCGCCTGCTGCCAGCCCGGACCGAGGAGGCCCGGGGGAGCGGTGGTCCCGGAGCATGCCGCGCAGGTGCTGACCCCACAGCAGACCTCGGCGCAGTCGCCGATCGCCCAGACGCCGCCGGTGCCGAGGGCCCGGAGCTCGTGGTCGACGAGGATGCCGTCCGCGGTCGCGAGATCGCACCCGTCGGCGAGCTCGGTGCGCGGCCGTACTCCGCAGGCGAGCACGAGGGCACCGCCGTCCACCCGGGCACCGCCCTCGAGGGCGAGTGCGGAGAAGCGGCCGTCCGTGAGGCAGATGCCTGCCGAGGTCCCGGCGACCACTGTGATGCCCGCCCTGGCCAGCGCCGACCCCAGGACCCGGGCACCCTCCCCGAGGAGCCGTTCCATGGGCGAGCGTCCGGAGTGCACGAGGGTGACCCGTCCCCCCTCCTCCGCGGCGGCGAGGGCCGCCTCGATGCCGAGGATGCCGCCGCCGAGCACCACGATGCGCTGCTGCGCGGCCAGGGCCGCGGCCACGGCGCGGGCGTCGTCGAGGTCGCGGAGGAAGCCGACGCCCGGCGGGAGCCGGTGGGCGTCGTCGAGGCCGTCGAGCCGCGGCAGGACGGGACGGGATCCGGTGGCGAGCACGAGGCGGTCGTACCCGAGGGCCCGGCCGTCGGCGAGCAGGACCCGCCGGTAGGGCCTGTCCACCCGGACCACGCGCGTTCCGAGCCGCACATCGACGCCGGCGGCCGACAGAGCTCCTGCGTCGGCGAGGCGGATTGCCGTTTCCCGGATGCGGCCGACGGCCACGTCCGCGACGAGGACCCGGTTGTAGGCGGCGTCGTCCTCCTGCCCGATGACGGTGAGGGCCACGCGGCCGGCGGCGACGAGTGGTTCGAGGTGCTCGACGAACCGCGCCGCGACGGGCCCGAAGCCCACCACGATGATCCGCTCGGGCCCGTTCGCGCCGGTGCTCATGCGATGGCCTCCAGCCGACCGGCTCCCGCGGGACGGACGGGCCGGGCCAGGGACGAGACCCGCACGGGCGTCGTCTTGAATTCGGGCATCCCCGAGACCGGGTCCGTGGCGCTGCCCGTGAGCAGGTTCGCGCTGCCCGCCCCCGCGTAGTGGAAGGCGAGGAAGACGGTGTCCTGGCGGATGTCGGGCGTGAGGTCCGCCAGGGCATGGGCCTCACCGGAGGTGCTCGTGACGACGACGGGATCACCGTGGGCGATGCCGAGATCCCGCGCCGTGGCGGGGTGGAGCTGGAGGCGCGCCGCCGGCTGCGCCGCGAGGAGTTCGGGGACGCGCCGCGTCTGGGTGCCCGACTGGTAGTGCTCAAGGAGGCGGCCCGTGGCCAGGAGCAACGGGGCGGGAGCACGCGCACCGACCGGATCGGGGCGGGGCGAGACGGGGACCAGCAGGGCACGTCCGGCCGGGTGGGCGAAGGCCTCGAGGAACAGGCGGGGGGTGCCGGTGCTGCCGGCGGGGTAGGGCCAGTAGGCCGGCTCCCCGCCGTCGAGCACGGTGTAGTCGAGGCCGGAGTAGTCCGCGATGCCGCCGGCGCTGGCGCGGGCGAGCTCGTCGAACATCGTCTCCGGGTCCTCGCTGAACAGGGACGGAGCCGCCAGCAGCCGGGCGAGCTCCTGCAGGACCCACAGTTCGCTGCGCGCCCCGGCGGGTGGCGGGACGGCGGCCCGCCGGCGCAGCACCCGGCCCTCCAGGTTGGTCACGGTGCCCTCCTCCTCGGCCCACTGCAGGACCGGCAGCACGATGTCGGCCATCGCCGCGGTCTCCGACAGGAAGAAGTCCGAGACGACCAGGAGGTCGAGGGAGCGGAGCCCTGAGATCACCGTCGACGCGTCCGGGGCCGAGACCGCGATGTTGGCGCCGTGCACGAACAGGCACCGGGTGCCACCCGGGGCGCCGAGGGAGGCGAGGAGTTCGACGGCCGGGAGGCCGGGGCCGGGGATCGCCGCCTCGGGCACCCCCCACACGGCGGCGACGTGTGCGCGGGCCGCGGGATCGGTGATCCTCCGGTAGCCGGGCAGCTGGTCCGCCTTCTGCCCGTGCTCGCGCCCGCCCTGCCCGTTGCCCTGGCCGGTGAGCGTCCCGTACCCGCTGTGCGTGGTCCCGGGCAGGCCGAGGAGGAGGGCGAGGTTGATGGCGGCGGTGGTGGTGTCGGTGCCGTCCGCATGCTGCTCGATGCCCCGCCCGGTGAGGATGTAGGCGCCGGGACCCCCGGCCGCTCCGCTGCGGGCTCCCGCCGCGAGCCGCCTCGCCGTCGCGCGGAGCGTCGCCGCCGGGACGCCCGTGATGCCTGAGACGCGCTCCGGCCACCAGCGCGCGAGACCGCGTACGACGTCGTCGTACCCGCGTGTGCGGGCCTCGAGGTAGCGGCCGTCCTCGAGCCCCTCCGCGACCACCACATGCGCCAGACCGAGCAGGAGCACGAGGTCCGTGCCCGGTGTGGGCTGCAGGTGGATGCCCCTGCCCTGGTCGGTCAGCCGTGCCGTCGCCGAGCGGCGGGGGTCGACGACGATCAGCCCACCGGCGGACTGCGCGCCCCGCAGGTGCTGGACGAACGGCGGCATGGTGTCGGCCGCGTTCGAGCCGAGGAGCAGGACCACCGAGGCGTCGTCGAGGTCCGCGAGCGGGAAGGGCAGGCCGCGGTCGACGCCGAAGGCCCGGTTCCCGGCCGCTGCCGCGGAGGACATGCAGAAGCGGCCGTTGTAGTCGATGCGGGAGGTGCGCAGCGCGAGCCGGGCGAACTTGCCGAGGGTGTAGGCCTTCTCGTTGGTGAGTCCGCCGCCCCCGAACACCGCCACGGCGTCCCGGCCGTGCTGTGCCTGGATGCTGCGCACCCGATCGCTGATCAGGTGCAGGACCTCGTCCCACGTCGCTTCCTGCAGGTCGCCGACACCGTTCCGGACCAGGGGCGCGGTGAGGCGGTCCGGATGCCGGAGCAGTTCGCCGGCGGACCAGCCCTTCCGGCACAGGCCACCGCGGTTGGTGGGGAAGGCGCGGCCGGTGACCGTGACGCCGTCGTCGTCCGGTGCCGCGGTGACGGTCATGGCGCACTGGAGGGCGCAGTAGGGGCAGTGCGTGGCGTGCCCGGCGCCGGTCTGCTGCAGCATCGGTCAGACCGTGCCGAGCGGCGAGGAGCGGCGGAGGTAGCAGAACCAGGTGACCGCGAGCATCAGGACGTACCCGCCGACGAAACCGTAGAACGCGCCGTCGTAGCTGCCGGACGCGCCCTTCGAGGCGTTGAGGACCTGGGGGATGAGGAAACCGCCGTAGGCGCCGACGGCCGAGATGAGGCCCAGGGCCGCTGCCGACTTCCGGGCCGTGCTGACCGATTCCCGCAACTCCTCCGATCCGGCCGCGGCTCCCCGCCGGGCGAAGATCACGGGGATCATCCGATAGGTGGCGCCGTTCCCGGCTCCGGCAGCGGCGAACAGGACGAGGAACAGTCCGAGGAAGAGCCAGAAATTGGCCAGGGGCAGGGTCCAGACGACGGTGAGGGCGATCGTGGCCAGGACGGCGAAGGCACACACCGTGATGAGGGCCCCACCGAACCGGTCGGCCAGGCGTCCGCCGAAGGGCCGGGAGAGGGAGCCGACGAGGGGGCCGAGGAAGGCCAGGCCCAGCGTGACCGGGCCCATGGAGATCTGGGAGAAGGCGGGGAAGGTATCGGCGATCAGCTTCGGGAACACGCCGGCGAAGCCGATGAACGAGCCGAAGGTGCCGATGTACAGCAGCGCCATGATCCACAGGTGTGGTTCGCGCACCGCTGCCAGGGAACCCGCAAAGTCGCTCTTCGCGCTCGACAGGTTGTCCATGTACTTCCAGGCGCCGAAGGCGGCGATCAGGATCAGGGGTACCCAGAGCCAGCCGGCGAGCGGCAGGTTCAGGGTCGCGGCGGCACCGAGCACGACGGCGATGGGCACCACGAGCTGTGCGACGGCGGCACCGAGGTTGCCGCCCGCGGCATTCAGGCCGAGCGCCCAGCCCTTCTCGCGTGCCGGGTAGAAGAAGGTGATGTTCGCCATGGAGCTGGCGAAGTTGCCGCCACCGAAGCCTGCGAGAGCCGCGACGGCGAGCATCACGCCGAACGGGGTCTCCGGGTTCGAGACGCAGAGCGCCAGTCCGCTGCTCGGGATCAGCAGGAGGAGGGCCGAGATGATCGTCCAGTTCCTCCCACCGAACCTCGGGACCATGAAGGTGTAGGGGATGCGGAGCGTCGCACCGACGAGGGACGGCATGGAGATCAGCCAGAAGATCTGCGAGGTCGTGAACGTGAAGCCCGCAGCGGGGAGGTAGACGACCACGATGGACCAGAGTTGCCAGACCACGAAGCCGAGGAACTCGCAGGCGATGGACCAGCGCAGGTTGCGCCTGGCGATGGACTTGCCGACACCGTTCCACTGGGCGGTGTCCTCGGCGTCCCAGTTGTCGATCCAGCGGCCGGGCCGGTGGCGCAGCTGTGCCGCGCTCGCCGGCGGAGCCGCGGTCAGGGTGGGCGTTGGTGCGTCGTCGATGCTCACGGGTCCTCCAGGGGCTGGTGTGCCTGCTTTCCCCCGACGCTAGTGAGCGCGCGTTTCCGGTCACGGCGTGCCGCGTAAACGCTCCGTGACGTTCACCTATCCACGCCCCGGCGAGGATGTGAGAACTTCCGCCGAGCGGGATCCCTCGACGACGGTGGCGGAGGGCACCTGACGCGCCACGCCGCCAGGGCACCCGTCAGGGCACCTGGCAAAGCACCCGGCACATCGACCAGCGCACGCTCGACCCGCGGGCATTGCGGGGCGACCCCGGAACGGGGGATTCTGGGTCGGTCGAATCATCACCGTCTTCGGGAAAGGCCGTCGCATGAAGATCCTCGTCACCGGATCCACGGACGGGCTGGGCCTCGCCGCTGCCGAGACCCTGATGGCGCAGGGGCACGCCGTCGTCGTACACGCCCGCAACGAGGACCGCGCCGCCGGTCTCGCCGCCCTGACGGCGCAGGGAGCCGCTCTGGTGGTGGGAGACCTCGAGGACCGGGACGCGGTGGCGCGGATCGCGGCGGAGCTGAACGCGGCGGAGCCACCGGAAGCCGTGATCCACAACGCCGGGGTCTGGAGCGGCCGTGCCGTGATGCCCGTCAACGTCATCGCACCGTATCTCCTCACCGCCCTGCTCGACGGCCCGCGACGCCACGTCTACCTCAGCAGCGGCTCCCACTACAGCGGGCATGCCAGGCTCCAGGGCGTGGACTGGACCGGTACCGTGGCCGGCTCCTACGGCGACAGCAAGCTCTTCCTCACGGCCTTCGTCGCGGCGCTCGCACGCGTGCGCCCGGACCTCCTGGCACACGCCGTCGATCCGGGGTGGGTGCCCACCCGCATGGGCGGCCCCGACGCGCCGGACGATCTCGACCTCGGCCACCGGACCCAGGTGTGGCTGGCGACGAGCGATGACCCCGACGCCCTCACGAGCGGCGGGTACTGGTTCCACCGTGCACGGCGTGCGCCGCACGAGGCCGTGCACGACACCGCGTTCCAGGACGACCTGCTCCGCGTACTGGCCGCGGAGACCGGGGTCGCGCTGCCCGCGGGTCAGTAGGAGGGCGCTGCGGGGAGGCCGAAGTGCTCCTCGAGCGTCTGCGTACCCGCCGCCTTCATCGCCAGCGAGACATCCCTGCCCACGTACCGGAAATGCCACGACTCCGCGGAGAAACCCGTGATCTCGTGGAACCCGAGCGGGTAGCGGAGGATGAACCCGAAGTCCGCCGCATGGGCTGCCGCCCATTGACCGGCGGGGGTGTCCCGGAAGCAGAGGACGAGCGTGCAGGCGCCGTCCGCCTGCCCGATGTCGAACGCGAGCCCCGTCTGGTGCTCGGAGTACCCGGGCCGCGCCGAGACGGTGTCCGCACCCGCGGCGTCACCGTACTGCGCCACCCAGGAGGCGTACGTCGATTCCTGGGTGGCGAAGGAGCGGTAGCCGCTGACGAGGACCAGCCCCACGCCATCGTCCCCCGCCGCAGTGAACATCTGCTCCACGGCCGCTGCGACATCGGGACGCAGGAGCGCGTTCTCGGTGGCCGTCGCAACACCGGGCTGCCGCAGGTCGGCGGGAGCGAAGTCGAGCGGCACGAGGGGACGGCGCTTGTTCACGACGACGTCGACGGCGCCAGGATCCGTGTGCCCGACCGCTGCCGGGACAGCCGTCGCCGGCGGGGTCGTGGTCGGCGACGCCGTGGCCGTCGGCGAGGGATCCCGCTGGACCGGGGCCGGAAGCGCCCCTGGCGAGGCGTCCCCGGTGGGAGTCGGCTCTCCGGTGGGCGGACCGGACGTCGGCGCGCCACCCGTGGCGGCAGGGCCGGAGGGCTCTGTGGCGTCCGGCGAGGAGACGGTCGCTGCCGGGTCGGGGCCCGAGCAGGCAGGAAGCGCCAGCGCGATGAGCAGCATCGCCGCGAGCCCCCGGCGGCGCATCCTCAGGTCTTCCGCAGGAGCATGCGACGCACGGAGTGGTCGGCGTCCTTGGTCAGGACCAGCTGCGCCCGTCCACGCGTGGGCAGCACGTTGGTCACGAGGTTCGGCTCGTTGATGCGCTCCCAGATGCCCTTGGCGGTCCGACGCGCCTCCTCGTCGCTGAGACGCGCATAGCGGTGGAAGTACGACTCGGGATCGGCGAACGCACTGGACCGCAGGGACTGGAACCGGTCGATGTACCACTGCTCGATATGGGCGGTCTTCGCGTCCACGAAGATCGAGAAGTCGAAGAAGTCGCTTACGGCCAGTCCGGTGATGCCGTCGGTCCGCGGCCGCGCGGGTGCCAGCACGTTGAGTCCCTCGACGATCAGCACATCCGGTCGCCGCACCACGATCTCCCGGTCCGGCACGATGTCGTACGTGAGGTGGGAGTAGGACGGCGCCCGGACCTCGGCCGCCCCGCTCTTGACCGCGCTGACGAAGCGCAGCAGCCGGCGGCGGTCGTAGGACTCGGGGAACCCCTTGCGCTGCATGAGCCCGCGGCGGTGGAGTTCCGCGTTCGGGTACAGGAAACCGTCCGTCGTGATGAGTTCCACGTCCGGGGTGCCGGGCCAGCGCCGCAGCAGCTCACGCAGCACCCTGGCCGTCGTCGACTTGCCGACCGCCACGGAGCCGGCGACGCCGATCACGAACGGCGTCCGGGTGGTCGTCTCGCCGAGGAACGTGTTGGTGGCCGCATGGAGCTGTCCCGCTGCGGCCGTGTACAGGTTCAGCAGCCGGGACAGCGGCAGGTACACCTCGCGCACCTCGTCGAGGTTCAGTGCGTCGCCGAGTCCGCGGAGGCGCTGCACGTCCTCGAAATTCAGCGGGCTCTCGATCTCGTGCGACAGGCGGGACCACATCTGGCGGTCCAGTTCGACGAAAGGGGTGAAGGATTCGGCACTGGTGGCCTGCTGCGTGCCCGTGCGTGTGTCACTCACCTCATGATTCTGCCCGGTGCCTTACGCATTAACAAACGCAGCCACCGGTACGCTAGGTGACATGTGCGGAATTGTGGGCTATGTAGGCCGGGACCACGGCCAGGGAACGTCGGCGCTTGACTCGGTCGCCCCGGCGTTCGAACGGGAAGCAGCGGAGGCGCGCCACGGCGCGCTCGACGTCGTGATGGAGGGCCTTCGCCGGCTCGAGTACCGCGGGTACGACTCCGCGGGTGTCGCCGTCATCACGCCGGCGGGCATCGAGTCGCGGAAGAAGGCCGGGAAGCTGACCAACCTCGTCGGCGAACTGGCGGCAGACCCGCTGCCGCGCTCGCTGACGGGGATCGGCCACACCCGCTGGGCCACGCACGGCGGGCCCACCGACCAGAACGCCCACCCGCACCTGGCCGACGACGGCAGGCTCGCCCTGATCCACAACGGCATCATCGAGAACTACGCCGAGCTGAAGGCCGAACTGACGGGTGAGGGCCTGACCTTCATCTCCGACACCGACACCGAGGTGGCCGCCGGGCTCGTCGGCTACCTGTACCGCGGCCTGGTGGAGAGCGGCGCCGAGGGCGACCTGCTCACGCTCGCGCTGCAGCAGGCCTGCCAGCGTCTCGAGGGTGCCTTCACCCTGCTCGCCATCCACCAGGACCAGCCCGGCACCGTCGTCGCGGGCCGCCGCAACTCCCCGCTCGTCGTCGGTCTGGGCGACGGCGAGAACTTCCTCGGCTCCGACGTCTCGGGTTTCATCGATTTCACCCGCCGCGCCGTCGAACTCGGTCAGGACCAGATCGTCAGCATCACGCCCGACGAGGTGACCATCACCGACTTCTTCGGCGCTCCCGCCGAGGGCACCGAGTTCCACGTCAGCTGGGACGCCGCCGCGGCGGAGAAGGGCGGTTTCGACTCCTTCATGGAGAAGGAGATCCACGACCAGCCGGACGCCGTCGGCCAGACCCTCCTCGGGCGCTCCGACGTCTCGGGCAACCTTGTGCTCGACGAACTGCGCATCGACGAGGCGATCCTGCGCTCGGTCGACAAGATCGTGGTGCTCGCCTGCGGTACCTCCGCCTACGCCGGGCAGGTGGCAAAGTACGCCATCGAGCACTGGTGCCGCATCCCCACCGAGGTGGAACTGTCGCACGAGTTCCGCTACCGGGATCCGATCGTGAACGAGAAGACGCTCGTCGTCGCCGTCTCGCAGTCGGGCGAGACGATGGACACGCTCATGGCCGTGCGGTACGCCCGTGAGCAGGGCGCCAAGGTCGTCGCGATCTGCAACACCAACGGATCCACCATCCCGCGCGAATCGGACGCCGTGCTCTACACGCATGCCGGTCCGGAGATCGCCGTGGCCTCCACGAAGGCGTTCCTGGCGCAGATCACCGCCGCGTACCTGCTGGGCCTCTATCTCGCGCAGCTGCGCGGCAACAAGTACCGCGACGAGATCGCGGACGTGCTGAACGACCTGGCCACGATCCCGGCGAAGATCCAGTCGATCCTCGACGACGCCGACAAGGTCAAGCAGCTCGGCGCGGACATGGCCAACGCGAAGTCGGTGCTCTTCCTCGGCCGGCACGTCGGCTTCCCCGTCGCGATGGAGGGCGCCCTCAAGCTGAAGGAGCTGGCCTACATCCACGCCGAGGGCTTCGCCGCCGGTGAGCTGAAGCACGGCCCGATCGCCCTGATCGAGGAGGGCCAGCCCGTCGTGGTGGTCATGCCGTCGCCGAGCACCCGCGACTCGCTGCACGCGAAGGTCGTCTCCAACGTCCAGGAGATCCGGGCTCGCGGCGCGGTCACGATCGTCATCGCCGAGGAGGGCGACACGTCCGTCGAGGCCTACTCGGAGCACGTCTTCTACGTTCCCGCGTCGCCGACACTCCTCGCCCCGCTGCTGACCACCGTGCCGCTGCAGCTCTTCGCGCTCGCCCTCGCCAGCGCCAAGGGCTACGACGTGGACCAGCCGCGCAACCTGGCGAAGTCGGTCACGGTTGAGTAGTCCCCGCCGGGTGCCGCCGCACAGCAGTGCTGCGGCACCGTGCGGGGCCCCGGCATGATCGTCGGGATCGGCGTCGACGTCGTGGACATCGAGCGTTTCCGGCAGCAGCTCGAGCGGACCCCGGCCCTCCGGGAGCGATTGTTCGTGCCCTCGGAGCGAGGGCTCAACACGCGGTCGCTGGCTGCCCGCTTCGCCGCCAAGGAGGCCATCGCCAAGGCCATCGGCGCGCCCGTGGGCATGAACTGGCAGCACTGCACCATCGAGGTCGACGACACCGGCGCACCGTCCGTCGTCGTCGACGGCACTGTCGCGGACGCCGCGCGGGCCCGCGGCGTCGAGACGTGGCACCTGTCCATCAGTCACGACGGCGGCCTTGCCACGGCCATGGTCGTCGCGGAAGGCCGGGCGCGGACAGGGTCAAAATAGTAACCGTGCTGATTATCGGCCGGCTTACCGCTAGGCTCGACCATATGCTGTCTGCCTTTTCCGGGGGTGACGTCCGCGCTGCGGAGGGCCCCCTCATCGATGCCGGGCTCGGGGATGCCCTGATGCAGAAGGCTGCCCACGGGCTGTTCACCGTGGTACTCGGGATGCTGCGGGACGGTGGGCGCGGCGTCTACGGTGCCACGGCCGTCGTGCTGGCCGGCAGCGGCAACAACGGTGCCGACGCCCTGTACGCGGGGGAGCGGCTGCTGCGCCGTGGGGTCGCGGTCCTGGCCGTCCTCACCTCCGAGCGCGTCCACGCCGCATCGCTCGGGGCGTTCCTCCGTGCCGGCGGCACGAGTGTCCGGCTCGACGGCGCCGACCCCGGTGCACTGGCGCTGCACGCCGCCGGCGCCGATGTCGTCATCGACGGCATCCTCGGAACGGGCGGCAGCGGGGGACTCCGCGGGCACGCGTCCGCCTTCGTCGAAGCCTTCAACGACCTCGCGGGGCCGCGCGGTACGCGATCGGCCCTCGTGGTCGCGTGCGACCTCCCGAGCGGGATCGGTGTCGACACGGGGCGCGTGGACGGCCCGCTGCTCGACGCCGACGTCACGGTCGCCTTCGGGGCCGCGAAGCCCGGGCTCCTCCTCGGAGCGGGTGCCCTGGCCGCCGGAGAGGTGGACGTCGTCGACATCGGCCTCGACCTCGCGGCCTTCACCCCCGCCGTCCGCACCCTGCTCGACGCCGATGTGGCCGCCCTGCTGCGCGCCCCCACGCCGCACGACCACAAGTACTCGCGGGGTGTGCTGGGCATCGCCGCAGGCTCCGCCCGCTACCCCGGTGCGGCCGCGCTGGCCGTCGGGGCGGCGCTGGCGACGGGGCTCGGTATGGTGCGCTACCTGGGTCCCGGCGAGGTCGCGTCCCTCGTCCACCAGCGCAATCCCGAGGCCGTCGCGTCCACCGGCTCCGTCGACGAGGCGCGGTCGCAGGCATGGCTCGTGGGCCCGGGCGCGGTCGACGACCACGACCAGCGCCGGCGCGCTGCGGACGCCATCGCCTCCGGACTCCCCGTCGTCGTGGATGCCGGCGCGCTCCCCGAGGTACCCGAGCGCGTGGGACCCCAGGTGATCCTGACGCCGCACGCCGGGGAACTGAGCGGGCTCCTCGCCGCGCGCGGTGTCGACGCAGACCGGTCCGCCATCGAGGCCGAGCCGGCGCTCTTCGCGCTCCGGGCCGCCGAGACGACCGGTGCCACGGTGCTGCTCAAGGGCTTCACGACCGTCGTCGCGGCGCCGTCGGGCACGCTCTTCGCGCAGACCGATGCGAGCCCCTGGCTGTCCACCGCCGGCTCCGGCGACACGCTCTCGGGCATCCTCGGGGCGCTCGCGGCGACGCTGGCCGAGGACGACGGCGCGGCGGCCCGCGTGGGGGTCGCCGACGAGGACCTGTGGGCAGCCGTCGCCGCCGCGGGCGCCGCCATCCACGGACGCGCCGGCCGGCGGGCCGCGCTCCGCGGGCCGATCGTCGTTTCCGACCTGCCCACCGACATCGGCGCCGTGATGGCGCACCTCTACGAGGAGCGTCGCCTAGCCGCCGTGATGTGAGGAGTGGGCGGCGCAGTTAACCGCGCCGACAGATGAATGCGCTATGTATGGAACACAGGGACGGGGCACCAGGACCCCGCAGCTTCACGAGTACCACCGAGGCCGCCCGCGGGCGGCCACGGCAGAAGACACCAAGGAGAACTGATGGAATTATGGCCCGGCGATGCGTATCCCCTGGGAGCTACCTACGACGGCACGGGGACGAACTTCGCGCTTTACAGCGAGGTCGCGGACCTCGTCGTCCTGTGCCTCTTCGACGATGACGGCACGGAGACCTGTGTCGAGCTGAAGGAGGTCGACGGCTACGTGTGGCACGGTTACCTGCCGCACGTGACCCCCGGACAGAAGTACGGCTACCGGGTCCACGGGCCCAACAATCCGGCCGAGGGACACCGCTGCAACCCCAACAAGCTCCTCCTGGACCCCTACGCGAAAGCCATCTCCGGTGATCTCGACTGGGACCAGGCACTGTTCGGCTACAACTTCGGCGACGAGCACTCGGTCAACAACGACGACTCCGCGGCGCACATGATGCTCGGCGTCGTCGTCAATCCCTTCTTCAACTGGGACGGCGACCGCATGCCGCGCACGCCCTACCACCAGTCGGTCATCTACGAGGCCCACGTCAAGGGCCTCACGCAGCTGCACCCGGACATCCCCGAGGAGCAGCGCGGCACCTACGCCGGCATCGCGCACCCGTCCGTCATCGCGCACCTGCAGAAGCTCGGCGTCACGGCGATCGAGCTCATGCCCGTGCACCAGTTCGTCAACGACAGCACGCTGCAGGAGAAGGGCCTCTCCAACTACTGGGGCTACAACACGATCGGCTTCTTCGCGCCGCACAACAAGTACAACTCCTCCGGCGACCAGGGCGAGCAGGTCCAGGAGTTCAAGGCCATGGTGCGCGAACTGCACCTCGCCGGCATCGAGGTCATCCTCGACGTCGTGTACAACCACACGGCCGAGGGCAACCACATGGGTCCCACCATCTCGATGCGCGGCATCGACAACGCCTCCTACTACCGCCTGGTAGAGGACGACAAGCAGTACTACATGGACACCACGGGAACGGGCAACTCCCTCAACGTGGGTAACCCCCACTCCCTGCAGCTGCTCATGGACTCGCTGCGCTACTGGGTCACCGAGATGCACGTGGACGGCTTCCGCTTCGACCTCGCCTCGGCCCTGGCCCGCGAGTTCTACGAGGTGGACCGACTCTCGGCCTTCTTCGAACTCGTGCAGCAGGACCCGATCGTCTCGCAGGTCAAGCTCATCGCCGAGCCCTGGGACGTCGGACCCGGCGGCTACCAGGTGGGCAACTTCCCGCCGCAGTGGACCGAGTGGAACGGCAAGTACCGCGACACGGTCCGCGATTTCTGGCGTGGCGAGCCCTCCAGCATCGGCGAGTTCGCCTCGCGCCTCACCGGCTCGGCGGACCTCTACGAGCACTCGATGCGCCGCCCCGTGGCGTCCATCAACTTCGTCACCGCACACGACGGCTTCACGCTGCGGGACCTCGTGTCCTACAACGAGAAGCACAACGAGGCCAACGGCGAGGACAACAACGACGGCGAGTCGCACAACCGGTCCTGGAACGGCGGGGTCGAAGGCCCCACCGACGATCCGGAGGTGCTGGCGATCCGCGTCCGACAGCAGCGCAACTTCATCGCGACCCTCCTGCTCTCGCAGGGCGTGCCGATGCTGCTGCACGGTGACGAGCTCGGCCGCACGCAGGAGGGCAACAACAACACCTACTGCCAGGACTCCGAGCTCAGCTGGGTGCACTGGGACAAGATGGACCAGCCGCTGCTCGAGTTCACTGCCGCGGTCAACCGTCTCCGCTCGGAGCACCCCACCTTCCGGCGTCGCCGGTTCTTCGACGGGCGTCCCGTGCGTCGCGGCGAGGGCGAGGCCCTGCCGGACATCGTGTGGCTCGACACCGCCGGCGACCTCATGGCTCCCGAGGACTGGAACAGTGGCTTCGGCCGCTCGATCGGTGTCTTCCTCAACGGCCAGGGCATCCAGGGGCGCGACGCCCGCGGCCAGCGGATCGTGGACGCCAACTTCCTGCTGTACTTCAACGCGCACGATGAGGCCGTGGACTTCACGATCCCTTCGGACGAGTACGGCGCATCGTGGGACGAGGTGATCGACACCGCCGGCAAGTACGCCGACAGTGACGCGATACCGGCCGGCAAGACCATCTCGGTGGAGGGCAAGTCCATGGTGGTGCTGCGGGTGCACACCGAGGTCGAGGATCTCGACCACTCGGTCGCGGCGTCCCTGGCGATCCTCGCCAACGAGGTCACGGCGAAGACCGGCACCCCCTAGCACTCCCCGTACAGGTACACCCATCCACCCGTCCCAGGAGGACCCCCACGTGTTGACACCGAAATCCACCTACCGGCTGCAGATCCGGAGCGAATTCGACCTGCATCGGGCTGCGGCCCTGGTGCCGTATCTGCACGACCTCGGGGTGGACTGGGTGTACCTGTCACCGATCCTGACGGCGGAGAAGGGGTCCGGCCACGGCTACGACATGACCGACCCCACCGCCGTCGACCCCGACCGCGGCGGTCCCGGCGGCCTCGCTGCGCTCAGCGAGGCCGCCCGGGCCGCGGGCATGGGGGTGCTCGTCGACATCGTGCCCAACCACATGGGCATCGAGACGCCCGCCGACAACGCCTGGTGGTGGCAGCTCCTCAGGGAGGGCCGTACCTCGCGCATGGCGGAGGCGTTCGACGTCGACTGGGACGCCAACGGCGGGCGGATCCGCGTCCCCGTCCTGGGCGACGGCGACGACGAACTGGACCAGCTCGCGGTCGTCGACGGTGAGCTGCGCTACTACGACAACCGGTACCCGATCGCCGAGGGTACGGCGCATCCGGGTGACACGGGTGCCGAGGTGCATGCCCGCCAGCACTATGAGCTCGTGAACTGGCGCCGCGCCGACCGCGAACTCAACTACCGGCGCTTCTTCGGCGTGAACACCCTCGCGGGCCTGCGCGTCGAGGTGCCGTGGGTGTTCCAGGAGAGCCATAGCGAAGTGAGGCGATGGTTCGACGAGGGCCTCGTGGACGGCCTGAGGATCGACCACCCCGACGGCCTCGCCGATCCCAAGGGCTACCCTCGACGACCTCCGCACCCTGACCGGCGGCGCGTACGTCCTCGTCGAGAAGATCCTGGAACCGGGGGAGGAGCTCCCCGGGGACTGGGCCACCGAGGGGACCACCGGGTACGACGCGCTCGCGGACATCGACCGGCTCTTCACCGATCCGGCGGGCGAGCACGCGCTCACCGCGTCCGTGCCCGTGGCCCCGTTCCACGAGATGATCCACGGCACCAAGCGCGGCATCACCGACGGCATCCTCCACTCCGAGGTGCAGCGTCTGACGCGGCTCGTGCCGGCCGCCGCGGGACTCGAGGCCGACGCCGCAGCGGACGCGATCGCAGAACTGCTGACCTGCTTCCCCGTCTACCGCAGCTACCTCCCCGGTGGCGCGGAGTACCTCGCCGAGGCGGTGCGGGACGCGCAGGTGCGCCGGCCCGATCTCGCGGACACGATCACCGCGCTGCACCCGCTCCTCAATCCCTTCCTCGACGGCACCGGAGACGGTACGGGAGACGGCACGGGAGAGCTGACCGAGCTCGCCCGGCGGTTCCAGCAGACCTCGGGCATGGTCATGGCGAAGGGCGTGGAGGACACCGCGTTCTACCGGTACTCGCGCCTCGTCTCCCTCAACGAGGTCGGCGCGGACCCGGGGATCTTCTCGGTCGACCCGCTGGAACTGCACCGGCGCCTGCTTCGGCGCGAGACGGACAGCCCGCTGGCCATGACGACGCTGAGCACCCACGACACGAAGCGGAGCGAGGACACCCGCGCCCGCATCTCGGTCCTCTCCGAGGTGGCCGAGGAGTGGACCGCCCTCCTCGCCCGGCTCGAGGAGCTCGCCCCCGTGAACGACCCCACGTTCGCGCCGCTGCTCTGGCAGTCGCTCATCGGTGCCTGGCCGCTCAGCCGGGAGCGTGCGCACGCCTACGCCGAGAAGGCGTCCCGCGAGGCCGATCTCAGCACGCACTGGACCGCCCCGGACGAGGACTTCGAACGCGGGATGCATGCCGCCGTGGACGCAGCCTTCGACGACGGCGCCGTCTCCGGCATCATCAGCGGCTTCGTCGAGCGGATCCAGGCGGCGGGATGGTCCAACTCGATCGGACTGAAGCTGCTGCAGCTGACCATGCCGGGTGTTCCGGACGTCTACCAGGGCACGGAGTTCTGGGACACGTCGCTGGTGGACCCCGACAACCGCCGCGAGGTGGACTACGACGCACGCCGGCAGGTGCTGACCGACCTCGCCTTCGGCGCCCTGCCGCAGATCGGAGCGGACGCGCACGCCAAGCTGCTCGTCGTCTCCCGCGCCCTGAAGCTGCGGCGCGACCGTCCGGAGCTCTTCACCGGATACACGGCCGTCGCAGCGTCCGGTGACGCCGCCGACCACGTGTTCGGGTTCGACCGCGGCGGTGCCGTCACCCTGATCACGCGCCTGCCCCACGGGCTGGCGCAGCGCGGCGGGTGGGGGGACACCACCCTGCAGATCCCGGCCGGCAGCTACACGTGCGTGCTCACCGGCACCGCCGTCACCGGAGGCACCGTGCGTGCAGCCGACCTCTTCTCCACCTTCCCCGCAGCCCTACTGGTCCAGGAGGACGCAGCATGAGTTCACCGTTCGACGTCTGGGCGCCCCGCGCCGAGTCCCTGACCCTCGTGGCGGACGGCACGCACTACCCGATGACGCAGGGCGAGGGCGGCTGGTGGCACCCGACCGACGCGCCGCCGTCGTCGGACATCGCCTACGGGTACCTCGTCGACGGCTCCGACACCCCGGTCCCCGACCCGCGCTCGCGCCGCCAGCCCGAGGGCGTGCACCAGCTCTCGCGCACCTTCGACACGACGGCGCACGAGTGGCAGGACGAGTCGTGGCAGTCCCCGGGCCTCACCGGCGGGGTCATCTACGAGATGCACCTCGGCACCTTCACGCCCGAGGGGACGCTCGACGCCGCGATCGGCAAGCTCGACCACCTGGTGGACCTCGGGGTGCAGTTCGTGGAACTGCTGCCCGTGAACGCCTTCAACGGCACCCACAACTGGGGCTACGACGGCGTGCTCTGGTACGCCGTGCAGGAGACCTACGGCGGTCCCGCCGCATACCAGCGGTTCGTCGACGCCGCACACCAGAAGGGCCTCGGCGTCATCCAGGACGTCGTCCACAACCACCTGGGCCCGAGCGGCAACTACCTCGGTCTCTTCGGCCCGTACCTCACCGAGGGGATGTCGAACACGTGGGGCGATTCGCTCAACCTCGACGGACCGCAGTCGGACGAGGTGCGGAACTACGTGATCGAGAACCTGGCCCTGTGGTTCAGGGACTACCACGTGGACGGCCTCCGGCTCGACGCCGTGCACGCGCTCCACGACGAGCGCGCCGTCCACATCCTCGAGGAGTTCGCGACACGGACCGACGAGTGGGCCGAGGAGCTCGGGAAGCCGCTGTTCCTCATCGCCGAGTCCGACCTCAACAATCCGCGCCTCATCCAGAGCCGCGACGTCGGGGGCTACGGCCTCGCCGGGCAGTGGAGCGACGACTTCCACCACGCGGTGCACGTCAACCTCACGGGCGAGACGGAGGGGTACTACGCCGACTTCGACTCGGTCGGCGCGCTGGCGAAGGTCCTCGAGAAGGGCTTCTTCCACAACGGCACCTACTCGTCCTTCCGTGAACGTCACCACGGCCGCGAGATCGACCCGTCACGGGTGTCCCCGCTCCAGCTCGTCGTCGCGACCCAGAACCACGACCAGATCGGCAACAGGGCCGCCGGTGACCGCATCAGTGCCACCTTGAACCCGGCACAGCTCGCGCAGGCGGCCGTCCTGAACATCCTCGGGCCCTTCACACCGATGCTCTTCATGGGCGAGGAGTTCGGGGCGTCCACACCGTGGCCGTTCTTCACCTCGCACCCGGAGCCGGAGCTCGGCAAGGCCACGGCCGAGGGGCGGCTCAAGGAGTTCGAGCGGATGGGCTGGCGCCCGGAGGACGTGCCCAATCCGCAGGACCCGGAGACCTTCGCGTCCGCCAAGCTGAACTGGGCGGAGGCCGGGCAGGGGCACCACGCCGAACTGCTCGCCACGTACCGCGACCTCATCCGGCTCCGCCGTTCGCACCCCGAACTGCACGACGCCGATTTCGGCAGCGTCTCCGTCGACTTCGACGAGGAGGACCGCTGGCTCGTCCTGCACCGGGGCAGCACCGTCGTCATCCTGAACCTGGGTGACGCCATGGTGACCGTGCCCGTCCGGGGTGCCGACGCGGAAGTGCTCCTGTCGACGGTCGACGGCGTCGGGCTGCTCGCGGACACGGTGCAGCTCCCGCCCCATGCGTCGCTCGTCCTCCGCCCGGGCAGGGCGTAGTCCGGGGGCATAGTTCAGGACTGTGCAAGGGTTCCGACAGGACTGACCCCGGGGGCGCCGAACGGTCG
This sequence comes from Arthrobacter agilis, assembly GCF_030816075.1. Taxonomy (NCBI): domain Bacteria; kingdom Bacillati; phylum Actinomycetota; class Actinomycetes; order Micrococcales; family Micrococcaceae; genus Arthrobacter; species Arthrobacter agilis. The sequence continues at coordinate 2,401,582 of NZ_JAUSXO010000001.1, read as the reverse complement.
GCGCCCCCGGGCATACTGGGCGGGACACTCTTCCCTGCGCCGGATCGGGTCCCGTCGCCCTCGCCGGCGGGGCCGGTGACCGCCGGGAGCGGTACCCGGACGGCACGAGGCGGCAAGGACACATGACCCTGGACACGACGACCCTGCAGATCGCATTCGGGGCCATCGCCATCACGCTCTTCGTGCTCTTCTACACGGTGTCGTTCCGCCAGACGCGCTCGGCCTACAGCGCCTGGTGGTGCGCGGCGATCGCCCTCTTCTTCACGGGGACCACCAGTTACCTGCTGGACGGAACGGCGCACCAGGTCTGGGCCAACCCCCTGGGCAACACGCTGCTGGTCATGGGGGCGGTGTGCGTCTGGGCAGGAGCCCGGACCCTGCGTACGAGCAGGCCGGCATGGCTGCAGCTGACGGCGGCGCCGCTGCTCACGCTGCTGGCCTCGGCACTCGACGACCCCGCCGCCGATTCGTGGTCCGGCGGTGCGGTGTTCCTCGGGATGATGGCGCTGAGCATCGGCCTCGCCTCCTGGGAGCTGTGGCGCCTGCCGAGCAGCTACAGCAAGGTCCAGGCTCCCCTCGCGGTCTCCTCCGGCCTGGTGGCGATCCTCTACCTGGCACGGTGCCTCGCGTTCGTCATCGAGGGCCCCGACGGCTACGTCTTCACCACCTACTTCGGTTCGGGCACCACCACGCTGGTCACCATGCTCCTGCTGGTCGTCGTGTCCTTCAGTGCGGCAGCGCTGAGCGCCGAGCAGATCGCCACCGATCTCCGGGCGCGCGCCGACCGCGACGCGCTGACCGGGCTGCTCAACCGATCGGGTTTCCTCGACCTCGCCGCCACCCATACCGACCGTCTCGCCCGGGCGGATCGCCCCGGCACGCTGATCCTCGCGGACCTCGACTTCTTCAAGGCCGTGAACGACACGCACGGGCACGCGGCGGGGGACACCGTGCTGCAGACCTTCGCCGAGGCCTGCACCGAGACCGTCCGGTCCACGGATCTCGTGGGGCGCTACGGGGGCGAGGAGTTCATCTTCCTGCTGCCCGGTGCCTCGGTCTCCCGGAGCGAGGACATCACCCGGGCGGTGAGCCTGGCCCTCCGCGGACACTCGACCCCCGGAGGGTTCGAGATGCCGACGGTCAGCTACGGCATCGCCGCGATCGAAGCGAGCGACTACGACCTGGACGCCGCGATCGCCGCGGCGGATCGGGCGCTCTACGCCGCGAAGGCCAGCGGCCGCGACAGGTCCGTCCGGGCCGTCGGCCCGGCGCTGGAGCAGGGGCGCGACTCCTCCGCAGGCCCAGCGGGCCCGCCCGGCGCCTGATCGGGGGATGCTGCCCCGACCGACCGACCGACCGACCGGGGACCGACCGACCGCCCGACCGGGGTAGGGACAGGGCGGCACGGCATCCGGTGGAGGCATCCCTCGGACTCCGGCGTGCGGGCGCCCCGCTATCGCTTGTCGCCGGCGCCGGCCGCGCCGATCGCGGTGTGCAGGTCCCGTAGTGCCTGCTGCACCTCGCCGGCGGGCCGGGGGAGGGCCTGCTCGACGGCGGTCAGGGCGGACCGGAAGTGCCGGCCTGCCGTGTCATGGACCTCCCGGCCCGCGTCGGTGAGCGTGATGCGGTAGGACCGGCGATCGTCCGGGTGGGGAACCTGCCGGACGTGCCCTCGTGCGACCAGCCGCTTGACGTGGCTGGACACCGTGGTGGCCGGGGCGGACATCCACCGGGCGAGGTCGCCCGGGCTGATCTCTCCGGACTGCCGCAGCACGGAGTAGACGGCGAAGTCCTCGGCGTCCAGGCCGCTGCCGGCCAGTGCGCCGTCCAGCAGCGCGATGGCCGCGCGGGAGGTGAGCCAGGTGTCGAAGAGCACGTTCGACTCCTCGCCCTTGACAGAATTACTGCGATCTCGCACTATCTCTCCCATGCAAAAGTATTACGAAATCGTAGCATCGGCGGCCGTGACGGTGTGGCGTGCGATGGTCCGTGCCCGGGTGGTCGTCGCCGTCTGGCTCCTCTTCGGGCTCAGCGCGCTGGCCATGTTCGGCCTCCCCGGCCTCCCCGGTCTGACCGGCGCGGTGCCCCGGGCCTGCCACGGGCGGAGCGCGCTGGATGTGCGCGGCCACTGGACCGCCACGGACGCACGGGACTTGGTCGCGGCCTGCGGGGCCGGGGGACGGGCGGCCTATCTCCGGCTGGAACTGCTCGATCTCGCGTACCCGCTGCTCGGCGGCCTGGCCCTGCTGCTCGTGTCCGCCCTGGTGATCCGGCGCCTGCCCGGCCGGGCATGGCGACTCCTGCTGGTCCCCGCCGTGGCGATGACCGTGCTCGACTACGGCGAGAACGCGATGGTCTGGCACCTCCTGTCGACGTGGCCCGCCGTCGGGGACCTGCCCGCACACCTCGGAGGGGCCGCGACCGCAGCGAAGCGCGCCGCGGGCCTGGCGGCCTACCTCGCCGTCCCGCTGCTCCTGCTCGCCGTCGGTGTCGACCGCCGGGTCCGGGCTCGGGCCGGAGCGGCGGTCCCGTCCCGGCCATGACATCATCGATGGATGGACCAGGAGACTCGACGCATCATGCGGGCCGACGCCCGCCACGCCTGATGCTGCAGTTCCGCAGTGCCGCTCCGGGGGACTGGCCCGCCCTCTGGGCCATCATGGAGCCGGTGGCCCGGGCGGGTGAGACCTACTGCTGGGACACGTCCATGGACGAGGCTGCCGGTCGGCTCGAGTGGCTCCCGGGGGCGGACGGAACCGATCCCACGCTCGTCGTCCACGTGGCCGTCGACGCGGAGACCGATCGCGTGGTGGGCACGGCACAGCTCCACGCCAACCGGGGCGGCAACGGGGCGCACGTCGCGAACGCCTCCTTCCTGGTGGCGGCCGACGCCGGCGGCCGGGGTGTCGGCCGCGCCCTCGCCGGCCACGTGCTCGACGAAGCGCGTGCGGCGGGTTACACGGCCATGCAGTTCAACGCCGTCGTCCAGACCAACGAGCGCGCCGTCGCCCTGTGGGTCTCCCTCGGATTCGCGATTATCGGGACGGTCCCGGGGGCGTTCCTGCACCCCTCGGCCGGACCGACAGGACTCCACATCATGCACCGTTCCCTCTAGGTGCCGAAGACGGAGTCCCGGCGGGACAGCGCTCCCCGACGACAGGTCGCACCGCGTGTCCAGGACGCATCCTTCTCCGACCCGCGCTGAACCGTTCGCACGTCCGCACGTCGGGCCGTCCGCACGTCGGGCCGTCCGCACGTCGGGCCGGGACGTGCCGCTTGCACGCACGGGACACAATGGGGCATGACCTCGACATCGCCTGTCCACGATCCGCTGCTCGGTGCCTGGGCGGTCCTCGGTGAACCCCGCGTGACCGCCGAGCTGGCGAGGTCCGGCGTCGGCTGGATCGGCCTCGACGCGCAGCACGGGCATTTCGACGACCGCTCCCTCCGGGACACGCTCGGTCTCCGCCCGTCGGGTGCGGCCCCGATGCTCGTCCGCGTCGCCGCCAACGACGCGGCGCTGATCGGGCGGGCGCTCGACGCGGGAGCGGACGGCGTCGTCGTCCCCCTCGTGGACAGCGTGGCCGACGCCGAGCGGGCGGTGGCCGCGAGTCACTATCCCCCGGCCGGCGCGCGCAGCTGGGGGCCCCTGAACGGCAGCCGCCCGATCCACGGCCCGGGCTCCGACAGCGGCCCGCACGCCGTCCCGCTGTGCGCCGTGATGATCGAGACCGCTGCCGCGCTGGACGCCGTCGAGGCGATCGCCGCGGTCCCTGGTGTCGACATGATCTTCGTCGGCCCGTTCGACCTCTCACTCGCGCTCGGCCTGCAGCCCGATGACCTGCTCGCGGCGCACGCAGGGGAGGACGCGCACCTCACGCGGATCACCCGCGCCTGCAAGCACGCCGGGATCACCGCCGGCGCCTATGCCGGGACACCCGAGCGGGCCGCCCTGCTGGCCGCAGCGGGCTTCGAGTGGATCGCCGCTACCACCGACGCCGCCCTGCTGTCCCTGGGGGTCGGGGAGGTACGCCGGCGGGTGCTGTCGGACGGGGCGGCTCAGCCGGCCCAGGAGGCCTTCAACGCGGGGAACGCCTCCTCGTAGCCGGCGAGCGCCGCCCTCGCCGCGTGGAAGGAGTCGACCAGCGGGTGCCCGGCGAGGGCCCGGAGGGCGGCATCGCGGTCCCGGTGCACCGCCGCACGCACCGTGTCCTGCTCGACGGCCTTGACCGCCGCCATCAACCCGAGTTGGTGGGCGGTCAGGGGTGCCGCGGGCAGGGGACGCGCCCCGGCCGCGTCCACGACGGACGGCACCTCGACGACCGCATCCGCCGGCAGTCCGGGGAACGCCGATCCGTTGCGCACATTGAGGATCAGCTCCGCACGCCGGCCCGTGAGCAGCGCCCGCATGACCTGCAGTGCGACGCGTTCGTAGCCGCCGCCGGCGAGGTCCGCCTCGTCGCGTTCCTCGTCGTCGGTCCGGGCCTCGGCGAGGTAGCCGGACTCCCGCTCGAGCCGCGCCGCTTCCCACACGGCGGCGGGGTCCTCGGCGGCGACGAGCCGGGGGTACAGGTCCCGCTGCTGGTCCCGCAGGATCTCCCCGCGCGTCCGGTCCGCAGCGCCGATGGAGCGGAGCGCCTCCCGGTGGAAGTAGTAGTAGAAGAGGTACTCGTTGGGCAGTGCACCGAGGATCCGGAGCAGGTCCGGGCCGAAGAGCCGCCCCTCCTCGAAGCCGGCCAGACGCAGCGGATCGGCGAGCAGCCCCGGGAGGCGGTCCGTGCCGCCGTCGTGGAGCCCGCGGAGCCAGCCCAGGTGGTTCAGTCCCACGTAGTCGACGCCGGCCAGCGAGCCGTGCAGGTCGACTCCGGCGGCCCGTGCGGCGCGCGCCACGAGGCCCGAGGCCGAATCGCAGATCCCGACGACCCGCGGACCCAGGATCCCGGACAGCGCCTCGGTGACCATCCCGGCGGGGTTCGTGAAGTTGACGAGCCACGCGTCCGGCGCGACGTCGCGCATGGCCCGCGCCACCTGCATCATGTCGGGGATGGAGCGGAGGGCGTAGGAGATCCCGCCGGCGCCGACGGTCTCCTGCCCGAGGAGCCCCGCGGCCAGGGCCACCCGCTCGTCGAGGATGCGCCCCTCGGTCCCTCCGCTGCGCACCGCGGCGAAGACGACGTCGGCGCCCGGCAGCGCGTCCTCGAGGCGGTCCGCGACGCGCACCGACGGCCGGGGAACACCACCCGTGTGCGGCAGGCCCCCGAGCACCCGTGCGATGGCCCGCGCGCGCTCCGGTTCGGCGTCGAGCAGCACGACGTCGGACACGAGCCCGGCGAACGGGCCCTCCGCGAGCGCGCGGTACACCAGCGGCACACGGAACCCTCCGCCGCCCACGATCACGAGGCGCGCACCGGTTCCGACCGTCTGGGCCAAGGTTCGTCCTGCTTTCGTCGTGGGTGTCGCCGGGCTGCTGCTACCGGGGCTCGAAACAGGGCTTTCGGGCTGCGGGTCGCCCCGCGACCGGCTCCTGGGAAGTATTCTGCCGTACATGCTCCAACAGCACCGTTTCGATCCGCTGGCGGCCACGCGCAGCCCCGACGGACCCGAATTCGACCTCCTGCTCGCCGGACAGGTGTTCTTCGACATCATCTTCACGGGCCTCGAGCAGTTGCCGTCCCCCGGCACGGAGGTGTGGACCGAGGGCATGGGGTCGGGGCCGGGCGGAATCGCCAACCAGGCCATCGCCGCGAGCCGACTGGGCCTGCGCACCACCCTCGCGGCAGCCTTCGGGGACGACGGCTACGGCCAGTTCAACTGGGACGTGCTGCAGGACCAGGAGCACGTCGACCTCTCCCGGTCGCGCGTGTTCGGGCGCTGGCATTCGCCGGTCACAGTGTCCCTCTCCGTGCATCAGGACCGCTCGATGATCACGCACGGGCACCCCTCCCCGCTGAGCGCCACCGAACTGATCGGGACGCCGCCGTCCTGCCGTGCCGCCATCGTCAGCCTCGGGCGGGAGGTGGAGCCCTGGGCCGGCGCGGCCGCCGCCGCCGGCACCAAGCTGTTCGGCGACGTCGGCTGGGACGCGGCCGGGGAGTGGGCGCCCGAGACGCTGGCCTCGCTCGAGCATTTCCATGCGTTCATGCCCAACGCCGCCGAGGCGATGGCCTACACCCGGACCGACGACCCGTGGGCCGCCCTGTACGCGCTCGCGGACCGCGTGCCCGTGGCCGTCGTGACGGTCGGCCAGCAAGGGGCGATGGCGATCGATTCGGAGACGGGGGAGGAGGAGTGGGTGCCGGCGCTCCCCGTGTCCGCATACGACCCGACGGGTGCTGGCGACTGCTTCGGGGCGGCCTTCGTCATGGGCGATCTCGCGGGCTTCCCGCTCGCGGAACGCCTCCGCTTCGCGAACCTCTGCGCGTCGCTCTCGGTCCAGCACGTCGGGGGTTCCCTGGCGGCGCCGGGGTGGGGGGACATCGCCGACTGGTGGCATCGGGTCAATGCCGGGCGCGACGGCGTGCGGCGCCAGTGGCTGCGCCGGTACGCCTTCCTCGAGGACCTGGTGTCCGACGTCCCGACGGAGGCCCTGCGCCGGGCGACGGCGACCATGGCCCGCCAGTCCGACGCCTCGCCGCCGGGCCGTCCGGCCGTTCCGGGCCAGGGTGAAGATCGGGGCGGTGAGCCGGCGGACGGCCGGGGCGACACCTGTTCGCGCTGAGACCTGTCCGAGCTGAGCCGGGACGCCGCTGAGCCGGACGACGCCGGGTCCCGGGCCGGTCAGCCCTGCAGGGCCGCGGCCTCGCCGAGCCAGCGTGCGTACAGGGCCCACGGGTCGACGACGCCCGCCGCGAGCCGCCCGACGTGCTCCTCGAGGTCGGGTGCCGCCGTGAACCACTCCGAGCGGTCGAGGCGCAGGGCGGCGAACTGCTCGTGCCGGCGCCGCTCGACGAGCCGGTCGCCGCGTTCGAACGCCAGGACCTCGTCGTGCCAGATGCGTGCGAGGCGCTGGCGCGGGTTCGCCGTCGTCCCGATCTTGATGCGGTCCCGGAACCGGAGGTAGTAGACGACGTCGACGCGCGGGGGCGGCAGGCCGTCGTCGAGGACGTCGCCGACCCGCCATTCACAGGCCGCGCACGCCCAGCCCGAGGGATACCGCACGCCGATCCGGGAGCCGCACGCCCGGCAGGGTGACGGCAGGAGGTCGGTCGTCCCCCAGTGGGCCTCCGACCAGTCGGCGACCGACGCGACGTGCGCCGGGCAGAGCGGGAAAGGGGCACCGCCGGTAGCCCTGCCGCAGGCCTGCCCCGCAGCGTCCGGGAGGATGCACACGGTGGCGGCGGGCGGAGGATCGAACACGCCTTCGATTGTTCACCCTCCGTCCCGGCCGATCAACCCGGAGCGCTGCCGTGCAAGCTGGCAGAATAGGGCGGGTGACTTCCACCGAACGTGTTGCAGAGATCGACCTCGACGCCCTGCGGCACAACATCCGGCACGTGCGCGACGTCGCCCACCCCGCCCGGGTGATGGCCGTCGTGAAGGCCAACGCCTACGGGCACGGCGCCCTCCCGGTCGCCCGGGCCGCCCTGGAGGCGGGCGCCGCCTGGCTCGGCGTCGCACACGTCAGCGAGGGCGTCGCCCTGCGGAAGGCCGGCATCGAGGCCCCCATCCTCGCCTGGCTGCACACCTCGGGTACCGACTTCACCTCCGGCGTCGAACACGGCCTGGACCTCGGCATCTCCGGGTGGGAACTCGAGCATGTCGTCGCGGCCGCCCGCGAACTGGAACGACCCGCGATCGTGCACCTCAAGATCGACACGGGCCTCGGCCGCAACGGCTGCCCGCCGGAGCAGTGGGACGCCCTGCTCAGCCGGGCCGTGTCCTATCAGGAGGAGGGGCTGATCCGGGTGGTCGGGGTCTTCTCCCACCTCGCCGTCGCCGACGAGCCGGCACGGCCCGAGACGGACCTGCAGGTGCAGGCGTTCCGCGAGGCCGTCGCCGCGGCGGAGAACGCCGGGATCGACGTCGAGGTGCGGCACCTCGCGAACACGCCCGCCACGTTCTCGCGGCCCGACTGCCACTTCGACCTCGTGCGGGTGGGCCTCGGCATCTACGGGCTCTCGCCCTTCTCCGACCAGGGCTCCGCCGAACTGGGCCTCCGGCCCGTCATGACCCTCAGCACCACCGTCTCGAACTGCAAGGAGGTGCCCGCGGGCCAGGGGGTCTCCTACGGGTACGCCTACCGCACGCAGAAGCCCACCACGCTCGGGCTCATCCCCGTCGGCTACGGCGACGGCGTCCCCCGCATCGCCACGGGTGCCCCGGTCCTCGTCGGCTCCCGCATCTACCCGGTGGTCGGCCGGATCGCCATGGACCAGCTCGTCATCGACTTCGGGACCACCGGACTGGTCGACACCCCGGACAGCCCCCTCGGCAGACGCGCCGTGCTCTTCGGCGGTGCCGGCTCGCCGCCGGTCGAGGACTGGGCCGCCGCCGCCCAGACCATCAACTACGAGGTGGTCACCCGGATCAGCGACCGCGTGGACCGGGTCTACGTGGACGGACGGCAGGAGGCGGGCGATGACGACGGCGCCTGAGTGGACCGCATCCTACGACGTCGGCTCGGCGGCCGAGCTGCAGGCCCTCGCCGCCGGCCTCGCACCGCAGCTCCGGTCCGGGGACCTGCTGGTCCTGTCCGGTGAACTGGGCGCCGGCAAGACGACGTTCACCCAGGGACTCGGCCGCGGCCTCGCGGTCGAGGACCGCATCATCTCGCCGACCTTCGTGCTCGTCCGCCAGCATCCCTCGGCCGGTGGGGGGCCGGGCCTCATCCACGTCGACGCGTACCGCCTCGAGAGTGCCGCCGCCGTCGACGACCTCGACCTCGAGGCCACGCTGGCCGCCAACGTCACGGTCATCGAGTGGGGAGCGGGCCGGGTGGAGCACCTGAGCGACAGCAGGCTGCACGTCGGGATCCTCCGGCCGCGCGGCGGGGCGCTGCCCGGAGCCGCTGCCGGCGGCCTGACCACCGCGTTCGACGACGACGGCGAGGACGAGGTGCGCATCGTCACCCTCTCGGGCTTCGGCCCGCGCTGGCATGCAGGGCCGCCGGCGATCGTCCTCGACTAGGCTGGACTGGTGCTTCTCCTCGCCCTCGACACCTCCGCTGCCGCGACGGTCGCGCTCCTGCGGGACGACGTCGTCGTCGGCCGGTTCGGCAGCGCCGACACGCGCTCCCACGCCGAGGTCCTCGCCCCCGCGGTGCAGCGGATCCTCACCGATGCCGCAGTGGCCGGCTCCGACCTGGACGGCATCGTCGCCGGCGTGGGCCCGGGGCCCTTCACGGGGCTGCGGGCCGGCCTCGTCACCGCACGCACCCTCGGCTTCGTCTGGGACGTGCCGCTGCTCGGCGTCCTCAGCCTCGACGCGATCGCCTTCGACGCCGCGGCGAGCGGTGCCGTCCCCGCCAGGAGCGCCTTCCTCGTGGGCACGGACGCGCGCCGCGGTGAGGTGTACTGGGCCGCGTACCGCGCACCGGCGGAGGAAGGCCTCCTGCCCCTGCTCCTCGACGGCCCGCACGTCGGCACCGCCGCGAGCCTGCCGAAGGGCATGCCCCTCGCGGGCCGTGCCGCGGGCCTCTACCCGGACGACCTCGACGGCCTGCCGGACTTCACGGCGTCGGACCCCGACGCCGCCTCGCTCGGCCGCGTGGCCCGGCAGCGCCTCCTCTCGGGCGAACCGCTGCGGGACACCGCCCCGCTGTACCTGCGGGAGTCCGACGCGAAGGTACCGGGCCCGCGGAAACGGGCGACGGCATGAGCTTCAGCCTGCGCAGTCTCGCCTTCGAGGACATCGAGACCATCGGCCGCCTCGAGAACGAGCTGTTCCCCACCGACGCCTGGCCGCTCGAGATGTTCTACACCGAGTTCTTCCAGCCGGACACGCGGCGCTACATCGTGGCCGAGGTCGACGGCGAGGCCGTGGGGTATGCGGGCGTCATGGTCATCGACACGACGGCGGACATCCAGACCATCGGCGTGCTGCCACGCTTCGAGGGCCAGGGCATCGGACGCGCCATGCTCACCGAACTGCTCGACGAGGCGGGGCGCCGCGGCGCGGACACCGTGATGCTGGAGGTGCGGGCCGACAACCCGCGCGCCCAGGAGCTGTACACGCGCTTCGGCTTCGTGAAGATCCACACGAGGAAGAGGTACTACCGCGACGGCGTGGACGCCTGGGTCATGCGGCTCGTCCTCACCGCGGACGGAGGCACGCCATGACACGCGAACCCCTGGTGCTCGGCATCGAGTCCTCGTGCGACGAGACCGGCGTCGGGATCGTCCGCGGCACGCAGCTGCTGACCAACACCGTGTCCTCCTCGATGGACGAGCACGTGCGCTTCGGCGGCGTCATCCCCGAGATCGCCTCGCGCGCGCACCTCGAGGCCTTCGTGCCCACCCTCAGGACGGCGCTCGACGACGCCGGTGTCTCCCTCGACGAGATCGACGCCATCGCCGTCACCGCCGGTCCGGGCCTCTCGGGCGCCCTCATGGTCGGGGTGTCCGCCGCCAAGGCGCTCGCCGTCGCCACCGGGAAACCCCTCTACGCCATCAACCACCTCGTCGCGCACGTCGGCGTCGGGATGCTCGGAGGGACGTTCGCCGACGGGCTTCCTCCGGACCTCGGCGCACTCCTCGTGTCCGGTGGCCACACGGAGATCCTGCGGATCGGGGACATCACGAGCGACGTCGAGCTCCTGGGGTCCACGATCGACGACGCCGCCGGCGAGGCGTACGACAAGACGGCGCGCATCCTCGGCCTCGGGTATCCGGGGGGGCCCGTGATCGACCGGTTGGCGGGGGAGGGGAATCCGGCGGCGATCCGCTTCCCGCGTGGCCTCTCGCAGCCGAAGTACATGGGGACGGCGGAGCAGCCCGGCCCGCATCGCTACGACTGGTCCTTCAGCGGGCTGAAGACGGCCGTCGCCCGCACTGTGGAACAGTACGAGGCGGCGGGGCTGGAGGTGCCCGTGGCGGACATCGCCGCGTCCTTCCAGGAGGCGGTGGTGGACATCATCACCTCCAAGGCCGTGCTCGCGTGCCGTGAGCACGGGATCACGAACCTGCTGCTCGGAGGCGGCGTGGCGGCGAACCGGCGGCTGCGCGAACTGACCGGCGAGCGGTGTGCCGCCGCAGGCATCACCCTGACCGTCCCGGCGCCGTCGCTGTGCACCGACAACGGCGCCATGGTCGCGGCGCTCGGGGCCCGGATCGTGATGAACGGGGGCCGACCGAGCGGAACCGCCTTCGGGACGAACCCCTCCCTGCCCGTCACGCAGATCGCCCTCGCGGCCGGCCAGGACGGCGGATCCTAAGACTCGCCGCGTACGCGGCCCCGGCCTGTCCGCCGGTCCCGCCGGGGGTCGGCCGGGTGCACTGCAGGGCTGCCCTTCCGGGAGCTTGGCGGCCGCCGGCTGCTTGACCGTCGCCAAGCTCTGCAGCCATTCGACCACCCGGGTCCGGGGAGGTGTCAAGGTCCCCGGCCCGTCCGCTGCGTCCCTCCGGAAGCCGGACGAGCCGGCGGACGGCGGCCGGGACGACGATGGACCGGACCCCCGCAGGGATCCGGTCCATCAGGACATCAGGGTCTAGAGCGTGCCGCGACGGCCCGCGTCGCCGTCGACGGTCTCGTCCCCGAACCCCTGGGTCTCGGACGGGATGCCCGTTCCCGGGACGCCGTCCACGGCCGGCACGGGATCGACGTCGACGACGTCCACCTCGTCCACGATCGGCGTGGTCTCGGGGACAGGCGCGGCATCGACGACGGGCACCGTGCCCACGTCCACCGTGTCGACGGCTTCCACCGTGTCCACGTCCTCGTCCTTCTTGCTGGCCGCCGCCGCGGCCACACCGGCCACCGCGGCCGCTGCCGCGACGCCGACCCCGGCTGCGACCTTGCCGGACACGCCGGCCTTGCCGCTGTCACCGCGCGACTGCTCGGCGTCCTCCACCGTGGGGGTCCCGGGCTGTCCGGCCACGGTCCCGCGCCAGGCGCCGGTGGCGTAGCTCTCCGACTCGATGAATTCCTTGAACCGGTGCAGATCGGCCTTGGCCTGGTTCTCCACGACATTGAGCTTGTCGCCGACCTTCTCGACGAGTCCCTCGGGCTCGTACTCCAGGACGAGGTTCACGCGCGTGGTGCCGCCGAGATCCTCGAAGGACACGGTGCCGGCATTGGTCGCGCCCTCCGTGGCAGCCCAGGACACCTTGCGGTCGGGTACCTGCTCGAGGACCCTCGCCTCCCACTGACGGCGGATGCCGCCGATCTCGGCGACCCACTCGAGGCGGTCGTCGCTGAGTTGGGTGATCTGCTTGATGCCGCCCATGAAGTGCGGGAATTCCTCGAACTGCGTCCACTGGTTGTACACGGTCGTCACTGGAAGATTCACTACAACGGTTTCTTCGACCTTCGTGCTCATCATGCCTCCCTTGTCTGGGGTGGGTGCGGTCACTGACCAAATCATCAGCATGCTTAGCATATGGTGCGCGCGGGACTATTGCCAGTACCGATCGTGCTGAGGCGTCCCGGCGGCTTCCCGGAACCGACGCCGCGCTCCTCAGGAGGGCAGGTCGCCGACGCTCGCGTACTTGCGGCGCCAGTCCCTGCCCTCCTCGCCGCCGTACAGCGTCCAGTACTCACGGCCGGAGGCGATGACGCCGTCGGCCACGGTCCAGATCGACACGACCCGGAAGATCCCGACGTCCTCCTGCGGCACCTGGACCTCCGACACCACGACCTCGCCGGCATCGTAGACGTTGAGGACGTCGATGCTCCATCCGTTCGGATGCTCGGAGTTCACGGCCACCATGTTGTCCCGGCCGCGGATGACCTCGCGCGTGACGGGCCAGAACACCTCCACGTCCTCCGCGAGGGCCTCACCCACGGCGTTCCAGTCCCTGCTCCATACCGACGACCAGTAGCGTCGGACGACCTCGGTAGATTCCATGGCCCGATGCTACCGGCGGAGGTCCCCGCTCAGGTGCCCCAGGTGTGCTGCGACGTGGGCCTCGTAGCCCTCGACCGTGCGCGCGACGGCCTCGGCCGGGGGAGTGTCCCAGATGTCCTGGTTGAAGAGCTCCACCTCGATGTCGCCGGCGTATCCCGCGGCCTGCACCGCCCGGGTGATGGCGGCGAAATCGATGACGCCGTCCCCGGGGTAGTGGCGCGAGAGCAGGACGTCCGCCGCGAGCGGCGTCGTCCAGTCGCACACCTGGTAGCTCGCGATCCGGCCTTCGGCGCCTGCCCGTTCGATCTGCGGGAACAGCTCGGGATCCCACCAGACGTGGAAGGTGTCGACCACGACGCCGACGGCCGCGGGGGAGAAGGGCGCGGACAGGTCGAGGGCCTGCTTGAGGGTCGAGATGACGGCGCGGTCCGAGGCGTACATGGGATGGAGCGGCTCCAGGGCGAGCGTCACTCCCGCCGCCTCGGCATCGGGCACCAGTTCGGCGAGGGCGTCCTGCACCATGGCGCGGGCACCCGCGAGGTCCCGCGATCCCTGGGGGATCCCGCCGGCGACCATGACGAGGACCGCCACGGAGCCGGGAGCACCCGAGGCCGCGAGGTGCGCGGCCTCCTCGATGGCCCGCCGGTTGTCGTCCATGGCCGCACGGCGTGCGCGGCCCTCCGGCACGGTGAAGAACCCGCCCCGGCACAGGCTGGAGAAGCGCAGCCCGGAGTCCGCGAGCAGCCGCCCGGCCTCCGGCAGTGACGCGGCCTGCACGGAGTCGCGCCACAGTCCGATACTGGTGATCCCGGCGTCGGCGGTCACCCGGAGGGCGTCGGCGAGCGGGGCGTACTTGATGGTGGCCTGGTTGATGGACAGGCGCCCGTTCGGCGTGCTCATGCTGCCACCCCGTTCACGGCCAGCAGGGCGTGCCAGCGTTCCCGGGCGAGCTCCGGCTGCTCGAGGGCCCCGCACGCGTTGGCGAGACGGACGATCTCCGACAGGTGCGGCAGGCTCCGCGCGGCCTGCAGGCCACCGACCATGCCGAAGCCGGCCTGGTGTCCGTTGAGCCAGCTGAGGAAGGCCACGCCCGTCTTGTAGTAGAACGTGGGCGCCGAGAAGATCTGGCGTGACAGCGCTTCGGTGGGTCCGAGGATCCGCTCGTAGGCCGCGCGGTCGTCGGCGTCGAGTGCCTGGACCGCTGCCGAGGCATGGGGGCCGAGGGCCGCGAAGGCGCCGAGGAGGGCATCGGAGTAGCCCGAGGCGTCCCCGCCGATGAGCGAGACGTAGTTGAAGTCGTCCCCGGTGAACATGCGGGCCGGTGCGTTGAGCTGCGACCGGACCGCCCGTTCGGAGTCCGCGTTCAGCAGGCTCATCTTCACGCCGGCCACCTTGTCGGGCGCGTTGGCGATGATCTTGAGGAGGGTCGACGACGCCGCGTCCGTGTCCGGGGAGCCGAAGTAGCTGCCGAGCTCCGGGTCGAAGGCGCTGCCGAGCCAGTGCAGGATCACGGGGGCGCCGGCGGCGGCCAGAACCTCCGAGTACACCCTCTCGTAGTCCTCGGCGGTGCGGGCGGCACGTGCGAGGTGGCGGCTCGCCATGAGGACGACGGAGGCGCCGGCGTCCTCGGTGAGGTGGAGCTGTTCCTTGTAGGCGTCGATGACCGCCTCGAGCCCGATGACGGCGTCGTCGACGTGGTCGGTGTTCACCCCGACCACCAGTGCGCCGTTCACCGAGCGGGCCTCCGCGGCGCTGCGCGCGATCAGCTCGCGCGTCGCAGCGGCGTCGAGCCCCATGTTGCGCTGTGCGGTGTCCATGGCATCGGCCACACCCAGGCCCCACGACCACAGGTGGTGCCGGAACGCGAGGGTCGCATCCCAGTCGAGATCCGCCGGTGAGCCGGGGACGTTCTCCCCCGTGGTCCGGGGGACCACGTGCGCCGCGGCGTACACCGTGCGGCTGCGCAGGGGCGCCGAGGGCTTCGAGAATGCCGGCGCCGGATTCAGTTCGACGGCGGAGGTGGCCCCGGCCGCATCGACGAGCGTGATCATGCCGACGTGACCGCTTCCTCGAGGGGGAGTGCCGTGGTGCGCACGTCCTCTAGGTCGAGGCGGCGTCCGGTGCGTGAGCTCTCCAGCCCCTGCTCCGCGAGGTACATGCCCCGCGCGCCGGCGAGGAAGTCGTACGGGTGCGGGCCGTCCTCCAGCACGTGCCGCAGGAACTCCTCCCACTGCGTCTTGAAGCCGTTCTCGACCACCTCGTTGGTGGGCACGTCGATCCAGTCGGCGTCGTAGTCGTGGGTTTCCTCGAGGTCGGGGTTCCAGACCGGCTTCGGGGTGGCGTTGCGCGGCTGGATCTTGCAGCCGAACAGCCCGACGACGGCCGAGCCGTGCGTGCCGTCCACCTGGAACTGCACGAGCTCGTCGCGGTTCACGCGCACGGTCCAGCTGGAGTTGAGCTGGGCGACGATGCCGCCCTCCAGCTCGAACACCGCGTAGGCGGCGTCGTCGGCCGTCGCGCGGTAGGGGCGGCCCTGCTCGTCGACGCGCTCGTCGATGTGCGTGACGGCGCGGGCGTAGACGGACTCGACCTTCCCGAAGAGGTTCTCCAGGACGTAGCTCCAGTGCGGGAACATGTCGACGACGATCCCGCCACCGTCCTCCGCCCGGTAGTTCCAGCTGGGGCGCTGCGCATCCTGCCAGTCGCCCTCGAAGACCCAGTAGCCGAACTCGCCGCGGACGGAGAGGATGCGGCCGAAGAAACCGGAGTCCACGAGCCGCTTGAGCTTCTGCATGCCGGGCAGGTACAGCTTGTCGTGCACCACGCCGTTCTTGATGCCGGCGGCCTCGGCCAGATTGGCGAGCTCGAGGGCGTCCTCCGCGGTCTCGGCGGTCGGCTTCTCGGTGTAGATGGCCTTGCCCGCCGCGATCGCCTTCCGGATCGCTGCGGAGCGTGCCTTGGTGACGAGGAAATCGGCGTAGATCTCCCAGGTCGGGTCCGCGAGGACGCTGTCGAGGTCGGTGGAGTAGTGCTCGATGCCGTGCTTCGCAGCGAGTTCGGCGAGCTTGGCCTCGTTCCGACCGACGAGGATCGGTTCGACCTGGACTTTGGTGCCGTCGGAGAGGAGGACACCGCCCTGGTCGCGGATCGCGAGAATGGAACGGACCAGGTGCTGGCGGTATCCCATGCGTCCGGAGACGCCGTTCATGATGATCCCAATTGTCCTCGTCGACATCGATACTCCTTGGTTCCGGGGGGGTTACGCCGTTCTGGAAAGCGCTTACCCAGAGTGTAGGGGAAGAAGGAGGGCGTGACAATAAGGGCAGACGGACGGTCAGTCGTCCGGACCCGGACGGCGCGGGATCTCGCGCCGCGTGCACTGGTCCGGGCGCACCCACGCCTCGCGGGCGATGGAGAATTCGACCCACTGGGCGAGGACCGCCGAGGCGGTCCATGCCATGGCGAAACCCCGGACGGTCTGCCGGACGCCGCCGGGATACTCGAGATCCACCCAGAGCGCCGGTGCGGGGGAGGCGGATTCGGTGATGCCCCCGGTGGGCGCCTCGAGCTGGAGCGGAGCGACGAACCGATGCGTGGTCGGCGGGAGGCCGTGCCAGCCGGCGGCCCTAGCCACGCGCGCCTGCGTGCACCGCGATGCACGGGGTGGGCTTGTCCATGCGCCCACTCTACGAGGGCCCCGGTGGGAAGCCCGGGAGCGAGGCTCCCCGGCGGTTACGCCGCCTGGGTCGTCAGGTCCCGACGCCGGCAGCGTGCGGCGTCGACCCACGCTTCCCGCGCCCGGGAGTACTCGATCCACTGGGCCCGGACGGCCGTGTCCGTCCAGGCCATGGCGAACCCCTTCCGGGTGCGGCGGGAGCCGTCGGGGTAGTCGAGGTCCACCCACAGTGCGGGCGATCGCACGGGCTCCGTGATGCCGCCCGGAGGAGCGTCGAGCTGGAGCGGTGGGACGTACCTGTCAGCGCTGGGTGGGATGCCGTGCCACCCCGGTCGTTCTGCCATGCGACGAGGGTATGCCGCAGGTCCGACAGTCACCCCGATCGGGCGTCCCCGGCTCCGGCGTGCGCCCGGGCGAGCTCATCGCTGAACGGTGCGCGCCTCCTCGGCGGCAGTCCGTCAATGAGCTCGTTCACGGCGAGGGCGAGCAGGTCGCAGTCGAGGGCGGGCATCGGCATCAGGCCCACCAGGTACGCCTCCACCTCGTACTCGTCGACCTCGCCGCTCATCGAGAAGTAGTGGAGCCACACCTCGCCCGCCGAGAAGCCGGACTCGACGACGGCCGCGTTGATCAGCGCCCGCTGTTCCTCGGAGTAGGGGAACGTCATCGGAACGCATCCCTGGTCCCGGCGTCCCCGTGGCCGTTCACGATGTCGGCGGTGAGCTGCCGGAACGGGACCCCCGTGCTGCGGGCGCGCGCGGTCAGTGCTGCGAGCGCCTCGGCCTCCGTGAGACCTTCACGTGCCATCAGGACCCCTTTCGCGATCCCGACCAGATCGCGCGAGCGCAGGGACTCCCGCAGTTCGCTGCTGATCCGGGTCGACGTCTCCGAGGTCTGCACGTGGCCGAGCAGGGCGGAGGCGGCGATCGACAGGTTCGTGAGGCGCGCGCGGTCGGCGTCGTCGAAGGCGGCGGGGAGGGTCGAGTACACCTTCATGGCGCCCAGGGAGTCGTGGCCCCTCAGGAGGGGGACGCTGAAGCAGGACCGCACGCCCGCCTCCGCCGCCGCCGCACTCCACCGCGGGAACCGCGTGTCCGCGGCCGTGTCCTCGATCGTCACCGGCATCCGCGTGGACCACGCCGTCAGGCACGGACCCTCGGACAGGGTGTACTGGAGGTCGTCCGCGGTGCGGACGAGTGCGTCCGTCGCACCCACGCTGGTGCGCTGCGACTCGTGGATGAGCGAGACGCCCGCGCCCGACGCATTGGGTGTCGTCTCCTGTGCGACCTCGGCGAGGAGATCCACGGCGTGCTGCGCCGTCTCCTGCGTGAGGAGCAGCCCGCGGATGCGACCGAGCGTCGCGCCCAACTCGTTGGAGGGGGGAAATAGGTCCATCAGTAGCCTCGGACGTCATGCCGGATGTGATTCCGGCGCCACGGGCCTTCTGCTAGACCACGATCGCACGTTGCCGCCGATCCGCTGCCCCCATCCTAGCCGGGCGCGAGCGGATCGGGTGCCGGAACACAGGGGTTGTTGGACCGGACATCCTGCAGGGAGGCCGGGGAGACGGCCCGGCCCGGTCCGGTGCCGGTCCACCCGCGGTGCACGGTACTCGTCGCCCGCCCTCCATGTCCTGCAGACCGGTGTCTGGTTAGGATGATCGCGACGATGTCACCCGGCACCGTAGTCCGGACGATCCTCCGGAGGCCCTCCGGAGCGCGTGTGCCGCCGTCGATGCCGTCGAGCCAGGAAGTGAGGGACCCGCAACGCCATGACGAACGATGACCTGCAGAAGATCCGCGTCGCAGCAGCTGACAAGGAGGACGTCGAGTTCGAGCTCGACCGCGCCGAACTGGTCCTGAAGGAAGCCGTGACCGAGGCGCTCAGCCACGGCGAGGACATCGAGGTCGTCGCCGAGGTCGCCGAACTGCCGGTGGACGATGTCGCGAAGCTCGCCGCCCGGAACGCCGACCCGGGGCCGATCCTGCCCCTGTGAGGTCCGGTGCTAGCGACGCGGTGTACTGCCCCGGATGATCGTCTCCGTGGTGATGGGGGTCGGGCCGGCGCCGCTGTCGGCGCCGCCGTCGTACGCCGACCCCGTGGCGAGCTGGAGGGCGCGCCGTCCGACGTCCTCGAGGGGGATGCGCACGGTGGTCAGGGCGGGCGTGATGTCCCGGACCGTCGGGATGTCGTCGTAGCCCGCCACGCCGATCCCCTCACCCGGGGCGATCCCGGCGTCACGCAGCGCGGAGACGACGCCCACGGCCATGACGTCGTTCGCGGCGAACACCAGGTCCATGTGCGCTCCCGATGCCAGCAGCTCCTGCGTGCCGCGGTAGCCGCCGTCGCGCGTGAAGTCGGCGTGGACGACGCGCTCGGGGGGAAGGGAGATGCCGTGCTCCGCGAGTCCCGCCGTGAAGCCGTCCAGGCGTTCCTCGGAGGTCCTGATCTCGGAGGGTCCGGCGATGACGGCGAAGTCGCGGTAGCCGAGCCCCGCCAGGGAGACGGCGAGGTCGTGCGCGCCTCCGCGGTTGTCCAGCAGGACGGTCGCGAACGGCGCTGCGTCCTGGCTGATGAAGGCGACCTTCCCGCCCGTGTCCTCGAAGGAGGAGAGCTCCGCCCGCAGGTGCTCCTCGAAGGCGGACCCGGTGGTCCGGGAGCCCGCCAGGATCAGAACGCGGGGACGCTGCCCGCGCAGGGCCCGGACCGTGTCGAGTTCACGCTGGGCGTTGCGGCCCGTGACGGCGATCGTCACCACGAGCCCCTCCTCGCTCGCCGCATCGATCACGCCGGCCGCGATACTGGAGAAGTACGGGTCCGCGATGTCGGCCACGAGCAGGGCCACCGTGGTGGTGCTGCCCTTGGCCACGGCCTGCGCGAAGAGATTGGTGGTGTAGCCGAGCCGCTGGGCCGCCTCCACCACGCGCTGCCGGTAGGCCTCGTTCACCTTGCGCGCGCTGCCGTTCAGGGACCGTGACGCCGTCGCGAGGGAGACGCCCGCCTCCCGGGCGACGTCGTGCAGTGTCGCGGGACTCTTGCTTGCCGGTGCAGACATCGCGTGCACTCCTGATGATGGGGGCAGTAGCCTCGGGCCGCGCCCTGCGAACTGCGGAAAGGCTCATTCTTGCACGGCTCCGGCGGGCGGCGACGTCCGCCACCCCGATTGGGTAAGCGCTTTCTCTGTTAGGGTTCCGAAGACCGCAACCCTGCCGATGATGGAGGTCCCCGTGCCCCTGCCGAGCCCAGCCGCCGCGTCCACCGCCTCCTCGGCCACGCCACTCAGGGCGGCCATCCTGGGAACCGGCGGCGTGGCCCACCTCCATGCCCGGGCGTTGCGCCTCCTGCCCGGCGTGGAACTGGTCGCGGCCGCGGATCCCTCGGAGCAGCACCTCGCGGCCTTCGCCGAGGCGTACGGCGTGGACTCGCGCCACGCATCGCTCGAGGACATGCTTGCGGACGTGCCCGTCGACGTGCTGCACATCTGCACGCCGCCCGGCGGTCATGCGGAACAGACGGCCGCAGGATTCGGGGCGGGAGCCCACGTGGTGGTCGAGAAGCCCGCAGCCCTGAGCCTCACCCAGCTCGACACCATGGTCGAGGTCGGCCGCGCCGCCCGACGCGGCCTCGCCGTCGTCTTCCAGCAGCGCTCGGGAACGGCTGCGGCCCACGTGAAGGGGCTGCTGGACTCGGGTGCCTTCGGGCGGACCCTCTCGGCGCTGTGCCAGACGAACTGGTACCGCACGGCCGAGTACTTCGCCGTTCCCTGGCGCGGTACCTGGGCCACCGAGGGAGGCGGCACCACGCTCAGCCACGGCAGCCACCAGGTGGACCTGCTGGCCTACCTGCTGGGCGAGTGGTCCGCCGTCCACGCCACGATGTGGCGGCTCGGTCGGGACGTCGAGACGGAGGACCTGTCCCACGCGTCCCTCGTCTTCGCGTCGGGGGCCGTCGCCTCCGTGGTGACCACGGTCCTCGCGCCGCGGGAGTCGAGCCTCCTGCGGATCGACACCGCGAACGCGACGATCGAGCTGGAGCACCTCTACGGCCACGGGCACGCGAACTGGAGGATCACACCGGCACCCCATGTGGACGAGCAGACGGCGGCGTCGTGGGCACTGCCCGACCAGGAGGTCCCGAGCGGGCACGATGCCCTGTTCGCCGAGATCTACGGATCGCTGCTGGCCGGACGCGGCATGCCCGGCATCGTGGGTCATCCGGCCCGCGCACTGGAGATCGTCACCGCCATGTACGCCTCCGTCCGCGAGGGCCGCTGGATCTCGAGGGCGGACCTCGCCGACCCCGCAGTGCGCGGCGCCCTCACGGCGCCGGTCGTCGAGGGCCGCCCGGAGGCCCGCCCGGACGGACCCGCGGCGTGACCGGTCCGACGCCGGTCCGGACCGCGGACGGCCGGCTCGCCGGCGTCCTGCACGACGGCGGGGGAGAGCCCGCCGAGCATTCACCCCGCCCGTTCCTCCATCCGGTGTCGACGCCCGGCGGGGGCATCGTCAGCGACTACGCGCCGGCGGACCACCCCTGGCACTGGGGCCTCGGCATCGCGGTGTCCACCATCGCGGTCGCAGGCCAACGGCACCCGGTCAATCTCTGGGGCGGACCGACCTACAGCGACGGGCAGGGCTATGTGCAGTTGCCGAACAACGGGTCCCAGCGGGGCGCCACCGCCCCCGCGGACGCCGGTGTGCTGCAGCGGCTCGAGTGGTGCGCGGCGGACGGGAGCGCGTTCCTGCACGAGGAGCGGACGTGGGATGCGGAGACCGTCCGCGCCGGCGGTGCGGACTGGGTCCTCACCTCGGTGCGGAGCCGGTGGATCAACACGAGCGCGGGTGTGGTCGCGTTCGGGAGCCCGACGACGGCCGGTCGGCCGAACGCGGGGTACGGGGGCTTCTTCCTCCGGTTGGCACCGTCGTTCGACGGCGCCGACATCGTCGCCGGCGCTGCGGTCGGATCGGGTGGTCCCGGCTCCCCGACCGGGTCCTTCCGCGTGACGTCCGGTGACGCCGGGTCCGTCAGCGAGGAGGACGCCATGGGCAGCAGACGCGCCTGGCTGGGGCTCCGGTCGGCCACCGCATCGGTGCTCATGGTGCCGGCGCCGGGCAACCCGGGCGGACTCTCGCCGTGGTTCGTCCGCAGCTCCGGCACTCCCATGCTGTGCGCCGCACCGTTCTTCCACGCGGAACTGCGCCTCGGCGCGGGCGAGACGTTCGACTGGGGCTGGTCCCTGCTCGTCGCCGACGGACGGATGCCGGACTCCGCCTTCGTCGATGCAGCGGGAGTCGCGGGAGCAGAGCACGCCGGGGGACCGGCCGAAGCCGCGCGGCCCTAGGCAGGGCGAGCACTCCCGTTCCCCGCCCCTACCGCGCCGGGGCTGCCCGGCAGGGGCGTCGTCGGGCCGGGAGAGCCGGGCGCTCCCGCTACAGTCCGAGCGCCTCGAGTGCGGGCAGTTCGGCGCGGGCACGCGCCTTGGCCTCCGCGGCGGTGGGTGCGGCCACAGCGATGCCTGCGATGCGCTGCGCCTCGGCGAGCGTGACACTGTTGAGGACGGCTCCGACGCCGGCGAGCGCGCGTGGCGTCATCGAGAGGGTCGACACCCCGAGGCCCACCAGGACGACGGCGAGTGCGGGGTCCGCGGCCGCCTCACCGCACACTCCCACGGGCTTCGCGGAACCCTCGGCTGCCGAGCCCTCGACGGTCAGCCGCACCATGCGGAGGACCGCCGGCTGCCAGGAGTTGTTCAGGGCGGCGAGGGAGCCCAGCTGACGGTCCGCCGCCATCGTGTACTGCGTGAGGTCGTTCGTGCCGAGACTCGCGAAGGACACCTCCCCGAGGATCGCCTCGGCCATCAGTGCCGCGGACGGGACCTCCACCATGACGCCGGGGGTCTGCAGGCCCGCGTTGCTGCACAGCTTCGCGAAGTCGGCGGCCTCCTCGGCGGTCGAGATCATCGGGGCCATGACCCACACGTCCGCAGTGGCCTGCGACGCGGCGTCCGCGATGGCCTTGAGCTGGCGTTCGAGGACGCCGGGGGAGGTCAGGTCGGTACGGTAGCCGCGGACGCCGAGGGCCGGATTCGGTTCGGACGCGTCGGTGAGGAAGGGCAGCGGCTTGTCGGCGCCGGCGTCGAGCGTGCGCACCACCACCTTCCTGCCGGGGAAGGCGTCGAAGACACCCTTGTAGGCCTCGATCTGCTCCTCCGCCGTGGGCTCCGTGTCACGTTCGAGGAAGCAGAACTCCGTCCGGAGCAGGCCCACGCCCTGCGCTCCGGCCTCGGCGGCCTTGACGGCGTCCTTCGCTCCGCCCACGTTGGCCAGCAGGGGGACCTCGTGCCCGTCCGCGGTGATGCCGACGCCGTCGAATACCGTGAGCGCCGCCGCGGCGGCCCGGTAGGCCTCGGCTGCCGCCTCCTCCTCGTCCCCCGGGTCGAGGGTGAGGGTCCCGGCGGCTCCGTCCACGAACACGAGGGCCCCGCTGTCGATCGCCTCGACGCCCGTGGCGGCCACGACGGCGGGCAGCCCCAGGGAGCGGGCGATGATCGCCGTGTGCGACTGCGGACCGCCGCCGGAGGTGACGAGGGCGAGGACCATCGCCGGGTCCAGGGTGGCGGTGTCGGCCGGCGCGAGATCCTCGGCGACCAGGATGAAGGGTACGTCCGACGACGGGATGCCGGGTGCGGGGAGTCCGCGCAGCTCGGCGACGATGCGGGAACGGACGTCGAGCACGTCCGCGGTGCGCTCCGCCATGTAGCCGCCGAGGTTGTGGAGCATCTCGGCGACGGATGCGCCTGCCTCCCAGACCGCACGGGCGGGGGAGGTGCCGTTGTTGATGAGTTTCGTGGCGGATTTCAGCAGCATGGGATCGGCGGCCATGAGGGAGGTCGCCTGCAGGACGGCCCGGGCGTCGCCCTTGGCGATCTCGGCCCTCCGTTTGAGCTCCTCCTGGACCGCCTTGGAGGCGACCTTGAGGGCGGCCACCGCCTGCTCGGGTGCGTCGGGGGTCTCATGGCGTTCACCTGCCGGCGGTTCGCCGACCGGGGAGGGCATGTGGCGTACGGGACCGATCACGCGGCCCGGGCTGACTCCGACTCCTGCGAAATTCACCATTGAACGTCCTCGCTTCCTTGCCGGTTGGTTCGTCTTCCTCCATTGTGACGCCTTCGGCAGGAAGTTCGTGTGACCCAGTTCATATAACAGCGCTATAGGTGCTACGGTAGCAGCCATGAAGAAAGTAGGCGAACCCACGCCTAAGGCCAGGCTTCTCCGGGCCGCCGCGGCACTGCTCGCGGAGTCCAACGGCGAACCCGTCTCGACGCGGCAGATCACCCAGGCTGCGCGCGTCACCGCACCCACCCTCTACCACCACTTCGGTGACAAGGAGGGCCTCTTCGACGCGGTCGTCGCCGAAGGCTTCTCCGAGTACCTCGACGCCGAGAGGAACCTCCCGACGTCGGGACAGCCGGTCGAGGACCTCCGGATGCACTGGGACAACCACGTGCAGTTCGGCCTCGACCATCCGCATCTGTACCTGGTCATGTTCGGCAACATCCGGCCCGAGCGCCGGCCATCGATGGTGGCCAGCGCAGAGGCCTTCCTCGAGGAGGTCCTGGTGCGGGCAGCCGCGGCGGCACGCCTCGTGGTGACACCGCACGAAGCCGCGCGCAGCGTTCTCGCCGCCAACATCGGCGTCACGCTCATGCTGATCGCGGAACCGGCGGCGAAGCGCAACCTCGAGCTCTCGGCGATGACGCGGGAAGCCGTGATCTCGGCGGTGGCGACGGATTCCGAGGGCGATCCGACGACGGACACGGAGGGGACACCCTCGGTGGTCGTGGCCGCCATAGCGCTCAACGCCGCACTGCAGTCCTCACACCCCGACCAGCTCTCCAGTTCGGAGCTCAAGCTCTTCCTCGAATGGCTCCAGCGCATCTCCAGCAGGTCGGGAAGCTGACGCTTCCCGACCTGCATTCATCCCCCCGCAATGCTGCGGAACGACGGTAAGGAAAGAATGTGGCTACTCAGACAGAAGCGAGGTCCGGTACCAGCGCCCGGGTCCGCGTGCAGAAATTCGGGACGTTCCTGTCCGGGATGATCATGCCCAACATCGGCGCCTTCATCGCCTGGGGACTCATCACGGCGCTCTTCATCGAGAAGGGGTGGCTGCCCGTACCGCAGCTCGGCGGATTCGGTGAGACCGACGGGGTGGCCAATACGGGGCTCGTGGGCCCCATGATCACGTACCTGCTGCCCCTCCTGATCGCCTACACGGGTGGCCGGATGGTCTACGACGTCCGAGGCGGCGTCGTCGGCGCGATCGCGACGATGGGTGTCATCGTCGGGGCCGGCATCCCGATGTTCATCGGCGCCATGATCATGGGCCCCCTCGGTGGCTGGACCATGAAGCGGATCGACGCGATCTGGGACGGCAAGATCCGGCCCGGCTTCGAGATGCTCGTCAACAACTTCTCCGCAGGCATCTGGGGCGCGTTGCTGGCGATGCTCGGCTTCTACGGCGTCGCACCGCTGGTGCAGGGCTTCAGCACGGCCGCCGGCAACGTGGTGCAGTTCCTCGTCAACAACGGGCTGCTCCCGCTGACCAGCATCTTCATCGAGCCCGCCAAGGTGCTCTTCCTCAACAACGCGATCAACCACGGGGTGCTGACGCCGCTCGGTGTCCAGCAGTCCCTGGAGCAGGGCAAGTCCATCCTGTTCCTGCTCGAGGCGAACCCGGGCCCGGGCCTCGGCATCCTGCTCGCGTACATGTTCTTCGGCAAGGGTGCTGCCAAGGCCTCCGCCCCCGGCGCAGCCATCATCCACTTCGTCGGTGGCATCCACGAGATCTACTTCCCCTACGTGCTCATGCGCCCGCTGCTGATCCTGGCCGCGATCGCCGGCGGCATGACGGGCATCGCGACGCTCAGCATCACCAACGCGGGCCTCGTGGCCCCGGCGGCTCCCGGATCCATCATCGCCGTGATCGCCCAGACCGCCCGTGACAGCTACTTCGGCGTCGTCCTCGCCGTCGTCCTCGCCACCGCCGTCTCCTTCCTCGTCGCCTCCGTGATCCTCAAGACGGGCAAGAACCAGGCGGACGGCGACCTCGCGGGTGCTGCCTCCCGGATGGAGACCATGAAGGGCAAGAAGAGCTCCGTCGCCGGCACCTTCCGCTCCACGTCGGCGACCACGGGCCCGATCCGCAACATCGTGTTCGCCTGCGACGCCGGCATGGGCTCCTCCGCCATGGGCGCGTCGGTACTCCGCAACAAGATCAGGGCGGCCGGCTTCCCGGACGTCAAGGTCGTCAACCTCGCCATCGCCAACCTGAAGGACGACTACGACGTCGTCGTGACGCACCAGGACCTCGCCGCCCGCGCCGAGCCCCTGACGCAGAGTGCGACGCACGTCTCCGTCGACAACTTCATGAACAGCCCGCGCTACGACGAGATCGTGGAACTGGTCCGTGCCAGTGCGGCAGCCGAGGGCGGGGTCGATCCCAAGAACCCGACGCCGGCCGCCGTGGCAGCCGAGGCCGACGTCGACGGCGCAGGCACCGGTGCCAACGACGTCCTCGCCGAGCAGAGCGTCGTGCTCGACGGCAGGGCGACCACCCAGGAGGACGCCATCAACGAGGCCGGCCGCCTGCTGGTCGACCGCGGTGCGGTCGACTCGAGCTACGTGGCGGCGATGCACGAGCGCGAGAAGTCCGTGCCCACCTACATGGGCAACTTCCTGGCCATCCCGCACGGCACCAACGCCGCGAAGGACCTCATCAAGCGCTCGGCCGTCTCGATCGTCCGCTACCCCGAAGGCATCGACTGGAACGGCAAGCAGGTGAAGTTCGTGGTCGGCGTCGCAGGCGTGAACAACGAGCACCTGTCCATCCTGTCCGCGATCGCCCGGGTGTTCTCCGACAAGGACCAGGTCGCCAAGCTCGACGAGGCGACCACGGTGGACGAAGTCCTCGCGCTCTTCGGAAAGGTCAATGCTTAGTGAAGGCAGTACATTTCGGTGCGGGCAACATCGGGCGCGGCTTCGTGGGGCTCCTGCTCCACGAGGCCGGGTACGAGGTGGTCTTCGCCGACGTCGCGGACGCCCTGATCGACCAGCTGGCTTCGACGCCCAGCTACGACGTCCACGAGGTCGGCGAGGACCCGGCCGTGAAGACGGTGGATAACTACCGGGCGCTCAACTCACGGTCGCAGGAGGAGGACGTCGTCGCGGAGATCGGAAGCGCGGACATCGTCACCACGGCCGTGGGACCGAATGTCCTGAAGTTCCTGGCTCCGGTCATCGCGCGGGGGATCGCCCGGCGCGGTGACGGGTTGGCACCCCTGCAGGTCATGGCCTGCGAGAACGCCATCAACGCGACGGACATCCTGCACCGTGAGGTCGAGCAGACCTACGACGGCGCCGCGCTGGACCTCGCCTCGAAGGCGGTCTTCGCCAACACGGCAGTGGACCGGATCGTCCCGAACCAGGCGGCCGGGCAGGGACTGGACGTCACCGTGGAGACCTTCTTCGAGTGGGTCATCGACCGCACCCCGTTCAAGGGCAACGCGCCCGAGATCCCCGGGGCGACGTATGTCGACGACCTCGAGCCGTACATCGAGCGGAAGCTCTTCACGGTGAACACGGGTCACGCGTCGGCGGCCTACTTCGGTTACGCCGCCGGTGTAGAGAAGATCGCCGACGCCATGGCCGACGAGGAGATCGCTGCCCGGGTCCGCGCCGTGCTCGAGGAGACGAAGCAGCTGCTGGTCTCCAAGCACGGGTTCGACGACGCGGAGCAGGAGGCCTACGTGCAGAAGATCCTGCGCCGCTTCACCAACCAGCACCTGCCGGACACGGTGGTGCGCGTGGGCAGGGCACCGCTGCGCAAGCTGAGCCGGCACGAGCGGTTCGTCGGCCCGGCCGCCGAACTGGCCGAAACCGGGGTGAAGCCCGTCGCCCTGCTCGAGGCGATGCAGGCGGCGCTGTCCTTCGCGGCGCCCGACGATCCCGAGGTCGCGGCACTCGCCGAGATCCTGGCGGCCCAGGAGCCGGGGGAGGCGACGACGTCGATCACGGGTCTCGAGCCGGATCACCCGCTGTACGGGTCGGTACGCGAGATCATCGCGCGGCACGCGCCGGGCCATCACGCCTGATCGCAGCGATCGGACGGGAAAGGGAGCAGCTCCGGCTGCTCCCTTTTTCGTCACCGGGCCTTGACGTGGGCGGCCCCGAATCCTAGGTTGATGAAGGAAAGCGTTTTCCAATCAAAGGATTCAATGATGAGTTCGGCCAAGAAAACCGCGGTCTCAACCTGCGTCGCCCTCGCCACGGGCACCCTCCTCACCCTCAGCGGTCTCGCCGTCCCCGCCATGGCGCAGGGCCAGGGGGCCGGCAACACCGCTCCGATCGGGGGAGTGCACCTGGAGTACCTGGACCGGGGGCTGGTGGCCGCCGCGACGCCGCAGGGCGTGTTCCTCAGCTGGCGGCTCAAGGCCGGCGAGGTGTCCGGCGCGACGTCGGACGGCCTCACGGGCACGGACTTCACGGTCTACCGGAACGGCGAAGCCGTCGCCACCGTCACGGACAGCACCAACTACCTCGATGCGGCCGTGACCGGGGAGGGGGCCGCCGCCGCTGCACGGTACAGCGTGGGCGCCGTCGTGAACGGCGTGGAGGTGGAGCTGAGTGCCGAGGTCACGCCCTGGACGCAGGCGTACACCGACCTGCCGCTGACCAGGCCGGCCGACGGCGTGACGCCGACGGGCGAGGCCTACACCTATGCGGCGAACGACATGAGCGTCGGCGATGTCGACGGGGACGGCGCCTACGAGTACTTCGTGAAGTGGGATCCCTCGAACTCGAAGGACGTCTCGCAGATCGGCTACACGGGCAACACCTACATCGACACCTACACGGCGGAGGGGCGCCTGCTGAGCCGGATCGATCTCGGCGTCAACATCCGTTCCGGCGCCCACTACACGCAGTTCATGGTGTCGGACTTCGACGGCGACGGCCGGTCCGAACTGATGCTGAAGACGGCGCCCGGTACGAAGACGACCACCTACGGACCCGACGGTGCAATCACCTCGGAGCGCTACGTGATGTTGCCGGAGGCCGACCTCGCCGCCGGCTACACGGATACGGACGACTACCGATTGAGTGCCGCCGGGTACTACGAGCACGTCGTCGGGATGTTCAGGGACTGGCAGGACCACCCCGAGGTCGCTGCAGGGAACTGGCCCGCCACGCTCGAGGAGGCCTTCGGGATCGCGCAGCGCTACGACTACCCGCTGTCCGACGCCGATGCCCGCGCGATGGCGGACTACTTCATCGACGTCTACGCCCCGTCCCGGAGCGCGCGGAACAACCTCCGCGCCTTCGAGGGCTTCATCGTCGACGGCCCGGAATACCTGAGCGTGTTCGAGGGAGCCACCGGCGCCGAACTCGAAACCGTCCCCTACGAGCCGGGCCGGGGAGACGACGGTCTGCTGTGGGGGGACTACGCCATGGCGCGCATCGAGCCCGGCAATCGCGTGGACCGGTTCCTGGCCGGTGTCGCCTATCTCGACGGCGAGAACCCGTCGGCCGTCTTCGCCCGGGGCTACTACACGCGGGCCAACGTCGTCGCCTACACCTGGGACGGGGAGCACCTCGTCCAGGACTGGGCCGTCGACTCGGGCCACGTGCCCATGTCCAACCCGTTCAACGACGGCCCGCACGGCGGCAGGGGCAGCAGCGAGGAGTTCGGCGCGCTGTCCGGGCAGGGCTTCCACTCGCTGAGTGCCGCGGACGTCGACGGCGACGGCCGGCAGGAGATCGTCTACGGCAGCGCCACCATCGACGACGACGGCTCGCTGCTCTACAGCTCGTTCGACACCCTCCCCGCCGGCAGTGCCGCCCCCGGCACGGAGGCGAAGCTGGGCCACGGCGACGCGATCCACGTCACCGACATCGACCCCGACCGCCCGGGCCAGGAGATCTTCTCCGTGCACGAGGGTGCGACGGGTGCGCCCTACGGCTGGGCCATGCGGGACGCATCGAACGGCGAGGTCCTGTTCGGCGGCTACACCGGCAAGGACACCGGCCGCGGCATGATCGGTGACATCGATCCCTCGGTCCGCGGTATCGAGAACTGGGCCGTGGGGCTCCGTTCGGCGTCGGGACAGCTCCTTCCGGGCAGCGGCCCGGGCACGAACATGAGCATCCGGTGGGCCGCCGATGGCACCACCCAGCTCGTCAACGGCACGGCCAACCAGTCCACCACCATCGACGACGCGAGGCGCGGACGCCTCCTCACCGCGACCGACACGCGGACGAACAACGGCACCAAGGGCAACCCGTCGCTCGTTGCGGATGTCCTCGGCGACTGGCGCGAGGAGCTGCTCGTCCGGACGGCGGACAGCTCCGCCATCCGGATCTTCATGAGCACCGAGGTGACCGACCGGAAGCTGTACACCCTGATGCACGATCCGCAGTACCGCGCGGAGATCGCCCGCCAGAACACGGCCTACAACCAGCCGGCCTACACCAGCTTCTACCTGGCGTCGGATACCGACTTCACGGACGTGCCCGTCCCGGACGCCTTCCTGCCCGGTGCGCTCCCCGCCCTGCAGCGACAGCTGGAGCAGGCCGTTGCAGGAGGCGGCGTGTCCGGCCCGGCCGCGCAGCAGCTGCGCGCTTCGCTCGACCAGGCCCAGCGCGCCGTGGAGCGGGACCAGTCCGGCAATGCGGCCCGTGCCCTGCAGAAGTTCCTCGACCGGCTGGAGCAGACGAAACCGGGCACTGTGTCGGACGACGCCCGGGTCCAGCTCGGATACGCGGGGTCGGCGGTCCTCGCCACACTGAACTGACGGCGTCGGGCAGAACCTCCGGCAGGATCGCGTGCGGACGGGCACGCGGTCCTGCCGGACCTGTTCCTGCAGCATGTCGGTGCCGGACGTCGTACGGCGCCGGATCGGGCACAGGCCGGGTCCGACGGCGCGGACGTCGCAAGGCGCCGGATCGGGCGCCAGGGTCAGGGGCGAGAGGCTCACCGGAGGGAACGATCCCTGCGCGTCGACGAGCAGGGGTGACGGTGCGATCGTCCCCCGCCCTCGAGGGTGGGACTTCCGGGCGCGGTGACCTCGGGCATCCGGGTACGGGCCCCGGGGAAAGGTACGCGGGTGCGGCGCCGTCGGGCGCCCGGGTACCAGGCCCTCCGGGTGTCGGCAGGCATGGTGCGGCGCCATCGGACGCCCGGACGCGGGTGCTGCCGGGCGCCCGGCGGTCAGGCCCCCGTGAGCTCCCGGATGAAGGCCAAGTGCTCGACGTCCTGGAAGGCGCCGCCCTGCTCGTGCCCGTTGTACGGGTACACCTTCATGCGCTTGGGGCCGGCGTAGTGGTTGTGGGCCGCGAACACGCACGACGGCGGGCATACGTCGTCGAGCAGGCCGACCGAGAACATCGCCGGCATGCTGCTGCGCGTCGCGAAGTTCACGCCGTCGAAGTAGCTGAGTGTACGGAAGACGGAGTCGACGGCGTCCCGGCGGGTGCCGAGATACTTCGCGATCTCCGAGTACGGGGCCGTGTCGACGATCTCCGTGGCGTGCCGCATGTGTGCGAGGAACGGGACATCGATGATGGCGCCGACGGGCGGGGTGTCGATGACGCGCTGCGCGAGGGCTGCTGCGGCGAGGGTGATGCCCCCGCCCTGGCTGCCTCCGGAGATCACCACGCGGGAGGGGTCGACGGCGGGGTGCGCCTGCGCGGCTTCGACGGCGTGCACGGCGTCCACGAACAGCCGGCGGTAGTAGTAGGTCTCGGGATCTTGAACGCCGAGCGTCATGAATCCACCGAAGTGTGGCCCGTTGAGGGTGCCGTCCGCGGTGTCGCCGGTCCGGTGGCCCGAGCCCTGGCCCCGGAGGTCCATGACGAAGTGCGCGAATCCTGCGCTCGGCAGTCCGGTCCATTCGCCGAGCAGTCCGCGTCCGCCCCCGTAGCCGATGTAGGTGACGACGGTGGGCAGGGGGCCGGCAAGATGGCGTGGGGTGAGCAGCCAGCCCTTCACCGGCTGGCCGTCGTAGCCGGCGAACGTGACATCCTCCGTGACCAGCTGGGTGTAGCCCGCGTCCACCTCCTCGAAGGAGGGGGCGGCGGCGTGGGTCCGCTGCTCGGCGAGGGTCTTGTCCCAGAAGGCGTCATAGTCCGCGGGTTCGTCGCGATCGGGCAGATAGGTCCGCAGCTGGGACAGGGGCAGGTCGAATTGGGGCATGGGGTGCATCCTTTCACGGCTTCGATGAGCGAAGATAGAGCGCGGACAAGCTGGTCCCGGATCAGACTGTTGACCATTGATACGATTCAATCTACGCTGTGGGATAACGCTTTCCCAAGGCGTACCGCGATGGCCGACGAAGAAGTTTTCCAGGAGGACAAAGATGTTCCGCACACTCTCAAGGCGCACCCTGACGGGCGTTGCAGCCCTGGCCGCCACGGGCCTGGCCCTGACCGGTTGTGGCGGCGGCGGGGGCGAACCCGCAGCACTCGACACCGAAGAAGAGATCACCCTGAACTACACGTTCTGGGGCAACGACGACCGCGCCGCCCGCTACGACGAGGCCATCGCGGCGTTCGAGGAGAAGTTCCCGAACATCACGATCAACGACACGTTCACCGACTACCCCTCGTACTGGGAGAAGCGCCAGACCGAGGCGGCGGGCGGCGGATTGCCGGACGTCATGCAGTTCGACTACACCTACCTCCGCCAGTACGGCGACAACGGCCTGCTCCTCAACCTCGAGGACTACTTCGACAACGGCATCACCACCGACGCCATCGACGAGAGCCTGCTGACCACCGGCAAGCTCGAGGACGGCACCTTCGCCATCCCCACCGGTTACAGCGCGTGGTCGGTCTTCCAGAACCCGGGGCTCCTCGCCGATGCCGGCGTCGAACCCTACGAGGGCGGCACGAGCTGGGACGACTACGACACGTACATGGCCTCCGTCACCGACGCCACGGGCGGGAAGGTGTACGGAGGAACCGACACCACCCAGCGCATCCAGGATCTCGAACTGAAGCTGCGCCAGCAGGGCCGCGAACTGTTCACCGAGGACGGTGAGCTCAACTTCACGCAGGAGGAGCTCGTCGAGCACTGGACCGAGGGCCAGGCGAACCGCGACAAGGTCACCGTTCCGCAGAGCAAGCTCGAGGAGATCAACCCCGTGTCCGGCTTCGGTGGCAACCTGACCACGAGCGAGATGAGCTGGAGCAACTTCCTCGGCGGGTACCTGGGTGACTCCGGAGCCGAAGAGATCACGATCGTGGCTCCTCCCACCGACAACCCGGACGAGAAGGACCTGTACCGCAAGGTCGGCCTGATGCAGGCGGCGTCGTCCTCGACGGAGCACCCCGAGGCAGCGGCGGCCTTCGTCGACTTCCTCATCAACAGCCCGGAGGTCGGCGAGATCTTCGGTGCGACACTCGGCATCCCCGCCTCGGAGACGCAGCTCGAGGGTGCGAACCTCGAAGGACCGGACAAGGCCGTCAAGGACTACCTCGATTCCGTCTCGGACCGCATGGGCGACGCCCCGGCGGCACCTGTCTCCGGCTTCGGCGCCATCGAGCAGACCTTCTGGGATCTCGGCAAGTCCATCGGCCTGGGCGCCGTGACCCCGGAGGATGCCGCGAAGCAGTTCTTCGACGAAGCCTCCGTCACGCTCGGTAGCTAGGCAGACAAAGGAGTTAGATCGTGACAACGGACTCGGCGCACGCGCCAGCAACAGCCCGCACCGCCGATTCCGGTGCCCGTCCGGCGGCAG
Organism: Arthrobacter agilis; assembly: GCF_030816075.1. NCBI lineage: Bacteria > Bacillati > Actinomycetota > Actinomycetes > Micrococcales > Micrococcaceae > Arthrobacter > Arthrobacter agilis. The sequence goes on along the minus strand of NZ_JAUSXO010000001.1, from coordinate 2,368,108 downwards.
GCCGCCGGACGGGCACGCCCCGGCCCCGCCGTCCCCGCAACCGCGACACGGTGGCAGGCTACGTCTTCCTCTCCCCGTGGCTGCTGGGATTCATCGGCCTCACCCTCGGCCCCATGGTGGCGTCGCTGTACCTCGCGTTCACCGACTACAACCTCTTCACCGCTCCCGAGTGGACCGGGCTCGAGAACCTCACCCGCATGGCCGGGGACGAGAAGTTCTGGAGTTCGGTGCGGATCACCCTGATCTACGTGCTGGTGGGAACACCCATCAAGCTCGCAGCCGCACTCGGGGTCGCGATGCTCCTCAACTACAAGGCACGCGGCACGGGCTTCTTCCGGTCGGCGTTCTACGCACCGAGCCTCATCGGAGCGAGTGTCAGCATCGCCATCGTGTGGCGTGCCATGTTCTCCACCGACGGCCCGGTCGACGGGACGCTCAACCTCTTCGGCATCAACCTCGGCGGCTGGATCGGTAATCCGTCGCTCATCATGCCGATGATGATCCTCCTCGCCATCTGGCAGTTCGGCGCCCCCATGGTCATCTTCCTGGCCGGGCTCAAAGGGGTCCCCGCCGAGCTGTACGAGGCGGCATCGGTGGACGGCGCCCGCGCCTGGCGCAAGTTCCTCAGCGTGACCGTGCCGATGCTCTCCCCGGTCATCTTCTTCAACCTGCTGCTCGAGATGATCAACGCCTTCCAGGTGTTCGCCTCGGCCTACATCATCGGGTCCGGCACGGGCGGCCCGGGCGGTGCGACGAACTTCTACACCGTCTACCTCTACACGAGGGCTTTCGCCAACAACCAGATGGGCTACGCGTCGGCGATGGCATGGGTCCTGCTGCTGGCCGTCGGCGTCCTCGCCTTCATCCTGTTCCGCACCTCCAAGAGCTGGGTCCACTACGCAGGAGACTCCAAGTGACCACGATCGAATCCAACCCTGCCGTCCCCGTTCCCGTGAACCCCGGCGATCCCACGCTGCGGGCGCCCCGCCGCCGTCCGATGCGCCGGCACATCCCGACCGCCATCTGGATCATCGGCATCGTCGCGCTCACGGCCATCGTGCTCTACCCGCTGCTGTGGATGGTCTCGGCGTCGCTCAAGCCGAACGCCGAGTTCGGCAGCAACCAGGGCTTCTTCCCCGAGAACCCGACCTTCGACAACTTCGTGAAGGTGATGCAGGGCATCGCGGGGATCCCCACCTGGAAGTTCTTCCTCAACTCCCTGCTCCTCGGGGTCGGCGCTGTCATCGGCACCGTCATCTCGTCCTCGATGGCCGCGTACGCCTTCTCGCGCATCAACTTCCGCGGCAGCAAGGTGCTCTTCGCCGCCATGATCGGGACGCTGCTCCTGCCGTTCCACGTGCTGATCATCCCGCAGTACATCATCTTCCGGAACCTCGGACTGATCGACACCTTCTGGCCCCTCCTGGCCGGCAAGTTCCTGGCCACCGAGGCGTTCTTCGTGTTCCTGATGGTCCAGTTCATCCGTAACCTGCCCCGTGAGCTGGACGAGGCCGCGCGCATCGACGGCTGCGGCCACACGCGGATCTTCTTCTCCATCACGCTGCCGCTCATCAAGCCCGCCATCATCACGTCGTCGATCTTCGCGTTCATCTGGAGCTGGAACGATTTCCTCGGTCCGCTGCTCTACCTGAACTCGCCGGACAAGTACCCGCTGCCGCTCGCCCTGCGCATCTTCAACGACCAGACGAGCACCTCCGACTACGGCGCCACCATCGCGATCTCCGTGCTCGCGCTGCTGCCGGTCATGCTGTTCTTCGTGATCTTCCAGCGCTTCCTCGTCGACGGCGTCGCCACCCAGGGCCTCAAGGGATGAGCCGGCGCCAGCGCGAGGCCGTCCGCGGGCGCGAAGCCGCCACCCGCGACGGAAGCGGCCTGCGCTGGCCCGGGGCGAGTGCCCGCTTCGCCCTGTTCGGCGAGGTCCTGTGGGTCGGGGTGCTGTGCTGTGTGGCAGGGCTCGGGATCGTCACGATCCCTGCGGCCCTCGCCGCCGGTTCGGCCCATCTCCACCGCTTCCTCCGCGCCGAGGACTCGCCGCTCCGGCATGTCGCCGCGGACTTCACCGCGGCCCTGCGGACCGGCTGGCTCCTGGGCCTCGGCGTCGCCGTGGGCGTCGCGCTGCTGCTGCTCGACATCCTCGTCGCCGCTGCGCGGATCCTGCCGGGATGGCAGCTCGTCCTGGCGCTGGGCGTCGTCCTGCTCGTCGGCCTGCTCGCGAGCCTTGCCGGGACGACGGCGCGCTGGCAGGCCTCGTGCTCCTGGCGCACCGCCGGTCTCCAGTGGCTCCGCGACGCGCGGCACGACCCGGCCGGCGTCGCGTGGCTCGTCTTCGCGGTGGCCCTGACCGCGCTCGTCGCCTGGCAGCTGCCGCCGCTCGTGGTCCCCGGCATCGGGTGCCTGGTGTTCGCGGCGCTGGCCACCTCCGTCCGGGACCGCCGAACCCGGTCCTGACCGATCACCCCGGTAACCCCGTTCACCCCGACTACCCCTGGAGCTCGCGTGCATTACGGCGGCGATTACAACCCCGAACAGTGGCCCGAGGAGATCTGGCCGGACGACGTGGCTCGCATGGGCGAGGCCGGGGTGACCATGGTCAGCCTCGGGATCTTCGCGTGGGCCCGGATCCAGCCGTCGGAGCACGAGTTCGACTTCGACTGGCTCGACCGCATCATCGACCTCCTCCACGAGGGAGGCATCGTCGTGGACCTCGCCACCGCGACGGCGTCGCCGCCGCCCTGGGCCACCGTCGCCTACCCGGAGATGCTGGCCGCCGACGAGCAAGGATCACCCTACTGGCATGGCAGCCGCCAGCACTACGCGCCGTCGTCGCCGGCCTACCGGAAGCTCGCCGCCGCCCTCGTGACGAGGATCGCGGAGCGCTACGCGCAGCACCCCGCCGTCGTGCTCTGGCACGTCAACAACGAGTACGGCTGCCACCTGAACGTGGACTACTCCGATGCGGCGCGGGACGCCTTCCGGGGCTGGCTGGAGAAGCGCTACGGGACGGTCGACGCACTGAACGACGCCTGGGGCACCATGTTCTGGTCCCAGCGCTACGGCACCTTCGGTGAGGTCTTCCCGCCCCGCCACGCGCCCTACAGCCACAACCCCGGCCAGCTCCTCGACTACCGCAGGTTCACCTCCGACATGCTCCTCGAGTGCTACCGCATGGAGCGCGACATCATCCGCGCCGCGGGGGCGACGCAGCCCGTCACCACCAATTTCATGGGGGCCTTCAAGCCGGCGAACTACGCGCAGTGGGCGCCGGAGCTGGACGTCATCAGCGACGACCTGTACCCGGACCCCAACGATCCCGAGAGCTTCCGCGAGGGCGCCTTCCACGGGGACCTCATGCGCTCGCTCAAGCCGGGAACCCCGTGGCTGCTCATGGAGCAGGCCTCCAGCGCCGTCAACTGGCGGCCGTCCAACGCGCCCAAGGCGCCGGGGCAGCTCGCGGCCCAGAGCGTGCAGGCCGTGGCCCGCGGAGCCGACGGCATCCTGTTCTTCCAGTGGCGCCAGTCACGGGCGGGGTCGGAGAAGTTCCACTCCGCCATGCTGCCGCACGCCGGGACAGGGACGCGGACCTGGCGCGAGGTGGTGGCCGCTCGGTGGGGAGCTCGGCCGGCTGCCGGGACTTCCGGCCGACGACGGCACCGCGCGCGTCGCCATCCTGCTCGACTGGGAGAACTGGTGGGCCATCGAGAACCCGGACCACCCCACCTCCCTCGACTACCTGTCCCTCGTGCGGGGCTGGTACGACGCCGCACACCGCCTCCACGTCCAGGTCGACATCCTGCCGCCCACAGCGGACCTCACCCGATACGCCGCCGTCATCGCGCCGCACCTCTATCTGCTCACGGAGCAGGCCGCCGGCAACCTCGTCGCCTTCGTGGAGCAGGCCGGACACCTGCTGGTGACGGCCTTCAGCGACGTGGTCGACGAGAACGACCGCTTCCGCGCCGGCGGATTCGGCACCCAGGTGCGCGATCTGCTCGGGGTGGTCGTCGAGGACTTCGGCGCCCTCGTCGCGCCGGGCTCGCAGGGACCCGGGCAGCAGGAGGCGCGGGTCGCCGGCGCCGGCTTCGCCTTCACGGGTTCCCTCATCGCGGAGGAGGGCCACGTGATCGACGCCGAGGTCCTCGCGACCTTCGACGGGGCCCGCCGGCACGGCGCGCCGGCGCTGACCGTGCGCCCCGGCGGTGCAGGAGCCGCCTACTACCTCGCCACCGTGCCGGACGACGACGGCGCACGGCAGGTACTCGGGCACCTGTTCGCGGCGGCCGGCGTGGAGCCGGTGCTTCCCGGGCTCCCGCCGATGGTCGAGGCGATCCGCCGTGGCCGGTTGCTCACGGTCATCAACCACGGCGACGAAGCCGCGGAGATCCGGGTGGAGGGCGAGGACGCCCTCACGGGGGACACCGTGGACGGCGTCACGCTGCAGCCCTTCGACTACGCCCTCGTGCTGACCGACCGCTGACCCGGGCCGAGGGGTCCTGCCCCGGCTACACCGGACGCCCGGCAGGTGCAAGACGGGCCGCCCGCTTCGACGGGGACTGCGGGGGAGCGGCCTGCGGTCCTACGCTCGGAGGCATGGACCAGCCGACCGAAGAACACCACCTGAAGGACCTCGGCAGCACGGAGGGCATCGATCCGACGGACGTCGGGCAGATCCAGGACGGGCCGCTGACCGCCGCGGACGAGGTGGACCTCATCTCGAACCAGGTCGTCCCGGACGCGGACCCGTCCGTCGAGACGCTCGCAGGGAACATCGGACTCGAGGACTCTCCCGCGGACAACCCGACGACGGACGACCGCTTCACCGGCGGCTCGCGCTAGCGGAGGCCGAGGACGGAGCCCCTGCCCGCCAGGGGGTCGCCTCCCCGGGTCGGACCAAAACGCCCGCACTCCCGGCGAGGGCGCGCCTGCGTGCCTAACCGCGCAGCTGCTGCACCATGTCGAGCACGACGGCCCGGAGGTCGCCGTCGTTGTCCTCGGCGATCCTCCGCTGGCGCTGGTACCCCGCGCCGCGCTGCAGGATGCCCTCCACGTCCGCGAGTTCACTGCTGCAACCGAGTTTCGCGGCGACCGGCTCGAGCCGGTCCAGGACCTCGACGAGGTGCTCGGTGACGAGCTGCTCGTTGCCCTGGGCGTCGAGGATGATGATGGCGTCGAGGCCGTACCGTGCGGCCCTCCACTTGTTCTCCTGGATGTGCCACGGCGGCATCGTGGGGATGGTGCCGCCGGCGTCGAGCGTGGTCGAGAACTCGTGGACGAGGCACTGCGTCAGGGCGGCGACGGCTCCGACGTCCTGCAGGGTCGAGAGCCCGTCGCACACGCGCATCTCCACCGTGCCGAGGTTGCCCACGGGGCGGATGTCCCAGCGGATCTCGCTCACGGAGTCGATCACCCCGGTGGTGAACATGTCCTCGACGTAGGACTCGTACGCGGCCCAGTCGTCGAAGTGGAACGGCAGCCCGGCGGTGGGCAGCTGCTGGAACATGAGGGCCCGCTGCGAGGCGTACCCCGTGTCCTCGCCACCCCAGAACGGTGACGAGGCGGAGAGGGCCTGGAAGTGCGGGAAGTAGTTGGCCAGGCCGTCCACCACGGGCAGGGCCTTGTCCCGGTGGTCGAGACCCACGTGGACGTGCACGCCGTAGATGACCATCTGCCGTCCCCACCACTGCGTGCGGTCGATCAGCTTGGCGTAGCGCTCCTTGTCCGTGACCTGCTGGGAGCGGGGTGCACTGAAGGGGTGCGAACCGGCGCAGAACAGCTCGACGCCCATGGGGTCGGTGACCTCGCGTACGGCGGCGAGTGATCGGGACAGGTCGGCCTTCGCCTCCTCGACCGTCGTGCAGACGCCGGTGACGAGCTCCACGGTGTTGAGCAGCAGCTCCTGCTTGATGTGCGGGTGCTCGTCGTCGTCCTGGAGCTCGGGGTGGTTCGCGCTGACGCCGCGCAGCACCTGGTCGGCGACGGAGACGAGCTCGCCGTTGTAGCGGTCCACGATCGCGAGCTCCCACTCGACGCCGAGCGTGGACTGGGCCGATTGCGCAAAGTCGATCTTCAAGGGCTGGCTCCTGGAGCGGTGCTGGGATGGTGGTGCCTCGGCAACGCGCCGTCGCGGAAGAGACTCGTCCCCATGCTAGTACGTGGCACGCGCGTGCGGCACGGCCGGGGGCACTGCTGCAATGATGGTGGGGTGCCCATCCTGAACAAAGACATGACCCTCTGCATCTCCCTGGCCGCGCGGCCCAGCAACATCGGCACGCGCTTCCACAACTACCTGTACGAGGAGCTGGGGCTCAACTACATCTACAAGGCGTTCACCACCAAGGACCTGCCCTCGGCCATTGCGGGCCTGCGCGGGCTCGGCATCCGGGGCTGCGCCGTCTCCATGCCGTACAAGGAGGACGTGATCGCGCTCGTGGACCACCTCGACCCCTCCGCGAGGGCCATCGACTCCGTCAACACCATCGTGAACGACGACGGCGTCCTCACGGCCTACAACACCGACTACCTCGCGGTGGAGCGGCTGCTGCGCGAGCACGCCGTCCCTCCCACGCACTCGGTGCTCGTCCGGGGTTCCGGCGGCATGGCCAAGGCCGTCGTCGCGGCCCTGCGCGACTCCGGCTTCACGCGGGTGGCCGTCGTCGCCCGGAACGAGCGCACCGGCCGTGCGCTCGCCGAGCTGTACGGCTTCACCTGGCAGCAGGAGGTGGGGGAGTCGACGGCCGACCTGATCCTCAACGTCACGCCGCTCGGCATGGCCGGTGCCGATGCTGATGCGGTCGCTTTCCCGCAGGCCGCGATCGACGCCGCGCAGGTGGTGTTCGACGTCGTCGCATCGCCGTCCGAGACGCCGCTGATCCTCGCGGCCCGGCAGGCCGGCAAGCCGGTCATCACGGGCGCCGAAGTGGTCGCCCTCCAGGCGGAGGAGCAGTTCGTCCTCTACACCGGGGTGCGGCCCACACCGGATCAGGTGCGCGCGGCGGGGGAGTTCTCCCGCCGGCAGGCGTAGCGCCCGCCGGACGCGGCCCGGCTACAGCCGGTACCAGCGCATGCCGTGCGGCTCGATCGTCACGCCCGCGGCCAGGAGCGCGTGCTCCGCGCCGATGAGTTCGAGGGCGGTCCGGGGCAGGCCCGAGAGCGTCTCGGCGCTGACGGACTGGGGCGTGTCGGCGAAGTTCGCGAGCACGACGACGGTGGAGTCCTCGCCGTCGAGCACGCCCGGGCGCTGGTAGCCGAGCACGTGCGGGTTGTTGGTGTGGAAGGGCACCAGCCGGCCGCCTGCGAACTCCGGGGTCTGCCGGCGCACCTCGACGAGGCGGGTGAGCCCGGCGAAGACGGCGCCGGCGTCCGTCGAGGGGTCCTGCCGGGCCGCATAGCGCTCCGCCGGGTAGGCGGGGCGGCCCACCCAGCGGCTGTCGGACGTCTTGGCCGGGTCGGCGAGGTAGGAGTAGTCGTTGAGCTGACCCACCTCGTCGCCGAGGTAGAGCAGCGGGATCCCGCCGGTGCTCAGGATGATGGAGTGCGCCAGGAGGATCCGCGCCACCCCGGCGCCGGTCCCTGCCTCGTCCGCCTCCAGCCCGGCGAGCGACGCCGTCGTGCCCGAGATGCGGCAGTCCCCGGTCCGCGGGTTGTCCTGGAAGGGGACGCCGCGCGCGAAGCTCCCGGGGAACCGGTCCACGAAGAACGCATTGAGGAACCGGCGGTGGTCGTACCCGTCGATCCCGAGCTCCGCGGCGTCCTCGTCCGAGAACGTCCAGCCGATGTCGTCATGGCTGCGCACGTAGTTCACCCACGCGGTGCCCTCTGGGATCTCGTGCCGGCGCTCGAGGGCCTGGGCGAGGAGGGAGACCTCGCGGGTGGCCAGCGAGTTCCAGATGAGCGCCATCTGCAGCGGGTTGTAGCTGAGCCGGCACTCACCCGGGTCGATGTACTGCACCACCTCGTCCGGGTGCACGATCGCCTCCGACTTGAACAGCAGGGAGGGGGCGGCGAGCCGGCAGACCGCGTTGAACGCCTGCAGCAGGAGGTGTGCCTCGGGCAGGCTCTCGCACGCGGTGCCCAGCTGCTTCCAGATGAACGCGACGGCGTCCATGCGGACGATGTCCACGCCCTGGTTGGCGAGGTACAGCATCTCGCCCGCCATCGCCCGGAACACCCGCGGGTTGCGGTAGTTGAGGTCCCACTGGAACGAGTGGAACGTGGCCCAGATCCACCGTCCGTCGTCGAGCTGCACGAAGGAACCGGGGTGGTCGTCGGGGAAGATCTCCCGCACCGTCTGCTCGTAGGCGTCGGGCATCGTACGGTCGGGGTAGATCCAGTAGAAGTCCTCGTAGTCGGGATCGCCCGCGAGGGCCCGGCGGGCCCACTCGTGCTCGTCGGAGGTGTGGTTGAAGATGAAGTCGACCACGAGCGCTATGCCCTCCCCGCGCAGCTCCCGGGCGAGGTCCGCGAGGTCGTCCATGGTGCCGAGGGACGGCTCGACCTGGCGGTAGCTGGAGACCGCGTAGCCGCCGTCGGAGTTCTCCGCCGGTGCCAGGAACAGCGGCATCAGGTGCAGATAGGTCAGCCCGAGGTCGCGGAAATAGGGGATGCGGTCGCGGAGACCGGCGAGACTGCCGGCGTACAGGTCCACGTAGCAGACCCCGCCGAGCATCCTGTTGGACTGGAACCAGTCCGGCGCCATGGCACGGGACGCATCGATGGCCTTCAGGTCCGCGGGGCGGTCCTGCCACGACGCGGCGGCGTCGAGGACGACCTGCAGCAGTTCCCCGTCCGCGCCGGGCCCGTAGAGGCGGTGGAAGAGCGACTGCAGGCGGGGGACCTCCGCCTCGAAGCGCGCCTCGAAGGACAGCCAGTCGGCGTCCGGGGTGTCCTCCCGGCGCGCCGCCCTGAGCTCTGTCCGGATGCGGTCCACGGTCAGCGTCTGCGGAGAACTCATCCCGCAAGCCTATGGCAGCCGGCCCCCGGCACCACCGTCGTGCGAAGGACCACGGGTGACGACGACCCGGGCAGGCGGACGTGGCCCCGCACGATGCACGAAGCGCCGCGCCCCTTCCGGGACGCGGCGCTCGATGCTGCGGTGGGGACCGCCGGAATCGACTACTCGGCGACCGGGATGGACTGCGACTTCAGGGAGTCGATGGTCTTCTGCTGCCCGTTCTCGAGGGCGTCCATAAGGGTGCCGGAGCCGCCGATGGCAGCACCGAAGCCGTCGGAGACGTCGGTGTAGGTCTGCGTCATGGTGGGGCCCCAGGTGAAGTCGGGGTTCACGTTCGCGGATGCGTCGGCGAAGACGTCGTAGATCTTCTGTCCGCCGTAGTAGTCGACGCCGCCGGAGAAGGCGTCCAGCTCGGTCGCCGACGTCGCCGCCGGGTAGATACCGCCGAGTTCGTTGGCGAGCGCGAGGGCTTCGGGGTCGGTGTTCAGCCAGAGCGCGAACTTGGCCGCTTCAGCCGGGTGGTCGGAGCCCTTCAGCACGGCGGTGGACGAACCGCCCCAGTTGCCGGCGGCCGTCCCGCCGTCCTCCCACTGCGGCATCGGGGCGACGGCCCACTTGCCCGCGGTGTCGGGTGCGCCGGTGGACAGTGTCGTGGCGCCCCAGACGGCGGACACCCAGGTCCACTGCTGGCCCTCGTTGAACGAGGCGTTCCACTCGTCCGAGAAGGACGGCAGGGTGGAGACGAGATCCTTGGACAGGAGGTCCTGCCAGTAGGTGGCGACCTCCTCGGACTCGGGGCTGGTCAGGTCCACGTCCCAGCTCTCGCCGTTGTTCGCGAACCACTGGCCGCCGTTCTGCCACACCATGCCGGCGAACCAGTTGACGTCCTGCTTCGGGAAGTTGGTGATGTAGGAGCCCTGCGCCTTGATCTTCTCCGCTGCGGCCGCGTACTCCTCCCACGTGGTGGGGACCTCGATGCCGGCCTGCTCGAAGAGGTCGGCGCGGTAGTACATGGCCATTGGGCCGCTGTCCTGCGGGACGGCGTAGACGGCGTCCTCCTCGCCGAAGGTCACCTGGCCCCAGGTCCAGTCGACGAACTTGTCCTCGGCATCGGCGACGCCCTCGCAGCCGGCGATGTTCTCCAGGCCGTCCTGCACGCGGAAGTTCGGCAGGGCGTCGTACTCGACCTGGCCCAGGTCGGGGGCGTTGCCCGCCTGGATCTGGTTGAAGAAGTTCTGGTAGGTGCCCGAGTTGCCGTTGGGGCTGGTCTGCACCTGCACCTGGATGTCCGGGTTGTCGGCGTTCCACAGCTCGACGACCTTGTCCATGCCGGGGACCCAGGTGGTGAAGTTCAGGGTGACGGGGCCCTCGGAGGCCTCGCAGGGAGCCGCGTCGGCGCCTGCCTCCGTGCTGTCTCCGCCGGCTGAGCAGCCGGAGAGAGCCAGCGCAGAGATCATGGCAAAGGCCGCGGTGACTTTTCCGTAATGCGCGCGCATTGTCTTTCCTATCGGTGGTAGTGCGGTGCGGGGGCGGTCGCCCCTGCACCCGAGGTGCTGGTCAGGAAGGGCTGCTACTTCACGCCGCCCGCGCCGAGGCCGCTGCTCCAGAAGCGCTGGAGGGCGAGGAAGGCGATGATCAGCGGCAGGATCGACACGAGCGCACCGACGATCACGAGGGAGCGCAGCTCGGGGATCTGGCTGATCTGGCTGTTCCAGGCGTACAGGCCAAGCGTCACGGGGAAGAGCGCCTGGTCACGGAGCATGATCAGGGGGAGGAAGAAGTTGTTCCAGATCGCGACGAACTGGAAGAGGAAGATCGTCACGAGGGCCGGTGCCATGAGGCGCGTGGACACCGTGAAGAACGTGCGGATCTCGCCGGAGCCGTCGAGGCGGGCGGCTTCGAGCAGTTCGCCGGGCACGCTGGCCGCCGCGTAGATCCGGGCCAGGTACACGCCGAAGGGGCTGACGAGGCTCGGCAGGAACACGGCCCACATGGTGTTGGTGAGCTCGACGCGGCTGAAGATCAGGAACAGGGGGAGCGCCAGCGCGGTGGCGGGCACCAGGACGCCGCTGAGCACGATGTTGAAGATCGCCTCGCGTCCCCTGAACTCGTACTTGGCGAGGGCGTACCCGCACATCGCCGCGATGACCGTGCCGATCAGCGCACCGACCCCCGCGTACAGGGCGGAGTTCAGCAGCCACCGGCCGAACAGGCCGTCGCCGTAGGCGAACAGGCGTCCGAGGTTCGTGAAGAACGTCCCGGCCGAGTTCGCCGTGAACCACAGGGGAGCGGTGGAGCTGATCTCGCCGCCCGTCTTCGTGGACGTGGTGAGCAGCCACCAGATGGGGGTGAGGAAGTACAGGGTGAAGACACCCATGATGAGCATGGCCGCGCTGCGGGACATGATGCTCTGGCGGGGTCCGCGGGAACGGTGGTCGGCGCTGTCCGCCGTCGAGCTCCCGTCGCGCTGGCGCCTGGACGCGGTGGCTGGGGCTGCCGTCACTGGGTTACCTTCCGCTGGGTGGACTTCAGGAAGACGAAGGAGAGGATGAACGTGGCGAGGGCGAGGACCACCGAGAACGCCGCGGCGAGGTTGTAGTTCGGGACCGACGCCGTGGTGTAGACCGCGAGGTTCGGCGTGAACGTGCTGTTGATCGCCGAGCTGAAGCTGCGCAGCGTCTGCGGTTCGGCCAGGAGCTGGAGCGTGCCGATGATGGAGAACACCGCCGTCAGGATGATGGCCGGGATCACCAGGGGGATCTTGATGCGCCAGGCGATCTGGATGTTGCTGGCGCCGTCGAGCCGCGCCGCCTCGTAGATCTCCGTGGGGATCGCGAGCAGCGACGAGTAGATGATCAGCATGTTGTAGCCGACGTACACCCAGGTGACGATGTTCGCGATCGCCCAGAGCACGAGATTGCCGCCCAGGAAGTCGACGTTCGAGGTGACGGCGCCGAACGGGGAGAGCGACGGCGAGTACAGGAAGCCCCACATGATCGCGGCGATCACACCGGGGACGGCGTAGGGGGCGAAGAACGCGAGCCGGAAGAACTTCTTGCCCTTCAGCAGGGGCGAGTCCAGCAGCAGTGCGAACAGGAGGGCGAGGCCCAGCATGATCGGCACCTGGACGACGCCGAAGAGCAGCACGCGCCCCACGGATTCCCAGAAAGCCGTGTTCTGGAAGACCTGCTCGTACTGGACGAAACCGCCGAAGACCTGGCGGGGCTTGCCGAAGGTGCCCTCGCGCTCCACGGTGAGCAGCGACTGCACGACGGCGTAGACGATCGGGATGGCGTAGAAGGCGAGGAAGAGGATCCCGAACGGGGCGATGAACAGTGCGACGGCGCGGCGCTGCGCTCCCGACGTCCGGTTCCTCCTCGCGAGCGGGGCCCCCTTGGGGGCCTGCGCCGGGGTGCTAATGACTGACATTGCCTGCATCCTTTCGGCCCTGGTCGGGGCCGTCGGTGTCGGGGATTCCTGGGGTGGTGCGGACAACGCGGACCGCGCCTGCGGGAACGGTGACGACGTCGGCCGAGGCCTCGGAGGTCAGCAGTTCCAGGCCGCTGACCCGGTACTTGCGGTCCTCGGCGGAGTGGTTGATCAGGAAGACGTACTCGTGTCCGTTGCCGCGGCGGGTGACGGTCTCGAGGCCGGACTGCGCCTCGGGCACCTGCACGCCGGCGGTGACCGCGGCCCGCAGCAGCAGATCCGTGAGGACGCCGCCGTCGAGGACCGTCGCGGAGTACCACGCCTCGCCCGCCCCGACGCGGTTGCGGGTCACGGCGGGGGTTCCGGCGTGGTGGCCGCCCGCGTAGTGCAGGACGGCCTCGGCCGAGGTGAGGCGCAGGGCCTCGGACCAGAGCGATGCGAGGGAGCCGTTGTCCAGCGGAAGCGGGTGCGCGGGGTCGAGGGGGAAGAACTCCTCCGAGCGGATGCCCAGCAGGTCCCGGAAGGCGCCGGGGTAGCCGCCGGGGACCACCCGCTCGTTCTCGTCGACGATCCCGCTGAAGAACGTGACGAACACGGATCCACCGTTCGTCACGAAATCGCTGATGACGGCGGCGTGCTCGGCACGGACCAGGTAGAGGTTCGGCACCACCGCGAGCTTGTAGGCGGACAGGTCGGCACCGGGCGCCACGACATCGACCGTGAGCCCGGCGTCCCACAGCGCCTTGTAGGCGGCGTGGACCTGCTCGATGTAGCGGACGTCGCCCGACGGATGCGATTCCTGGTCGTGCGCCCACCAGGCCTCCCAGCTGAAGACGAGCGCGACGTCGGCGTGCACCGTGGTGCCCGCGATCTCCCGGAGCCTGCCGAGAGCGGAACCGAGTTCGACGACGTCGCGCCAGATCTGCGAGTCGGTGCCCGCATGGGGCAGCATCGCGGAGTGGAACTTCTCGCTGCCCTGCAGCGATGCACGCCACTGGAAGAAGCACAGGCCGTCCGCGCCCCGGGCGAGGTGGGTGAGGGAGTTGCGGAGCATCTCGCCGGGGCCCTTGGCGATGTTGCGCGGCTGCCAGTTGACGGCGCCCGTGGAATGCTCCATGAGCAGCCAGGGCCGGCCCTGGGCGAGGCCGCGGGTGGTGTCGGCGGCGAACGCCAGCTCGGCGTGCGGCGTATCGAGGCGGTGGTCGAGGTAGTGGTCGTTCGCGATGACGTCCATCTCCGGCGCCCAGGACCAGTAGTCCTGGTTGCGGATGTGCGCGGCGACCATGAAGTTGGTGGTCACCGGGGCGTCGCTGTTGCGGCGGAGGGCAGCCTCCTCCGCCGAGTAGTGCGCGAGCAGCTCGTCGGAGCTGAAACGGTTGAAGTCGAGCGTCTGCGTCGGGTTCGTGGCCGAGAGCGTGAGCCTCGGGGGGAGCACCTGGTCCCACGCGGAGTAGCGCTGGCTCCAGAAGGCGGTACCCCATGCGGCATTGAGGGCGTCGAGCGTCCCGTAGCGGTCGCGGAGCCAGCCGCGGAAGGCCTCGGCGGAGACGTCGCAGTAGCACAGGGAGTTGTGGCAGCCGATCTCGTTGGAGACGTGCCACAGGCGGAGGGCGGGGTGGCTGCCGTAGCGGGCGGACACCTGCTCGACCAGGGCGAGCGCGTGGTCGCGGTACACGGGGGAGCTGGGGCAGAACGCCTGGCGACCTCCCGGCCACCGGGCCGTGCCGTCGGCGGTGCGGGGGAGCAGCTCGGGGTGCGCGGTGGTGAGCCAGGCGGGGGTCGACGAGGTGCCGGTACCGAGATTGACGCCGATACCGTTCTCGGCGAGCAGGTCCATCACGGCGTCCAGGTGCTCGAACCTGAAGATCCCCTCCTCGGGCTCGAGCTCCGCCCACCCGAAGATGTTGACGGCCACGAGGTTGACACCGGCTTCCTTCATGAGGCGGACGTCCTCGTGCCAGACGGAGGGGTCCCATTGCTCGGGGTTGTAGTCACACCCGTAGACGAGCCGGTCCGTGCCGGAGAGTCCTGCGACGGTGGTTGTGCGTGCCAAGCCTGCTCCTCGTGCTGCGGTGCCGATTCTCGGGGCGATGCCGGAGAAGGACCGCGGCGCAGCTTCTGTGAACGTTCCCAGAAACGGGCGGCTGAGCTCTCCATCGAGATTGTGTGAACGCTCCCAGAGTAACGAGGGCCACAAACGGTGTCAACGCGGAAGGGCGTGTCGGGTCCGGTGTGCCGACGTCGTCCGGGTCGTTCTCCGGGCTGTCGTGGAGGCTGTCGTGCGGGCCGTCGTGGAGGCCGGGCAGGGAACGGCCCGGGTGGCAGGAGGGACGTCAGCGGGGCGGGGGACGACGAGGACGACGGGAGGGGGGGCGAGGAGTCCGGCGCCGCCCGACCTGCAGGCCCGGGCCGTGTGCTCAGTCCGCGGGTCGGATCCGCGCGGCCAGCAGGGGCGTCCCCGGTCCCTCGAGCCCGTCGAGGTAGGCGGCCCGGCCGGCGAGACACATGACGAGGGCGAGGAGCGTGCCCCGTACCTCCGGCCCCTCGCCCGCCGTGAAGGGGGCATCGGTCGCGACGAGTCGGAGCCGCGCTCCGTTGCGGCGACTCGGGACGGTGAAGTTCCGCGCCACGAAGAACTCGGCGACCGGCAGCAGCGCATCGAGACCCGGGCGGGTGGGGATGCCGAGCGGCTGCCGGATGTCCTGCGCATGCACCACGACCTCCCCCAGATACGCGGGGAGGTCCGAGGACGGGGCGACCGACAGCCGGGCGATGGCGCGGAAGCGGTCGAGCGTGCCGGCGGGTGATGCCCCGAGGTGCTCCGCGAGGCGGCGTCGGTTGTGCACGTCGGGTCGGAAGCCCGCGAGGAGCATGCTCCTGATCCACGGCCACCGGCCCACCGACGCGGCGGCCGTGAGGTGCGCCGTGACCTGCTCCACGTCCCACGCCCCGCACAGGGTGGGACCCCGCCACTGCTCGGGCGTGAGGGTGGCGAGGTCCCGGGCGAGGGCGGCGCGCTCCGCATGGGTCACCTGCCACAGGGCATCGGTCGTGGTGGTGGCCATGCGTGTCCTTCCTGGGAGGGCCGGAGCCCGATGATCAGCTGCGGACGAGGATCAGACCGGCTGCTGGTCGCCGTACTTGGCCTGGACGGCCTGCCAGTCGCCGGACTGGGCGATGGGGTCCATCCACATCACTTCCCACGCGTGGCCGTCGGGGTCGGAGAAGGAGCGCGAGCGCATGAAGCCGAGTTCCTGGGACTTGTTCTCGGTGGCGCCCGCGGCGACGGCCTGCTCGACGAGGGTGTCGATCTCCTCCGGCGCATCGACGCTGATCGCGTTGATCACGGCGGACGTGCTGTGGGCGTCCGCCACCGGCTTGTCCGTGAACTGCGCCCAGTGCTGGTGCGTGAGGATCATCAGGAAGATGGTGTCGCTGATGGCCACCGCGCCGGCGTCGTCGTTGGAGAAGTTCGGATCGAGCGTCCAGCCGAAGCTGGTGTAGAACTCCTTGGACCGCGCCAGATCGCTGACGGGCAGATTGATGAAGACGTTCGTGGCCATGGCCGTTCTCCTGTTCGTGGTGGTGGTCCGCTGGGCGGTCCGGTGGCCCTTTCGAGCCCTTGCACCCCTTAGACGCGGGGTCCTCCGGGAAATCATCGGCGCCGGACGTAGCCCTGTCCACCCCTTGCGGACCGGGCCGACCAGGTCAACCCCTTGCGGAGCAGGCTGAAGAGGTCAACAGTATGGTGAAGAACCCAGGGGAGGCCGACCATGAGCACTTCTGCAGAGCATGCGTCCGATGCGCAGACCTCGACCGGCGAACCGGAGCTCAAACGGGTCCTCGGGCCGAAACTGCTCCTCCTGTTCATCGTGGGCGACATCCTCGGGGCAGGCGTGTACGCGGTCACCGGGACCATGGCCGGCACGGTCGGCGGGCTGGTCTGGCTCCCGTTCCTCCTGGCCTTCATCGTCGCGACGATGACCGCCTTCTCCTACCTCGAACTCGTGACGCAGTATCCGCAGGCGGCCGGGGCGGCCCTGTACACGCACAAGGCGTTCGGCATCCACTTCGTCACCTTCCTGGTGGCCTTCGCGGTGGTGTGCTCGGGCATCACGAGCGCGGCGACCTCGGCCAACGTCCTGGCCCAGAACTTCTTCGGCGGCCTCGACGTCAACGGGTGGATGGCCATGCCCGGGCAGGGGGTCATCACCGCCGTCGCGCTCGGGTTCATGCTGCTGCTGGCCGTGATCAACCTCCGCGGGGTCGGCGAGAGCGTGAAGTTCAACGTGGTGCTGACGCTCGTCGAGGTGACCGCCCTGTGCATCGTGATCGGCGTCGGATTCCTCGCCATGGCGCAGGGCAACGGCAACATCGGCGAGATCTTCGTGTTCACCGACTACCAGGACAAGGGGCTCTTCCTCGCGGTGACCGCCGCGACCTCGATCGCGTTCTTCGCCATGGTGGGCTTCGAGGACTCCGTCAACATGGTCGAGGAGACCCAGAACCCCGAGCGGATCTTCCCGCGCTCCATGCTCACCGGCCTCGGGATCGCCGTCATCTTCTACATGCTCGTCGCCATCTCGGTGGTCACCGTGCTGAGCCCCACGGAGCTGGAGGGCATCCGGGAGTCCGAGGGTGCGGCGCTGCTCGAGGTGGTCCACAAGGGCTCGCCCGACTTCCCGATCGACAAGATCTTCCCGTTCCTCGCCGTCTTCGCCGTCGCCAACACGGCCCTGATCAACATGCTCATGGCGAGCCGCCTGATCTACGGCATGGCGCGGCAGGGCGTCCTGCCCCGGCCGCTCGCGAAGGTGCTCCCGGTCCGCTGCACCCCGTGGGCCGGTATCGCCTTCTCCACGATCCTCGCGCTCGGCCTGATCCTCTACGTGACCAGCGATCCTGACAGCAACATCGTCGCCAACCTCTCGGGCACCACGGCCTTCCTGCTGCTGTGCGTGTTCACGGTGGTCAATGTGGCGTGCGTGGTGCTGCGGCGCAAACGGGACGTCAACCAGAAGGTGTTCTTCACCTCGCCCGGCCCGCTGCCCATCGTGGCCGCGCTGCTGTGCGCGTTCCTCGCCGGTCCGTGGGTGGGGCGCGACGTCGTCCAGTACCAGATCGCCGGCGGGCTCATGGTGATCGGGGTGGTCCTGTGGGTCATCACGTGGCTGATCAACCGGAGGACCAACACCCGGGCGGGAGACCTGACGGAGATCGACGGCTGATCCGGGTCCGCGCGGGGCGCTACCATCGCGTCATGGAGATCCTCCGCTACGCGGCGTTCACGGACCGGCCCGACGGCGGCAATCCCGCGGGCGTGGTGCTCGACGCCGACGACCTGGCGCCGGCGCAGATGCAGGCCATCGCCGCCGACCTCGGCTACGCGGAGAGCGCGTTCGTCTCGCGCAGGGTGCCCGGCGCCGCGACCGTCCGGTACTTCGCGCCCGAGGCGGAGATTCCCTTCTGCGGGCATGCCACGATCGCCACCGGCGTCGCGCTCGCCGAGCGGGAGGGGCCGGGACGGCTGGTCCTGTCATCGCCGGTGGGTCCGCTCGACCTGCGGACCGGGATGGTGGACGACCGCCTCGTCGCATCCCTCGTGACGGTCGGGCCCTGGGTCGCCGCGATCGACCCCACGGTACGGGCGGAGCTCCTGCGGCACCTCCGCCTCGCGGAGGAGGACCTGACGGATGACCTGCCCGTGATGCTGTCCTTCGCCGGCAACGTCCACCCGATCGTGGCCGTCCGCGACACCGCGATCCTCAGGCGCCTGGACTACGACTACGACGGGCTGAAGCAGCTCATGGCCGCCCAGGGCTGGGGCGCGACGGTCGCCGTCGTCCACCGCCTGGCGCCCCACGTCTTCGAGGCCCGCAACCCGTTCCCGCCCGGCGGGGTCCGCGAGGATCCCGCCACGGGGTCGGCCGCCGCGTCGCTCGGCGCGTACCTCCGTGCGCTGGGCAGGATCGCACCACCGGTCAGGCTGACGGTCCATCAGGGCGCCGACGTGGGCCGGCCCTCCGTCATCACGGTGGACGTCCCGCCGGACGGCGGCCTGACGGTCTCGGGCGGAGCGGTCCGCATCAGCGGATAGGAAGCGGGACCTCAGGGCCGCCCGCCTCAGGGACGCTGGTGGGACGCGCGACCGAATGCCGGCGGACGCGCGAACGGCAGGACCGTACGACCACGGCCGGCCCGCGGCTCACCTGCGGCTCAGTGGCCGGCGATGGGTGCGATGAGTGCCTGCGTGGCGGCGATCAGGTCCCCGGGCGCCAGTTCGATGTCCAGGCCGCGCTGTCCGCCGGAGACGAAGACGGTGGGGTGGTCCAGGGCGGAGCGATCGACGACCACGGGGGAGGGGTGGCGCTGGCCCAGGGGGGAGATCCCTCCGAGGACGTAGCCCGTGCGGCGCTGGGCGACCGCGGGGTCCGCCATCGCAGCCCTCCGCCTGCCGAGAGCGGCGGCCAG
This sequence comes from Arthrobacter agilis, assembly GCF_030816075.1. Taxonomy (NCBI): domain Bacteria; kingdom Bacillati; phylum Actinomycetota; class Actinomycetes; order Micrococcales; family Micrococcaceae; genus Arthrobacter; species Arthrobacter agilis. The sequence continues at coordinate 2,349,240 of NZ_JAUSXO010000001.1, read as the reverse complement.
GGCCTTCAGGTCCAGCGTTCCCGTGACGGGCACGACGGCGGCCACGAGCGATCCGTCGGCACTGGCCATCAGGGTCTTGAAGACCCGCGCAGGTGCGACGCCGAGGGCGGTGGCGGCCTCCAGCCCGTAGGAGGAGACACCCTGCTCGTGCTCGTAGGGGCGGGCCGTGAACGCGATGCCGGCCGCCGTGAGCGCGGCCAGGGCCGGGGTGCTGCGCGGGCCCGTCGCTCTTCTGCCCACGGCACCTCCTCGCGCTTCTCAGATGGCCCTGGTCCTAGGGCGGGCCTGATCCTACGACGCCGACGCGAGGTCCCGGATCAGGGCCAGCTCCCAGGCGTCGGGCCGGCCCCAGGCTCCCGCGAAGTCGCAGGACAGGAAGAAGTCTGCCACGACCGGACCCGTCAGGACGAGGCCCTCGAGGTACTCCACGCCGTCGTGGTCCACCCGCTCGACGCCGTGGCCCCGGAGGGCCCGGAGGAGGGGGCCGTCGTCGTCCGACGCGGCTCCGTCGAGGCCGTCGGTGATGTCGGCGATGTCAGTGGTGTCGGCGGATGCGGTGCGCAGTGAGCGCCAGTGCAGGTACAGGCCCTCCGCCTCGTCGACGGATACGAGGGAGCCGTCGGCGGTGACGGTGATGCATTCCTGGATGAACTCTTCGGTGTGCTGGGTCATGGTGGTGATCCTTTGCAGTGTCTGGGACGCGGGACCGGGCAGGGGTGGGGCCGGTCGGGGGTGACGCGCGCGGGGCGGTCGGTACGCAGCGGATGCGGTGATGGGCAGCGCTGCGTCAGGGCGCGGAAGCGCCGACGGGAGATGAGGTATCCGTCAGAACGGCGGGTGCGAACCGGGGCGAGGACTGCTCGCCGGGGCAGGGGTCACCGGACGGCCTGTAAGCGGCTGGAGCGAGGAAGGTTCTGGCTGGTCATGATGCACGCCCCTTTCGGGGATGGTGCTCTGCTGTTGCATGCCCGGCGGGAACGGCGGGGCTGCGAAGAGAAGAACCGAAGACAGCCGCCTTCTTCTAGACAACTACCCCCACCCTACGCCTTCCCGTCGCGGATGGCCCGGGGAGCCTCGGCTACAGTACAGATATGCCCCCGACGCGCCCCCGGAACCGCCGGGCGACCATCAACGACGTCGCCACCGCGGCCGGGCTCTCGCGGGGAACGGTCTCGCGGGTCGTCAACGGCGAGCGCTACGTCTCGGACGAAGCCCGCGTCGCCGTCGAGGATGCCATCGCCAAGGTCGGGTACGTGCGGAACTCGGCCGCCCGGAACCTGGTCACGCAGGAATCGCGCGCGATCGCCCTGATCATCCACGAGCCCCACTCGCTCCTGTTCGAGGACCCCAACATCGGCTCCATCCTCCTGGGGGCCAACGCCGTCCTGTCGAAGGCCGACTACCAGCTGGTCTCCCTCATCATCGACTCGGACCGGGACAGCCGCAGGGTCGCGGACTACCTCCGGGGCGGGCTGGTCGACGGCGCGGTGATCGTCTCCGCCCGTGCGTCGGACCCCATCGCGTCCGCCGTGCGCGACATCGGCGTCCCCGCGGCCTTCGTCGGGCATCCGCCCGGCACGCCCGATCTCCCCTATGTGGCCATCGACAATGTCGCGGCGGCCTTCGCTATCACCCAGCGTCTCGTCGGCACGGGCCGGCGGCGCATCGGCATGATCGCGAGCGCCATGGACCGGGACTCCGGGAACGACCGGTTCACGGGGTTCCGGGCTGCCCTGGGCGAGCGCTTCGACGCCTCGCTGGTGGTCGAGTACCCCCTCTACACCTACGCGGCGGGCCTGGAGGGCATGCAGGAACTGCTGCGCCGCTGCCCGGAGATCGACGGTGTGTTCGCCGCGTCCGACGCCGTCGCCGCGGGTGCCATGACGGCGCTGCAGGAGTCGGGGCGCAAGGTGCCCGACGACGTCGGGATCGTCGGGTTCGACGACAGCAGCTGGGCCCTGAGGACCAGGCCGCAGCTCTCGACCGTCAAGCAGCCCGCCGACCTGCTGGGCAGTACCGCCGCCGAGCTGGTCCTCGCGCAGATCCGGGGCCTGCCGAGCCCCGTGCAGGTGCTGGACACCACGGTCGTCTGGCGCGATTCGGCCTGACACGCGCGGTGGACGGCGCCCGACGACAAGGAGGACTGACATGTGGATCGGGTTCATCGAGTTCGACGTCCTGCTCGGTGACGTGCATTCACTGAAGGGCAAGCGCTCGGTGGTGCGCCCCCTGGTGTCGGATCTCCGCCGGAAGTTCGAGCTCTCCGTCGCCGAGGTCGGGCACCAGGACCTGCACCGCCGGGCGGTCGTCGGGGCCGGGGTGGTCGGAGGGGACCGGCAGCACGTGGTGGACGTGCTGGATCGCGTGGAGCGGTACGTCGCGGCGCGGCCGGAGATGGAACTCCTCAGTGCCCGACGGCGGCTCCTCAGCAGCGAGGACTAGGGCGCCGGGACGCCGATCGCGGCGGAGGCCGTGGGTCAGCCGGCTCGCCGCCAGGTTCCGAGGTCGCCGGACTGCGACTGGAAGAAGTCGACGGTCATCGAGGTGGCAGTGCCGCCGTCCAGGGCGAAGACGACCGACGACAGGGAGCCCTTCGGTGCGTTCTCGCCGCGCGGGGTGAAGGCGAAGGTATCGGCGTCCCAGTGCTCGAGGACGGCGGTCGTTCCTCCCTCCGGGCCGACGGCGAGGACGAGGGATCCGTCCTCCTCGGTCACCGTCGCGGTCCCGAAGTACTCGTTCGTGTACTCGCCCGTGTAGGCCGACAGCGTCTGTGCGGGAGCCGGGTCCGTCGGGGCCGGTACGCCCGGCAGGTCTCCCGCCGGCAGGCTGAGGTTGGCCGTCGCCTTCCCGTAGGCCTCCACCCAGTCGCGGGTGGCGTGGCCGAACTGCACCTCGTCGAGGAACGCCGCCGCGATGGCCTCGGGCGCACCGACCGGGGAGGCGTTGGTCAGGACGACGATGCCCACGTCGGCGGACGGCATCATCACGACGGTCGTCGCAGCACCCAGGTTGAAGGCTCCCGAATGGCTCAGGCTCACCCGGCCGCCCGGGTGCACGCCCACGCCGAAGCCGAAGCCGTACTGCCCGGCGCGCTGGTCCGCGGCCGTCGGATGGGACGAGATGCTCTGGGCGCTGATGGCCGGCAGCAGGGCCTTCTCCTCGAGGAGTTCCTCGCCGTCGTACGTGCCGGATGCGAGGATCAGCGTCATCCACCGGGACAGGTCGTCGACCGTGGAGGAGACGCCGCCCGCCGGGGCCTGCGCATCGGCGTCGCGCTCGTAGAGCGGCTCGAAGGTCCTGTCCGCGACCCTCGTGTGCAGCGTCGCCCGGTTCTCGCGCCCGAGGAAGTCGTCGTGCCGCGAGCTCGTCCGGTCCATGCCCAGCGGCTTGTACAGCTGCTCCTCCGAGAGGGACTCCCAGTCGGTGCCCGCTGCCGCCGCCACGGCTTCCGCCCCGATGGTGGTGCCGAAGTTCGCGTAGCCGTAGCTGGCACGGAACGGGTTCAGGGGCTGGTGCCGGAGGTGGTCGATGATGTAGTCGCGGTCGTAGCCGATGTCCTCGAGCAGATCACCGGCGGCCGGCGGCAGTCCCGTGCGGTGCGCGTAGAAATCCCCGATCGTGGCATGGGTGGAGACCCACGGGTCCTCGAGTTCGAAGCCGCTGAGCAGGTCCGCGACGGGCGTGGTCCACTCGACGACGCCCTGCGACACCTCGCGGGCGACCACGGTTGCTCCGACGGGCTTGGACAGCGAGGCGATCTGGAAGACGGTGTCGGCGTCGACCGCCCCGTCCTCGCCGAGCTTCCGCACGCCGTAGCCTTCGGCGAAGACCGTCTCGCCGCCGTGCACGACGGCGACCGCCGCACCGGGGACGCCGGTGCGCTGCAGGGCGGCCTGCACGATGCCCGGCAGTTCCTCCACTGCCGTGTCGATGCTGCCCTCCGGCAGTGCGACCACGTCCTGGTTGGGGGCGGCACCGGTGGTGACCGTGATGCCCTGGTCGGGAGCGGTGCCGGTGGGGACCGCTCCCGGAGGAAGGGTGCAGCCGGCGAGGACGGTGACGAGCACGGCCGCGACGGCGGTGCCCCTCGGGGGACGATGACGCATGGCGACTCCTGACCGCGGCTGCCTGGGACACTCAGGCTAGTGCGCAGCCCTGCGCGCGGCGATGGACCTACGTCCCGTCTTCGGAGGCCTGGAAGGCCGGCGGCGCCCGGACCCTCCGGGCTGATCCGGGACGGCAGGCGGGGGCGGCCTACTGCGCCAGGTAGCGGATCACGGCGAGGACCCGGCGGTGGTCGTCCACGGTGACCGGCAGGCCGAGCGTCTCGTAGATGCGGGAGGAGTGCTGCACCACGGCCTTCTCCGTCACGACGAGCCGCGCCGCGATCCAGGCGTTGCTGCGCCCCTCCGCCATCAGCGCGAGCACCTCCTGCTGGCGCGGGGTCAGCCGTGCCATGTCATCCCGCGCGCGCCGGGCCCGTTTCACCATGATGTCCACGACGTCGGGGTCGAGGGCCGTGCCGCCGCGGGCGACCCGCCGCAGATCCGCGCGGAAGGCGTCGACGTCGGCGATGCGCTGCTTCAGCAGGTAGCCCACCTTCGCCGGACGGTCGGTGAGCAGCTCGACGGCGTAGCGCCGCTGCACGTACTGCGAGAGCACGACGATCGCCGTGTCCGGGTGCTCCGACCGGATGCGGAGCGCGGCGACGAGTCCCTCGTCGGTGCGCGTCGGCGGCATGCGGATGTCGGTCACGACGAGATCCGGCTGGTGCCGTGCCACGGCGTCGAGCAGCTGGACGGCATCCGGTACCGCCGCGACGACGTCGAACCCGCCCTGTTCGAGGACGAGCATCAGCCCCTGCCGCAGCAGCGCCTCGTCCTCGCCGATCACAACACGCATGGCAGCTCCGCACTCAGCCGCGTCCCGTGGCCCAGGGCGCTCTGCATCTCCAGCCGCCCGTTGACGACCTCGACGCGGTCCGCCAGCCCGCGTAGTCCGCGTCCGGCCGTGAAGGACGCGCCTCCGACGCCGTCGTCGTGCACCTCGACCAGGAGCCGGTCGCCACGGCGCTCGATGCGCACGGTGAACGCCCCGGCCCTGGAGTGCTTGAGTGCGTTCGCGAGTCCTTCCGCGACGACGAAGTAGGCGGTGCTCTCGATCGCCCCGGGCAGGGCGCCGTCGGTGATGCCGAGATGCAGGCGGGTCGGGACCGGGATGCGGTCCACGAGGTCCTCCGTGGCGGCCGAGAGTCCCTGTTCGATCAGCGTCGAGGGCATGACGTCGTGCACCAGGCGGCGGAGGTCTGCGGCGGCGTCGTCGATGCCCTTCCGCAGCGACGTCGCCTGCTCGCGGGTGTCGGGTGTCGACCCGGGCGCGTTCGCCACCTGCTGGGCCTCGAGCGCGAGGAGCACGAGCTGTACCTGGAGCCCGTCGTGCAGGTTCTGCGCGATGCGCCGACGCTCCCGGTCGGCGGTGGCGACCAGCCGGGCGCGCGAGGCGCGCAGGGCGTCCTGGCTCGCCAGCAGCTCGGCGGTGAGCCGTTCGCGTTCCACGGCGATCGCCACCACCCGGCCGGCGGTGCGGACGGGGTCCGGGTCGGCGAGCAGGGACGCGTCGTACACGATCGCCCCCACCGTGCGGCCGCCGACCTCGACCTCGACGCTGGACCGTTCGTCGCCCGCGGTCGGCAAGCCCACCCGCGCGCCGGCTGCGTCCACCCAGGTGCGGCTGTCCGGCACCCAGAAGACGATGTCGAGGGAGGCGTCCCCGAGGGCGTGGCGGAGGGCTGCGGTCAGGGACGGCCTGGCGCCGCCCGTGGTTCCGAGCCACGTCCCGAGCTCCTCGAGTTCGCCCGTGCGCGCGAACCCGCCGCGCAGCACCCCGAGGGCGAAGGCGACCGGGATGCCGCCGAGGAGCACCGCCTGTACGGCGGCACGCACCAACGCCGGCATGCCGAGGACGGCCTCGAACAGGGAGGCGCTGGCCGGGATGAGGATCACGGCCACGATCCCGTAGGCGAACAGCGGGCCGAGCACCCGGCGGTGCGCGGCGTCGGACCGGATGAGGCGCCGGGCCAGGATCGCGGTGGTGGCGACCGCCACGGCGATCCCGCAGGCGCGCTGCACCGTGCTCCCGAGCATCAGCAGATCGGGTCGGTCCGCCACGGACAGGGGTGCGGGCGCTCCCGGGTCGAAGAGGTAGAGCGGGGCCTGGAGCACCAGCGCGACCCCGTAGCCGGCAGCGACGGTCACCCGTGAGGCGCGGCTCCGCAGCCGGCCGGACGGGAAGGCGTGCAGGAGGTGGAAGGCCACCGCGAGGACCGCCGTCGCGGTGATCGTGCCGATGACGGGGAGTACGGGGACCGTCGTGTCCGCCAGGCTCCCGGCGAACAGGGCGAGCCCGCCGATCACGATGAGGGCGCCCATCCGGTTGCTCGGCCGCCTCCACCAGGCCACGAGGCCGGCCGCGACGTACACCCAGAAGACCACGATGAACAGCAGGTGCACCCAGCGGGCGTCGCCCGCACCCGGCAGGACCAGGGCCAGATGGACCGTCCCGAGGACCAGCGCCGAGATCGCGAGCAGGACGAGTGCCCGGCCCAGCGATCGGGGCAGGGACGAGCGGATCCCACGAGGGGTTGGCATCTGCCCAGCGTAGGGCCCGGGGACCGTCAGCGGGATAGGCGGGGCACCACCACTTCCGGCGGCGTCCTTACCGCGGCGGCGGGGCGGACCCGCGGCCCAGGGCGCCGGAAAGGACGCTGCAGCGACGCCTCAGGAGGCGGGTGCGGTGGAGGACGGCTTCGCCTGCCGGTGCAGCGGGCCGTCGTCGAACGCGTCGAGCAGCGCCCGGATGTCCTTGTACACCTCCACGGCCCCGGCGTCCCGCAGTTCGGCTTCGCTGGTGCCGCCCGAGGCGAGGCCGACGGTGGTGATCTTCAGTTCTGCCGCCGCGATGACGTCCCACACCGAGTCGCCGACGAACACCGCGTGGGCGGCGTCGAGCCCGCCGGCATCGAGCGCGGCCTGGAGGATGTCGGGGGAGGGTTTGCTGTTCTCGGCGTCCGTGGAGCTCGTGGCCGCGGTGATGGAGGCGTCGGCGTCGATGATCCTGCGCAGGACCTCGAGTTCCTGCTGCGAGGCGGAGGAGGCGAGCACCACGGTCAGGCCGCTGTCGGCGCAGCGGCGCACGAGGTCGCCGGCGCCCTCGAAGGCGCGGAGGCCCGGCCAGAACGTGGAGAAGATGGCGCCGTGCGTCGCATCGAGCTCGGAGTCCTGGTCGGGGTCGCGGTCGTCGCCGAGCAGGTGCGCCACGAGCTTGTCCCCGCCCATCCCGATGGCCCGGTGGATCTCGGCCGCCGGCACGTCGTGGCCGAACCGCCGGAACGCCTGCCACCAGGCGAGGGTGTGCTGGTAGTTGGAGTCGACGAGCGTGCCGTCGACGTCGAACAGCACTCCGGCCCGTCCGCCTGCTGCTTCCGTGGTGTTCTCCGCCATCGTGTCCGCTCTCCATGGGTGCCGGGTACTGGGTGCTGGGTCCTCAGTCGAGTCTAGGAACGGGAACGGCCCGGTGGGACTGTGGGCCCGGGGTTGCGGCCCGCGGGGAAGTGTGGCCACCCGCGCGGCGGGCCGGGCGGGCTCAGGGGCTCAGGGGGCCGTCACGGGCTCGACGACGATCGCCACGCGCTCGTCGCCGATGCGGGTCAGCACGAGGGTGGCCTTCTTCCGTCCCTTGCCCGATCCGTTCAGCAGTTGCCTGCGCACCTCCTCCGGTGTCACCGACAACCCGCGCTTCTTGATGTCGAGGACGCCGATGCCCTCGCTGCGCACCCAGGCCTTCAGTGCCTTCACGCTGTAGGGGCGCACCTCGAGCACGCGGTAGGCGCGGGCGAAGGGGGTGTCCGTGTACGAGGGGGCGCAGATGTAGGCGATCATCGGGTCCAGCAGGTGCCCGCCGAGCCGTCCGGCGAGATCCGCGACGAGCTCGGCGCGGATGACGGCGCCGTCGGGCTCGTAGAGGTAGCCGCCCGGCTCGCCGACCGCCGCCGTCGGGCCGTGCCCGAACTCCGCCGCGGACACCATCTCCGCGGACCCCTGCGGGCCGACGACGAGCGCCGCCCGGCGGACGCCGTCGCGCCGGAGCGCGTTGAACCAGAGCGCCACCTCGGTGACGTCGCCGTCCACGGAGACCCACTGCGCCTCGCACGCGGACGGGACGGACGCGTGCGGCATGCCCGGCCCCATCTTCACGCCCACGGGCTTCCCGCCGTCGGCGAGGTGCTGGGCGAAGGAGAGCGGAGGCGAGAACGCCTCGGGGTCGAAGAGGCGGGAGGTGCCCGACGTCGTCGTGGTCCGGCGGGCAGGATCGAGCCACACGCCGTCGTACTCCGCGGTGTCCACGGCGGACGCGTCCGCGTTGACGACGCGTGCGTTGGGGAAGGGCAGCAGGTTCATCGTCGCGGCGGCCGCCGTGGTCTCGTCGAGCTCGACGGCCGTGACCTCCCGGTCGAGGGTGGCCAGCGCCATGCTGTCCGCGCCGAGGCCGCAGCCGAGGTCGGCGACCCGCACGAGCCCGGCGTCCACGAACCGCTGCGCGTGGCGGGCGGCGACGGTCAGGCGCGTGGCCTGCTCGAGTCCTGCCGCCGTGAAGACCATGTGCTCCGCGAACGGCCCGAACTTCGCGGACGCCTTCGCGCGGAGCCGCGACTGCGTGAGTGCTGCGGCGACGGTCCCGGGGGAGTGGCCCGCCTTCCGCAGCTGCTCCGTGAGCCGCAGGCTGTCGGCCTCGGTATAGGGCCCGAGCGAGTTCAGCAGCTCCCAGCCCTCGGGGGTCAGGATGTCCGCGATGTTCTCCGAAGCCATGCAGCCAGCCTAGGCGAAGTACACGCCGATCCTGTTGCCGCGGATCTGCTCCACCTGGATCTCCACGTCGTACACGCGGTGGAGCACGGCCGGCGTCATGATCTCCTCCGGGGGGCCCTGCTGGATGAGTGCGCCGTCGCGCAGCGCCAGGATCGTGTCCGAGTAGCAGGACGCGAAGTTGATGTCGTGGATCACGAGCACCACGGTCTTCCCGAGGTCGTCGGCGAGCCGGCGGAGCAGGCGCATCATGTCCACGGAGTGCTTCATGTCCAGGTTGTTGAGCGGCTCGTCCAGCAGGATGTGCTCGGTGTCCTGCGCGAGGACCATCGCGATGAACGCGCGCTGGCGCTGGCCTCCCGAGAGTTCGTCGACGAAGCGGTCGGCGAGGGCGGTCAGGTCCAGGTAGTCGAGCGCGCGCTCGATGTGCTCGCGGTCCGCCGTGGTGGGGCGGCCGTTGTTGTGCGGGAACCGGCCGAACCCGACGAGATCGCGCACCGACAGACGGACCGTCAGCTGGTTCTCCTGCCGCAGGATCGACAGCGTCCGGGCGAGCTGCATCCCCGGCGTCGTGCTGACGTCCAGCCCGTCCACCTCCACGCGGCCGGCGTCGAGCGGCAGGAGCCGGCTCATCATGGACAGCAGGGTGGACTTGCCGGCGCCGTTCGGACCGATGATCGAGGTGACGCCGCCCCGGATCGTGCAGCTGACGTCGTCCACCACCGTGGCGGTCCCGTAGCGCTTGGTGGCATGGCTGACGGTGATCACCGGATGCGGCCTTTCAGGAGGAGGGCGATGAAGACGAGGCCACCGGTGAACTCGATGACGATGCTGAGTGCTGTGTCGAACGCGAAGACCTGCTCCAGGACGAGCTGTCCGCCCACGAGTGCGATCACGCCGAGCAGGACGGCGACGGGCAACACGACGGCGTGCCGGAAGTGGTTGCACAGCTGGTACGCGAGGGCCGAGACGAGCAGGCCGAAGAAGGTGGCGGGCCCCACGAGGGCCGTGGAGACGGCGACCAGCACCGAGCAGATCACCAGGACCAGCGTCACGGTGCGCCGGTGGTCCACGCCGAGCCCGACCGCGGTGTCCCGGCCGAGGGCCAGGACATCGAGGCGGTGCCGCAGGCGCCAGGCGGGCACGCACAGTCCCAGGACGGCGACGGCGGAGATCAGCAGCAGCGTCGGATCCACGCGGTTGAAGCTCGCGAAGAACAGGTCCTGCAGGATGATGTACTCGCTCGGGTCCATGAGGCGCTGGAGCAGGGACGAGACGCCGCGGAAGAAGACACCGAACACGATCCCGACCAGCAGCAGCAGGTGCAGGCTCCGCCCGCCGCCCGTGAAGAGCCACCGGTACAGCAGCCAGGAGAAGCCGACCAGGAGCGCGACCTCGACGATGAAGCGGACCGGCGCTCCGAGGGTGAGGAGGGTCCGGGCACCGAGGGCGAACGCCAGGACGGTCTGGATGAGGATGTAGAGCGCGTCCAGCCCCATGATGGACGGCGTGAGGATCCGGTTGCCGGTCACCGTCTGGAAGAGCACGGTGGACACCCCGACGGCGACGGCGACCAGCACCATGGCGCCGACCCGGTTCAGGCGCCGCGGGAGCACGTACGCCAGGTTGCCCTGCAGGTCGACGAGCAGGAACGCCGCGACGAGCGCGGCGGCGGTGACGCCGAGCACCGCGAGCCAGGCGCGGGGCGGGAGCGTCCTCAGCGGCGTCCGGCCGGACTGCACGACGGCGGTGGGAAGGGGGCTGGTCCTAGCGCGCACCGGCGGTCCTCCGTACGAGCAGGGTGATGAACAGGGCGCTGCCGGCCACGGAGACGATCACGCCGACCGGCACCTCGTAGGGGAAGCGGATGATCCGGCCGAGGATGTCGCAGGCCAGCAGGAATCCTGCGCCGAACACGGCGATCCAGGGGACGGCGCGGCGCACGTTGTCGCCGATGAGCAGGGACACGAGGTTGGGCACGATCAGGCCGAGGAAGGGGACGGCTCCCACGACCACCACCACGACGGCGCTGATGAGGCTCACCAGCACGAGGCCGAGGTTCATGGTCCGCCGGTAGTCCAGGCCGAGGTTGGTGGTGAACTCCTCACCCATGCCGGCCACGGTGAACCGGTCGGCGCACACGTAGCCGACGACGGCGAGGGCGGCGACGATCCACAGCAGTTCGTAGCGGCCGCGGACCAGCCCGGAGAAGTCACCGATCATCCAGGTGTTGAGCGTCTGCAGCAGGTCGAAGCGGTATGCGAAGAACGTCGTCACCGCCGCGATGACCCCGCCGAGCATGATGCCCACGAGCGGGACGATCAGCGTGTTCCGCAGCGGGATCCGGCGCAGGACGGACAGGAAGAGCGCCGTGCCGGCCATGGCGAAGACGGCGGCGATCCCCATCTTCGCGACGATCGGGGCGGCGGGCAGGAGCAGCGTGGCGACCAGGATCCCTGCGGTGGCCGATTCCACCGTGCCGACGGTGGAGGGTTCCACGAACCGGTTACGGGCCATGAGCTGCAGGACGAACCCGGCGACGCTGAGGGCCACGCCGGCCAGGAGGACCGCGAGCGTGCGCGGCACCCGGCTCACGAGGAACGTCTGCCACACGCCGGCGTCGCCCTCGAGCAGGTCGGCGGGGGAGACCGCCGCGACGCCCACGAACAGGCTGACGAGGGCGAGCAGCAGCACCGCTGCGCCCGCTGCCCAGAGGGCCGGTGGCCGGGTGGAGCCGTGCTGCTGCGCCGGCCGCTGCGGCCGGAGGGAGAGTGCTGCCATGGGGGCGCCTACCGCCGGAGCGGCGCGGCGGTTCAGGCCGCGAGGGCCTCGTCGACTGCGGAGACCATGGCGTCGAGGTTGTCGAGGCCGTACCCGATGAGGTACCAGCTCGCGGAGTCGAGGTAGGTGACGTCGTCGTTCTTCGCGGCGTCCGTGCCGTTGACGAGCTCGTTGTCCAGGACGGCGGAGCCGGCGGCGCCGGCCTCACCGACGGCGGCGTCCCGGTCGATCACGAAGAGATGGGCCGGGTTGACCTCGGCGATGTATTCGAAGGAGACCGCCTCGCCGTGCGTGCCCTCGTTCCTGACCGCGGCGGCGGGCTCGACGCCGAGCACGTCGTGGATCAGGCCGAACCGTGATCCGGCGCCGTACGCGGTGACCTCGCCTGCGCTGGTCATCAGGACGAGGCCGTTGCCCGCGGAAGCGGCGGTGTCCTTCGTTCCGGCGATCTTCGCGTCGAGCGCGGCCAGCCGGTCGGCGACCTCGTCCTCGGCGCCGAAGATCCGGCCGAGTGATGCGGTGTGCTCCCGGAAGCTCGCCATCGGGTCCGCTGCATCGACGCTCAGATCGATGGTCGGCGCGATGTCCGAGAGCTCGTCGTACGAATCGGCGACACGGCCCGAGATGATGATCAGGTCGGGGGCGGCGGCGGCGATCGCCTCGAAGTCCGGTTCCTTCATGGAGCCGATGTTCGTGGTGTCACCGCCCTCGTAGGCGGAGAGCTGCTGGGGCAGGGTCCCCTGCGGGACGCCGGCCACGTCCACGCCGAGCGCGTCCAGGGTATCGAGGGCGCCGAGGTCGAAGGTGAACACCGTCTCGGGATCGACCGGCACCTCGGTGGTCCCCTGCGCGTGCTCGACCGGGACGGTCGAGGCCGCCGCCGGCTCGTCGGCCGCCTCGGAGGAGCCACCGCACGCCGTCAGGGCGAGGGTGGCCGCAGCGGCTGCGGAAAGGACGGCGAGGCGCAGGTGTGCCATGGGGTGGACTCCGTGGAGGGAAGGGGCCGGGCGGGCCGGACGTCGCGGAAGTAAGGAATGCCTTACCTCTCTCGAATGTAGAGGGCCGTGCGGGAATTACGCAACTGGAACGTGTCCTATTGCGACGAAGTGCGTCCGGTCGGACGGTGGGCCGCCACCGTTGAGCCGTCAACGCTGGCACTCACCTTGACCGAGTGCCAGCGCTTGCATACAGTCGGAGTTGGCACTCGCTCACTGCGGGTGCTAATCCCGAGGGAAGCGTTCGCCGGCACCGCGACGACGGTTCACGCCCAGCCCGACGGCCCCCATTCCATTGGTATCGAACGCAAAGGAGAGCCCGAGTGTCGGTCTCTATTAAGCCCCTTGAGGATCGCATCGTTGTCCGCCCCCTCGAAGCCGAGCAGACCACTGCTTCCGGCCTCGTCATCCCGGACACGGCCAAGGAGAAGCCCCAGGAGGGCGAAGTCGTGGCCGTCGGACCGGGTCGTGTCGACGACAACGGCAACCGCGTGCCCGTCGATGTCGCCGAGGGCGACGTCGTCATCTACTCGAAGTACGGCGGAACCGAAGTGAAGCACGGTGGCCAGGAGTACCTAGTCCTCTCCGCCCGCGACGTCCTCGCCGTCGTCGTCAAGTAGTACCCCTTGAGGAGAAGCCCCGGCCCGCAGCGGCCGGGGCTTTTCCTCGCCAAGCCTGAAAGGAACCAACAGTGGCAAAGCAGTTGGAATTCAACGACGCCGCCCGCCGTGCCCTCGAGGCCGGCGTGGACAAGCTCGCGAACACCGTCAAGGTGACGCTGGGCCCCCGCGGACGCAATGTCGTGCTCGACAAGAAGTGGGGTGCGCCCACCATCACGAACGACGGCGTCACGATCGCCCGCGAGGTCGAGCTCGACGACCCGTACGAGAACCTCGGCGCCCAGCTGGCCAAGGAAGTCGCCACCAAGACGAACGACGTCGCCGGTGACGGGACGACCACCGCCACGGTCCTGGCCCAGGCGCTCGTCAAGGAAGGCCTCCGCAACGTGGCCGCCGGCGCAGCACCCGGACAGCTCAAGCACGGTATGGAGGTGGCGGTCGAGGCCGTCGCCAAGCGCCTGCTCGAGAACGCCCGCGAGGTCGTCGGCCAGCAGACGGCCAACGTCGCCTCCATCTCCGCGCAGAGCACCGAGGTCGGTGACCTCCTCGCCGAGGCGTTCGACAAGGTCGGCAAGGATGGTGTGATCACCATCGAGGAGTCCTCCAGCACGCAGACCGAGCTCGTCCTCACCGAGGGCATGCAGTTCGACAAGGGCTACCTCTCGCCGTACTTCGTGACCGACGCCGAGCGCCAGGAAGCCGTCCTAGAGGACGCGCTCATCCTCATCAACTCGGGCAAGATTTCCTCCCTCCAGGAGTTCCTCCCGCTGCTCGAGAAGGCGCTGCAGGCCGGCAAGCCGCTGTTCATCATCGCCGAGGACATCGAGGGCGAGGCGCTCTCCACCCTCGTGGTCAACAAGATCCGCGGCACCCTGAACGTCGTCGCCGTCAAGGCGCCGGGCTTCGGTGACCGCCGCAAGGCCATGATGCAGGACATCGCCACCCTCACGGGTGCGCAGGTCGTCTCGCCGGACCTCGGCCTCAAGCTGGACCAGGTGGGCCTGGAGGTGCTCGGGTCCGCCCGCCGCATCACCGTCACCAAGGATGCCACCACGATCGTCGACGGCACCGGCAGCGAGTCCGATGTCGCCGACCGCGTGGCGCAGATCCGCGCCGAGGTCGAGCGCACCGACTCCGACTGGGACCGTGAGAAGCTCCAGGAGCGCCTCGCGAAGCTCGCCGGCGGTATCGGCGTGATCAAGGTCGGCGCCGCCACCGAGGTCGAGCTCAAGGAGAAGAAGCACCGCATCGAGGACGCCGTGTCCTCCACGCGTGCCGCACTCGAAGAGGGCATCGTGGCCGGCGGCGGTTCCGCACTGGTCCACGCCGGGAAGGCGCTCGACACCGACCCCGACGTCCTGGCACTCGAGGGCGACGCGGCCACCGCCGTCGGCCTCGTCCGCCGCGCGCTCGCCCAGCCGCTGCGCTGGATCGCGGAGAACGCCGGTCACGAGGGATACGTCGTCGTCGCGAAGGTCTCCGACCTCGAGGACGGTCACGGCTTCAACGCCGCGACCGGCGAGTACGAGAACCTCGTGGACGCCGGCATCATCGACCCCGTGAAGGTGACGCGCTCCGCGCTGCGCAACGCGGCGTCCATCGCGGCACTCGTGCTGACCACGGAGACCCTCGTGGTCGAGAAGCCCGAGGAGTCCGAGGACGAGGGACACCAGGGCCACTCGCACTAGGGCCCAGGGGCTCCGGCCCCCCGCACGACAGCAGCACCCCGGCTCCGAGGAGCCGGGGTGCTGCTGTCTGTTCCGGGGCCGTGCCCCTAAACGACGAAGCCCCGGTACTCCAGGAGTACCGGGGCTTCGTCGTGCAGTTCGGGGATCAGGCGTCGACGACGATCGCCGTGACCACCGGCTGGCGGTTGTAGTAGCGGCGCATCCAGTTGGCCGTGGCCCGCTCGATGATGTCCTCCGGGTCCTGGCGGCGGCCGCCCTGGCGGTTGGACGCCGCATCGCGGAGCGCCTTCTCGACGGCGGCGCCCGCCTTGTCGAGGTCCTCGTCGGAGCAGGAGAAGCCCTTGGTGAAGAACTCGGGCGCCTCGACGATGTCCCCGTTGTCCGGGTCGATGATCGCGAGGACGGTGACGACACCCTCCTCCGCGAGGCGGCGCCGCTCGCGCAGGTCCTCCTCGGTGATGCCCCCGACGCTGTCGCCGTCGACGAACACCAGGCCCGCCTCCACCTTGCCCGAGAGGGTGGCACGTCCACGCACGAGGTCGACGGTCACGCCGTCCTGCGCGATCACGACGTTGCGGGGATCGACGCCGGTCGCGACGGCGATCTCCGAGTTCGCGCGCAGGTGGCGCCACTCGCCGTGCACCGGCATGACGTTGCGCGGCTTCACGATGTTGTAGCAGTAGGCGAGCTCGCCGGCGCTGGCATGGCCGGAGACGTGCACCTTCGCGTTGCCCTTGTGGACCACGTTGGCACCGATCTCGGTGAGCGCGTTGATGATCCCGTAGATGGCGTTCTCGTTGCCCGGGATGAGCGAGCTGGCCAGCAGCACGGTGTCACCCTCGCTGATGCGGATGGCGTGGTCCTTGTTGGCCATGCGGGAAAGGGCCGCCATCGGCTCGCCCTGCGAACCCGTGCAGATCAGCACCACCTTGTGGTCGTCGCTGCGCTCGAGCTTCTTGAAGTCCACGAGCAGGCCCTGCGGGATGTTGAGGTAGCCGAGGTCCGCCGCGATGGTCATGTTGCGGACCATCGAACGGCCCACGAACGCCACCTTGCGGCGGTGCTGGTGCGCGGTGTCGATGATCTGCTGGATGCGGTGGATGTGGCTCGCGAAGCTGGACACGATGATGCGGCGCGGAGCCGTGCGGAACACGGCATCGATGGCCGGCGCGAGGTCCTTCTCCGACGTGGTGAAGCCGGGGACGTCCGCATTCGTGGAGTCGGTGAGGAACAGGTCCACGCCCTCCTCGCCGAGGCGTGCGAAGGCGGCGAGGTCCGTGATGCGGCGATCCAGGGGGAACTGGTCCATCTTGAAGTCGCCCGTGTGCAGCACCATGCCGGCCGCGGTGCGGATGGCGACGGCGAGGCTGTCGGGGATGGAGTGGTTCACGGCGACGAACTCGAGGTCGAAGCCGCCCATGGTCCGGCGGTCGCCCTCCTTTACCTGGACGGTCTTGGGGGTGATGCGGTGTTCCTTCAGCTTGGCCTCGATGAAGGCGAGCGTCAGCCGCGAGCCGACCAGGGGGATGTCCGCCCGCTCCTTGAGGAGGTACGGGACGGCGCCGATGTGGTCCTCGTGGCCGTGCGTGAGGACGACGGCGACGACGTCGTCGAGGCGGTCGCGGATGTAGGAGAAGTCCGGGAGGATGACGTTGACGCCGGGCTGGTGTTCCTCGGGGAACAGGACGCCGCAGTCCACGATCAGCAGCTTGCCCTCGAACTCGAAGACGGTCATGTTTCTGCCGATCTCACCGATGCCTCCGAGCGCGACGATGCGCATGGCTCCGGCGGCCAGTTCCCGTGGTGCTTTCAGTACGGCAGGTCTCTTATTCACAGATCAGGTTTCTCTCGTTCATGCGGGGGCGGTCGTGGCCGTCCGACAGTCGTCGTCGAGGCCGTCGGATCCGGCGATTCCGGTCCGTGGTCCCCGGTGTCCCCGGGAACATGCTTCTCCAAGAGTACGTGGTCCGCGGGCGCCCCGGCGGATCGATCCCCCACCCCGGTTCCTGTTGCACGGGTGTGCGCCCGATCGTCACCCCGTGCCGCCGTCACCGGAATAGGGGCCGTGTACGAATGGTTCTAGACTGACAGGGCCCGCGGGCAGCACCCGCCGAAGGCCCCGACCCCCACCCGGTTCCACCGAAAGAGGCGCAGCAGTGAGCCAGCAGTCCGGCCAGAACGAGACCCACGACCCCTTCGGATTCATCGGCCTGACGTACGACGACGTCCTCCTGCTCCCCGGCCACACCGACGTGATCCCCTCCGAGGCCGACACGTCGTCACGCATCTCCAAGCGGATCACCGTGAGGACGCCGCTGCTCTCCTCGGCCATGGACACCGTGACCGAGGCCCGCATGGCCGTGGCGATGGCCCGCCAGGGCGGCCTCGGGGTCATCCACCGCAACCTGTCCATCTCCGACCAGGCAGACCAGGTCGACCGCGTGAAGCGCAGCGAGTCCGGGATGATCACCAACCCGCTGACCATCGGCCCCGACGCCACGCTGCAGGAACTCGACGAGCTCTGCGGCCACTACCGCGTCTCCGGCCTGCCCGTCGTGGACGGGACCGGGCACCTCCTGGGCATCGTCACCAACCGCGACACGCGCTTCGTGCTCGAGCGCGATTTCCCCCGCACGCTGGTCCGCGACGTCATGACGAAGATGCCGCTCGTCACCGGGCACGTGGGCATCAGCGGCGACGACGCCATCAACCTCCTCGCGACGAACAAGATCGAGAAGCTGCCGCTCGTCGACGACGACGACGTCCTCCGCGGCCTCATCACCGTCAAGGACTTCACCAAGGCCGAGCAGTACCCGCTCTCCACCAAGGACGACGACGGCCGCCTGCGGGTGGGCGCGGCCATCGGCTTCTTCGGCGACGGCTGGGAGCGCGCCATGACCCTGGTCGAGGCCGGCGTCGATGCCCTCTTCGTGGACACCGCCAACGGCCACAGTGCCGGCGTGCTCGAGATGATCGCACGCCTGAAGGCCGAGAAGTCCGCGGCGCACGTCGACATCATCGGCGGTCAGGCGGCCACCCGCGAAGGCGCGCAGGCCCTGATCGACGCCGGCGCGGACGGCATCAAGGTGGGAGTGGGACCCGGCTCCATCTGCACCACGCGCGTCGTCGCGGGCGTCGGTGTCCCGCAGGTCACCGCGATCTACGAGTCCGCGAAGGCGGCGATCCCCGCCGGTGTCCCCGTCATCGCCGACGGCGGCCTGCAGTACTCCGGCGACATCGGCAAGGCCCTCGTGGCCGGTGCCGATACCGTGATGCTCGGCTCGCTCCTCGCCGGATCCGCCGAGGCGCCGGGCGAGCTGATCTTCGTCAACGGCAAGCAGTTCAAGACCTACCGGGGCATGGGGTCGCTCGGCGCCATGCAGACGCGCGGCAAGAACACCTCCTACTCGAAGGACCGCTACTTCCAGGCGGACGTCTCGGGTGACGACAAGCTGATCCCCGAGGGCATCGAGGGGCGCGTCGCCTACCGCGGCCCGCTGGCGTCCGTGGCGTACCAGCTCGTCGGCGGCCTGCGGCAGACCATGTTCTACACGGGCGCGCGCACCATCCCCGAGCTCAAGGCCAAGGGCAAGTTCGTCCGCATCACCGCGGCCGGCCTGAAGGAATCCCACCCGCACGACATCCAGATGACGGTCGAGGCACCCAACTACGGCTCCAAATAGCACCAGCGCGTCGCATCGGCCCCCGCCCCGGACTCCGTGGACGGGGGCTGATGCCGTATGAGCGGACTCCCGCAGCCCGAGGTCGCCGCGCGCCGCAAGCTCCGCCTCGGCCCGTACGCCCGCGCCGTCGGGCAGGTACTGGTGGTCAGCGCGAAGGCGTCGCCGGGCGCCGTCGTCATGAAGGTGGCGGGCTCGCTGATCTCCGCGACCCTGCCGCTGGTCACCACGTACTTCGCGTCCCTGACGACGACGGCGCTGGCCGCCGCCTACGCGGGTGACCCGGACGCCGGGCGGTCGGCGATCGTCTACGTGATCGTGACGGCCGTCCTCGGCCTGCTGTGGGGCGCCTTCACCAGCGTGGACCGCTACATCCAGCAAGTCCTGAGCTTCCGGGTCGGGGCGATCGTGGGGGACCGCATGTACGAGCGGTTCCTGGCCCTGGAGTTCTGGCGGTACGACGACAAGGAGACCGTGGACCTGTACGACCGGGCCCGCCGCTTCTCCGACTCCTACGCGAGGGTCCTCGACCGCATCGCCGCGATCTTCACGCAACTGGTCTCCGTGGTCCTCGCGATCGGCGCGCTGCTGCTGGTCAGCTGGTGGATCGCGCTGATCGTCCTCGTCGCCATCATCCCCAGCGTGTACCTGCAGTTCCGGCTCTCCCGCGAGCAGATGGCGCACTGGAACACCCAGGTGGACTCGCGGCGGCAGCGGCGCATGATCGAGGCCAACCTGATGAAACCGCAGAACATCGCCGAGATGCGCCTCTACGGGATCGTCCGGTACCTCATGGACCTGCGCTCCACCCTGCGCGACGCCGACGAGAAGCGGCGCCTGGACTTCCAGCGGCGGTACATCCCCAAGCAGCTCCTCGCGGACGCCCTGCAGTACGGCGCCGAACTGCTGTCGCTGGTGTGGATCGTGGGGCAGATCATCGCCCGCGCCCAGCCCGTGGGCCAGTTCCTCTACGTGCAGCAGATCGTCAGCCGGGCGCTCAGCACCGCCAACAACCTCGTCTCCTCGCTGAGCTCCATCGACGAGGACCTCGCGAACCTCAAGGACTACGAGCAGTTCATGGAGTTCCCGCTGTCCACCGGTGCCCCCGGGCGCCTGGCGGAGGCACCCGCCGACGTCGAGCTCCGCGACATCCACTTCACGTACGCCGGTGGGGAGGCCGAGGTCCTCAAGGGCATCTCGATGTCCTTCCAGCGCGGCACGCACGTGGCCGTCGTGGGCGAGAACGGTGCCGGGAAGTCGACGCTGGTGCGGGTCCTCGCGGGTCTGTACCAGCCGAGCCGGGGAGCGGTGCTGCTCGACGGACGCGACCTGCGGGAGATCGGGATCGACGACTGGCACCAGCACCTCGCCGTCATGTCCCAGGACTTTCTGCGCTACGAGTTCGCCACGGCCGCCAACAACATCTACTTCGGCGACGTCCACCGCCCGCGCGACGACGAGCGGGTGCGGCGGGCGGCGGCGGACGCCGATGCTGCGGAGTTCATCGGGAAGATGCCCAACGGCTACGACAACTATGTGAGCAACTGGATGGAGGACCCGCGCGGACGCAAGGGCAGCGGCCTGTCCGGCGGGCAGTGGCAGCGGCTCGCGATGGCCCGCAACTTCTACCGCGATGCGCCCTTCATCGTGATGGACGAGCCGACGTCGGCCATCGACGCGCTCGCCGAGCACCGCATCTTCTCCCGGCTCTTCGCCGACCGCTCCCGGACCATCATCGCGATCAGCCACCGGCTCGCCACGATCGAGAAGGCCGACATCGTGTACATGCTCGAGGACGGGCGCGTGGTCGAATCGGGCACGCACCGGGAGCTGGTGGCCCTCCGCGGCCGCTACTTCCGGATGTTCGAGAGCCAGCTGCCGGAAGCCTGACCCGGGGAGGGGAGTGGCCGCAGGTCAGGCGTCGCCGTCGTCCGCCGCGTCCGGCTCCTCCTCGTAGCCCACCGACTTCTCCTGCAGGAACTGGCACAGGGAGGCCGCGACCAGGAGTTCCGCGGCGAGGGCGTGCAGCTCCGCGGCGGTGAGTTCGAAGGCGTCGCTGCGGGCCCCGAACGAGATGGACCACCGTGCATCGCCGATGGAGACCGGTTGCATGAAGATCTCCGTGCTGCCGGTCCTGAGCGGCACGGTCACCAGGCCCGTGTCCGCTCCGTCCGTCCCGTCCTGCACGAGGACGGTGATGAGCGCACCGCCCTCGATGGTGGTCCGGAACTCGTCGATCCAGGCCTCCAGCGTCTTCTTGCTACGGAACGGCATGCCGTCGTCCTTTCCCGAGGTCCTTCTCCGCAGGGCGTTTCCGGTGCTGTCCGGAGTGCCCCGGGATTCAGAATAAGGTGCCCGGCCGCCTCCTCCCGACCGCGCAGGGCGAGCTCCAGGAGGGAGTCGTCCGTACGGCGTCGACCGGAGGGGCGGGACCCGGCCCCGAGCTGCTTTGCGGAAAGGCATGCCTTCCTGCGAGGATGGCCCCGCACGAGGAATCAAGGATCAGGGACGGATGAGCATGCTGCGGACCTTCACGGCCCGGACTGCCACGGAATGCGGGGTGGCCGCTGTGGCCTGCTGTGCGCCCGCGCCCTCACCGGCCTCCCGGACCGCAGGCAGTTCTCCCGCCTGACGCACCGCCGCACCCCGTTCGACGCGCACTCACCTGCGCCCGTGCGGCGCGCCGCGGTTTCCTGGCCTGGGCCGGCAGAGCTCGATCACCCTCGACCCTCCAGCTGCTAAGGCACCCTCCCATGCATCCCCTTTCCATCAAGGACATCCGCTCCTCCTTCATCAACGCCACCCGGTCCGAGACCGCGAAGCTCACCCCGCCGAAGAACCTCGAGACCGTGGACTGGCAGAACCTCGACTTCCTCGGCTGGCGGGACGAGAAGATGCCGCTCCGCGGCTACCTCGTGGTCCCCGGCTCCCAGGGTCCGACCGGCATCCTCCTCCGCGCCCCCGAGGGGGGAGCCCGCAGGGGCCGCTCGGTGCTGTGCGAACTCTGCCGGGACGTGTATTCCAAGGAGGACGTCCTCCTGTGGGTCGCCCGCCGCTCCGGACAGTCCGGGCGCGACGGCAACACCGTCGGGACGCTGATCTGCGCAGACTTCATCTGCTCCGCGAACGTGCGCAGGGAACCGCCCGCCAGCGAGATCCACCCGGATCCCGCCGTCGTCGTGCAGCGCCAGGCAGGTGAGCTGCGCGACCGCACGGAGAAGTTCCTCGGCCGCGTGCTCCAGCGGTAGCCCCCGGGCGGGCCCGGACCCGGGGCGAGCTCCCACCGGGTCCGGGCCGGAGCCCCCGGACTCGCCCACCCGGCGGCCGCCGCGGCTCCCGCCGGGCCGAGGGCGGTGCTGGGCTAACCTAGAGCAGTGACTTACGAGATCGAGATCGGCCGGGCCAAGCGCGGACGCAGGGCATATTCGCTGGACGACGTGGCGGTGGTGCCCTCCCGGCGCACCCGGGACCCGCTCGACGTCTCCGTGAACTGGCAGATCGACGCCTACCAGTTCGAGATGCCCGTCGTCGCCGCCCCGATGGACTCGGCCATGTCGCCGGCCACCGCCATCGCGATGGGCCGCCTCGGCGGACTCGGCGTCCTCAACCTCGAGGGGCTGTGGACCCGTTACGAGGACCCGCAGGCCGTCCTCGACGAGATCGCCGGTCTCAGCACCGAGAACTTCAGCCCGGCGGCCACGCGCCGCCTGCAGGAGCTGTACAGTGCGCCGATCCGCGCCGAGCTGATCACGAGCCGCCTGGCCGAGATCCGCGAGGCCGGCGTGACGGTCGCCGGGTCCCTCACCCCGCAGCGCACCCAGCAGTTCTACAAGACCGTCCTCGCGGCCGGCGTCGACATCTTCGTGATCCGCGGCACCACGGTCTCCGCCGAGCACGTGTCCAAGAACGAGCAGCCCCTGGACCTGAAGAAGTTCATCTACGAGCTCGACGTCCCCGTGATCGTGGGCGGCGCGGCCGGGTACACGCCCGCCCTCCACCTCATGCGCACCGGCGCGGCCGGTGTGCTGGTCGGGTTCGGCGGCGGCGCGACGACGACGACCCGCCGGGCCCTCGGCATCCACTCGCCGCTCGCCTCGGCCATCGCCGACGTGGCCGGTGCCCGCCGTGACTACATGGACGAGTCGGGGGGACGCTACGTCCACGTCATCGCCGACGGCGGCATGGGCGCCAGCGGTGACATCGTCAAGGCCATCGCCATGGGCGCCGACGCCGTCATGCTCGGTTCCGCGCTCGCCCGCGCCGAGGAGGCCCCGGGCAAGGGCTGGCACTGGGGCCAGGAGGCACACCACCACGAACTCCCGCGCGGTGACAGGGTCAACATCGGCACCGTCGGTCCCCTGCAGGAAGTGCTCTGGGGTCCCTCCCACCACACCGACGGCAGCTCCAACTTGATCGGCGCCCTGCGGCGGGCGATGGCCACCACCGGCTACTCGGACCTCAAGGAGTTCCAGCGCGTGGAAGTCGTCCTCTCGCCCTACATCTCCACCGACTGACGGCGCGGGAAGGCCGGCGCGCGGGACGGCCCCGCTAAACTGGAAAGCCATGGCCGGCGGTAACTCCGAAAGGCACACTGTGAGCGACTTGTCCCTCGAGCTGCACGACGCCGAACTCACCACCCCCGACCTCGTGATCCTCGAGATGGAGGCGGCCTCGAAGGAGGACGCGGCGGCCCAGCTGGCCGGGCGCCTGCACGCCGCGGGCCGGATCTCGGACCTGCAGGCGTTCCTCGACCAGGTCAACTCGCGCGAACACCAGATGGCCACCGGCCTGCCCGGCGGCGTCGGCCTGCCGCACGCCCGCAGCGAGTACGTGAACCAGACCTCGATCGCCGTCGGCGTCACACGCTTCGGTCACAGCCTCGACTTCGGCGCGGTGGACGGCCCGGCCACCCTCGTCCTCCTCATGGCCACCCCGGCGCAGTCCTTCTCGGAGCACCTCGAGGTCCTCGCCACGATCGCCCGCAGCCTGTTCAAGGAGAACTTCCGCGAGTCGCTGCGCCGGGCGCACGACGCCGAGGTGATCGCCGAGCTGATCAATTCCTCGCTGGTGTTCTTCGACCACTGACGCCCCGGCGGACCGCCGGGGTCCGTGGCGCTACTCGCTCCGCCAGGAATGCCACAGCGACGCGTACGCGCCGTCCAGTGCCAGCAGTTCCTCGTGCGAGCCCAGCTCGGCGATCCGTCCCTCCTCCACCACGGCCACGCGGTCGGCGTCGTGCGCGGTGTGGAGCCGGTGTGCGATCGCGATGACGGTGCGCCCCTCGAGGACGGCGTTCAGCGACCGTTCGAGATCGCGTGCCGCCTGCGGGTCGATCAGTGACGTCGCCTCGTCCAGCACGAGGGTGTGCGGGTCGGCGAGGATCAGCCGCGCCAGCGCCAGCTCCTGCGCCTGGGCAGGGGTGAGCTCGTGCGCCCCCGATCCCACCTCGGTGTCCGTGCCCTCGGGCAGTTGCTTCACCCAGTCGAGGGCGCCGACGCTGCGCAGCGCGTCCTCGATCTCGCCGTCGCCGGCGTCCGCGCGCCCGAGCCGCACGTTGTCCGAGACCGACCCCACGAAGACGTGGTGCTCCTGCGTGACCAGGGCCACCTCGCGGCGCAGGTCGTCGAGCGGCCGGTCGACGAGGGGCACGCCGCCCACCGTGACGGTTCCCGAGGTTGGCGGGTGGATGCCGGCGATCAGCCGGCCCAGGGTGGACTTGCCGGCGCCGGAGGGGCCGACGACGGCGAGGCGTTCGCCGCGCACGAGCGTCAGGTCGACGCCGTGCAGCACGTTGTGGCCGGGGCGGTAGGCGTAGGTCGCGGCGGACACCACGATGTCCTCGTTGGCCGGTTCCGCCGTCGTCGCCTCGCGGTCCGGCTCGACGTCCTTGATGCCGATGATGCGGGCCAGCGAGGCGGCACCGACCTGGATCTCGTCGGTCCACATGATGAGCAGGTCCACCGGATCGATGAGCCGGACGGCGAACAGGGCCACCGCGGCCACGGCGCCCGGGGTGACAGCGCCCTGCCCGGCGAGCCAGCCGCCCCACAGCAGCACCGCGGCGGCGGGCAGCCAGAAGGCGATGTCCGCGGCCGGGAAGAGGACGGAGCGCAGCCACAGCGTGTACCTCTCCGCCTGGTAGCTCCTGCCGAGGGCGGCATCAAGGTCCTGGCGGCGCAGGCCGCCGAGGCCGAGGGCGTCGACGGTGCGGGCACCCTCGATGGTCTCGGTGATCGTCCCGTTCACCACGGCGTAGGTCTCGCGCTCGCGCATGTAGCCGGCCGCGCTGCGCCGCAGGTACCAGCGCGTCACGGGCCACAGCAGCGGCAGGCCCACGAGGAGGGCGAGGGACAGCACGGGCGAGGTGACGACGGCGGCCCCCAGCGTCAGCAGGATGGTCACCGCGGAGACGACGACCTGCGGCACGCCGAAGCGGACCGTGTGGGACACCGCGTCGATGTCGTTCGTCGTCCTGGCGACGAGGTCGCCCGTGCCCGCCTTCTCCACGGTGGACAGCGGGAGCGCCGTGACGTCCTCCATGAAGTCCTCGCGCAGCTCCGCGAACACCCGCTCGCCGAAGACCATGCCCGAGCGCACGGCGTAGCGGCGCAGCACGGACTGCACCGCGAGGAAGCCGAGCATCCCGAGGGAGACCGCGGCCACGAAGGACGGCGTCGTGCCGGCGGACACGGCGTCGATCAGCACGCCGAGCAGGAAGGGTCCGGCGAGGCCCGCGACGGCGGACCCGACGTACAGGATGATCACCGTGCCGAGGCTCCGCCGGTGGTGGCGGATCAGGCGTGAGGCCTCGTCGCGGACGGACCCCGGTCCGGCGACGGGGAGCTTGGTCGTGCTACTCACTGCGGATCACCACGTTCCTGTAGGTGCTGCTGCTGGTCATGAGGTCCTTGTGGCTGCCCTGCGCGCTGACCCGGCCGTCCTCGAGGAAGACGACGCGGTCGACGACCCGCAGCAGCAGCGGGCTCGCGGTGACGACGACGGTGGTCCGCCCGTCCCGGCGTCGGGCCTCGCCGAGCCGGGCCGCGATGCGCTGCTCGGTGTGCGCGTCGACGGCGCTCGTCGGTTCCACGAGGACGAGGTTCTCCGCGTCGGTGAGGTAGGCGCGCGCCAGGACCAGGCGCTGGCGCTGCCCGCCGGAGAAGCCCCTGCCGCGCTCGGTGACCTCGTGGTCGAGGCCACCTTCGAGCCCGTCGAGGATGTCCAGTGCGCTCGCGGCCTCGAGCGCCGCGAGGACGGCGTCGTCGTCGTGCCGGCCGTGGGGGTCCAGCTGGTCGCGCAGGGCGCCGCTGAACAGCTGGGGGGCGGCCTCGCTGACCACGATCCGCGCGCGGATGTCCGCCAGCGGGACGTGCCGGAGGTCGGCGGCGCCCCACCGCACCGTCGCCTCGGCGAGCACGGCGTCCTCGAACCGGCCGAGGCGCGTCACGGCGTCCGTCGACTCCGCGGGCTCCCGCGAGACCACGGCCGTGATCAGCCCGGGCTCGACCACCACACCGGACCGCTCGTCGACCAGGACCCCGCCCGGCGGCGGGGCGGGCACCGGCGTCGGACTCTCGGCGACGTTCGCGTCCACCGACAGCACGGCGATGATCTTCCGCGCACCGACATGGGCACGGATGAAGCGGGCCACCGAGTCCGCGGCCGCCCGGATGGGGGTCATGAGGAAGATGGAGAACCCGTAGAGGGCCACGAGCTCCCCGGGCGTGATGTCCCCGGCCAGCACCAGCGAGGCGCCCACCCAGGTGAAGACCACGCTGAAGGTCCCGGCGATGAACACCTGGGAGGCCTCGAGGTCCGCGAGGGAGCGCGCCACCCGGATGCCCGAGTCACGCGTCACGGTGGACTTGTCCCGGTAGCGGCCCACGAAGATGTGCTCGCCGCCGATACCGCGTAGCACGCGCAGTCCGGCCACGGTGTCCGCGCCCACCGCTGTCATCCTGCCGGACGCCTCGCGCTGCTCGCGCTGCCGCGCCTGCATGGGCCGCACCACGAAGAGGAGCAGGCCGCAGCACACCGGGACGCCGACGAGCACGACGACGCCGAGCACGGGGGAGGTCTGCCAGATGAGGACCGTGACCACGAGCCAGGCCGCCGCTGCTCCGGCGAGGCGCGTGAGCACCTCGTACACCTCGCCGAGCCGGAAGGCGTCGGAGGCGGCGGTGGACACGACCTCGCCCGTGGACAGTGCGGTGGGCAGGGCATCGCCGGTGCGGCTGATCTTGTCCCCCACGAGCCGGACGGAGCTGAACGCGGCCTGCATCCAGTTGCTGACGCCGGCGCGATGCGTCGCGGTGTCGGAGACGGCCTGGACCACCATGAGTCCGAGCAGTACGCCCGCCCAGCCGAACAGCGCGCGCCCGTCACCGCCGATGATGCCCTCGTCGAGGGCCCTGCCGAGGACGAAGGGCATGACGGCCTGCGACGCCATCCACACGGTTCCGAGGAGGATCCCGGCCGCGAGGGTGGCCTTCTGCTGCCCGCCGAGCCACAGGAGGTAGCGCGCGGGGGAGCGCAGGTCCGGCGAGCCGGTCAGGGGGTAGGGAAAGGAGCGCACGAGGATTCATCCTAGACCGCATCGGGGCTCAGTGATAGGGATTTGCCAATCACTCTTGCGGGCCGCGGTGCTGCCCGGTGGGGCCGGGCGGTATTCGTTGTTCTACAGGGGTACGAAGTACCGTTAAGGGGTGTTGAAGACCGCGCTCAAGCCTCGATGGATCCTCACGCTGATCCTTGCGATGGCGGCTGCCGCGATCTTCGTCCTCCTCAGCCAGTGGCAGTTCAACTCCTCGCGGGAGGTGCCGCCGCCCGCGCCCAGTACCACCGAGAACGTCCGCCCGCTCACCGACGTGCTGACGCCGCTCACGCCGCTGTACGCGTCGGGGGCCGACCAGATGGTGTCGGTCGACGGCGCGTTCCTGCCCGGGACCCGGATGCTGGTGGGGAACCGCCTCCGCGACGGCGAGGAGGGCCTGTGGGTCGTCCAGGCGTTCGCGGTCGATCCGGCCCCGGACGCTGCGCCCGGCGAGGGGGCCGTGATCCCCGTCGTGCTCGGCTGGGTGGCCGCGGCGGAGGACGCGGCGTCCGTGCCGCAGCAGCAGGGTGCCGCCGCCGTCGTCGGGCGGCTCCTGCCGCCCGAGGCGCCCGTGGCGCAGCGGAACGCCGACGGGCAGGTGCCGTCGCTCTCCACGGCCGAACTGTCCAACGTGTGGGACGCCACCGCCTACGCCGCCTTCATCGTCGCCACCGACGTGACGGTGGACGGTGCCGCCGTCCCGTTCGCCGACGGCATGGAGCCGGTGGTCGTCGGCCCGCAGCCGCAGGACACTCCGATCAACTGGCTCAACATCTTCTACGCCGTCGAATGGGTCGTCTTCGCCGGCTTCGCGTTCTTCCTGTGGTGGCGCCTCGTCGCCGACGACCACCGCCGCACCCTCGAGGACGCGGCCGACGCCGAGCAGGCGCTGCGGGACGCCGCCGGCCCACCCCTCGAGCAGCCTGTCGACCCGCCCGTCGACGAGCCCGTCGACGCGCCGCTCGTCGCCCCCTCGTCCCGACTCGCAGCCGATCCCACCCGCACGACATCCCCCAAGGAAAGCGGAGCCCACCGTGACTGAGCCAGCACTCGACCCCACCGCCGGAACGGCCCGCCCGCAGGGCGGGAAGCAGAAGCGGCGGTTCGGCGGCACCCATGCGCAGATCCGTTCCGCGCTCGCGTTCTACAAGGTGCTCGCCTACGCGACCGGCGTCATGCTGCTGCTCGTCGTCGTGGAGATGGTGGCGAAGTACGGATTCGACTCCGAGATCGTCGCCGGAGGCGGGGCGTTCCTCCAGTTCCTGCCCGAGGTCGTCGCCGAGACCGCCGGCGGGGTGAACCTCTCGACGGCGGTGCTGATCGTCCACGGCTGGCTCTACGTCGTCTACCTGATCGCCGACTTCCGGCTGTGGCAGCTCATGCGCTGGCCCTTCGGCCGCTTCGTCCTGATCGCGCTCGGCGGCGTCGTGCCGCTGCTGTCCTTCTTCGTGGAGAAGCGGATCCACCGTCAGGCCGAGGAGGACCTCGCAGCGCACCCCGAGGCTGCGCCGCGGTACTGAAGCCCCGCGTCCGCCATCGCGTCACAGCCCGCCCGCGGATGTGCGGCGCCGGGTGCACGCGGACTATTGTTGGTGGGTGACTACCCCCGAGAACGGCTCCGAACACCGTCCTGTCCTCGTCGTGGACTACGGCGCGCAGTACGCACAGTTGATCGCGCGCCGCGTCCGTGAGGCGGACGTGTACTCCGAGATCGTCCCGCACACGCTCAGCACGCAGGAGATCCTCGCGAAGAACCCCTCGGCGATCATCCTCTCCGGCGGGCCGTCCAGCGTCTACGCGGAGGGCGCCCCCCGCATCGAGCGGGACCTGTTCGACGCCGGCGTGCCCGTGCTCGGCATCTGCTACGGCTTCCAGGCCATGGCCGACGCGCTCGGCGGCACGGTCGCGAAGACGGGCCTGCGGGAGTACGGCTCGACGGACGTCCGCTCCGACGGCGCCTCGCGCTCCATCCTCACGGGGACCCCGGAGCAGCAGAACGCCTGGATGAGCCACGGCGACAGCGTGCAGGCCGCCCCCGACGGCTTCGACGTGCTCGCGAGCACGGCCGGCGCGCCGGTCGCCGCCTTCGCGAACGAGGAGAAGGGCCTCTACGGCGTGCAGTGGCACCCCGAGGTCAAGCACTCCCAGCACGGCCAGGCCGTCATCGAGAACTTCCTCTTCCGGGGCGCGCGCCTCGACCCGAACTGGACCACCCGCAACATCCTCGAGGAGCAGGTGGAGCGCATCCGCGAGCAGATCGGCGATGCGCGCGTCATCTGCGGGCTCTCCGGCGGCGTCGACTCCGCCGTCGCGGCAGCACTCGTGCAGCGCGCCGTCGGTGACCAGCTCACGTGCGTGTTCGTGGACCACGGACTGCTGCGCGAGGGCGAGGCCGAGCAGGTGGAGCGCGACTTCGTCGCCGCGACCGGCGTGAAGCTGTATGTCGCCAACGAGCAGGAGCGCTTCCTCGACGCCCTCGCGGGCGTCTCCGACCCGGAGACCAAGCGCAAGATCATCGGCCGCGAGTTCATCCGTGCCTTCGAGGAGGCCGAGCGCGCCATCATGCGCGAGGCGGCGGCCGAGGGCGAGCCCATCCGGTTCCTCGTGCAGGGCACCCTCTACCCCGACGTCGTGGAATCGGGCGGGGGAGAGGGCGCCGCGAACATCAAGAGCCACCACAACGTGGGCGGCCTGCCCGAGGACCTGCAGTTCGAGCTCGTCGAACCGCTCCGCACCCTCTTCAAGGACGAGGTGCGCGCCGTCGGCGCCCAGCTCGGACTGCCCGCGGAGATCGTGGGACGACAGCCGTTCCCCGGCCCCGGCCTCGGCATCCGCATCGTCGGCGACGTCACCGAGGAACGCCTCGCCCTGCTCCGCAAGGCCGACGCGATCGCCCGCGCGGAGCTGACGGCGGCCGGACTCGACAACGAGGTCTGGCAGATGCCCGTGGTGCTGCTCGCCGACGTCCGCAGCGTGGGCGTCCAGGGGGACGGGCGGACCTACGGACACCCGATCGTGCTGCGCCCGGTCTCGAGCGAGGACGCCATGACCGCCGACTGGTCACGCCTGCCGTACGACCTCCTGGCCCGCATCTCCAACCGCATCACCAACGAGGTGGACGGCGTCAACCGCGTGGTGCTCGACGTGACGAGCAAGCCGCCGGGAACCATCGAATGGGAATAGGCGGATCCGGACAGGGGATCGAACCCCTGTCCGACCGCCCGGGCCGCGTTGCTATCCGCGGGGTCCGATCGCTTTTCGGATAGCTTGGAAGACATGCCAATCTGGTCGAGATCAGCACGTGACAATGCAGGGAAGAAGGCGGCCGTGCCGGAGCAGGACCAGCGGGATACGGCGGGTTCCCCCGCGAATCAGCCGCAGGGGAACCAGCAGCGCACGGAGGCGGGCCGGCAGCGCCCCGACCCCTCCGGTGACGCAGCCTCCGCCCAGGAGTTCCTCGTGCCCTGGCTCGAGGGCCTCGGACCCCAGGCCAGCGGCGATACGCTCCTGCACTTCCGGCCCTCAGCGGGCACGAGCATCGACCTGACGCACGCCCACCCCTCGGGACTCGCGCAGCTCCTGGCCGGCAGGCGCACGCGCCTGTCCACCCTCCTGCGCGACCCCGTCCAGTACAGTGCCGCCAAGGCCGCGGCGCGCGCCCTCCGCGCGAAGATCTTCGAGCTCGGCACCGAGCGGGGCATCGACGTCGGCTTCCTCGCCGCCGGGACGGCGTCGTGGCGGTCGGTGGACGACTCCGGACGCTCCGAGACGCTGAACGCCCCCGTCCTGCTCACCGCGATCTCGCTGACGGTGCACGCCTCACAGGACGACTACGAGCTGCAGATCACCGAGCAGGCCCGCATGAACCCGGCACTCGTCCGGCACCTGCGGAACCAGCAGGGCCTGCGCGTGGACCCCACCGGCATCGCCCGCCTCGCCTACGGCACCGCGCGCCTCGATCCGCATCCCGTCCTCGAACGCATGCGCGTGCTGAGCGAGGGGGTGCGCGGCATGTCCGTGGAACACCGGATCCTGGTCTCCACCTTCGCCGACCTCGCCGGGGTCAAGGGCGATCCGGCCCTCCGCCCCGACCATCCGGTGCTCGCCGCGCTGCTGGGTGCGGCCCGTGGGGACACGGACGACGCATCGGCCCTCGCGGGTGCGGCGGACGGACTCCGGTTCCCGCCCGCCGACGAGCGGGACCCGGCCGAGGAGATCCTGGTCCTCGACGCCGACAAGGCCCAGCAGGAGGTCCTCGACCTCGCGTCCGCGGGCATCAGCCTCGTCGTGGCCACCCCTCCCGGGACGGGCCAGACCCAGACCGCCCTGAACGTCGCCGCCCGCGCCGCCGCCGACGGCAAGCGCGTCGTCGTCGCCGCGGAGCGCCGCGGCACCCTCAACGAGTTCGTGCAGGACCTCGACGGGCTCAACCTGGGCTCGCTCGTGCTCCAGGTCGGCAGCCAGACCGGGCCGGCCCAGCTGCGCGAGGCCGTCATCCGCGCCCTCGTCCGCAACGAGAAGTCCGTCCAGCCGCAGCTCGAGACGCTCCACGCCACGCTCACCGGGCACCGCCACCAGCTCATGGAGCATGTGCGGAGCCTCCACAACATCCGCAGCCGCTGGGGGTGCTCGCCCTACCAGGCCATGCAGTCCCTCGCCGGCCTCACCGCGCTCGATCCGGCACCGTCCACCACGGTGCGCCTCAAGCGCAGCGTCCTGGACTCCATCGCCGACCGCAAGGAACTCACCGAGCGGCTCCAGCGTGCCGCGGAACTGGGCAGCTTCAGCAAGGCGTCCACGGAGAGCCCGTGGTACGGCGCCCAGCTGCTCAACCGCAAGGAGACCGAGCACGCGCACGGCCTCGCCGAGCAGCTCGCCACCGAGATCCCCGAACTCCGCGACGAGGTGCAGCGGGTCGCCGAGCACTCCCACATCACGCTCGGCGGGACCTTCCAGGAGTGGGGCGAGCAGCTCGAACTCCTCGTCGCGGTCCGCGAGAGCCTGGACAAGTTCACGCCCGACATCTTCGACCGGCCCGTCACCGACCTCATCTCCGCCACCGCGCCGTCCTCCTGGCGCAAGGAACGCGACATCGAGATGAGCTCCATGACCCGGTCCCGGCTGCGGCGCGTGGCCAAGGAGTACATCCGGCCGGGCGTGCACATCTCCGACCTCCACACCTCCCTGCGCGAGGTCCAGCAGCAGCGCACGCTGTGGACGCGCTACGCCCTGACCGAACGACACCCCTCCGTCCCCACGGGCCTGGCGGAGATCCATGCGTCCTACCGCGCCGTGGAAGCCCGGCTCGCGGAACTGACGACGATCCTCCGTCCGACCTCCGGGCACCCCGACCTCGCGGCGCTGGACCTCGACGCCCTGGAGACCCTCCTCCGCGACCTCGCGGTGGACAAGGACACCCTCGCCACCCTGCCCGAGCGCACGCTGCTGCTCGACGAGATGCGCGAGCAGGGCCTGGGAGAGCTGCTCACCGACCTCGCCGCCCGGGAGGTGCCCGCCGACCGCGTGGGGCACGAGCTCGAACTCGCCTGGTGGCAGTCCGCCCTCGAGGCGATGATCAGCGGGGACGACTACCTCGCCATGTCCGACGGTGACAGCCTGCGCAAGCTCGAGGCGGAATACCGCCTGGCGGACAACGCGCACATCGCCTCAGGTCCGGCCCGCATCCGCTGGACGCTGGGCGAGCGCTGGCGCGCCGCGGTGGAGAACCACCCCGAGGACGCCGCCCGGCTCCGGCAGGAGCTGAAGGACGGGACGCTGACCCTCGAGGTCTTCGCGGGCCTCGCGCCGGAGCTCGTCGCCGCGCTCGTGCCGATCTGGGCCGTGAGCCCGCTGACCATCCGGGGTGCGGTCCCCGAGGGCTGCACCTTCGACACCGCGGTGATCCTCGACGGCGAGTCGATGTCGCTGCAGAGCGCCGTGCCCTGCATCGCGCGCGCCTCACAGGTCACCGTCTTCGGCGACGATCGCCTGGCGGGGCCGACCCGCTTCAGCATCGAGGTGCAGTCCGCGGATCGCGCCTCCACCCTCGAGCCCCTGCCGAGCGCCTACGACGCGCTCCGCGAGGTCCTGCCCATCCGGGGCCTGACACAGGTCTACCGCGGCGTGGACCGGGGCCTCGACACCTACCTGAGCGAATCCTTCTACGACGGGAAGCTCTCCCGGCTGCCGCAGGCCTCCGAGGTCACGGGCAGCGGCCGAGGGCTCGTGGTCGAGTACCTGCCGAACGGCACCGGCATGCCGAGCTCCGAGCACGACGGCGTCGAGAGTGTCGCCGTCGAGGTGAACCGCGTGGTCGAGCTGGTGTTCGAGCACATCCGCCGCCGTCCCCACCTCTCGCTGGCCGTCGTCACCGCCAGCGCCCGGCACGCCGCCCGGGTGGGCGAGGCGATCCGCCTGCAGATGACCGAGTTCCCGTGGGCGGCCGATTTCTTCACACCCGGTCGGGAGGCGTTCCGCGTCGTGCCCGTCGAGCGGGCAGGAGGACTGGTCCGCGACGACATCATCTTCTCGCTCGGCTACGGCCGCACGCCCCACGGGCGGGCGCTGCACTCCTTCGGTCCGCTGTCCGGTCCGAACGGTCGCCGCAACTTCGTCATGGCGATGACGCGCGCGCGGCGGCTCCAGCACGTGCTGACCTGCTTCGAACCGTCCGACCTCGATCCCGACCGGCTCACCACGGGAGCGCTGGACTTCTTCGAGCTGCTCCAGCGCGAGCTCGGCGGACCGGCCGGGCAGCCCGGGCCGGTGTCGGGCAGCAACGAGGATCCCCTGGTCGCCGACCTCGTGGACCGTCTGCGCCACCGCGGCGCCGAGGTGTGGGACCACTACGCGGGCGTCCTCGACATCGTCGCGGTGCGGCCGGCGGACCTGCGAGCGGACGGCACGGCCGCCGCGGTGCAGGACGAGCGGCCCGCTCCACTGGCGATCGAGTCCGACGGGACCACCCGGTACGGCTCGATGTCGGTGCGCGAACGCAGCCGGCTCCGGCCCCAGGTGCTCGAACGCATGGGCTGGCGCTACCTGCCGCTGTGGACCATCGAGGTCTTCACGGACCCCGACGGCTGCGCGGAACGGGCATCGGCCGTCCTCGGGCTGCCGCCACGGGACGCTCCGGAGGAGCCACGGACATGGAAGGACAGCGCGACCATGAGCAAGGACGGGCAGCACCCCGGACCCGGGAGCGAGGCGGCCCGTGAGCCGGCCGACGCGGCCCCGTCCCTGCCGACGACCGCCGGCGAGGACGACCCCCGATCCTGGGGAGACACCGAGGGCGACCACGACGAGTGGCTCCAGGAGCAGCGGCCCCCGCACTGGGGCTGACCGCCCTGCCCGGGTAGCGGGGGACGACGGGTCCGTCGCGACGCGGGCGTGTCAGCGTCCGGCCGTCAGCACCAGGTGGACGTCCCCCGAGCTGGAGGATCCGGCGAGGGCGGCGGCCTCGGCGGCGCGCGCCGCCACGACGACGAGCCCGCCGTCGCCGTCCGCTCCCGGCCAGGTACCCGTGCCACCCGCATCGGTCCACAGGACGGCGACCGCTCGGGCGAGGACCGTGGACTGTGCGGGGGACTCGAAGCCGTTGCCGGTGCTCAGGACGACGTCCACGAGCTGGCCGGGGGCGAGGAGCTGGACGATACCCGGATCCGCCGGTCGGAGCGGCACTGCGACGGTGCCGGGAGCGGCGCCCGTCAGCAGTCCGTCACCCACCAGTGCCGTGCTCGCGATCGGTGACCCGCGGAGCAGGGGAGTGGCCAGCTGCTGGCCCACGAGGCGGTCCGTCTGCCCGAACGGACGATGACCCACCGCCGCCACGGGCAGCCGGGTGAGGGCGACGTCGGCCTCCGTCAGCACCGTCCCTGCCGCGAGATCGCGGGCAGCGGTGGCGACCGTCGTCGTCGCGTAGTCGTCTCCCACCAGCGCTTCGACCGCGACGCCCGCAGCGAGGCTGAACAGCAGGCACGCGAGGAGCCGTCTGCGGCGATACACGAGCCGGCGGAGCCGGTAGCGGAAGGGCCGCTCGCGGAGCAGGGTGGTCGGGTCCATCTACCGACCCTAGGCCGGGCACGCCGAGGCGCGACGTGCGGGCGGAGCCATGTGGATATCGGTCCGGTGGGTCACCCGCCGGCGCCGGACGGGCCGGCAGCCGTCAGGACGCTGCGGCGTTCCCCGTCGAGGAGGAGGAGGACGACGACGCCGTCGACGCGGCTGCCGATCCGGTCGAGGAGCCGGAGGAGCCCGGGGCCGCCGTGACCGTGGACGAGGAGGACGGCGAACCCGCGTCCGTGCTCGTCGTCGTGGACCGGGAGTCGTTGCGGTAGAAACCGGAGCCCTTGAACACCACGCCCACGCTGTTGAACTTCTTGCGCAGGGCTCCGCCGCAGGCGGGGCAGACGGTCAGGGAGTCCTCCGAGAACGACTGCTGGATGTCGAAGGCGTGGCCGCAGTCCTTGCAGGCATAGGCGTACATGGGCATGGAAATCCTCCTGGACGGGCGTCGTGGCCCCCGGGGCGGCTCTTCCGGCCGCTGCTTTTGGCACTCTCCGGGGTCGAGTGCCAGTCTACACCGGCCCAGCGACAGCTTCGAAGCGCTGCAGTCCGTCCGCCGTGAACACCCCGCCCAACCGCTGGTCGAAGGGTTCGGCCGGGATGGCGCCGGCGGGCAGCAGCTCGGACCGGTACACCACACCCAGGCGGGGCGGGGCGCCGGGGGAGTCCGTCGGATGCTGCGCGAGGAACCGGTCGTAGTATCCGCCTCCCTGGCCCAGGCGCTGGCCCGACCGGTCGACGGCGAGGGCAGGCACGAGGATGAGGCAGACCGCGGGCACCTCCTCGAAGGGGCGGCGCGGGCCGACCGGCTCGTCCACGGGCGCGCGCACCGACCGCTGGAGGGCGGTACCCGGCACCCACCCGACCCACGAGAGCCGGTACGCCGGCTCGCAGACCGGGAGGACGACGTCGAACCCGCGTGCGTGCAGGTCCTGCAACAGCCCCGCGGTCGCCGGTTCCGGGTCACGCCCCAGATAGGCGGCGATCGTCCGGCGCTCCCCGGGAGCCGCGGCGATACCGCCGGCGTGGTCCACGACGGCGCGGGCGATCGCCTGCGCCTGCTCCTGCCGATCGGCCGGATCCGACGCGGAGCGTGCAGCGCGCAGCGAGGCCCGCAGGCGGAGTTTTCCCTTATCACGTGCGGGGAGGGTCATTTCACCATTGTGCAGGGCGCCCGGGGGATCGGGCACCCGTTATGTAGTGTGGTGCCCATGACTTTGCGATCACGTGTGACGAAGGCCGTTATCCCCGCGGCCGGCCTGGGGACCCGCTTCCTCCCCGCCACCAAGGCGATGCCCAAGGAGATGCTGCCCGTCGTGGACAAGCCCGCGATCCAGTACGTCGTGCAGGAAGCTGTGGACGCGGGCCTGTCCGATGTCCTGATGATCACCGGCCGCAACAAGCGGGCCCTGGAGGACCACTTCGACCGCGTCCCCTTCATCGAGCAGACGCTCGAGGCTAAGGGTGACCACGACAAGCTGGCCGCCGTCCGCCGGCCCTCCGAGCTCGGCGACATCCACTACCTCCGCCAGGGCGACCCCAAGGGCCTCGGCCACGCCGTGCTCCGCGCGAAGCTGCACGTCAACAACGAGCCGTTCGCCGTCCTCCTGGGTGACGACCTCATCGACGACCGCGACCCCCTGCTCGAGACGATGATCGCGGTCCAGGCCACGACGGGCGGCTCGGTGATCGCCCTCATCGAGGTCGACCCCCAGCAGATCAGTGCCTACGGTTGTGCCGACATCACCGAGATCGACG
This sequence comes from Arthrobacter agilis, assembly GCF_030816075.1. Taxonomy (NCBI): domain Bacteria; kingdom Bacillati; phylum Actinomycetota; class Actinomycetes; order Micrococcales; family Micrococcaceae; genus Arthrobacter; species Arthrobacter agilis. Next base: position 2,312,200 of record NZ_JAUSXO010000001.1, on the reverse strand, counting down.
GCGAGGACCACGTCCGCGTCAACCAGCTCGTCGAGAAGCCCGCCATCGATGAGGCTCCCTCGAACCTCGCGGTGATCGGCCGCTACGTGCTGCACCCCCGCGTGTTCGACGTCCTCGAGACCACCGAGCCCGGCCGCGGCGGGGAGATCCAGCTGACGGACGCCCTGCAGACCCTCGCCGCCGCCGAGGGCGAGGGCTCCGGCGTGTACGGGGTGGTCTTCCGTGGCCGCCGCTACGACACGGGCGACAAGCTGAGCTACCTGAAGGCCGTGGTGACACTCGCGTCGGAGCGGGAGGACCTCGGCCCCGACCTGCGCACCTGGATCAAGGACTTCAGCAAGAACCTCGCGGACTAGCACGGGGCGCACGCGATGTGGTCGGCGACCAGCTGGCCCGTGAGTCTCAGGACGGGCTCCCTCGTCCTGAGGCCCATCCGCCACCGGGACAAGGCAGCCTGGACGGCGTTGCGGCAGCGCAACGCCCGCTGGCTCGCGCCCTGGGAGGCCTCCAATCCGGATCCCGAGGGTTTCCTGCCCACCTACCACCAGATGGTGCGGTCGCTCACCCTGCAGGCGCGGTCGGGGTCGGCGCTCCCGTTCCTCATCACGGAGCAGCCCGAGGGTTCGCGGGATGCGCGGCTGGTGGGCCAGCTGACTGTCTCGGGGATCACCTGGGGTTCGGCGTTGTCGGCGACCCTCGGGTACTGGGTGGACGCCGAGCGGGCCGGCCGGGGGATCGCACCGACGGCCGTGGCCCTGGCCACCGACTACTGCTTCGGGGACCTCGGCCTGCACCGCATGGAGATCAACATCCGGCCCGAGAACGCAGCGAGCCTCCGTGTCGTCGAGAAGCTGCACTTCCGCGACGAGGGCCTGCGGCCCCGGTACCTGCACATCGCCGGGCAGTGGGCGGATCACCGGAGTTTCGCGCTCACGGCGGAGGAGGTCCCGCGCGGCCTGCTGGCCCCCTGGCTCGAGAGCGGCCGGTCGCACCGCGGGTGATCCGACGGTCGAATGCCGCGGCAAGCATATTCGGGTCCGACACACCGAGGACAATGCGGTGACGCGGTACCAAGTGTCCTACGGTTCTAGGTGTGGTCTTCTCCCTGGATAGCTCGTTGGTGCTCGCCGCAATCGTCGGACTGTGGCTGCTCTGGGTGGCCCCTTCCGTCCTCAGGAGGACCGTGCCGGCATCAGCCGGAAGCTCACACCGATCGCCACGAGCCGGGACCCGCCGTCCCGCAGGGAGCATGATGACCATGACCACGCCACAGGACGACGCACACACCACGGAACCCACCCGGGTCCTGCCCGCCGCCGCCGAGGAGTTCCCGGCCGGGGAGTTCGCGGCCGGGGAGCCGACGGCCCTGCCGGACCCCGCGCCCGCCGCCACGCCGACCTTCAGGCCGCGGTGGGGACGCATCGGTGTCGCGCTCGTCGGCCTCGCGGCCCTGCTGGTCACGCTGGTGACCCTCGTGCTGGCCGTGTTCGGCGTCGTGTCCGTCGTCGTCCCCCTGGCATCGGTGGTCGTGGCCGCGGCCGCCGTCGCAGTGCTCAGGATGCTCGCGGTCCGCGCCCGCCGCGCCCGCGTCGACCAGGCGTTCCTCGATGCCATGGCGCCCGTCCACGTCGCCGAGCCCGCACCGCCCGTGGCGCCGGCTGCGCCCGCAGCCCCCCGCCGGCCCACCACCCTGTTCGATGCCGAGGAGGCCGTGACGCGGCGCCTCACCCCCATGGAACTGCGCACCGCCGCGCTCGCCGTGGCGCACGGCTCCTCCGTGCTGGACGTCCGGGGCATGTCCGTGCCGGCCGAGGCGGACGCCGCAGCCGGCGAGGACGTCGCCGCCGCGCCGGCCGTCACACCGGACTGGGCGCCCGTGGAAGTCCCCCGGCCCACCTACGTCGATGCGGCCAAGGCAGAACGCCAGGCGCCCGCCCCGCTCGATCTCCCCGAAGCCCCGAAGCCGACCTCCCGGACTCCCATCAAGGCCTCCGAGGCCGCTGCGCGCATTGCCGCGAACGACACGGTGGGCGACGCCGCCGAGGCAGCCCCCGCAACGGGCCGCATCAACCTCGACGACGTCCTGCAGCGCCGGCGCGCCTGACCGGTCATCAGCTGGGGAACCGGACACCGGTCCACCCCCGAAGGCATCTCCCGGGGGCCGCATGAAGGCGAGGCAGGCGCGCATCGTCCGCGAGCAGGAGACCATGGCGCTCCTGGAATCGGATGCGCCGTCGGATCTCCTGCACCGGACCCTCGCCGCTGCGGGCTGGGCACTCGAGTCCTGGCAGCTCGGCTCCCTCCACCACCGGCCCGGAGCGGGCGTGACAGGCGTCTACGCCGTGACGGTGCGCCCGGCCCGGAGCGCCTCCGGCCGTAAAGGTCGCACCTCGCCGCCACCCGCCTACGCCTGCATCACCTCCTGCGCCATCCCGCACGCCGCGGACGGCGTCGTGGTCTTCCACCGTCGGGGCGCGGACCCCCTGACCGTCTGGGTGCATCCCGCCGATCCGCTCCTGCCCGGACTCCCGCTGGCCCTCGACCAGGACCGCGTCACAGCCCTCGCCTTCGGCCCCGGTCACGTGCCCGGCGAGACGGGACTCGACCTCCGCAGCTATCGGCCGCTGCGCCGCGCCGTGATCCGCGCGGACAACGGCGGGGACCGCCGCTACCTGAAGGTGCTGCGCCGTCATGCTGCGGGAGGCCTCGCGGACCGGCACCGGATGCTGCGGGCCGCCGGGGTCCCGGCGCCCGCCCTCGCGGGAGACCCGGTGCAGGACGTCGTCGCCATGCACCCTGCGCCGGGCACGCCGCTCGCCGACCTGCTCATGCGGGACGGCGCGGCCGATGTGGATCCGCACGAACTCGTCGCGGTCCTGAGGTCGCTGCCGTCGGCGGTGCTGGCCCTCCCCGTACGCCCGCCGTGGGCCGCACGGGTCCGCGACTACGGCGAGGGCGCGGTGGCCGCCCTGCCGGAGCAGTCCGCCCGGATCCGTCGGCTCGCCGAGGGCATCGATGAGGCGGTCCGCACGAGCGACGGCGGCCCGCTCGTGCCCACCCACGGGGACTTCTACGAGGGCAACCTCCTCATCACCGGCGGCGCGGTGTCGGGGCTGCTGGACGTCGATGCGCTCGGCCCCGGACGCCTCGTGGACGATCTCGCGTGCTTCCTCGGCCACCTGGCCGTCCTGCCGGGCCTGCATCCCGGCTACACGCACGTGCCACAGGCGCTGCTGCGGTTCCTGCGGGCCTTCGACGAGCATGTCGACCCCGCGGCGCTCAGGAGCCGGGCGGCAGCGGTGAGCCTCACACTGGTCGCGGGGGCGCGGCGGGACGCGGCGGACGACGCCGGCGCCGGCGAGGCGCTGTCCCGCCTCGAGGTCGCCGAGCAGTTCCTCACGGAGGCGCGCGCGCTCGGGGCGCCGCGCGCGAGGGGCGCCTAGTCGCCGCTCGGTTCCGCCCGCGTCCTCATGACCAGCACCGGCGTGCCGTCCGCATCCGACGCCTCGAGCTGCACGGAGACGGCGAGGCCTGCCAGCGAGTCCAGGTGGGTGCCGCCGCACGGGATCTCCGCACGTTCGCCCGGCAGCTCGCAGACCCACCGGCGCCGGTCCGTGAGACCCGGTCCGTCCGCCGCGATGCCGATCGGCGCACCCGTCGCCGTCCATGTCGCGAGGGTCGCGTTCACGGCCGCCGCGATCGCGGCCGGGTCCAGGTCCTCGACGCTGAAGCCCTTCCGCCGGAGGGACTTGCCCAGCCGGTACGTGTCGACGGAGCCGAACTCGCCGATCGCGGTCGTGTCGACGGCCAGCGCATCGAAGTTGGGCGCGCCGAGGGCATCCGCGGGCACGTCCTTCTTCCAGCGGTCCGCCAGCGCTCGGTTGAGGGCGAGGGAGGCGAGGTGGCAGCCGGTGTGCCCGGCGGACACCGCCGCCCGGTAGGCGGCGTCGACCCGGACGACGACGTCGTCGCCCACCGCCGGTGCGTCCGCGTCGGTGAGGTGCGCGACGACGAACGCCCAGCCCTCGGTGCCCTTGCGGACCGGCGACTCGGCGCCGAGGTACAGGGTGGTGCCGTCCGTGGCGCCGACCACGCAGTCGGTCACCGGCCAGGCGGCCCCGTCTGCCCGGAGCTCCCCGCGATCGGGGCCCTGGTCCGGCCAGGCGGAGTCGACGGGGTGGAAGGCCGTGGTGTCCAGGAGCACGGCGTGCCGGCCGTCGTCGCGGGTCTCGACGTGCAGCACGCGCGAGACGGAATCGACGGCGCCCTGCGGATAGGTGACGCGGGTGTCGGTGGTGGGCAGGGCCATGGAGGTCTCCTCGGGTAGCGCGGGTCGGGTCGGGCATGCGGGTAGGTTGGCCGGTCGGGCGGGTCGGGCGGGTCGGGCGGGTCGGGCGTGCGGGTCGGGTCGGGCGTGCGGGTCGGGCGTGCGAGTCGGTCGCTGGTCAGGCGTCGGCAGGACGCTGCGCGAGCCGCTCGAGCAGCGGCTCGACGCGGTACGGGATGTGCTCGTGCAGGGCGAGCACCGTCTCGGTGCGGATGACGCCCTTGATCTTCAGGACCGAGCGCAGGGCGGCCTGCAGGTGGTGGGTGTCCGTCGCGGCCACCCGGCACCAGACGTCGCCCCGCCCCGAGATCTCGTGCACCTCGAGGACCTGGTTGAGGGTGCGCAACCCGGCGATGACGCCGTCGAGCTCGCGGTGCGCCACCTCGATGGTGATGAAGGCGACCACGTCGTACCCGAGCGCCTCGAGGTCGAGCTCTCGTCCGCTGGTGCGGAGGATCCCCGCCCGGAGCAGCCGGCGGATCCGGGTCTGCGCCGTGTTGCGGGCCACCCCGAGCAGTTCGCCCAGCTCGCTCACCTGGGCGCGCGGATCCCGCACCAGTTCGAGCAGCAGGCGCAGGTCCAGCCTGTCCAGTTTGCTCATGAAGCCCACTTCCCGTCAGTCGTCCCGATCCGTGTTGCGCACGACGCTCAAAAAAGACGTGCGTGACCCCCCAGGGCGTGCAATCCACCTCATCCTATAGAAGTCCGGGCCCGACCCCGCTCGGAGAAGCGCCTACTGTTGGCGCGTGCGAGCGAGGAGAAGTGGCATGAGCGTCATCAACGAGCTGCGGATGCGGCCGGCATCCGCCGAGCGCCGCAGCTGGGACGCATCCCTCGCCGTCCGCCTCGCTCTCGCGGTGACGGTGATCTCCACCCTCCTGATCGGCGCCAACCTCGCCACGCCGCTCTACCCGCTCATCCAGGCGGACCTCGGGCTGACCCCTTTCGCCGTCACCGTCGCCTTCGCGTCCTACGTCATCGCGCTGATCGGCGGACTCGTCCTCGCGGGCCACTGGTCCGACCACATCGGCCGGCGCGCGGCCCTCGTCCTCGCCGTGCTCCTCGGACTGCTCGGGGCCGCTCTCTTCGCCGTCGCCACCTCACTGCCGATGCTGGCGGCAGGCCGCGCCCTCCAGGGCGGTGCCGTAGCCCTGGCCACCGGCGCGAGCGCGGCCGCCCTCCGCGACCTCCTGCCCTCGCGTCCCGACTGGGCATCCCGCTTCACCCTTCTGGCCTCCGCGGGGGGCGTGGCCGCCGGACCGCTGATCGGCGGGCTCCTCTCGCTCCTGCCCGCGCCCACCAGGACGCCGTTCCTGATCTACCTCGTGGTGCTCGCGAGCCTCCTGGTGCCGCTGGTCCTGCTGCGTGCCCGGCCCGCGATCAAACCCGCAACGGGGCAGAATCCGCTGACCGCCCTGCGTCCCCGCCGGCCGGCCGTGTCCCGGGAGGCACGCCGGTCCTTCTGGACGGCGTCGTCCGTCGGATTCCTCAGTTTCGCCGTCTTCGGCTTCACGCTGAGCCTCGCCCCCACCTGGTTCGCGGGGATCGCGGGCACCTCCTCCCGGCCGCTGATCGGCCTCCTCTCGGCCCTCGTGCTCGGATCCTCCGCCGTCAGCCAGCTCCTGTCGCCGCGCGGACGCTTCGTGGTGCCGCTCGGTCTCACGGGCATGGCGCTGGGTGTCGGCCTGCTGCCGGTCGCCGAGGCCACGGGCAGCCTGCCCCTGCTCGTCGGCGCGTGCCTCGTGGCCGGTTTCGGGCAGGGCATGGCCTTCCGCGTGGTGTTCAACGAGGTGTCGGTCAAGGTCGCACCCGCACTGCACGCCCAGACCGTGAGCGCCGTGTACGTCATCACCTACCTCGGCAGCGCCGTGCCCGTCCTCGGCCTCGGTGCTGCCGCCGGGATCTGGGGGCTGGACGCGTCCGTGACGGTGTTCGCGCTCGCGGTCGCCGGGGTCTGCGGGGCGCTCGCCGCCGGCTCGCTCGTCGTCCGGCTCCGCGCCGCCCGCTGACCCCGGGCCGGTTCGCGGGTCGCAGCGGCGGTGCCGGCACCGGCGGGAGCGCCGGCCGGCAGCACGTACGCCGCGGCCGGTCGGGGATTCCGCCGGCGGACCTCCGGGCGATACCCGCTGTTTGTACGCTGTAGGGATGAGCAGCCCGTCGTCACCCCAGCCGTCCCCCGCTCCCACCGGCGCCGATCCTCGTGCGGCCGCCGGAGAGGGGGCGCTCGTCGTCGGCCTCGACATCGGCGGGTCGAAGACCCACGGAGCGCTGTGGCGGGACGGGATCCTCGTCGCCGAGGCCAGGGCCGGCAGCGCCAACGTCCAGAACGTGACGCGGGAGGACGCCGCCCGCAGCCTCGGCGAGCTGTTCCGCGACCTCCTGTCCACCGAGCCGTCCGGGAGGATCGGGCGGGTCGTCGCCGGTTCCGGGGGAGTCGACACCGAGGCGGACGCCGACCGGCTGCGCGCCCTGATCGCGCCGCACGCGCCGGGAGCCGCGATCGACGTCGTCCACGACACGCGCCTCATCCTCGCGGCCGGGGGAGCGCGGGCGGGCATCGCCGTCATCGCCGGCACCGGGTCGGTGGCCTGGGGCGTCACGGAGGACGGCCGCCAGGCACGCTCGGGAGGCTGGGGCTACCTCCTGGGCGACGAGGGCAGCGGCTACTGGGTGGCCCGCGAGGCGGTACGGCGGGCACTGCACCGGCATGACGTCGGGCTCCGCCCCGACACCCTCGACGCCGCCGTCCTGGCACTGAACGGCGTCACCACGCCCACCGAACTGATCGGGCTGTTCCACTCCGGGGCCGGCCGCACGTACTGGGCAGCACAGTCGAGGGCCGTGTTCGACGCGGCGCAGGACGGTCACGAGGACGCCGCAGCGATCGTCGACCAGGCAGCGGCCGATCTCACGCGCCTCATCCTCGACGTCGCCTCCGTGATCGGCATCCCGGGTCCCGTGGTGCTCGGCGGCGGTCTCGCGATGCATCAGCCGGCCCTGCAGGCGCGCCTGCGGGACCGTCTTGCGGCCGCGGACATCACCCGGGTGGTGTTCCTCGAGGAGGATCCCGTCAAGGGTGTCCGCTTCCTGATGGCGGGGTAGGCGGGCCGGGTGCCGGCGGCGCGGAAGGTGGCGGACGGAAATTGACCGACCCGAGACCCATATGCGGTCTTGCCTGCTCCGAACACACGGTTAGACTCAGAACCTCCGACAGCTTGAACTGACCGCTGCGCCCCCGCCCAGCGGCATCCAGACGGCAAGCCGGACCCGCATTCGTGCGGCCCGCGGGCGCAGCCCGGCCGAGAAGCTCCTGCCAGGAAAGGCACAGCTGCCATGACACCCGCCGAGCAGGCTTCGAGCCGCCCCATGATCGAGTTCCACGACGTCACCAAGACCTACGACGGCGGACGTCCCGCCGTCGAGGACCTCTCCATCGAGATCGACCGCGGGAGGATCACGGTCTTCGTGGGCCCCTCCGGCTGCGGCAAGACCACCTCCCTGCGCATGATCAACCGCATGGTGGAACCCACCTCCGGGCAGATCCTCCTCGACGGCCAGGACATCGGCCGGCAGAAGGCCGCGGAACTGCGCCGCTCCATGGGGTACGTCATGCAGTCCTCCGGGCTGCTGCCGCACCGGACGGTCCTCGACAACATCGCGACCGTCCCCCGCCTCAACGGCGTCGGGAAGGCCGAGGCGCGCAGGCGCGCCTCCGAGCTGCTCGACGTCGTCGGGCTCGCCTCCGACCTCGGCCGCCGGTACCCCGTGCAGCTCTCCGGCGGGCAACAGCAGCGTGTGGGTGTGGCCCGGGCCCTCGCGGCGGACCCGCCCGTGCTCCTCATGGATGAGCCCTTCAGCGCCGTGGACCCCGTGGTCCGCGCCGAACTGCAGGAGGAACTGCTGCGCCTGCAGCGGGACCTCGCGAAGACGATCGTCTTCGTCACGCACGACATCGACGAGGCCACCATCCTCGGGGACAAGGTCGCGGTGTTCGCGGTGGGCGGGCGCCTGGCGCAGTTCGCCGCTCCCGAGGAGATCCTGAGGGCCCCCGTGGACGATTTCGTGGCCGGCTTCGTGGGCCGCGACCGCGGGTTCCGCCACCTCTCCTTCCAGGACGGCGACGGCGTCGCCATCCACCCCGTCGAGACCATCGACTCCGACCGCCTCGCCGATCCGACCGTCCCGGTGCACTCACCGTGGACGCTGCTGGTCGACACCGAGGGACGCCCGCACGGTTGGGTGCCGCAGGCCAGCCGCGCAGGCTTCACGCGGCAGGCGGACGCCGTACCCGGCGGCTCCCTCTACACGCGGGGCGACTCGCTGCGCCGCGCCCTCGACGCCGCCCTCTCCTCGCCCTCGGGCCTCGGGGTGGCGGTCGACGACGACGGACGCGTCGTCGGCGTCGTCCGCGCCGCGGAGGTCTTCGGCCTCATCGAGGCCGCGAGGCTCGGCCGGGGCCGCGCCGAGCACAATACGGCGGTCTGACCATGGACTGGTTCCTCTCCAACCTCGACTTCATCTGGCTGCACACCCGGCTCCACCTCTTCCAGGCGATCATCCCGCTGCTGCTCGGCGTCCTCGTCGCCGTGCCGCTGGCCCAGCTCGCCCGGCTCAACCCGGTGGTCGGGTCGGTGCTGCTGACCGGCTCCTCCATCCTCTACACCATCCCGTCGCTGGCGATGTTCGTGTTCCTCCCGGTGATCCTCGGGACCAAGGTGATCGATCCGGTCAACGTGATCGTGGCGCTGTCCGTCTACGCCTTCTCCCTGCTCGTCCGGTCCACGCTCGACGCCCTCGACTCCATCGACGACGGGGTCCGGCAGGCCGCCGTCGCCATGGGCTACACGCCCGTGCGCCGGTTCCTCACCGTGGACCTCCCGCTGTCGCTGCCCGTGCTGTTCGCGGGCCTGCGCGTCGTCTCGGTCACCAACATCTCCCTCGTCAGCGTCGGCGCCCTCATCGGGGTGCCGAGCCTCGGGACGCTGTTCACCGACGGGCTCTTCCGGTCCTTCCCGACGGAGATCGCCGTAGGGATCGCGATCATCCTCCTGCTGGCCCTCGTCCTGGACCTCGCACTCGTGCTCACCGAACGGCTGCTGACGCCCTGGGCGCGCAGGGCCCGCTCCGGTAGCACCGGCGGCTCCGCCGACGACGCCGTCGCGCTCGAGGCGAAGGTGGCGGGCGCCTGATGGACTACTCGAGCACCAACCTCTTCGTCCAGATGTGGGAGTGGCTGACCGCGCCCGAGAACTGGGAGGGCGAGCGCGGCATCCCCACCCGCGTCGTCGAGCACCTCGGCTTCACCGGGCTGACCATGGTGATCGCGCTCGCGATCGCCGTGCCGATCGGCCTCTACGTCGGCCATACCGGACGCGGCCGCGTCGTCATCGTCTCCGGCGTCGGCATCCTCCGTGCCCTCCCGACCCTCGGCATGGTGTTCCTGTTCACGCTGCTCGCGGGGCTCGGGCTGATGCCGCCCATCTGGGCGCTGGTCCTGCTCGCCGTCCCGCCACTGCTGAGCGGCATCTATGCGGGCATCGCCTCGGTGAACCGCACCGTGGTGGACGCCGCGCGCAGCATGGGCATGGGCGAGCTGCAGATCCTGTTCAGGGTCGAGGTGCCCAACGGCCTGCAGGTCATCCTCGGCGGGGTCCGCGCGGCCGTCCTGCAGGTCATCGCGACGGCAGCTGTCGTCGCCTTCATCAACCTCGGCGGGCTCGGGGTGTTCCTCGTCGAAGGGACCCAGCTCGCCGACTACGGGCGCCTCTTCGGCGGCGCCGTCGTCATCACCGTCCTCGCGATCGCCGTCGATCTGCTGTTGGGCCTGGTGCAGCGACTCGCCATCCCGCCGGGCCTCCGGGCATCCGGTCCACCCAGAACCAGAGAATCCGGTCGGCAGAAGGCCGTCGCCGGAGCACAAGGAGGAACACCATGAAGAACCTGTCAGCGCAACGCGCCACCCGGCGCGCTTTGATCGGACTGGCCGGTGGCCTGACGGCCGCGCTGGCGCTGAGCGCCTGCGGTGCGGACAGCGATCCCCAGGGCGCGGCGGAGAACACCGCCAGCGCCGCCGGCGGATCCGTCGTCATCGGTTCCGCGGACTTCCCCGAGAGCCAGGTCATCGCCGAGATCTATGCCGGGGCGCTCAAGGCCGCCGGCGTCGAGGCGACGACGAAGCCCAACATCGGGTCGCGCGAGATCTACTACTCCGCCCTCGAGGACGGGTCGATCGACATCCTGCCCGAATACGGCGGCAACCTGCTCCTCTTCGCCGATCCCGCTGCCACCGCCGCGTCCGCCGACGACATCCTGGCGGCCCTGCCCGACGCACTCGCCGCCAAGTCGCCGGACGTGAAGCTCGGCGTGCTCGAGCCGTCGAAGGCCGAGGACAAGGACGCGCTCGTCGTCACCGCTGCGACGGCCGAGAAGTACAGCCTCGAATCCATCGAGGACCTCGCGAAGGTCTGCGGCGAGATCACCATCGGCGCCCCGAGCACCTTCCAGGAGCGTGCGTACGGCCTGCCCGGCCTCAAGGAGAAGTACAACTGCGAGCCCGGCGGCTTCGAGGCGATCAACGACGGCGGCGGGGACATCACCCTGCAGGCGCTGCTGAACGACGACGTGCAGGCCGCGGACATCTACACCACGACGCCGTCGATCGAGGACAACGACCTCGTGGTCCTCGAGGATCCGAAGGACAACTTCATCGCGCAGCAGGTGCTCCCGCTCGTGAACACCGACACCGTCAGCAGCCAGGCCCAGGACGTCCTCAACAAGGTGTCCGCCCAGCTGACCACCGAGGACCTCCTCTCGCTGAACCGCGAGGTCAGCGGTTCCGAGAAGCGCAACCCGGCGGACGCGGCAGCGGACTGGCTGTCCGAGAAGGGACTCGCGGGCTGATCCTCGGTCCGGGTGCTCCGCAGGGGCCCGGCACGCGGCGTCTTTCTGCCGCGTCCCGGGCCCCTGCTGTGGCATCCTGATCCAATGGCCACCTACACGCAGTCGGAAAAGCTCCGGAACGTCCTCTACGACATCAGGGGGCCGCTGCTCGAACACGCCATGACCATGGAGGCCCAGGGCCACCGGATCCTCAAGCTCAACATCGGCAACCCGGCGCCCTTCGGCTTCGAGGCACCGGACGCCATCCTCGTGGACATGATCCGCAACCTGCCCAAGTCGCAGGGCTACAGCGACTCGCGGGGTATCTTCTCGGCACGCACCGCCGTCGTGCAGTACTACCAGAGCCGGGGCATCACCTCGATCGACGTCGACGACGTCTACCTCGGCAACGGCGTCAGCGAGCTCATCACGCTCTCGATGCAGGCGCTGCTCAACACCGGCGACGAGATCCTCATCCCCACGCCCGACTACCCGCTGTGGACGGCGTCCGTGGCGCTCGCCAGCGGCACCCCCGTGCACTACCTCTGCGACGAGGACAACCACTGGTGGCCGGACCTCGAGGACATGGCCTCGAAGATCACGCCCAACACCAAGGGCATCGTCCTCATCAACCCGAACAATCCGACGGGCTCTGTGTACCCACGGCCCATCCTCGAGGCGATCGTGCGGCTGGCACGGGAGCACGGGCTCATCATCTTCGCGGACGAGATCTACGAGAAGATCCTCTACGACGACGCCGTGCACATCAATGCCGCCTCGGTGACGGGCGACGACGTCCTCTGCCTCACCTTCAGCGGGCTGTCCAAGGCGTACCGCATCGCCGGGTTCCGCAGCGGCTGGATGGCGATCTCCGGGCCCAAGCGTGACGCCGCGAACTACATCGAGGGCATCAACCTCCTGGCCAACATGCGCCTGTGCGCCAACGTGCCCGCGCAGCACGCGATCCAGACGGCCCTCGGCGGGTACCAGAGCATCAACGACCTCATCCTGCCCGGAGGACGCCTCAAGCAGCAGCGCGACAAGGCGGCCCAGATGCTGAACGCCATCGACGGCGTGAGCTGCGAGGTGGCGCAGGGGGCCCTGTACCTCTTCCCGAAGCTCGACCCCGAGGTGTACCCCATCAAGGACGACGAGAAGTTCGCGCTCGATCTGCTCAAGCAGCAGAAGATCCTGATCTCGCACGGCAGCGCCTTCAACTGGGTGCACACCGACCACTTCCGGATGGTCACGCTGCCGAGTGTGGAGGTCATCGAGGACGCCATCGGACGGCTCGCCGATTTCCTGTCCACCTACAAGCCCTGACCGTTCCGGCCACGCCGGCCCCACCAGCAGGAGGACCCATGGCATCCACCACCGCCCCGAGCGTCGCCTCGATGACCGAGATGCGCCGGCTCCTCCTGGCCGGGCCGGACTTCTCGCTCGCGTCCGTCGACCCGGACTCCACCCCGGGGTTCGACGGCGGGAAGGCGCAGGGCAAGGCGGCGCTGGCCGACGGGGCGGAGGCACTGTCGTCGCTGCAGGAGAAGCTGTTCGCGGAGAGCCGGGCCGGGAGCGAGATCGCCGTCCTGCTCGTCCTGCAGGGCATGGACACCTCGGGCAAGGGAGGGATCGTCCGCCACGTCATGGGGCTCGTGGACCCGCAGGGCGTGCAGCACCACGCCTTCAAGGCGCCCACGGACGAGGAGCAGCAGCACGACTTCCTCTGGCGTGTCCGCCGGCAGCTGCCGGCAGCGGGCCTCATCGGGGTGTTCGACCGCTCCCACTACGAGGACGTCCTGATCCACCGGGTACGCGGACTGTCGCCCGCCGCCGAGGTGGAGCAGCGGTACGCGGCCATCCAGGAGTTCGAGGGCGAGGTGACCGCGTCCGGGACACGGGTGCTGAAGGTGATGCTCCACATCGGCAAGGACGAGCAGAAGGCCCGCCTCGCGGAGCGCCTCGACCGGAAGGACAAGTACTGGAAGTACAACCCGGGCGACGTCGACGAGCGCGCCTACTGGGACCAGTACCAGGAGGCGTACCAGGTGGCGATCGAACGGACGAGCACCGCCGACGCGCCCTGGTACGCGGTCCCCGCCGACCGCAAATGGTACGCGCGGCTCGCCGTCCAGCACCTGCTCACCGCCACCCTGGAGGACATGCAGCTGAGCTGGCCGCGGGCGGCCTTCGACGTCGAGGCCGAGAAGCGGCGCCTCGCGGCCAGCTGAGCGGTCCTGCACCCCCGCCGGCGCGGTCCGAGGACGCGGACCGCTCCTGACCGCATCTGCTTCTAGCCTTGAGGCTCCACCACCATCACGGAGGCCATCATGGACTGGAAGATCGAACTCATCGGAGTGCCCGTCAGCGACGTGGACCGTTCCATCGCTTTCTACCGGGACCAGGTGGGGTTCGTGCTGGACCACGACCACCGCGTGAGCGAGGGGCTCCGGTTCGTGCAGTTCACGCCGCCCGGATCCGCCTGCTCCATCGCGTTCGGCGAGGGTATCAGCGACATGGCACCGGGCTCGCTGCGCGGCATCCAGGTCGTCGTGGCCGATGCGGCGCAGGCGCGGGCCGACCTGGTTGGGCGCGGGGTGGAGGCATCGGAGGTCGACGAGCAGCCGTGGGGCAGGTTCGTGTATTTCGCCGATCCCGACGGCAACGGGTGGGCGCTGCAGGAGATTCTCGCCCGGGGGTGATCGGGCGCAGGCAGGCGCGGGGATCGTCGGGTGCCTGCCCCGGGCGTCGTGTCCGGGGCAGGCCGTCCGCGCCGCTGGAGGACTCCTGGTCCTGGGGGACTACTGGCGCTGAGGGGCTACTGGCGCTCGGCTTTGTCCCGCGCCGCCGCCAGCCGCACCTTGGCACCCTCCAGCCACGCCTCGCACCGGTCCGCCAGGGCTTCACCGCGCTCCCACAGGGCCAGGGACTCCTCGAGGCTCACGCCCCCGGCCTCGAGCCGGGCGACGACGGCGACGAGTTCCTCCCGTGCCTGCTCGTAGGACAGGGCGTCGATGTCGGCCCGCTGCGGCTCCTGCTTGCTGTTGTCCGTCATCGTGTCTTCCTCGTCTGGCGGGTACCGGGTACCCGGATCGTCGTGTGCTCGGCTGAAAGGCCACGGGCAGGGCGCGCTGTGCAGTGCGGTGGATCGCCGACGGCGCCGGCGGGCCCTGCGCCCTCGCCGGTCACGACGGTTCCCCGGACGGTGGCTTCGCGACCGCCGTGAACTGCCCTCCGGCGACCCTGATCCTCAGGGCATCCCCGCTTCCGACGTCGTCGGGCGCCCGCACCACGTGCCCGTCCGACCGCTGGACGACGGCGTACCCGCGGTCCAGGGTCTTCTGGGGCGACAGCGAGCGCACCCGCTCCCGCAGGTGGTGGACCGCGTCGGCGTCGCGCTCCACCAGGGCGGAGATGGAGCGCAGTGCACGGGAGCGGAGGCGCTCGACGTCGGCCTCGCGCACATCGATCATCCCTTCCGGCTTCGCGAGGGACGGCCGGGAGCGCAGGTTCGCGAGGCTCTCGCTCTCGCGGTGGACGAGGACCCGGATGGACCGCTCCAGGGCCGCCCGCGCCTGCCTGATCCGCCCGAGCTCCTCCGTGACGTCCGGGACCACGCGCTTCGCGGCGTCGGTCGGCGTCGAGGCGCGGAGATCGGCCACTTCGTCGAGCAGGGGGCGATCTGCCTCGTGGCCGATAGCGCTGACCACGGGCGTGGCGGCCCGCGCGACGGCCCGGACGAGCGACTCGTCGCTGAACGGGAGGAGGTCCTCGAGTGCGCCGCCGCCGCGGGCGATGATGATGACGTCGACCCGCGGATGGGCGTCCAGCTCGGCGAGGGCCGCGGAGACCTGCGCGACGCTGCTGACGCCCTGGACGGCGACCTCGCGCACCTCGAACTCGACGGCGGGCCAGCGCAGGGCAGCGTTGCGCATGACGTCCTTCATGGCGTCGGAATCGCGCCCGGTGATGAGCCCGATCCGGTGGGGGAGGAGCGGCAGCGGCTTCTTGCGGGCTGGCGAGAACAGCCCCTCGGCGGCCAGCGCCTGCCGCAGCCGTTCGATACGCGCGAGGAGGTCACCGATGCCCACGGGACGGATGTCGATGGTCTGCATCGACAGGCGCCCCGTCTTGATCCAGAAGTCCGGTTTGAGGCGGGCGACGACGCGCGAGCCCCGCTCCAGGGGGCCGGACACCCGCTCCATCACCGAGCCGTAGACCGACAGGGACAGGGAGACCTCCGTGTCGACGTCGCGCAGCGTGATGTAGCACATGGTCGCGCGCCGGTTCAGTTCGATGACCTGTCCCTCGACCCACGCGGCCGGGGCGCGGTCGATGTGCGCCTTGAGCTTCTCGGACAGCAGGTGCAGCGGCCACGGGGCGTCGGGGGAGGTCTCGGCGGCCGTGGGTGGGATGGTCGAGGTGCGCTGCGCCGGCTCGGAGGCGCCGGCGGTGCGCGCGCGTGTTCCCTCGCTCGTCATGGCTGTCCTGTCCGCGGGGAGTCCGGTGCTCCCGCTGCTGCTCCTCGAAAGTGCACGGTCTATCTCTACCACCCCCGACCCCCACCGGGCCCCGCCGGTCCTCCCTGTGCATTCCGCACATGGAGGGGCGAGGGGCTGCAGGGCGCGACGCGCTGTGTCCGAAGGCGATCGAACCGGCATAATCGTGCACTCGACCTCCACCTAAGGATTCCATGCGGACGCTCCTCTCTGCCCTCCTGGCCCTCCTCGCGCTCGTCGCCACCGCCGGGGGACTGGCATCGGCCTGGATCGCCGGGAATCTCGTCGAGGAATCCGGATTCGTCGCGCTCGCCGCCCCCCTGGGCGACGATCCCGAGTTCCAGGCGGCGCTCGCGGAGTCCCTGGCGCAGGAGGTCACGGCGACGAGCGGGCTGCCGGAGCAGCTACGGTCCTTCGTCGAACCGGTCATCCGTGACGCCGCGGGCGCCGTCACGGGATCGTCCGGCTATCCGGGGGCCTGGACGGAGACCCTGCGCCTGTCCCACGCGTTCACGTTCGCCCAGGCGCCCGACCCCGGCGAGACGGCGCCGGCCGTCCTGACCCTCGACCTCGGGCCTGTCGCGCAGCTCCTCGCGGAGGACGTCGGAGGACGGCTGGGCGTCGACGTGCCCGTCCCGGACGACACCACGATCGACGTCGGCTCCCTCGAACGCGGCGGGTTGCTCAGCGGTGTCGCCGACGCGGTCCAGGGGTGGCGTCTCTACCTCGCGGGGGCGGCGGTGCTGGGCCTGCTGGCCATCGTGGTCGCACGACGGCGCAGCACCACCCTCGCGTTCCTGGGGCTCGGCGTGGCCGGGCTCGGCGTGCTCGGGTTGCTGGCGGTGGACTGGGTGCCGGCAGCGGCGGCCCGGGCTCCCGGGACGAGCGCGCTCGCGGACGTCTTCCTCGGAGGCCTCGCCGGGCGGGCCGGGGCGGACATCGCGGCCTCCAGCATGCCCGTGATCGTCGTGGGCGTCATCGCGTTCGTCCTCGGGGTCGTCGGCCGGCTCGCCGCCGGGCGGCGTAGGGCTTAGCTCACAGCGGAGTGCAGGCCGACCAGCGGGGTCGGGGACGACCGAGCCGGTAGAATCGGACCATGACCAGTACCACCGTTCAGGTCCCCATGCCCACCATCCCGCGCAGGCGCCGTTCCCCCGAGGACGTGCTCGCCGCTGCGCCGGTGACCGGGGAGAAGAGGGTACTGCTCGCCGCCCCCCGCGGTTACTGCGCCGGAGTGGACCGCGCCGTCATCGCCGTCGAGAAGGCACTCGAGCACTACGGGCCGCCCGTGTACGTGCGCAAGCAGATCGTGCACAACCTGCACGTCGTGTCGACGCTCGAGGCCAAGGGCGCCATCTTCGTCGACGAGACCGACGAGGTCCCCGAGGGCGCGCTCGTCGTCTTCTCGGCCCATGGCGTGTCGCCCGCCGTCGTGCAGTCCGCCGAGGACCGCGGCCTGCGCACCATCGACGCGACCTGCCCGCTCGTCACCAAGGTGCACCGCGAGGCGCAGCGCTTCGCACGGGACGACTTCGACATCCTCCTCATCGGCCACGAGGGCCACGAGGAAGTGGAGGGCACCGCGGGTGAGGCCCCCGATCACATCCAGATCGTCAACGGCCCCGAGGACGTCGACAAGGTGCAGGTGCGCGACCCCGAACGGCTCATCTGGCTCTCCCAGACGACCCTGAGCGTCGACGAGACCATGCTGACCGTGAACCTGCTGAAGGAACGCTTCCCCACACTGCAGGATCCGCCCAGCGACGACATCTGCTACGCCACGTCCAACCGGCAGGCCGCGATCAAGAAGATCGCCCCGGAGACCGATCTCGTGATCGTGGTCGGGTCCGCCAACTCCTCGAACTCGGTCCGCCTGGTGGAGGTCGCGCTCGAGTACGGGGCGAAGGCCGCGCACCGCGTCGACTTCGCCAACGAGGTGGACGAGTCCTGGTTCGAGGGCGTCGCGACCGTCGGCATCTCCTCGGGTGCCTCGGTGCCCGAGAATCTCGTCCAGGACGTGCTGCGGCTCCTCGCCGAGTACGGGTACGGGCAGGTCGAGGAAGTCGTGACGGCCCAGGAGGACATCATCTTCTCCCTCCCCAAGGAGATCCGCGCCGCGCTGAAGGCCATGGGTGATTCGACGCCCGCGATCGGCGGTCGGGGCCAGCGGGACCGCACCTCCCTCAACTGACCCGGCCGGTGCACGACGCACCGGACACCGCGCCACGACGGCGGCCCCTCCTCGGAGGGGCCGCCGTCGTCGTCCGGGGACCAGCAGGGTCTGCTGCCACGGAAGCACCCCGGGAATGCCCGGGGCGATCAGCCGGCCGATTCCTCCAGGAGTTCGTGGGCGGTCAGGGAGCGCGGTGTCGCATCGATCGTCGCCGCCCGTTCCGACGCCCCGGGGCTGCCGGCGCGCTGTGCGCGGGCGGCGCCGAGGAGGCTGACATCTGCCCCGGCCGGGCCCTCGGAGCTCCCGGTGGCACCGTCGGCGCCCTCCACCGCGGCCTCGACGGCGTCGAGGGACGCGGAGTCGAAGGCGCCGATGCGGCGCGCGGTCGGGAGCACCCTCGATTCGAGGGCTCCGACGAAGGAGTTGTAGCGCTCCACCGACGTCTTCAGGGACGTCCCGAGACGGGTGACGTGCCCGCCCATGGTGCCGAGCCGCTCGTACAGCTGCTTGGACAGGTCGAACAGTTCCCGGGCGTTGTCGGTGAGCACGGCCTGCCGCCAGCTGAACGCGGCACCCTTGAGGATGCCCAGCAGGGAGACCGGGGACGCGAGCGCAACGCTGCGCGAGAAGGCGTAGTCCAGCAGCTCCGGATCCGCGCGCAGCGCCTCCGAGAGCACGGACTCGACCGGGATGAAGCAGATGACGAGTTCGGGGGAGTTGGCGGCGCCCTCCCAGTACTTCTTCCGCGCGAGCGCGTCGATGTGCGCCCGCAGCGCCTTCGAGTGCTGCTTCAGCAGTTCGCTGCGCCGCGCCCCGTACCCGGCGGCGTCCCCGTCGCCCGGCTCCTCGGCCGATCCCGCCAGCTCCTGCGCCGCGAGGAAGGCGCTCAGCGGCACCTTGGCGTCGATGACCAGCTGCTTGTCCCCCGGGAGCTGGACCACCATGTCGGGGCGGGCCCGCTCCCCGTCGTCGCCCGCGGTGAAGGACACCTGCTCCAGGAAGTCGACGCGCGAGAGCATGCCCGCGGCCTCCACGACGCGCCGCAGCTGCACCTCGCCCCACTGGCCACGCGCGCTGTTGCTGCGCAGGGCACCCGCGAGGGAGTGCGTGGTCGACAGCAGCAGGGCGTCCGCCTCGCGGGACTCCTCGAGCTGCCGGGCGAGCTGCCCGTACTGCTCCACGCGGTCCCGCTCGAGCAGGCCCACCTGCCGCTGGACCTGTGTCAGCTTCTCCGCCACGGGGGCGAGCGCGCGCAGGACGTCGTTGTCCGTGGACGTCTTGCCGGTCAGCTCGCGGTTGTGCTGCTGCAGGAGGTCACGCTGGGCCGCCGCAGCCGCGAGCTCCGTCGTCGTCCTCCCGAGGCGTGCGGTGGCGTCGTCGAGCTCGGTGCGGAGGCCCTCCGCGCGCAGCCGCAGGGTGCGGGCGACCAGGTACGCGCCGACGGCGCAGCCGATCAGGAAGGCGAGGAGGACGAGGAGGACGGCGGTTGTACTCATGCCCACACTGTCGCAGGAACCTCCGACAATCACGTGCGCCGACACCGCCGGACGGTGTGCCGGCGCCCGGTAGACTTGTCTCCCGTGGCTCTTACTATCGGCATCGTCGGACTGCCCAACGTCGGCAAATCAACCCTCTTCAACGCGCTGACGCGCAACAACGTGCTGGCGGCGAACTACCCGTTCGCCACCATCGAGCCGAACGTCGGCGTGGTCAACCTGCCCGACCCCCGCCTCGCGAGCCTCGCCGATGTCTTCGGCTCGCAGCGCATCCTCCCGGCCACCGTGTCCTTCGTCGACATCGCCGGGATCGTCAAGGGCGCCTCCGAGGGGGAGGGCCTCGGCAACCAGTTCCTCGCCAACATCCGCGAGGCGGAGGCGATCGCCCAGGTCATCCGCGTGTTCGACGACCCCGACGTCATCCACGTCGACGGCAAGGTGGACCCGCGCTCCGACATGGAGACCATCAACACCGAACTGATCCTCGCCGACCTGCAGACGCTCGAGAAGGCCATCCCGCGCGTCGAGAAGGAAGTGAAGATCAAGAAGCGCGAGGCCGCGCAGCTCACCGCCATGCAGGCCGCGCAGGCCGTCCTCGAACGCGGCGACACCATCTTCGCGTCGGTCGCGAGCGACAAGCTCGAGATGGAGCACCTCCGTGAGCTCAGCCTGCTCACGGCCAAGCCGTTCATCTACGTCTTCAACGTGGACGACGCCGTGCTCGGCAGCGCCGAGCGCCAGGAGGAGCTGCGGCAGCTCGTGGCCCCCGCCGACGCCATCTTCCTCGACGCCAAGCTCGAGGCCGACCTCGTGGAACTCGACGAGGCCGAGGCCCGCGAGATGCTCGAGATGAACGGCCAGGACGAGTCCGGCCTCGATCAGCTCGCGCGCGTCGGTTTCCACACCCTCGGCCTGCAGACCTACCTCACGGCGGGTCCCAAGGAGAGCCGTGCCTGGACGATCAAGAAGGGTGCGACGGCGCCCGAGGCCGCCGGTGTCATCCACTCCGACTTCCAGCGAGGCTTCATCAAGGCCGAGGTGGTCTCCTTCGGCGACCTCATCGACGCCGGGTCCATGAGCGAGGCGAAGTCCCGCGGCAAGGTCCGTATCGAGGGCAAGGAGTACGTCATGTCCGACGGCGACGTGGTGGAGTTCCGCTTCAACGTCTAGGAACAGCCACTGCGGGTCGGGCCGAGGATGGTGGGCTCCGGGGTCGGCAGTCAGGTCTGCTGCGGCGTGTGGTGGAGCTCGTCGTCGACACTGGTCGTCCTGGTCGCCGACGGTGTGGTGCGGCGGGGCCAGGCCCAGGCGGAGCGCAGGATGAAGACCAGCAGCAGTACCTCGATTCCGATGGAGATGCCGTAGAAGGCGGCCCACTCCCAGGTAGCTCCTGCCGCGTTGAACATGGAGTAGGGGATGAGGAGCGACGCGACCACGAGGTTCGTGGCGCGGTTCATCCGGGCGGGCAGCATCATGGAGAGCACCACCATCAGGGCCGGTATCGACACGGACACGAGGAAGATGGTCAACAACGTCGCGCTGATGTCGAACCTCCAGACGAGGCCGTTCAGAATGCCGTCGACGACGCCTGGCTTGTAGAGGTTGAAGATGTCGACGTAGATGTAGAGAAACATGAAGGTGGTCCATGCGGCGGCGATCCTGGCCTGCACGGGTATGAGCCGGTCCTCCAGCGGCGAGCGGAAACGCGGGTTCTTCAGCGCGGTGCGGGACTGCGGTGTTCTCATCAGAAGCTCCTTGCCGTGGTGGGTGGGTGCTTCCACCTTCGCGGATGCCTACATCGGGCACATCGGTCCGGAGGCCTGATCCGACCTGGCCGTTGGTCTGGCCGAGGTCCTGTACTTTCGGCCGATACGCCGATCACGCGGGCTGCCTAGACTGATGAGATGGCCGCCCACGCACTCCACGCGATGTGGGCCGAACCTCGACCGACCCACCCCCCGAACCGGGGGCCGCGGGACTGGACCCTGGTCGCAGTACTGATCAGCTGGTCCCTGGTGGAAGCGGTGTTCCGCCAGGACCTGGCGCCGCGCCCGCTGCTGCTCACGGTCCTCGCGGTCGTGGGACCACTGCTGTGGCGACGCACGCACCCGCTCGTCGCGGTCGCGGTCGCCTTCGGAACCTTGACGCTCGTCGACATCGCCAGAGTCCTCACCGGGTCGCAGGGCGCTCTGCCGTCGAGTATCTCGGCGACCCTGATCCTGACCTACGCACTGTTCCGGTGGGGCTCCGCTCGGGAGGCCGCAAGCGGCCTCGGCCTGATCCTGCTCTGGCTGCCCATCACGACCGTCGCCGAGGGCGCCGGCCTGTGGGAGGCGGTCGCCGGGTACGCGATCTTCCTGTTCGCGGCAGCGCTCGGTGCCGTGATCCGCTATCGCGAGAGAATCCGCATCCGCGACATCGACCAGGCCAAAAGCCACGAACGCGAACAGCTCGCTCGCGAACTCCACGACACGGTGGCTCACCACGTGTCCGGCATCGCCATCCAAGCCCAGGCAGGACGTGCCATCGCAGCCTCCCACCCGGAGCGCGCCATCGAGGCCCTGGCCGTCATCGAGGACGCAGCGACCCAAACGCTCACCGAGCTGCGCGCCATCGTCGGCGTACTCCGCGCCTCACAGGACACCGAGCTCGCGCCGCAACCCGGCGTGGCGGAGGTCGAGCAGCTCGCCACCGACGGCCGGACGCGTCCCCGGGTCGAGGTGACGCTCTCCGGCGAATTCGACGACCTCAGCCCGGCCGTCGGGGCAGCGATCTACCGCCTGGCCCAGGAGTCCACCACCAACGCCCGAAGGCACGCCCGCCACGTGACGCGGATCACCGTCACCGTCACAGGCGACGCCGACCGGGTACGAGTGACCATCGACGACGACGGCTCCTCCGGCGCCGGCGGTCGTACCGCAGCAGGCTTCGGCCTGGTCGGCATGCGGGAACGCGCGTCACTGCTCGGTGGCAGCTTCGACGCGGGCCCCGCCGGCGAGCAGGGCTGGCGGGTGGAGGCAGTGCTGCCCCGGACCGGGACACCGCGTTGAGCATCAGGGTCCTCATCGCCGACGACCAGCCCATCGTGCGTACCGGGTTGACGATGCTGCTCGACGCGCAACCCGACATCGACGTGGTCGGCGCGGCCGCCGACGGGTGCGAGGCCGTCCGCCTGGCGCTTCAGCTGCGGCCCGACGTCGGCCTGTTCGACATCCGGATGCCGCTGATGGACGGCATCGAAGCCACCCGGCGTCTCGCCGGCCCCGACGTCACCGACCCGCTCCCGATCGTGGTCATCACCACCTTCGACCTCGACGAGTATGTCCACGGTGCGCTCAAGGCCGGCGCCCGTGGGTTCCTGCTCAAGGACGCCGGACCCGCTCTGCTGACCCAGGCCATCCACGCCGCCGCGGACGGAGACGCACTGATCGCACCCAGCGTGACTGTCCGACTGCTCTCCGCCTTCGCACACGCACGGACGTCACCGCCGAGGCAGCCGACCGAACCGCTCACCGCCCGCGAGGAGGAAGTCCTTGGCACCGTAGCCCGCGGTCGCACCAACAACGAGATCGCCGGCGAGCTCTACATCACCCCGAGCACCGTCAAGGCCCACCTCGCCAGCCTCATGCGGAAACTCGGCGCCCGGAACCGCGTCGAGGTCGCCATGTGGGCCCATGAGACCGGCCGTATCTGACGTCGCAAGGCCTCGCCGCCGTCAGGTCCGGCCCTGTTCGGCTGTGGACCATCCTCAGGTGCAACGGGTCGAGTGCTTCACGGCTCGTGAGGCGTCGGTTCGCGCTGGCGTCGCCCTGTGTCAGGAGCCCGCAGCAGGACCACTCCGGAGGACCTCGTCGAAGGAGGGACAGCGGGCCTGACAAGCACCAGGGATCGACGCTGCCAAAATAGTGCATTATGATGCACTGTATGGAGACAGAGGCAGAGCCACTGGCGCGGGCGATCGGCACCCGGGTGAAGCAGGAGCGCAAGAACCGGGAATGGACGCTCGACCAGCTCGCCGCCGCGGCGGGCGTGAGTCGCAGGATGCTCGTGAACGTCGAGCAGGGTGCGGCGAATCCGAGCGTCGGCACCCTCCTGCGACTCTCGGATGCGCTCGGCGTCGGGCTGCCCTCGCTGGTGGAGCCGCCGGCGTCGCCGGCGGTGAGGACGACCCGCCATGGTGATGGGGCAGTGCTGTGGACCGGCGACCTCGGGGGGCAGGGTGTGCTCGTCGCGGGGACCGAGCCGCCGAACGTGGTCGAACTGTGGGACTGGACTCTGGCCCCCGGGGAACGGCACACGAGCGAGGCTCACGCAGGCGGCACTCGGGAGCTCCTCCACGTCCAGGAGGGCGCTCTCACCGTCGACGTCGACGGTGAGCTCCATGAGCTCGGCACCGGCGACGCCCTGACCTTCCACGGTGACGTCGCCCATGCCTACCTGAACCGGAACGGCGTCCGCACCCGGTTCTCCCTCACGGTCTTCGAGCCGGGCGTCGGAGCCGCACGCAGAACCGGGACCCCCGATGCCTGAGCCCCTGACCTCCGACGCCTTCCTCGCCGCCTGCACGGTCGAGCCTGCAGTGTTCGACCTGCGGCCGGACTACCGCGCCATGCTCCTCGTCGTCGACGGGCTCACGCCGGGAGCGGAAGCCGCTAGCGGCGCGGCCGATGCGCTGATCGCCGCCGCCGAGGCACACGCCCGGACCGCACTCGCCTCCTCCCCGGTCGACGAGCTGCCGCACATCGCCGCCTGGCGCGCGGCCTACCGTGCATTCGGGGCCAAACCCCAGCGCACCCGGAACAGCCTGGAAGCGCTTACGCGTCGGGCCGAGCACGGCCTGCCGCGTGTCAACGCCCTCACCGACATCTACAACGCGGTCTCCGTGCTGCACCAGGTCCCGCTCGGCGGCGAGGACTTCCACGCGTACCGAGGGCCGGCACGCCTCGCCCGGGCGACCGGCGAGGAGCCGTTCGACACGACGGCGGACGGCGGGACGGTGATCGAGCACCCGGAGCCCGGAGAGGTCGTCTGGTGTGACGAGGAGGGGGTGACCTGCCGGCGCTGGAACTGGCGGCAGGGCCGCCGCACCGCGCTCACGGACTCGACGACGACAGCCTTCTTCATCCTCGACGCGCTCGCACCGATGTCCGACGCCGCGCTGGACGCTGCGGCGGACGAGCTCGCGAACGCGCTGGCGCAGCTCGGCGATCGGGTCTCCAGTTCGCGCCGGATGATCGGCGCTTCGTGATGCGCGGACGCACGGGTACCGGCGTCCCGGCGTGGTCGATGGCGGTCGCGGCCATGCTGGCCGTCCAGCTGTCGAACGCATTGTCGGTGGGCGTCATCGACCAGGTCGGTGCGGCCGGTACCGCCTGGCTGCGCATGTGCTTCGGTGCGGTCTTCCTCTGGCTGATCGCCCGCCCGAGGATCCGCTCCGTCCGCCGGAAGGACGTGCCCGCACTGCTCGCCCTCGGCGTGGCCACCGGGTTCATGACGACGTTCTTCCTCGCCGCCGTCGAGCGCATCCCGCTCGGTACCGCGGTGGCGATCGAGTTCCTCGGCCCGCTGACCGTGGCGAGCGTGGCGAGCAGGGACAGGAGGGCACTGACCTGGCCGCTGCTGGCCCTTGCCGGCGTGGTCCTGCTCACCGAGCCCTGGCGCGGGGACATCGATCTCGCCGGCGCCGGGTTCGCCCTGCTCGCAGGCACCTGCTGGGGCCTGTACAACGTGCTCACCCAGCACGTGGGCGACCGGTTCTCGGGAATCAGCGGGCTGTCGCTGACGATCCCCGTCGCAGCCCTGGCGACGATGCCCGTCGGGCTGCCGCAGGTGATCGGCGGCGACGTTCCGTGGTGGGTGCTGCCGGCAGCCGCCGGCATCGCGCTGATCGCACCGGTGATCGCGTTCGGGCTCGAGATGCTCGCGCTGCACCGCATGACGCACACGGCGTTCGGCACCCTGCTCTCCATCGAGCCCGCGTTCGGCATCCTCATCGGGCTGCTGGTGCTCAGCCAGACGCCCACCCTCCTGCAACTGGTCGGTATCGCGCTCGTCATCCTGGCCGGCGCCGCCGCGCAGCGCGGAGGGGCCCGGCCGCCACGGCCGGAGGCCGGGACCCCGGCACCCCCGGCCGCAGCGAAGGGACCGATGCCCCCGCCGGGGTGACCGTGCACCCGAGGGCGGAGGCCTGCCCGGACGCGCTGCCCCTCACCACAGGCGGCTGTTGGTCTCCGACACGAAGCCCCGCCCGTCGGAGAACCAGTGGATGGTCGGGCTGTTGCGCGCCGAAGGCGTCGTGAGCTCCGCGAACAGGTCCGCGTTGAAGCGGTTGTTCAGCTCGGGGGAGCTGAGCACGGTGTCCCTCGTGATCACGAAGACCGGCCCCTTGAGCCCTTTGCTCTGGATCGACAGGTGGACCTCGGCGTGCTGGTCCAGGCGCGCCTTGAGGGCGCCGATCGCGGCCTGGACGTTGGCGTCGTCGTCCCAGACCGCCGCATGCTTGTCGACGAAAAGCCAGGCCATACCGCATTCCACCCGTCCACAGCGGATCCCGCACGCCCGTCCGGCGCGCCGCCCGGTGCAGCAGCCATGCTGCCGCTCCGGGTCGTCCAAGCAAAGCACCGGGCCGAGCGACCGATCAAGCGGCTCGTGCCGTCGTCGCACTGGGTTGCAGCTCGGTAACAACGACACCCGGCTCCTGTGCCGGATGCCTGCCGGGATCGAAGTGCCCCTATGCTTCACCTGATGTGAGTAGCGTCGTCCCTGGGGGGCGCGTGTCGGCTGATCCGCAACACCGCGTGGAGTCGGAGCCACCCTACGAAGGAGGAGACGGCATGCGTTTCGGACGTACTTCCAGGGCTGCGGGGGTGGCTGCGGCAACGGTGCTGGTGATGAGCGCCTGCACTGCCCCCACGGGGCCCGAGATACCGGAGGAGACCCCCGCGGGCGAGGTGACGGGCGGCAACATCCGCGTCGCGGAGGTCAACGGCTTCACCTCGTTCAACTCGAACAGCTCCAAGGGCCAGGTGGACGTCAACGGCCGGATCGCCTATGCGACCCACTCCGGCTTCGTGTACATCGACGGCGACCTCGAGGTCGTCGAGAACGAGGACTTCGGGTCCATCGAGGTCCTCTCCGAGGACCCCCTGAGCGTCAGGTACACGGTCAACGAGGGCGTCACCTGGTCCGACGGTGAACCGGTCGACGGCGGGGACCTGCTCCTGCACTGGGCGATCGGCTCCGGCTACTTCGACGACGCCACCCTCGACGCGGACGGCGGCGTCGTCTCCGGGGCCACGTACTTCGACTACGCCGGCGACACCAGCGGCCTCGCGCTCACCGGACTCCCGGAGATCGGCGAGGACGGCCGGTCCCTCACCCTCGAGTACTCGGAGCCCTTCGCGGACTACGAGGTGGCCTTCGGCCTCATGACCGACGGCGGCATCTCCACCCCCGCGCACGTCCTCGCGGAGAAGGGCGGCCTCGCCGACGAGGACGCACTGACCGAACTCATCCGGACCGAGCCGGAGGGTGACCCCGAGAATCCTGCGGTGCGCCCCGAGCTGCGGCGGGTCGCCGATTTCTGGAACACCGGCTTCGACACCAGGTCCCTGCCGGATGACCCCACGCTCTTCCTCTCCAACGGGCCGTTCGTCGCGTCGGCCATCACCCCGGACCAGTCCATGACGCTGGTCCGCAATCCGGACTACTCCTGGGGGCCGATGCCGAAGGTCGACGAGATCACCGTGCGGTACATCGGGGCGGCGCCGGCCCAGGTCCAGGCACTGCAGAACGGGGAGGCGGACATCATCTCCCCGCAGGCCTCGGCCGACACCGTCGAGCAGCTCGAACGCATCGAGGGCGTCACCGTCAACCGCGGCAACGAGCTGTCCTACGACCACCTCGACCTCACCTTCGGCGGCGTGTTCGCCAGGGAGAGCGTCCGCGAGGCCTTCCTGAAGACCGTGCCCCGTCAGCAGCTGGTCGAGACCATCGTGCAGGAGCTGAACCCGGACGCCGAACCCCTCGATTCCCAGCTCTTCCTGCCCGACCAGGAGCCCTACGGGAAGTCCGCCGCCGAGAACGGCTCGGAGGCCTTCGCGGACGTGGACATCGAGGGCGCGAAGGAGCTGCTCGAGGGCGCCACCCCCGAGGTCCGGATCCTGTACGACCGGGACAACCCGAACCGCCAGGAGTCCTACACCCTCATCGCCAAGTCCGCGGCGAAAGCGGGATTCGAGGTTGTGGACGGCGGCCTCGGTGCCTCCGCCTGGAGCGCCGCCCTGGGGGACGGCACCTACGACGCCTCGATCTTCGGATGGATCAACGCGGGAGGCGGCGTGTCCGGCGTACCACAGATCTTCAGGACCGGTGCCGGTTCCAACTTCAACGGCTTCTCGAGCCCCGAGGCCGACGAGCTCATGGACGAGCTGATCGTGACCACCGACCCGGAGCAGCAGGACGAGCTGCAGATCCGGATCGACAAACTGATCTGGGACTCCCGGTACGGGCTGCCCCTCTACCAGCTGCCGGGTGTCGACGCGTTCAGCGACAACGTCTCCGGGGTCACCTACATGCCGAACCAGACCGGTGTCTGGTGGAACTTCTGGGACTGGCAGCTGGCACAGTAGGCCGCGGCGGCACCGGACGTCCCGCTGCGGGCGCGGGTGCTCGGGCGCTTCCGGGACTCCTGTACCGTACTCGAGGGTCTTTTCCCCGCTTCGTTATGAAAGCGTGATTTCGTGACGCAGGGCGCGCTGGCCTGCGGAAACAAGGGCCGCACGCCCCGAAGCTGAGTGTCCGCTGGGAGTCCTTGTATACAGGATGTTCAGGGAAGCAACGGAACGGGCATATGATCTTCCGGTGTGAGTTGGCTCTCGCTGTCTGCAGAGCCACGAAACCGGCCACATCAACGCCGGAACGACCCCAATAACTAGGAGGCGGAATGCGTTTCACGCGCACTTCCAAAATGCTCAGCGTCGCGGCGCTCGCCGCACTGACCCTGAGTGCATGCGGTGGCGGAAGCTCTGAGTCCGGCACCACCAGCGGGACCACGGACGCGGTCATCGTCGTCGATGGCTCCGAGCCCCAGAACCCGCTGATCCCCACCAGCACCAACGAGGTGGGTGGCGGAGCGATCCTCGACCTGATCTTCGCGGGCCTCGTCAGCTACGACGCCGAGGGCAAGCCCCAGAACGAGATGGCGGAGTCCATCGAGACCGAGGACGCCCAGAACTACACGATCACGCTCAAGGAAGGCAAGACCTTCACCAACGGTGATCCCGTCACCGCGAGCTCCTTCGTGGACGCCTGGAACTACGGTGCCGCTGCGAAGAACGCCCAGCTCTCGAGCTACTTCTTCGAGAGCATCGAAGGCTACGCCGAGGCCAGCGCCGAGGGCTCCACCGTGGAGACCATGAGCGGCCTGAAGGTCGTCGACGACAAGACGTTCACCGTCAAGCTGTCGCAGCCGGAATCGGACTGGGAGCTGCGACTGGGCTACAGCGCGTTCTTCCCGCTGCCCGCCGAGGCACTCACGGATCCCGCGACCTTCGGCGAGAACCCGATCGGCAACGGCCCCTACAAGTTCGCCTCCGAGGGTGCCTGGCAGCACAACCAGCAGATCGAGCTCGTGCCGAACGACGAGTACGAGGGCCCGCAGGAAGCGCAGAACGCCGGCGTGACGTTCAAGATCTACCAGAACGACACCACGGCATACCAGGACCTGATCTCGGACAACCTGGACGTCCTGAAGACGATCCCGACGAGCGACATCAAGAACTTCAAGAACGACCTCGGGGATCGCTCGATCGAGTCGCCCTACGCGGGCAACCAGACGATCGCCGTGCCGTACTACCTCCCGAACTGGGAGGGCGAGGCCGGCAAGCTGCGGCGCCAGGCCCTGTCGATGGCGATCAACCGCGACGAGATCACCGATGTCATCTTCAACGGCGGTCGCGAACCCGCGAAGGACTTCACCGCTCCCGTCCTCGACGGCTACAGCGCGGACCTGCCGGGCAGCGAGAACCTCGAGTACAACCCGGACGAGGCCAAGAAGCTCTGGGCCGACGCCGAGAAGATCTCGCCCTACGACGAGTCGCAGCCCCTGACCATCGGCTACAACGCCGACAAGGGTGACCACAAGACGTGGGTCGAGGCCGTGGTGAACAACATCAAGAACAACCTCGGCATCGAGATCTCGGGCAAGCCGTACGCGACCTTCAAGGAAGCCCGCACCGAAGCCACGGACGAGACCCTCTCGGGTGCCCTCCGTGCCGGCTGGCAGGCCGATTACCCGTCGCTGTACAACTTCCTCGGACCCATCTACGCCACCGGCGCCGGGTCCAACGACGCCCGCTACAGCAACCCCGAGTTCGATCAGCAGCTGAAGGACGGTCTCGCCGCCAGCTCGGTCGAAGAGGGCAACGAGGCCATGAACACGGCCCAGGAGCAGCTCCTCGAAGACCTCCCCGCCATCCCGCTGTGGTACCAGGTCGCCCAGGGCGGCTGGAGCAACAACGTGGACAACGTCGAGTTCGGCTGGAACGGTGTTCCGCTCTACTACGCCATCACCGGCAAGTAACCCCTAGCGGTCTCGGGGCCCGCCCGGCACAGGGCGGGCCCCTTTTCCGTGCTCCAACGAAAAGGTTCAACACCTCATGAGCAACCCCACCCTGCGTCCCGTCCGGACGCATGCCGCACCGGGAGGTGCGCACTGATGGTCTGGTACATCGTCCGACGCTTCCTGCAGCTGATCCCCGTCTTCCTCGGCGCGACGCTGCTGGTGTACTTCCTCGTCTTCAGCCTCCCCGGCGACGCCACCGCGGCCATCTGCGGCGAGCGCGGCTGCACCCCCGCCGTCGTCGCGGGCCTCCGCGAGCAGTACAACCTGGACCAGCCCTTCTGGATCCAGTACCTGCTGTACCTCAAGGGCGTCCTGACGTTCGATCTCGGCACCAACTTCTCGGGCCGTCCGATCGCCACCATCATCGCCGAGGTCTTCCCGACCACGGCGAAGCTCGCCATCATGGCCCTCGTCATCGAAGCCGTCTTCGGCATCGTCTTCGGCCTCATCGCGGGCCTGCGCAAGGGCAAGATCTTCGACTCCTCCGTCCTCGTGCTGTCCCTGATCGTCATCGCCGTGCCCATCTTCGTGCTCGGCTTCCTGATGCAGTTCCTCATCGGCGTCAAGCTGCAGTGGACGAACCCGACCGTGAGCGGCGACGCCACCTTCTCGGAGCTCCTGCTCCCGGCCGTCGTCCTCGGGCTGGTGTCCTTCGCCTACGTGCTGCGCCTGACCCGCACGAGCATCATCGAGAACGTGAACGCGGACTACGTCCGGACGGCGACGGCCAAGGGCCTCAGCCGCCGGCGCGTCGTCGTCGTGCACGTCCTCCGCAACTCGCTGATCCCCGTCGTGACCTTCCTCGGCGCCGACCTCGGCGCCCTCATGGGCGGCGCGATCGTCACCGAAGGCATCTTCAACGTCAACGGGGTCGGCAACACCCTCTACCGCGCCGTGCTGAACGGTGACGGACCGATGGTCGTCTCGATCGTCACGTTCCTGATCCTCATCTTCTGCCTGGCGAACCTGCTGGTGGATCTCCTGTACGCGTGGCTGGACCCAAGGATTCGATATGCCTGAACCAACACCATCACCCATCGAGGCCGTCGCGACCACCGCGGTGACGCCGGTGGCCCGCACCAAGCGGTCCGCCTACCCGATCGAGCACTTCGTCGCCGACCTCGACGAGACGCCGGTCCGGGCCACGGACAGCGCCGTCTCCGACGCCGCGCCCCGGAGCCTCTGGGGCGAGGCCTGGCGCAGCCTGCGGAAGCAGCCGCTGTTCATCATCAGCGCGATCCTGATCCTCGCGGTCATCTTCGTGGCACTGTTCCCGGGACTGTTCACCAATGAGCCGCCGAACGAGAACTGCCTGCTCGAGAACTCCGACGGCGGCCCCGCTCCCGGCCACCCGCTGGGCTTCACCGTCCAGGGCTGCGACATCCTCTCCCGCGTGGTGCACGGTACCCAGTCCTCGCTGACAGTCGGCCTGTTCGCCACGCTCGGCGTGGTCCTGATCGGCGGCCTCATCGGTGCACTGGCAGGGTTCTTCGGCGGCTGGGTCGATGCCGTGCTCGCCCGCATCGGTGACATCTTCTTCGCGCTCCCGCTGATCCTCGGCGCCATCGTCGTCGTGCAGCTGCCCGTGTTCCAGCAGAACCGGAACGTGTGGACGCTCGTCGTCATCCTGGTGGCCTTCGGCTGGCCGCAGATCGCCCGCATCACGCGGGCCGCGGTGATCGAGGTCCGCAACGCGGACTTCGTGACGGCGGCACGCTCCCTCGGGGTGTCCCCGCTGGGCGCCCTCGTCAAGCACGTCATCCCGAACGCGCTCGCGCCCGTCATCGTCATCGCGACGATCTCGCTCGGCACGTTCATCGTGGCGGAATCGACGCTGTCCTTCCTCGGCATCGGACTGCCGCCGGAGGTCATGTCGTGGGGCAACGACATCTTCTCGGCCAAGCCCTCGCTGCGCAGCAACCCGATGGCGATCTTCTGGCCGGGCCTCGCCCTGTCGATCACCGTTCTGAGCTTCATCATGCTGGGCGACGCCCTGCGTGACGCTCTCGATCCGAAGGCACGCAAACGATGAGCCACAGCACCCACCACGAGGGCGGCCGCCGTGCCGCCCGCACCGAGACGGCGGCGGCTCCCGCAGCGACGGGAGGCGTCCAGCCGCTGCTCGAACTCCGCGACCTCGCCATCACCTTCACGACGTCGAACGGGGACGTGCCGGCGGTGCGCAACGCGCACCTTACCGTCATGCCCGGGGAGACCGTCGCGATCGTGGGGGAGTCCGGGTCGGGCAAGTCGACGACGGCCCTCGCCGCCATCGGGCTCCTGCCCGCGAACGGCCGCGTCTCGAACGGCAGCATCATCTTCGACGGCGAGGACATCACCCACGCCTCGGAGAAGCGGATCATCGAGCTCCGCGGCTCGTCGATCGGCATGGTGCCGCAGGACCCGATGTCCAACCTGAACCCGGTGTGGAAGATCGGATTCCAGGTCAGGGAGACCCTGCGGGCCAACGGCCTGCCGAGCGGCCCCCAGGACGTCGCGAAGGTGCTCTCGGAGGCGGGACTGCCCGACGCCGCATCGCGCGCCAACCAGTACCCGCACGAGTTCTCCGGCGGCATGCGCCAGCGTGCACTCATCGCCATCGGCCTGTCCTGCCGGCCGCGCCTGCTCATCGCCGATGAGCCGACGTCGGCCCTGGACGTGACCGTGCAGCGGCAGATCCTGGACCACCTGGACACCATGACCGAGGAGCTCGGCACCGCCGTGCTGCTCATCACGCACGATCTCGGCCTCGCCGCCGAGCGCGCGCACAAGGTGATCGTCATGTACAAGGGGCAGGTCGTCGAGGCCGGTCCGGCCCTCGAGCTGCTGACCAACCCGCGCCACCCGTACACACAGAAGCTGGTGGCCTCGGCCCCGTCCATCGCCTCGCGCCGCATCGAGTCGGCGAAGAAGGCCGGCATCGAGACCGAGGACCTCCTCGCGCCCACCGTGGCGAAGGGGCCGGCCCAGGACAAGGTGATCGAGGTCGAGGACCTGACGAAGGTCTTCAAGATCCGCGGCAGCTGGGGCAAGTCCACCGACTTCACCGCTGTGGACAAGGTGTCCTTCTCGATCGCGCGCGGCACCACCACCGCGGTGGTGGGCGAGTCCGGTTCGGGCAAGTCCACCGTCGCGAAGATGGTCCTCGGGCTCGAGGGCGCGACGTCGGGCAGCATCCGGTTCGACGGCGTGGACATCACGACGCTCGGGCGCAAGGAGATGTTCGACTTCCGCCGCCGCGTGCAGCCGATCTTCCAGGACCCGTACGGTTCGCTCGACCCGATGTACAACATCTACCGGACCATCGAGGAACCGCTCCGGGTCCACGGGGTCGGGAACGCCAAGAGCCGGGAGAAGAAGGTCCGGGAGCTGCTCGACCAGGTGGCCCTGCCCTCCGCGATGATGCAGCGCTTCCCGAACGAGCTCTCCGGCGGCCAGCGGCAGCGCGTGGCCATCGCGCGGGCGCTCGCCCTGGATCCCGAGGTGGTCATCTGCGACGAGGCCGTCTCCGCGCTCGACGTCCTGGTGCAGGCACAGATCCTGAACCTGCTCGCCGACCTGCAGTCAAACCTGGGCCTGAGCTACCTGTTCATCACCCACGACCTCGCGGTGGTGCGCCAGATCGCCGACCACGTGGCCGTGATGGAGAAGGGCACGCTCGTGGAGCAGGGCACCACCGACGAGGTGTTCGACAACCCGAAGACCGCCTACACGCAGGCGCTCCTCGCGGCGATCCCGGGGGCCGGACTCGTCCTGCCCCCCGAGGTCGCATAGCCGGAGGTCACCGGCAGCACCGGCAGCACCCGCAGTACGGACGACGGCGGCTCTCCACCCGGAGGGCCGCCGTCGTCGTACCATCCGCGCCCCGCCTCTGCGCCCACAGCGGATTCGGGCCCCGATCGAGGGGGCGCATTAGGTCCGTTTTTACCTCTCGCCTAGACTGGTATGAGGGCGTGCAGTGCAGCCGCCACCATTTTCCCCGCAGTAGATACCGAATTGAGTCATTACGCATGTCTGAAACCACAGGCAACACCGCTGTCCGCAGCGATCTCCGCAACGTAGCCATCGTGGCTCACGTTGACCACGGAAAAACCACCCTGGTCGATGCCATGCTGAAGCAGACCAATTCGTTCGCCGCCCACGGCGACGTGGCCGACCGCGTCATGGACTCGGGTGACCTCGAGCGCGAGAAGGGCATCACCATCCTCGCGAAGAACACCACGGTGTTCTACGACGGTCCCTCCGCCAAGGGCGAGACCATCACCATCAACGTCATCGACACCCCGGGCCACGCCGACTTCGGCGGCGAGGTGGAGCGCGGACTGTCCATGGTCGACGGCGTCGTGCTGCTGGTCGACGCGTCCGAGGGGCCGCTGCCCCAGACCCGCTTCGTGCTCCGCAAGGCCCTCGCCGCGAAGCTCCCGGTCATCCTGCTGGTCAACAAGACCGACCGTCCCGACTCCCGGATCGAGGACGTCGTGAGCGAGTCGATGGACCTGCTGCTCGGCCTCGCCTCGGATCTCGCGGACGAAGTGCCGGATCTCGACCTCGACTCGATCCTGAACGTGCCCGTCGTCTACGCCGCGGCCCGCGCGGGAGCGGCCTCGCTCGAGCAGCCCGCCGACGGCACCGTGCCGACGAACGACAACCTCGAGCCGCTGTTCCAGACGATCATCGAGCACATCCCGGCGCCCAGCTACAACCCCGACGGTGTGCTGCAGGCGCACGTCACCAACCTCGACGCGTCGCCGTTCCTCGGCCGCCTCGCCCTGCTCCGCATCTTCAACGGCACGCTGCGCAAGGGCCAGCAGGTCGCCTGGGCCCGCCAGAACGGTGAGCTGAAGACCGTCAAGATCACCGAGCTGCTCGCCACCAAGGCGCTCGAACGCGTCCCCACCGAATCCGCCGGACCCGGCGAGATCGTGGCCGTCGCCGGCATCGAGGGCATCACCATCGGCGAGACGCTCACCGACGTCGACAACCCGCAGCCGCTGCCGCTCATCACGGTCGACGACCCCGCGATCTCCGTCACCATCGGGATCAACACCTCGCCGCTCGCCGGCAAGGTCAAGGGCGCCAAGGTCACCGCACGCCAGGTCAAGGACCGCCTCGACAAGGAGCTCATCGGCAACGTGTCGCTCCGCGTCCTGCCCACGGCACGCCCCGACGCCTGGGAGGTCCAGGGCCGCGGCGAGCTCGCACTGGCCATCCTCGTCGAGCAGATGCGCCGCGAGGGCTTCGAGCTCACGGTCGGCAAGCCCCAGGTGGTCACCAAGACCATCGACGGCAAGATCCACGAGCCGATGGAGCACATGACCATCGACGTGCCCGAGGAGTACCTCGGCGGCGTCACCCAGCTCATGGCAGCCCGCAAGGGCCGCATGACCAACATGGCCAACCACGGCACCGGCTGGGTCCGCATGGAGTTCATCGTCCCCGCCCGCGGCCTCATCGGCTTCCGCACGCGCTTCCTCACGGACACGCGCGGCGCCGGCATCGCCGCGTCGATCTCCGAGGGCTACGAGCCCTGGGCCGGTGACATCGAGTACCGCACCAACGGGTCGATGATCGCCGACCGCGCCGGCGTGGTCACGCCGTTCGCGATGATCAACCTGCAGGAGCGCGGCTCGTTCTTCGTGCAGCCCACCTCCGAGGTGTACGAGGGCATGATCGTCGGCGAGAACTCCCGCGCCGACGACATGGAGGTCAACATCACGAAGGAGAAGAAGCTCACCAACATGCGTGCGGCGTCCTCCGACACCTTCGAGAACCTGACCCCGCCGCGCAACCTGACGCTCGAGGAGTCCCTCGAGTTCGCCCGCGAGGACGAGTGCGTCGAGGTCACGCCGGAGTCGATCCGCATTCGCAAGGTCATCCTCGACGCCAACGAGCGCATGCGGGCATCGCGCTCACGCGCCCGCGCCTAGAGCTCTAGCAGCACCATGGCACACGACGACGCCGGTTCCTCCCCAGCAGGGGAGGGCCGGCGTTCGGCGTTCCCGGTGCTTTCGGAGGGACACCCGAGGGCCGGCACGCCGGCGCGTCCGGCGTCGGACCCGATGCGGCAGCCTCGACCGCAGGATCAGGCGCAGGATCAGGCGCAGGATCAGGCGCAGGATCAGGCGCAGGACCGGGCGCAGGAACCGACACGGGACCCGGCGCAGGATCAGGCGCAGGGCGCTCCCACGCCGCACCTCCGGGGAACCGGCCCGCTGGCGGCCGCCGCCCCTGCGACCGGCCCACGGAGGCCGCACCGGGTGGTCGCCGTCCTCGGAGCAGCCGCGGCCGGCATCGCCGCTGCGGTCCTCGGCACCGTGCTGCACGCCCAGCTCCTCCACGTGGGCGCCGCCGCTCTTCCCGTCGGGGCGCTGGCCGCCCTCCTGCTGGCCGGGAGCCTGTTCCTGCTGTGCGGCCTCTGGGCGCGGAGCGTCATCATCACGGCAGTGGCCGGGGCCGTCGCCTACGGCGCGGTGGCACTGATCTCGACGTCGTCCGAGCGGCTGATCCTCACGGGCTCCTCCGACGCCGCCCCAGGCGCAGCCCTCGCCGGGAACCTCTGGCTCTTCGGGGTGCTCGTGGTGACGCTGGGCGCCGTCGTGGCCGGGAGTATCCTCCTGCGCCCTGCCCGCCGCTAGCCGAACCCGCGCAGGGTGCGCCGAGGGACTGCCCGGGGCCGACACGGGTCACCGGTGGCGGGAGGCCCGCTCCGCTCCTCGCCGGGAGGTGCGTCAGTCCGCGGTGCGGTCCAGGTGGTGCGCGAGCATGATCGACGTCGCGGTACCGTCCGGGTCGGGGCCGCGCTGCGCGTAGTCCTCGAAGACCTCGCGGATGCGCCCCATCATCTCGGCGCGGTGCTCGTCGTTGAGCCGGACGCCGAGCCGCCAGACATCGATCTCGGACGGCTGCAGTCCCTCGATCTCCTGCAGGAACGTCTCGACGAGCACCGGTGCGGAGTGGGGGATGGGCGTGTGCCAGGACAGCCCCGTGGCGCGGTAGGGGATCTCCTTCGCCCCGCGGTTGCCGGTGCGGGCGTCGTCGGCGGCGAGGAAGCCGGTGGAGAGCAGGGTGCGCACATGGTGGAGGGAGGTGGCGGGGTTGAGCGCCAGCCTCTCTGCGATCTCCTTGTTGGTCCTCGGCTTGTGCAGGCACAGGCGCAGGATGCGGAGCCGGACCGGGGAGCTGAGTGCGCGGCCGCGCGCCTGGAGGTCCTCGTCTAAGTCCATCCGCCGATCATACGGGACATCCACCGATTGATTGATGGGTCCCAATCACTGGCTGTCGGGTCCGTGGCGGCCCGTCAGCGTCGCGGTGCGCGGCGAGGGGGAGCGGGCGGCACGGGCTTCGCGGCCGTGACGTCGGCGAGCACGACGACGTCGTCACCCCGGCGCGTCCGCACGGTGCACGTGGTCCCGTCCAGCGCGACGAGGTCCCCCAGGGAGTCGGTGACCCCCTCGTCCAGGCGCCGCCGGACCACGACCCTCGTGCCCAGGGGGAGCGCTGCGAGGAGGCTTGCGGGTGTCTGCACCTGTCAAGGGTAGGCCCCGCGGAGCACCAGGGGGCGATTCCGGAGCCTGCCGGTGGTGGTCCGATGGCGGGGAAGGGTGCGTTAAGCTGGGAACCGCACCGAGGGTGCGGCAGCCGACCCCAGTTTCAAAGGAAAGGCGTGGGACGTGACCTACGTAATCGCGCAGCCCTGCGTGGATGTCAAGGACAAGGCCTGTATCGAGGAGTGCCCGGTCGACTGCATCTACGAGGGTGAACGGTCGCTCTACATCCACCCCGACGAGTGCGTCGACTGCGGCGCGTGCGAGCCCGTGTGCCCCGTGGAGGCGATCTACTACGAGGACGACACGCCGGAGCAGTGGGCCGAGTACTACAAGGCGAACGTCGAGTTCTTCGACGACCTCGGTTCGCCCGGCGGCGCCGCGAAGGTCGGCAACACGGGCTTCGACCACCCGATCATCGCGGCCCTGCCGCCCCAGAACCAGCCCGCCTAGGTGGCGTCCGGGGAGCCGAAGCCCTTCGGCCTGCAGCTGCCGGACTACCCCTGGGACGCCATGGCGCCCTACCAGGACATCGCGTCCCGGCACCCCGACGGCGTGGTCAACCTGTCCATCGGCACGCCGGTGGACCCGACGCCCCACCTCATCCGTTCCGCCCTGGCCGCAGCGGCCGACGCGCACGGCTATCCGACCACCCATGGCACGGTGGCCCTCCGTGAGGCGATCAGCGCCTGGTTCGCACGCCGCAGGGGCGTGCCCGGGCTCGATCCGCTCGACATCCTGCCGACCGTGGGATCCAAGGAACTGGTCGCGTGGTTGCCGTTGCTGCTCGGGCTGGGGGCCGGCGACGTCGTCGTGCGCCCCACCGTCGCGTATCCCACCTACGACATGGGCGCGCACCTCGCGGGTGCGACGCCCGTCCCCGCGGATTCCCTCGCCGATCTCCCGGACGACGTGCGGGCCCGTGTGCGCCTGGTCTGGATCAACTCGCCGGGCAACCCTACGGGCGAGGTGCTCGACGTGGCCGGCCTGCGGGCCGTCGTCGACGACGCGCGCTCCCTCGGGGCCGTCGTCGCCTCCGACGAGTGCTACGGCGAACTCGGCTGGGGGCGCTGGGACCCCGCGGAGGGCGGCGAGCCGGTGCCGAGCGTGCTCGACCCGCGGGTCAGCGGGGGCTCGCACGAGCTGCTGCTGGCCGTCTACTCGCTGAGCAAACAGTCCAATCTCGCAGGGTACCGGGCCGCCTTCACGGCCGGCGACCCCGCCATCATCGCCAACCTCGTCAACTCCCGGAAGCACGCCGGGATGATCGTCCCCCGCCCCGTCCAGGAGGCCATGCGGGTGGCTCTCGGGGACGATGCGCACGTGGCCGAGCAGAAGGACCTGTACCGTCGCCGTCGCGCCCTGCTCGTCCCCGCCCTGGAGGCCGCCGGGTTCACCATCAGCGGCTCCGCCGCGGGCCTGTACCTCTGGGCGTCCGACGGCGGGCCCACCTGGGACACCATCGGCTGGCTGGCCGGGCTCGGTATCCTCGCGGGGCCTGGGACCTTCTACGGTGACGCGGGGCACGGCTTCGTCCGGGTGGCGCTCACCGGCAGCGACGAGAGGATCGCAGCCGCCGCGGCCCGCCTCACCGAGGCGGGGCCCCGCAGGGCGGCCCCCTTGCCCGCGGACGGGGAAGGGAAGCAGGATTAGTGATCAGGGGCTCGCTGACTGGTAGCGTTTGTCGCTGAATGTGCTGTTCCCGGAGTGACGTACGTCCTCCTGCGTAGTGATGATCTGAGGCGACGACCTCGCTCCAGCTCCTGAAGGAGAATCGATGACCGAGCAGAATGCTGCTTCCCTGCACTACGACGGTGGCGAACTCAGCCTCCCGCTGGTGCCCGCCGTCGAAGGCAACAACGGCTACGACGTGTCGAAACTGCTGAAGCAGACGGGCCAGGTCACCTTCGACCCGGGCTTCATGAACACCGCGGCCACCGCGTCCGCGATCACCTACATCGACGGCGACGCCGGGATCCTGCGCTACCGCGGGTACCCGATCGAGGAACTCGCGAAGAGCTCCAGTTTCCTCGAGGTCTCCTACCT
Organism: Arthrobacter agilis; assembly: GCF_030816075.1. Classification (NCBI taxonomy): domain Bacteria; kingdom Bacillati; phylum Actinomycetota; class Actinomycetes; order Micrococcales; family Micrococcaceae; genus Arthrobacter; species Arthrobacter agilis. The sequence goes on along the minus strand of NZ_JAUSXO010000001.1, from coordinate 2,272,615 downwards.
CCTCATCTACGGCAACCTGCCCACCCCCGAGGAGCTGAGCGCGTTCGACGGGCGGATCCGCCGCCACACCCTGCTGCACGAGGAGCTCAAGGGCTTCTTCGGCGGGTTCCCGCGTGACGCGCACCCCCATGCCGGTGCTGTCCTCGGCTGTCTCGGCGCTGTCCACGTTCTACCAGGACTCGCTGGACCCGTTCGACGACGAGCAGGTGGAGCTCTCGACGTTCCGCCTCATGGCGAAGCTGCCCGTCATCGCGGCGTACGCCCACAAGAAGTCCATCGGCCAGCCGATGCTGTACCCGGACAACTCCATGAACCTCGTGGAGAACTTCCTGAGGCTCTCCTTCGGCCTGCCCGCCGAGCCGTACGATCTCGACCCGATGATGGTCAAGGCCCTGGACCTGCTGCTCATCCTGCACGCGGACCACGAGCAGAACTGCTCGACGTCGACGGTGCGCCTCGTGGGCAGCTCCAATGCCAACATGTTCGCCTCCGTCTCCGCCGGCATCAACGCGCTGTTCGGCCCGCTGCACGGCGGCGCCAACGAGGCCGTGCTGAACATGCTGCGCGACATCCAGGCCAAGGGCATGCAGCCCGAGGACTTCATGGAGAAGGTCAAGAAGAAGGAAGACGGCGTGAAGCTCATGGGCTTCGGGCACCGCGTCTACAAGAACTACGATCCGCGCGCGAAGATCGTCAAGGCCACGGCCCACGACATCCTCAACCGGCTCGGCGGCAACGACGAGCTCCTCGACATCGCGATGCGGCTCGAGGAGAAGGCCCTCGCCGACGACTACTTCATCGAGCGGAAGCTGTACCCGAACGTGGACTTCTACACCGGCCTGATCTACAAGGCCATGGGTTTCCCCGAGAAGATGTTCACAGTGCTCTTCGCGATCGGACGCCTGCCCGGCTGGATCGCCCAGTGGCGCGAGATGATGCAGGACCCGCAGACGAAGATCGGCCGCCCCCGCCAGCTGTACACGGGCGAGGCGGAGCGCCACTACCCCGCGAACTGACCCGCAGCACGACGGCGGCCGCCCACCTCTGGTGGGCGGCCGCCGTCGTTCGGTGACCGGATCGGAGGGGCCGGGAGGGGTCAGCTCCCCTGGGCGTAGCCCTGCGGATTGTTCTTCTGCCAGCGCCAGTGGTCCTCGCACATCTCGGCGAGCGTGCGCTTCGCGGACCAGCCGAGATCGGCCAGCGCCGAGGAGGGGTCGGCATAGCTGACGGCGGCGTCGCCCGGTCGGCGCGGGGCGAACTCGTAGGGGACGTCCTTGCCCACCGCCGCGGAGAAGGCCGTGAGGACCTCGAGGACGGAGGAGCCGCGCCCGGTCCCGAGGTTCCAGGTGTGCACCCCGCCGTGTGCCACGAGGTAGTCCAGGGCGGCCAGGTGTCCCTCGGCCAGGTCGACGACGTGGATGTAGTCGCGGACGCCCGTCCCGTCCGGCGTCGGGTAGTCGTTGCCGAATACGAGGACCTTCTCACGCCGGCCCACGGCGACCTGCGCCACGAACGGCAGGAGGTTGTTCGGGATGCCGGTCGGGTCCTCGCCCATCGTCCCCGAGGCGTGTGCGCCGACGGGGTTGAAGTAGCGCAGCAGGGCGATGTTCCAGCGCGGGTCGGCCGCACCGAGGTCGGAGAGGATGTCCTCGATCTGCTCCTTGGTCCGCCCGTACGGGTTGACGGCGTCGAGCGGGAGCTTCTCGGTCAGGGGTACTTCCTCCGAGGCGCCGTAGACCGTCGCCGAGGAACTGAACACGAGGGTGCGCACACCGGCGTCGTCCATCACGCGCAGCAGGCTCAGGGTGCCGCCCACATTGTTGGAGTAGTAGTAGAGCGGCTTCTCGACCGATTCGCCCACGGCCTTCAGCCCCGCGAAGTGGATGACGGCGTCGACCTGCTCCTCCGCGAAGATGGCGCGCAGCCGGGGCTCGTCCAGGAGGTCGGCCTGATGGAAGGTCGGCGTGCGGCCCGCGAGGGTCGCCACCCGATCCAGCGACGTCTTGGTCGAGTTGAGCAGGTTGTCGACGACGACGACGTCATGGCCGTGTTCGAGCAGGGTCAGGACGGTGTGCGAGCCGATGTAGCCGCTGCCACCGGTAACGAGGATCTTCATGCTTCCATCCTAGGTCGGCGGCGCTGCCCGACCGGGCCGGCATGACGACGATGGCCCGGGCAGGTGCCCGGGCCATCGTCGTCGTCCTTGCCGTGCCGTCAGAGCGGCGGGGCCCCGACGGTGTCGTACATGGCGTAGTCGTCGGTGGTGACGGTGCCGTTGCCGAACAGGCTCAGCCCGAAGCTGATGGCGGTGGCCCCGGCGGGCAGCGCCGGTGTGGTGAAGCTCGCCTGGGTGTAGGCGCCCGCCGCGGGCAGCCAGGGGCCGGAGGTCCAGTACACCCAGGTGCCGGAGGCGTCCCGGTAGTAGAGGGCGAACTGGGTGATCGCCGTGGAGGTGTACCAGGCGCGTACCGAGTAGGTCTTCCCCGCGGTGGCCGCCGGAGCGCAGGTGCCCGTGTCCAGGGAGGTCAGCAGCTTCGCGTCACCGCCGGAGTAGCCGGTGATGGTGAGGCGCTCCGCCTTGGTGCCGGTCCGAGCGGTGGCCACGGTGCTGAAGGTCGGCGTGTTGACCCCGAATCCCGAGGACTGCCAGCACTGGGGGAACGCGCCGCTTCCGGCCGTCTCCAGGCTGGGGTTCTTCACGAGATTGGTCCCCGGGGCCGGCGGCGGCGGCGGGGTCACGTTCGCGGTATCGAACATCTCGTAGTCGTCCGTGGTGAGGGTGCCGTTGCTGAAGAGGTTCAGGCCGAAGCTGAGGCCGTTCGCGCCGGCCGGCAGGGGCGGCGTGGTCCAGCTGGCCTTCTGGTAGGTGCTGGACGCCGCGAACCAGGGGCTGGAGGTCCAGTACTTCCACGAGCCGACCCCTGTGCGGTAGTAGAGGGCGAACTGCGTCGGTGCGGTCGATTTGTACCAGGCGCCCAGGTTGTAGGTACGGCCGGCCGTGGCCGGGGGTGAACAGCCGCCGAGGTCGAGCGCGGGCAGGAGCTTCGCGTCACCGTCGACGTAGCCGCTGACCACCAGCTGCTCGGCACGGGTACCGGTGCGGCCGGGACTCACCACGGAGAACGCGGTGGTGTTGGTGCCGTAGCCGCCCGCGTTCCAGCACTGCGGGACGCCGTTGGTGAGCGTCTCGAGGCCGGGGTTCTTCACGAGGTTCCCGCCCACGGGCGGAGGAGGGACGGCGGGCCCCGAGACCACCGGCTTGACCGTGCCGCCCACCACCTGGTCGACGGTCTTGACGGTGGTGGTCGCGGGCCTGGTCTTCAGCCAGGCGGCGAACTGGTCGAAGAGCGCCGGTGTGACGGCCAGGGGGTCGGTCCCGCCGATGTGGTGGAAGGTGAGCTGGATCCACCCGCCCACGGACTCGGCCTGGGTGACGCTGTTCTGCAGGTCTGCCAGGGTCCAGGTGTTCTCGACCTGGTCCGGGGCTGCGGTGTTCCAGGGGTTCACGGCCGGGATCGTCTCGGCCAGGGGGCAGGTGCCGCAGCTGAACCGCGTCTTGATGTCGCCGAGCCCGCGGGCGCTGTTGTACCCGCAGTTCTTCGCGATCGTCTCGATCGCCGGGGTGTTCGAGGCGAACGGATAGGCGAAGCTCGTGACGCGGAACCCCCAGCTGGTGAGGTTGACGCGGTCGTTGCAGATCTGGCGGGTCGCCTCGTCGGACGGCAGCGTCACCAGATCGGGGTGGGTCACGGTGTGGCCGCCGATCTCGTGGCCGGCGGCGGCCAGCGTCCTGAGGTCGGCCTGCGTCAGGTAGCCCGCCGTGTCGGTGACCCCGGATGTGACGTAGAAGGTGCCCTTGAGGCCGTACTTGTTCAGGGTCTGGGCAGCGATCAGCTGATCCGCGTTACCGTCGTCGAACGTGAGGGAGACGACGGTCGGGCCCGCGGCCGAGGCCGCCGGGGGAGCGATGGCGGGGCTGACGATCCCCACGGCGAGGGCCAGCAGGGCCGTCACCACCCATACCGCCCACCGGCCCGGAGCCGGGGCGCCGTGCAGTGGTCCGTGGTTTCTTGTGGTGCTTCCTGACGAAGTCATGGTTTCTCGCTCACTTCAGAACTGGGATTCCCGGACGCGCGCCGTTCCGGGGCACCCTTCAACCTACGACTCCGCCCCGGCGAAGCCACGCGAGATCGCTACCCATATCTTCAGGGGCAACACTCGGCTTCGGTACGGGCGTCTCGCAGCGGCTCCGAGTAGTGTCCCGGCCGGCGTCGAGTGCTGTTCGGCCTTTGAAGCGCCGTCCGCGCCGGGTCTACTCTAGGAAACCAGGCTGACCGGTCCTGAAGGAGGCCAATGTCGTATCCCGACCCCGGCTACAGCGCGTACTTCACCGTGGACACCTCGGAGGTGCTCCTCGTGGCGCTCTACCTCCGGGACTGTGCAGGCCTCAAGGGCGTGGGACGGCCGTCCCTGCCGCCCGTGATCCCCACCGTCCGGGCCGTCGACACCCACCGCCTGGCCCGGACGGGGGAAGCCTCTGTCCTGCGGGTCGAGTGGGAGGCGTGGTGGCACAGCCTCGTCGCGCACAGGATCAGCGGCGCCGTGCTGCCCGTCCCGCCGCTGTTCGAGGCCCTCGACGGCATGGAGGCGCTCAAGGGGCTGTTGCGCGCGCACGTCGGGGCCGCGACGGACTGGGCGGAGGAGCGGTGTGCCGAGTACGCCCTGCATGCCGGCGCCAGGGGGGCCGACAGCATGGAGAGCCTGCTGGCGCGGCTCGTGCAGGAACGCGAGTTCGAGCTGGGCCGGGCCGCCCGCCGCTTCACCCTCGAGGTCGTCGAACTGCCGCTGGGTGTCCGGCGGGCATGGTGGGTGGAGCCGGACAAGCTGCTCATGTGCCAGGACCTGTTCGACGACGAGCGCTCGTTCCGCAGCTACGTGGAACCGGTCATCCGGGCACTGGCCTGACCACACGCGCCCGTCCGGCAGGTGCCCGACGGCGGGCCGTCAGGGTGTTCCGCCCGCAACGGTGATGGTGAGCGTCCCGGGAGCCGTCGTCGTCGACGTCCACCCGCCGTCCGCCCTCACCCATTCGAGGCCCGAGTAGGCCACCGAGGTGATCTCGAGGGCCGACGCATGCGCCACGGCCCATTGCGCGGCCGCCCAGCCGCCGGTGCCGTCGAGCTGCACGGCGAGCCGGTTCCCGTCGACGGCCCCGCCGAGGGGGCCGAAGACCTCCTCCGCGGCGGTCGAGACGGCCAGGGGGTCGCCCGTGGCGGCCGGCTCCCGGAGGGTGCAGTCGAGGGCGGCCGGGGAGTTGCCGGTCAGTGCCGAGGCGAAGGCCCGGCTCTCGGGCTCGTGGTCCGCATACGCGTCCGGGAAGGCGGAGCGCTGCACCGTCTGGGCGGCCTCCGTGATGGGGAGCGTCTCGTAGCCCGGCACCTCCACGAGCGCGTCGTAGAAGGCACCCGCGGCGTAGACGGGGGTCAGAACCTGCTCCTCCGAGCCCCAGCCCTGCGAGGGGCGCTGCTGGAACAGGCCCCGTGAATCCGGTCCGGCCTCGTCGCCGTAGTCGATGTTCTCGAGCCTCGACTCCTGGATGGCCGTCGCGATGGCGATCGTCGCGGCGCGTGCCGGGAGGCCGCGGCCCACGGCGACCCCCGAGATCAGGGCCGCGTTCTCGGCCTGCCGCGGCGTGAGCTCGAACGTGTCGGTACCCACGGTGGCGCTGCAGCGCTCGCGGACCAGCACCTCGCTGTCGTCCAGTGCGTGGACGGCGAGCACGGTCCCGCCGACGACGACGGCCGCCAACCCGGTCAGCAGGGCACCGGTCCGGAGCCGGCGCCGGCGACGGCGGACGGCGGCGGACGGACCCCGCGGAGCCACGCGCTAGTTGGCGTGCAGGGCCGGGTTGAGGGCGATGCCCTCCCCGCGACGGGGACGTGCCTCGACGGCACCGGTGGCGGAGTTGCGCAGGAACAGGATGCCGGACTCGCCCGAGAGATCCTTCGCCTTGACGAGCGTGCCGTCCTGCAGCGTCACCTTCGTGCCCGCGGTGAGGTAGAGCCCTGCCTCGACCACGCAGTCGTCGCCGAGGGAGATACCGACGCCGGACTCCGCCCCGAGCAGGCATCGCTCGCCGATGGTGATGCGCTCCTTGCCGCCGCCGGAGAGGGTTCCCATGATCGAGGCGCCGCCACCGATGTCGGAGCCGTCCCCGACGACGACCCCGGCGGAGATCCGGCCCTCGACCATGGAGTGACCGAGGGTGCCGGCGTTGAAGTTCACGAAGCCCTCGTGCATCACTGTGGTTCCCTCGGCCAGGTGCGCACCCAGGCGCACGCGGTCGGCGTCGGCGATACGGACGCCCGCGGGTACCACGTAGTCCACCATGCGGGGGAACTTGTCCACCCCGTGCACCTGGACGGGGCCGCGGGCGCGTAGGGCCGCACGGACCGTCTCGAAGTCCTGGACCTGTGCGGGCCCGTGGTTCGTCCAGACCACGTTCGCGAGCAGGCCGAAGATCCCGTCGAGGTTGATGGTGTTGGGCTGCACCAGGCGGTGGGACAGGAGGTGCAGCCGCAGGTAGGCGTCCTCGGTGCCGGCCGGGGCCGCCTCGGGATCGATCGTCAGGTCGACGACGCGCTGGGTGACCTTGCGCGCGTTGTCCACGCCGGCCTCCGCGAGGGCCTCCAGCGAGTCCCTCAGGTGGGCCGACGTGCGGTCCTCGCCGCACCAGGGGGCGGGGAACCAGGCGTCCAGCACCGTTCCGTCCGATGCCACGGTGGCGAGGCCGGTACCGCCGGCCAGCCGCTGCGGGGTGGAGGGCATGGACGGGCTGGGCAGGGGAGGAGTCATGGGCAGCAGTCTACCGAGGGATAGTGTTGCAGCATGATTCAGACACCCGCCGCGGAGCTCGATCTCGGCTCCGACGTCGCCCTCCTGACCGCCCGGCTCATCGATCTCGAGAGCGTCTCGGGCAACGAGGCGGGCATCGCCGACGCCGTCGAGCAGGCGCTGCGGCGCCTCGACCACCTCGAGGTGGTCCGCGACGGCGACTGCGTCATGGCGCGCACCCGGCTCGGACGGGCGGAGCGCGTCATCCTCGCCGGTCACCTCGACACCGTCCCGCTGCCGTCGGCACCGGGGTCCCGCGGCACGGTGCCGTCCACCTGGGAGGGCGAGGTCCTGTACGGCAGGGGAGCCACGGACATGAAGGGCGGCGTGGCGGTGCAGCTGGCGCTCGCCGCGGCCCTGACCGAGCCCACCCGGGACATCACGTTCATCTTCTACGACCACGAGGAGGTCGAGGCGTCGCTGAGCGGCCTCGGCCGGGTCGCCGTCTCCTACCCGGAATGGCTCGTCGCGGACTTCGCCGTCCTGCTGGAACCCACGGACGGCACGGTGGAGGGCGGGTGTAACGGCACCGCGCGGTTCGAGGTCAGGGTGACCGGCAGGGCAGCCCATTCAGCACGTGCGTGGCGGGGCGTGAACGCCATCCATGGGGCCGCCGAGATCCTCGTCCGGCTGCGGGACCACGAACCCGCCACCGTCCACGTGGACGGGCTGGACTACCGCGAGAGCCTCAATGCCGTGAAGATCGCCGGTGGCACGGCGGGCAACATCATCCCGGACGGCGCGGTCATCGAGGTGAACTACCGTTTCGCGCCCGACAAGACCCCCGAGCAGGCCGAGGACTACGTGCGCGCCCTGCTCGAGGGGTTCGCGGTGAAGCGGACCGACGCCGCTGCCGGGGCGCGGCCGGGGCTGCACCATCCCGCAGCCGCCGCGTTCGTCGCGGCGGTGGGCGAGGAACCGAAGCCGAAGTACGGCTGGACCGACGTCGCGCGGTTCAGCGCCCTCGGCGTCCCTGCGGTCAACTTCGGTCCGGGCGACGCCCTCCTGGCGCACACGGACGACGAGCACGTGCAGGCCGACGCCGTGCGCGCCTGCCTCGCGGCGATGGTCGCCTGGCTGTCCTGACGGGAGCGGCCGGAGGACCCGGCAGGAAGAGCGACGCAGGGCCCGGCAGCTGCCGGGCCCTGCGTCGTTCCGTCCGCCGGACGGCCTCAGGTGGAGGCCGCGTCCAGCGCGACGGCTTCCTGTGCCGCGGGCCTGCGGCCCTTCGTCCTGAAACTGAGGAGCACGGACAGCCGTGTGGCCAGCGTCGAGAGGGCGAAGTTGATGGCGATGAAGATCGCCGCGGCGACCAGCAGCGACGGGATCACGTTGCCCTCGCCGACACCCAACCGCCGCGTGTACTGCAGCAGTTCGGGGTAGGTGATGATGAAGCCCAGGGCGGAGTCCTTGAGGATCACCACGAACTGGCTGACCAGCGCCGGCAGCATCGCGATGAGCGCCTGCGGCACCTCGATGTTCCGCAGCGACTGGTTCCTCGTCAGGCCGATCGCCATGCCCGCCTCGCGCTGGCCCCTGGGCAGGCCGTACACGCCGGAACGCACGAGTTCGGCGATGACGGAGCCGTTGTAGAGCGTGAGGGCGAGGATCACGGCGATGAGCGGCGCCTCCTGCGGCTTCACGGCGCCCGAACTGCCGAGTGCCAGCCAGAAGAAGATCATCATGAGGAGCACCGGCACCGCCCGCAGGAACTCGACGACGACACCTGCGATCCAGCGGATCGGCGCCACATGTGAGAGCCTGCCGACGCCGAAGACCAGTCCGAAGGCCACCGAGGTGACGATCGCGATCCCGGCGGCCTTCAGCGTGTTGCCGAGGCCGGGCAGGATGAAGAACTCCCACGTCCGCGATTCGAGGAAGGGCGTCCACATGCTCGCGGCGAACTGGCCCTTGTCCGCCAGCGCCGAGATCACCCAGGCGAGGATGCCGAGGACGATCAGGACGCCGACGATGTTGCCGATGAGGATGGTGCGTCGCGCTCGGGGGCCCGGCGCGTCGAAGAGGACCTGCTGTGCGCTCATCGGGCCACCGCCAGTTTCCGTGAGGCCCACGTGGTCAGCAGACCGATCGGGATCACGAGGATCACGAAGCCCAGGGCGAAGGTGAGGAAGATCGGGATGACCAGGTCCGAGCGGAACTCGATCATGGTCTTCATGAGGCTGGACGACTCGGCCGCTACGGAACCGGCCGCGGCGACGGTCGAGTTCTTGATGAGGGCGATCAGCACGTTGCCGAGCGGGGCGATGGCGCCCCGGAAGGCCTGCGGCAGGATGATGAGCCGCGCCGCCGGCAGGAAGCCGAGGCCGATGGCCCGCGCCGCTTCCGCCTGCCCGACGGGGACCGTGTTGACGCCGCTGCGGATCGCCTCGCACACGAAGGCCGCGTGGTACAGCGAGAGGCCGACGATGGCGATCCTGAACAGGCTGTCGTCGAGCTCACCGGCGAGGCTGATCTGCATGACCGAGAACAGGCCGAGGAACCCGAACGCGAGGATGATCGTCAGCGGCGTGTTCCGGAAGATGTTGACGTAGGCCGTGCCGAACCACTGCAGGCTCGGGATGGGCGAGATGCGGAACAGGGCCAGCACCGTGCCGATGACGAGGGCCCAGATGGCAGCCCAGAAGGACAGCTGGATGTTGACCCAGAACGCTGCGGGCACGTTGTAGGTCTCGAACAGCGACAGGTAGTTCTCCACGGTTCACCCCTTTCCGGGTGGGGGACATGGCATTGGTGGGGCGGCCCGGACGGACCGCCCCACCAAGGGGAGCGATGCTAGGCGCAGGGCTCGGGCGTGGGCGGGTTGAGGTCCTTGTTGAAGGAGTAGTCGGCACCCTCGGTGTTGCGGGTGATCGCCTCTTCCCAGGCACCGTCGTCGATCATCTTGGTGATGGCGGCGTTGATGTCCTCACAGCGGTCGCTGTCCTGGGGCAGGCCGACGCCGTACTTCTCCTCCGAGAAGGTGTTGCCGACGACCTTGAACTTGCCCGCGTTGGCCTCCTGCGAGGCGAGGCCGGCGAGGATGATGTCGTCGGTGGTGACGGCGTCGATCTGGCCGCCGCCCATCGCGGTGACGCACTCGGCGTAGCCCGGCTGCTCGACGAGTTGGACGCCGGGGTACTGGTCCTTGATCTTCTGCGCGGACGTGGAGCCGGTGACCGAGCAGAGGTTCTTGCCCTCGAGGTCCTCGGGGCCCGTGATGTCGCTGTCGGTGGGGACGAGGAGGTCCTGGCCGGCCACGAAGTACGGGCCGGCGAAGGCGACGGTCTCCTTGCGCGTGTCGGTGATCGAGTAGGTCGCGAAGATCATGTCCACCTGGTTGTTGGACAGCAGGTTCTCGCGGTTCGCGGAGGGCGCCTCGACGAATTCGATGTTGTCCTCGGTCACTCCGAGCTCGTTCGCCACGTACTTCGCGACGTCGACGTCGAAGCCGGAGTAGGAGCCGCCCTCGTCGTAGCCGAGGCCGGGCTGGTCGAACTTGATGCCGATGCGAAGGCTCTCGCCGCCGCCCTCTCCGCCGCTACCGCTCTCGGCGCTGTCGCCACCGCCGCCACAGGCGGACAGTGTCAGTGCGGCCACCGCAGCCACCGCGGCTGCTGCGTATCGGGTCTTCTGCATGGGTTCTCCTTGGATTGCGGCCTCGCGAGGCCCTCGTGGATTGCTTGCGGGGTGAGTGGGACGGGCAGGGTCAGTGCGAGAGGATCTTGCCGAGGAAGTCCCGGGCGCGCTCGCTCTGCGGGTTGGTGAAGAACTCCTCGGGGGTGGCCTGCTCCACGATCTGGCCGTCGGCCATGAAGATCACGCGGTCGGCTGCCCGCCGGGCGAAGCCCATCTCGTGGGTGACCACGATCATGGTCATGCCCTCCTTGGCGAGCGACACCATGGCGTCGAGGACCTCGTTGATCATCTCCGGGTCCAGCGCGGAGGTGGGCTCGTCGAACAGCATGACCTTCGGCTGCATCGCGAGGGCCCGTGCGATGGCCACGCGCTGCTGCTGGCCGCCGGACAGCTGGGCCGGCAGCTTCTGCGCCTGGTTGTCGACGCCGACCCGCTTCAGCAGCGACATCGCGAGGTCCTTGGCCTGGCCGCTCTTCATGCCCTTGACCTTGATGGGTCCGAGCGTCACGTTCTCCAGGATGGATTTGTGGGCGAAGAGGTTGAAGGACTGGAAGACCATGCCGACGTCGGCGCGCAGCTTCGCGAGGGCCTTTCCCTCGGCCGGGAGCACCTTGCCGTCGATGGTGATCTCGCCGTCGTCGATGGTCTCAAGGCGGTTGATCGCGCGGCAGAGCGTCGACTTGCCGGACCCGGAGGGCCCGATCACGACGACGACTTCACCGCGGGCGACCTCCAGGTCGATGTCGCGCAGGACGTGCAGGTCCCCGAAGTGCTTGTTCACGTGCTTGAGGGAGACGAGAGGGCTTCCCGTGGACGCGGGCGTGGCCGGGCGGGGTTCACTTGTCATGGGAGAAATCTAGCGAACTATTCCTTTGCGGCAATACACAGCGGCGCAAAGGTATCGATTGTGATTCAAGAGCAACCAAAGCCCGTGCGGCCCCCGGCGTTGGTTAGCCTAGGTAAATGTCTCCTTCCCAGCACCCCTCGGCCGGCGATGGCGCACGGCTCCCCGCCCTGCACGGCGACGACGCACCGGCTGTGGCCGGCGTGCCCGCCGCCGGCGGCTCGAACGGCTCCTCGCGACCACGGGGCGAGGCGGGGCCGGCGACCAGGCGGAAGGGCTCCGTGGAACTGAGGCGCGGCCAGGCGACGGTGCCGCAGGCGGACAAGATGCTCCTGGATGCGGATGACAACGGCGGCTTCACCCGCACCGATCCGTGGCGCGTCCTGCGGATCCAGAGCGAGTTCGTGGAGGGGTTCGGCACGCTCGCGGACCTGGGGCCGGCCATCAGCGTCTTCGGGTCGGCACGGACGCCCCGCGAATCGGCCTTCTACGCCATCGGCGAGGAGGTGGGCCGGCGGCTCGCCGAATCCGGGTTCGCGGTCATCACCGGGGGAGGCCCGGGCGCCATGGAGGCCGCCAACAAGGGTGCCTGCCAGGCGGGCGGGACCTCCGTGGGACTCGGCATCGAACTGCCCTTCGAGCAGGGCATGAACGAGTGGGTGGACCTCGGCATCAACTTCCGGTACTTCTTCGCCCGGAAGACCATGTTCGTCAAGTACGCGAGCGGGTTCGTGGTGCTGCCGGGCGGCTTCGGCACGCTCGACGAGCTGTTCGAGGCGATGACGCTCGTGCAGACCCGCAAGGTCACGTCCTTCCCGATCGTGCTCGTCGGGGTGGCCTACTGGCAGCCGCTGCTCGACTGGATCGAGGGCACGCTGCTCCCTGCGGGCACCATCTCCGAGAAGGACCTCTCGCTGCTGCAGCTCGTCGAGACGGCCGAGGACGCCGTGCGGATCGTGGCGGCGTCGGCCGGCCACGACCACCCGGCCTGAACCGCTCCGGGGTCCCGGCGGTGACGTCCGGGGTGCCCGGTCACTCCGGCGGCCCCGGCGATTCTGGCACCATTGCGGTGTGACTATCTTCCTGGTGATCCTCGCCGTCCTGCTGGTGGGGGGAACCGCCGTCCTCGCCTCGGGCCGGCCGCTGCCTGCACCCCTCCAGCGACTCGCGGTGAGCGCGCGCTCGGGGTCCGGGTCGGCGACGCCCGCGGGATGGGCGGACCCCGCGGCACCGGCGGGGCCGGGGCTGGTGGAACCCGTCGCCTCCCTGCCGCCGGTCCTGCTGCCCGAGGCACCCTCGGCACAGGACGTGGACGCGATCCGCTTCGGCCTCGGGCTGCGCGGCTACCGCATGGACCAGGTGGACGAGGTCCTCGACCGCCTCGCTGCGGCCCTCGAGGAACGCGACGCCGTCATCGCAGGGTTGCGCGTGCAGCTCGCCGGACGGGACACGGGACGCGGGACCGGGACCCGACAGGACGCCGGGTGGTGAGCGGCGCCGGTCCCGGCTCCGACGGCCGGCTGCGCTGCGGCTGGGCGCTGGCGAGCGCGGACTACGAGCGCTATCACGACGAGGAATGGGGCCGGCCCGTCAGGGGAGAGGCTGCGCTGTTCGAACGGTTGAGCCTCGAGGCCTTCCAGTCGGGCCTGAGCTGGATCACCATCCTGCGGAAGCGGGACGCCTTCCGGCGGGCCTTCGCCGGCTTCGACCCGACGGCCGTCGCGGAATTCGGCGCCGACGACGTCGGGCGGCTCATGACGGACACGGGGATCGTCCGGAACCGGCAGAAGATCGACGCCACCATCGCCAACGCCCGCGCCCTGCTCGCACTGCCGGCGGGGACCACCCTCGGCTCGGTCCTCGAGAGCCACCGGCCACCGCCACGTCCGGCGCCCGCCGAGCTCGCGGATGTCCCGGCCATCACGCCCGAGAGCACGGCACTGGCCAGGGAGCTGAAGCGCCTCGGATTCCGCTTCGTGGGTCCGACGACGGCGTACGCCATGCTGCAGGCCACGGGGTACGTCGACGACCACCTCCGGGACTGCTGGGTCCGGTCCGACGGCGGCGGGGAGGTGTCGGCGACCCCCGACGGCGCACGCCCATGAGCCGCACGGCCGCGGCCCGGACACGCCGTCCCGCTCTGTCCGCCAGGCTCTCCGCGCTGACGTCCAGACTGGCCGCCGTCCACTGGTCGGTACCGGTGCTCGCGGTGTTCCTCGTCGGCCGCATCGTGTCCACCGGGATCCTCCTGCTCGCCGCGGCGCGCCAGGGACCGAGCCCGTGGTCGGGCGCCGCCCCCGGGTACGGCACGTTCATCAACTACTGGGACAGCGGCTGGTACGAACGCATCTTCAGGGAGGGCTACCCGACCGAGCTGCCGCGGGACGGCGAGGGTGCCGTCAGCCACAACCAGTGGGCGTTCTACCCGCTCTTCCCGGGACTGGTCCGTCTCCTCGACGCCGGCACCGGCCTCGGCTGGGGGATCCTCGCCCCCGTCGTCACGGTCGCCGCCGCGGCGGGAGTCGCGCTCGTCGTCTACCGCCTCTTCCGGCTCCGGACGGACCACCGGACCGCGCTCGCAGGGGTCGCCGTGGTGTCCTTCGCCCCCGTCGCCGTGATCCTGCAGGTGCCGTATGCGGAATCGCTGCACCTGCTGCTCCTCGCGTCCTCGCTCCACCTCGTGGCGAGGGGCCGCCACTACGCGGCGATGCCCGTCGTCGTGCTCATGTGCCTGGCCCGTCCGGCAGGGGTGCCGTTCGCCATCATGGTGGGCATCCTGTTCCTCTCCGCCCTCTGGAGGAGTCGCCGCGCAGGGGAGGATCCGGCCGCCCGTCGGCAGGTCGTCTCCCTGTTCCTGCTGGGCCTGGTCTCGTCCCTCGCCGCCGTCGCGTGGCCGGGTATCGCGTGGGCGGTCACGGGACAGGCAGACGCGTACGTGGCCACCGAGACCGCGTGGCGCGGGGAGCCGCTGGCGCCCTTCGTCCCCTGGTTCGAGACGCCCGCCGCACTGCTGGGCCCGGGAGCGGCGGCCCTCGTGGTGGCGGCCCTGCTGATCGGTCTCGTGGCGCTCTTCCTCACGCCGGCGGTGCGCTCGATGGGTCTGGTCCTCGGCGCCTGGTGCGCCGGCTACCTGCTGTACCTCGCGGCCTTCTGGGACCCGCAGTCGAGCACGTGGCGCATCCTGACGCCGCTGTTCCCCCTCGCGCTCGCCGTCGCCACCATCCGTAGGGGGCGCCTCCTCTGGGTGCTGCTGCCGGCCTCGGTGGTGCTCCAGTTCCTCTGGGTGGACTGGCTGTGGGGCTGGACGCCGACCGGGCCGGACGGGGATTATCCACCCTGAGTGTGATCCACGCCGCACCTGAATTAGCAGGTGCAGGCCTTGTGCTGAATAATGAAGGGGATGACGTGCACCGCCGGACCTTTCATCGGGCACCGGAGCGGGGCACTGTTTACTGTCGCGCTACCGCTCGTCGCGGTCGCGCCCTGTTGAAAGGGACACCCCCATGGCTGCCATGAAACCGCGAACCGGCGACGGACCGATGGAAGTCACCAAGGAGGGGCGCAGCCTCATCATGCGGGTGCCGATCGACGGCGGCGGTCGCCTCGTCGTCGAACTCAACGCCGAAGAGGCGGGCAAGCTCAAGGACTGCCTGCTCACCGTCACGACCTAGGCCGACCGCGCTCAGGCGCGTTGCTTGACCGCCAGCAGGAGCCCGGTGCCCGTCGGCAGGAGTGCCGACACGAGTGCCTCGTTCTCACGGATCATCTTCCCGACCTGCCGCAGGGTGTTGGTCGACTGCTCGCGCACCGCGGGTTCCGCCACGCGGTCCTGGTCCAGCGCGTCGTTGACGATCATGATGCCGCCGTCCTTGAGCAGGCGCGTGGCCTGCTCGACGTACGCGGGGAGTCCCGGCTTGTCGGCGTCGATGAACACCAGGTCGTAGGCGCGGTCGGTCAGCCGCGGCAGCACGTCGGCGGCGCGGCCGGAGATGGTGCGTGTGCGGTTCGAGGGGATCCCCGCTTCGGCGTACGCCTCGCGGGCCGCGCGCAGGTGGTCGACGTCGGAGTCGATGGTGGTCAGGACGGCGTTCCGGCCGAGCCCCCTCAGCAGGCAGACCCCCGAGACCCCGGCCCCGGCGCCCACCTCGACGGCGGTGGTGGCCTTGGAGGCGGCCGCGAGGACCGTGAGGGCCGCACCCACGGCGGGCGTCACCGGGGCGACGCCCAGTTCGTGGGACCGGTCGCGTGCCCTGAGCAGGACGTCGTCCTCGTCGGGGAGTCCTTCCGTGTAGGACCAGCTGCTGTGTTTGTCGGCGGCCATCGGCATCCGTTCTGTGGTTCGCGGGAGGTGGTGCGGGCTGTCGGGGCCCCGCGTCAACACTACTGTGCGGCGTGCACCTCCTTCCATGCGAGCTGTCCGGCGGAGGAACAGGGGAGGGGCAGGGCGCGTAGGGCCGCTGGTCCTGCCGTCGGAGCCCGCACAATATCCATGCTGCTACCAGCGGGCTCCCAGCTTGGTGGGAAAGACTTTTTACTCGGGACATCCGTCGTCAAGGCAGTCCCGAATCCCCGGTATCACTGCTCGAAGCCCCCGGGCGAGAGCAGGATCCGATCGGGATTCGCCGCGAGAAGGGGTACATGATGTCTAGCGTTAAGGCGGCACGAGCCGCCGTGGAGGCGGTCTCCGAAGCGGACGCGCCCATTCTGGACGAGCACGGCAACCCGTGGGTCGCGCCGTCGTGGGAGGAAGTCGTCACCACGTACTCACCGAAGGTCTACCGCCTGGCCTACCGGCTCACCGGTAACCGGTTCGACGCCGAGGACCTCACCCAGGAGGTCTTCGTCAGGGTGTTCCGGTCCCTCGCCAACTTCAAGCCCGGCACGCTCGACGGCTGGCTGCACCGCATCACCACCAACCTCTTCCTCGACCAGGCCCGGCGCAAGACCCGCATCCGCTTCGACGGTCTCACGGAGGAGGCGGAGAGCCGCCTCCCCAGCAAGCACCCCGGCCCCGAGCGGAGCTTCGAGTTCAACAACCTCGACATCGATGTGCAGGCCGCCCTCGAGGAACTCCCGCCGGACTTCCGTGCCGCCGTCGTGCTCTGTGACCTGGAGGGCCTCGCCTACGACGAGGTGGCGCAGGTGCTCGGCGTGAAGCTCGGCACCGTCCGCTCCCGCATCCACCGCGGACGCACGATGCTGCGGGAGAAGCTCGCCCACCGTGATCCGCGCAGCTCCGGCGGGACCGGCGCCGCCCTCGGAGTCCCACGGATCGCCGGCCTGGGCTAGGACCGATGCTTCATCCTCATCGTTCGCTCCAGGACCTCGTGGACGGCGAGTTGTCCGATCGGCGGCGGATCGCCGTGGAACGGCACGTCTCCCGCTGTGCGTCGTGCACGGCGTCGGTCGCCCGCCTCCGGAGCCTCAAGAGCGCCCTGCTGGGCCTTCGGAATCCGTCGCCGGACCCCGGCTTCCAGCAGCGCCTCCTCTCTCCGCACGTGGGCTCCGGCTCCACCCCCAGGTCCTCTGCCGAGCGCGAGGAGCGCACCGGCTCGAGCGCGGCCTTCGTACGAGCCCACCACGAGCGCACGGCGCCGCGACGCCGCCACCGCACGCTGGTCCTGGCGGGCGGGTCCGCCGTCGCCGCGGCCAGTGTGCTCGCCGCGGCCTACGTCGTCGGATCGGAGGCCGTCCCGGTGACGGCGGAGGGCGCCCGGGGGGCCACCGCGCTCCGCGCCGGATGGGACTCGGTGGCCCCGCAGACGCCCACGTACCTCGACACCGGCCAGCTCGAGACGCTCCGGGAGGGCGGCTGGTACTGCCCCGAACTCGAGTCGCTCGGATTCACCCTGCAGAGCGCCGAGGGCATCACCGTCGGTGGCAGGCCCACCCTCGAACTGGTCCTCGAGAACGACGGCGACACCGTCACGGTCTACGAACAGAGGAAGGTCGGCGACGCCGGCGGCCTGGACGAGCCACCCCTGAACGCCGTGACCGGCAGTCCCGTGAGCTCGGACGGCTTCGAGCACATCGGCGGTGCCGATCGCGACATCTGGGTGCGCTCGGGCGAGCCCTGGCAGGTGGTCCTCGACAGCCCCACGGTCACCTACACCGTGGTCTCGGACCTGCCGGCGGCCGCGATGCCGCAGACGCTCAATCAGCTCGTCGCGACGGAGCACGCCCAGCTGTCGCTGTCACCGCAGGGACAGGACGATTCGATGATGGCCCGCATCATCCGGGGCCTGTCTCGGATCACCCACCCGGAGGGCGACGGCGGGTAGGTGGCCGACGGGGCGCGCAGACGTGGACCGTCGGTGGCCCCGGTCCGCCGGCTGTCCAGGGGCACCGGCGAATGTGGCCGGCGCCGGCCGGAAAGGTAGTCTTTTCACGTGTTGGGAATCAACGGCCTCGAACTCGTGGTCCTGGCGATCATCGCCGTCGTGGTGCTCGGCCCGGAGCGGCTTCCGGAGTACGCCGCCCAGCTCGCGCGGCTCGTCAAGGGACTGCGGCGCATGGCGACCGGAGCGCGCGAGCAGCTGAGGGAGGAAGTGGGCCCGGAGCTGGACGAGGTGGACTGGCGCAAGCTCGACCCACGCCAGTACGATCCCCGGCGCATCATCAAGGAAGCTCTCCTCGACGACATCGAGGACGTCTTCAAGCCGGTGAGCCCGAACGCCCCCAAACCCGTGGTCACTGCCGCTGCCGCTCCCACCGCGGCGACGGGCGCCACCCGCCCCACCGTGTCCGTCCCGCTCGGTCCCCGGCTGGAGGCCGGGCAGGCCGCACCGTACGACCGCGAGGCGACCTAGCACCCTCCCCCCCCGGATCAGGCGGCCTACGGCCTGCCGGACGGGCCGGTCCACAGCAGCCCGAGTCCGAGGCGCCCGGGCTGTCGGCACCGGGACCGTCATTCCCTGACCCTCGTGCCCTGACCGTCGGCGCCGGTCGGCTCAGCGCACGCTGACGGGAAGCTTCAGGCCCTCCAGCCCGCGGGGTCGGCGCGCGAGCGCCGACGCGATGGCCAGGAGCTCCTCCCGCGCCGCCGAGTCGCCCCCGCCGAGCACCAGCGGCGTGCCGGCGTCGCCGCCCTCGCGGAGCGACACCTCCAGCGGGATGCTGCCGAGCAGCGGGACCTGGGCGCCGAGTGTCGCGGACAGGCGCGCTGCGACGGTGCTTCCGCCCCCCGCGCCGAAGAGCTCGAGCCGACCGCCGTCGGGCAGCCCGAGCCAGGACATGTTCTCGATGACGCCGGCGGACGCGTTGCCCGGTCTGGGCCGCCATGGCCCCGGCCCGCTCGGCGACATCGGCCGCTGCGCTCTGCGGCGTGGTGACCACCAGGAGTTCGGACGAGGGCAGCAGCTGAGCCACCGAGATGGCGATGTCCCCGGTGCCCGGCGGCAGGTCGAGGAAGAGCACGTCGAGGTCGCCGAAGTACACGTCGGTGAGGAATTGCTCCAGCGCCCGGTGCAGCATCGGTCCGCGCCAGGAGATGGGCTGGTTGCCCTCCACGAACATCCCGATGGAGATCACCTTCACGCCGTGCGCCACCGGCGGGAGGATCAGCTCGTCCACGCGTGTGGGCTGCTGCGTGATGCCCATCAGGGCGGGGACGGAGAAGCCGTAGACGTCCGCGTCCACGATGCCCACCCGGAGCCCCTGCGCGGCCAGGGCGGCCGCCAGGTTGACGGTCACGCTGGACTTCCCGACGCCGCCCTTGCCGCTGGCGACGGCGTACACGCGCGTGAGCGACGACGGGCTCGTTGAACGGTATGCCGCGACGCCCGCCGGCACCCTTCAGGCGTTCCTTCAGTGCGTCCCGCTGCGCCTGGTCCATCACGCCGAGCTCGACCTCGACGCGGTCCACGCCGTCGACGCCCGCGAGCGCGGCCTCGGTGTCCCGCCGGATCGAGTCACGCAGCGGGCAGCCGGCGATGGTCAGGAGCACCCGGACGCGCACGGTCCCGCCGTCGATGGACACGGACTCGAGCATCCCGAGTTCATCGAGCGGGCGGCGCAGTTCGGGGTCGATCACCGTGGCCAGCGCTGCGCGGACGGCCGCCTCGGCGGGCAGGTCACGTGTCACCGGGACGGTTTCCTCCCGGTGGGCTGCACCTTCGGGAGCGTCACGGTGTTCTCGGACGGTTTGCGGGGTTTCCGCTTCTGCAGGACCAGCTCCTGCCCGTCGGTCGCCTCGATCAGCTCCTCGAGGACCGAGCGGAGCTCCGAGCGCACGTAGTCGCGCGTCGCGACCTCGCGCAGGGCGATGCGCAGCTCGGCGATCTCCCGGGTCAGGTACTCGGTGTCCGAGAGGTTGCGTTCGGCGCGCTGCCGGTCCTGCCGCAGCGACACCCTGTCCCGGTCGTCCTGGCGGTTCTGGGCGAGGAGCAGCAGGGGGGCGGCGTAGGAGGCCTGCAGGGACAGCATGAGCGTCAGGGCCGTGAAGCCGAGCGCCGCACTGTCGAAGCGGGCGTTCTCCGGCGCGAACGTGTTCCAGGCCAGCCAGATCAGGCAGAAGATGGTCATGTACAGCAGGAACTGCGGGGTGCCCATGAACCGGGCGAAGTTCTCCGTCGCGCTCCCGAAACGGTCCGGGTTGGGCCGCGGCCTCAGCAGGAACCGCTTCCGCGCCTCCCTGGGGGTGTCCAGTCCACTCGAATTCGACCTCGTCTTCTCAGCCACGGCGGTCACCTCGTTTCAGTCCCGGTGTGTCGTCCTGTGCCCGCCAGTCGTCGGGCAGCAGGTGGTCCAGCACGTCGTCGACCGTCACGGCGCCCACGAGGCGCCCCTCCGTGTTCACGACGGGCAGGGAGTTCAGGTTGTAGGTCGCGAGGATCCTCGAGACCTCGCTCACGTCGGCCTGGTCGCCGACGGCCTCCAGGTCGGTGTCGATGATGTTGCCGAGCGGCTCCGGCGGCGGATACCGCAGGAGCTGCTGGATGTGCACGACGCCGAGGTAGCGTCCCGTCGGCGTCTCCAGCGGAGGCCTGCACACGAAGATCGACGAGGCGAGGGCGGGGGTCAGCTCCTCGCGCCGCACATGCGCGAGGGCCTCGGCGACGGTCGCCTCCGGGGGCAGGATCACCGGCACGGTGGTCATGAGCGAACCGGCCGTCCCCTCCTCGTACTCGAGGAGGCGGCGCACGTCCTCGGCGTCGTCGGGCTCCATGAGCTGGAGCAGCTCCTCCTTCTGCGCGTCGGGCAGTTCGTTGAGGAGGTCGGCCGCGTCGTCGGGGTCCATCTCCTCGAGCACGTCAGCCGCGCGTTCACGCGTGAGGGACGTGAGGATCTGGACCTGGTCGTCGTCGGGCAGTTCCTGCAGGATGTCGGCGAGGCGGTCGTCCTGCAGCTCGCCCGCCACCTCGAGGCGCCGCTTGTCGTTCATCTCGTGCATCGCCTCGGCGAAGTCGGCGGGCTTGAGGTCGTCGTGCTGCGCGACGAACTGGGTGGCGCCCTGCGGTTCGTCCGTGGTGCCGTGGAAGGCGTCGAGCCAGTCGATGATGAGCCGCTCGCCACCCCGGCGCAGCCCGCGCAGGGGTGACACCGCGCCGCCGCGGCGGACGAACAGCTGGGAGACGTGCCAGTCGCCCGCCCGGTTGCGTTCCATCGCGATGTCCTCGACGACGGCGCTGCCGCTGCCGTCGCGGAGCGTGAGCCGGCGGTCGAAGAGTTCCGCGACGACGAGCATCTCGGCACCGCGCTGCTCGAAGCGGCGGAGGTTGACCAGGCCGGTGCAGATGATCTGCGACGGGTCCATCGACGTGATGCGCGTCATGGGGACGAAGACGCGCTTCTTGCCGGGCACCTCGACCACGAGACCCACGACCTGCGGCGTCCTGGTGGGGCCGCGGTCGAGCACGACGGCATCCCGCAGGCGGCCCAGGCGGTCGCCGAGCGGGTCGAACACGTCGAGGCCCAGGAGCCGGGCGACGAAGACGCGGGTGGGGTTGGTAGTCACAGCTCTAGGCTATCGGGCGCGGGGGGCTCGGACGGCATCGCCTCAGGGCCCCCCGGCCGCCCGGGAGGGCGTCCCCCGGGAGAACCCTCCCGCGGTCGCAGGCGTTAGGCAAGAATGGACACCATGTCGACACCACCACTTGGAACCACTGCCTCCCGCGATCTGGGCCGGGTGCTGCCCACGGGCGAGACCATCGGCCGGTACACGAGCTACCTCGATGCCCAGAAAGCCGTGGACTACCTCGCGGACAACAAGTTCGCCGTCCAGCGTGTGGCGATCATCGGCAACGACCTCAAGACCGTCGAGCGGGTGACGGGGCGCCTGACCTATCCGCGCGTGGCGCTCGGCAGTGCCGCGACCGGCGCCTGGTTCGGCCTCTTCGTCGGGCTGATCCTGAGCCTGTTCGCCGGGAGCGAGACCGGGATCACCATCACCTCCTCGATCGCCCTGGGCGCCATCTTCTGGCTGCTCTTCGGCGTGCTGACCTACACGTTCCAGCGCGGGCGGCGTGACTTCACCTCGACGAGCCAGGTCATCGCCACCAGCTACGACGTGATCGTCGAGCCGAGCCTCGCCGCGGAGGCCCGGCGCCTCCTGCAGCAGCTGCCCATGAACGGGCAGGCCCAGCACCCGGGCGGGGCGCCCTCCGCCTGGGGGCAGCCGCAGGGACAGGGACAGGCTCCCGTCCAGCCGCCCCAGCCGCCCCAGCAGCACACTCCCGAGCGCCCCGCAGGATGGAATGACCCCTACGCGGGCCAGCAGGGCCAGCAGGGTCAGCAGGGCCAGCAGGGTCAGCAGGGCCAGCAGGGTCAGCAGGGTCAGCCGGGGCAGCCCGTCCCGTCCGAGGACCAGACCGCCGGTCCCGGCACCACGGGACCCCGCCGGGGCCAGTTCCCCGATCTGCCGGACGGCCGGCCCCAGTACGGCGTGCGCGTCGAGGAGCAGCCGGTGGGAACCCCGGCGGCGGGCCCGGACGGAGCGGCGCAGGCCGGCCCTGACGCGGTAGCCGCCCCGGACCGGTCCGGGGACGACGAGCGCCCCGGCAGCCATGGCTCCTCGGCCGCGGGCGGCTCGCACTAGCGGGTCCTGCGCGCCGGGCCTCCTCCGGAGGCCGCCTGCAGCACGAAGGCCGGGACCCTCGGGTCCCGGCCTTCGTGCTAGGGCCTTCGTGTTACGGCCTGCGCCGTCCGGACGACCCCTCGGGGGCCGCCCGCGTGGCGCTACTCGCCGGTGCTGCCCCAGATGCCCGCGATCCAGGCCTCGACGTCGTCGGGGTCCCGGGGGAGGGCCGCACTGAGGTTCACCGGTCCGTCGGCGGTCATGAGGATGTCGTCCTCGATCCGCACGCCGATACCCCGGTACTCCTCGGGGACCGCCAGGTCCTCGGCCTTGAAGTACAGGCCCGGCTCGATGGTGAAGACCATGCCCTCGGTGAGGATCCCGTCCAGGTACAGTTCCCGTTTGGCCTGCGCGCAGTCGTGCACGTCCATCCCGAGGTGGTGGCTCGTGCCGTGCGGCATCCAGCGGCGGTGGTGCTGGCCCTCGGGCGCCAACGCCTCCTCGAGGGAGACGGGCAGGAGGCCCCACGCGTCCAGGTTCTCGGCGAGCACGGTGACCGCGGCGGTGTGGATGTCGCGGAACTTCCGGCCCGGCTGCGCCGCGGCGAAACCGGCGTCGGCGGCGTCGAGCACCGCCTGGTAGATCCTGCGCTGGATCTCGGTGTACTGCCCGGTGACGGGGAGTGTCCTGGTGATGTCGGCGGTGTACAGGCTCTCGGCCTCGACGCCCGCGTCGAGCAGGAGCAGGTCCCCGGCCTTCACCTGGCCCGTGTTGCGGATCCAGTGCAGCGTGGTGGCGTTGTTGCCGGAGGCGGCGATGGTGTCGTAGCCGAGGTCGTTGCCCTCCTCGCGTGCCCGGGTGAAGAACGCCCCTTCGACGACGCGCTCGCCGCGCGGGTGGGTGAGGGCCCGGGGGAGCGTCCGGATCACTTCGTGGAAGCCGTTGACGGTGGCAGCCACGGCGGCCTCCATCTGCTCGACCTCCCATGCGTCCTTGATGAGCCTCAGCTCGGAGAGCGCTTCGGCCAGCACCGCGTCGAGGGCGTCGGCCTGCTCCAGGTCCACCCCGGTGTTGATGCGGGACGTGTCCACCAGCGCATCGGCGTTCAGGTCCACCTCCCGGAGGAGGCGGATGCTGACGCCGCCGATCGCGGGGACGCCGGCGTCCTTCGTGATGGCCACCTCGAGCTCGGCGAGGTCCGCGGTCTCGAGGTCGAGCTGGGCCCTGATCTGCGCCATGGACAGGCGCTGCCCGATCCAGAACTCGCCGTAGCGGGCGTTCGCGTAGAACTCGGCGCTGTCGCGTCCCGCGAGCTCCCGGAAGTACAGGGTGGCGGTGTGGTTCCCGCCGTCGTCGCCCGTGCCGGGATCCACGGGTTCGAGGACGAGCACGGCGTCCGGCTCGTGGTCGAGGCCCAGGCCCGTCAGGTGCGCGAACCCGGAGTGCGGGCGGTACCGGTAGTCGGTGTCGTTGGAGCGGACCTTGAAGGGGCCGGCGGGGATCACGAGGCGCTCGCCGGGGAAGCGGTCGGAGACGGCGCGACGCCGCCGGGCCGCGTGTTCCGCGACGGGGGCGACGGACGGGAGGTCGTCCGAGGCCGGTGCCCAGCGGGAGGCCATGAACGCCTTGAAGGCCTCGGAATCGGGCCGTTGCGACCGGTTCTCGTTACGGGCGGCGAGGGGCTGGCCCTCGGGTGCGTCGGTGGGGATGTCGGATGCGGGTGCTGTGTCGTCGGTGCTCACACCCGCCATCGTCCCACCCCCGCCGCGTGTCGGGAAAGTCCGGCGCGGAAGGCCGGAAGGCCGGAGCGGCGCGGGAGCCCCTGACCGGGCCCGGCGCCCGCGGCGCGTAGATTGGATCCGGTGAGAATCGATCTGCACACCCACTCCAACGTCTCGGACGGTACCGAGGACCCCGAGGTCCTGATCGGGTCGGCGGCGGCCGCCGGGCTCGACGTCGTCGCGCTCACGGACCACGATTCGACGGCGGGCTGGGACAGGGCGCGGACCGCCGCGGACAGGCTCGGCATCGGGTTCGTCCCGGGCATGGAGGTCTCGTGCCGTACGGACACCGGCATCAGCGTCCACGTGCTGTCCTACCTGCACGATCCTGCCCACCCCGGCCTGGTCGAGGAGATCGCGAAGTCCAGGTCCGCGCGCCTGACGCGGGCGCGGCGGATGGTCGGGCTGATGGCCGAGGACTTCCCCATCACCTGGGACCTGGTGCAGCAGCACGTCACGGAGGGCGCGACGGTGGGTCGCCCGCACATCGCCGACGCGCTGATCACCCTCGGCGTGGTGGGTACACGCTCGGAGGCCTTCGAACGGATCCTGACCGCGCGCTCGCCCTACTGGGTGAGCCACTACGCACCGCACCCCGCCGCAGCCGTCGCCCTCATCCGGGACGCCGGAGGGGTGCCCGTCTTCGCCCATCCGTCGGCATTCAACCGCGGCGCCGTGGTGGGCGGGGACGTGATCGACGAGATGATCGACGCCGGCCTGCTGGGGCTCGAGGTGGAGCACCGCGACAATCCGGAGGAGGCGCGCGTGGAGCTGCGGAGGATCGCCGGCGACCACGGGCTGCTCATCACGGGGTCGAGCGACTACCACGGCGCGGGCAAGCCCAACCTGCTCGGGGAGAACGTCACGGCGCGGGAGACCCTGGAGGCCATCACGGCACTCGCCACGCACACGCCGGGCTAGCCGGTCAGGTTCGGCGCTGCGGCCGGCGCGTCAGGTCCATGGGGCCAGGCGCGCGTGCATGACCTCGATGGCCTGCGGATTCCGGTCCACGCAGACGAAGCGGCGGCCGAGCTTCCCGGCGACGGCGCCGAGGGTCCCCGAGCCGGCGAAGAAGTCGAGCACCCAGTCGCCCTCGCGGCTACTGGCCGCGACGGCGCGGCGCAGCAGGCCCTCGGGCTTCTGCGTGGGGTAGCCGGTCTTCTCCCGGCCGGTGGGGGAGACGATCGTGTGCCACCACACGTCGGTGGGGAGCTTGCCGAGGGCCGCCTTCTCCGCGGTCACGAGCCCCGGCGCCATGTAGGGTTCCCGGTCCACCTCGTCGCTGTTGAAGTAGTAGCCGGACGGGTTCTTCACGTATACGAGGATGTTGTCGTGCTTGGCCGGCCACTTGCGCTTGGCCCGCGCACCGTAGTCGTAGGCCCAGATGATCTCGTTCAGGAAGCAGTCGCGGCCGAACAGGGCGTCCAGCATGACCTTCGCGTAATGCACCTCCCGGTAGTCCAGGTGCAGATAGAGCGTGCCGTCATCGGCCAGGAGCCGCCACGCCTCGGCGAGCCGGGGCCAGAGGAAGTCCCAGTAGTCCTCGAAGGCGTCGTCGTAGCTCGCGAGCATGCCCTTGACCGTCGAGTACGAGAGGCCCTTGAAGCCCACGCGGTCACCCTCGCCCTGCGCCGCCCGCACCATCGAGGTCTGCTGGCGGCGCTGCACCCGGCCCGTGTTGAAGGGCGGGTCCACGTAGATCATGGTGAAGGCCGCGTCCGGCAGTGTGGCGAGGTACTCCGCATTGTCCGCGTGCACCACCAGGTTGGCGCCGTCCGCGCTCCACAGGGGAGGCACGGACGGCGCAGGGAGCTCCGACACCGGGTGTCAGTCCTCCGTGCCGCCGGCAGGCTTCCCGACGACCTCGCCGTTGCGGCGGCGGGTCCGGCTGCGGCGCGGACGGTCGCCCGCGGGCGCCTCGCCCTCGCCGCCGGAGCGACGACGGCGTCCGCCCTCGACCCCCGTCCGCCTGCGCGGGCGCGGCAGGAGCGTCCGTCGCGGAGCTGTTCCCGCCGCGGCCGCGGCTGCGCGAACGACCGGAGCCGTCGCCGGAGCCTGAGCCTGAGGGTGCGCCGTCGCGGCGCGGGCCGCGGCCGCCGGAGCGCCCCTGGGCGTCGTCGTCGCGGGTGCCGCGCGTGCCACCGCCGCGCTTGCCGGTCTCCCCGAGATCCTCGAGGACCTCGGCCTGGATGCCGGCCAGCTTGCGGTCCTTGCGGGGCAGGCGGCCCTTGGTGCCCTCGGGGATGTCGAGATCGGTGTACAGGTGCGGCGACGAGGAGTACGTCTCGACGGGTTCGGGCGTGTCGAGGCCGAGTGCCTTGTTGATCAGGCCCCAGCGGGGGACGTCGTCCCAGTCGACGAACGTGACCGCGGTGCCCTTCTTGCCGGCACGGCCCGTGCGGCCCACGCGGTGCAGGTAGGCCTTCTCGTCCTCGGGGCACTGGTAGTTGATGACGTGCGTGATGTCCTCGACGTCGATGCCGCGCGCCGCGACCTCCGTGGCGACGAGGACGTCGATCTTGTCGCCGCGGAAGGCCCGCAGCGCCTGCTCGCGGGCACCCTGGCCGAGGTCGCCGTGGATGGCGCCGGCCGCGAAGCCGCGGTCGATCAGTTCCTCGGAGAGCTTCGCCGCGGTGCGCTTGGTCTTGCAGAAGATGATGGCGCGGCCGCGGTTCCTGGCCTGCAGGATGCGGGCCACCACCTCGGCCTTGTCCAGGTTGTGCGCCCGGTAGATGACCTGGCGGATGTCCTTCTTGGTGATGCCCTCGTCCTCGGGGTCCGCGGCGCGGATGTGGGTGGGCTGCGTCATGTAGCGGCGTGCCATCGCGATGACGGGGCCGGGCATGGTCGCGGAGAACAGGAGCGTCTGGCGCACCGGAGGCGTCGCGGCGATGAGGGTCTCGACGTCGGGCAGGAAGCCGAGGTCCAGCATCTCGTCGGCCTCGTCGAGCACCACGATCTTCACGTTCTTGAGGACGAGCAGCTTCTGCCGGTACAGGTCGATCAGGCGTCCGGGCGTACCGACGACGATCTCGACGCCCTTCTTGATGGCCTCGATCTGGGGCTCGTAGGCACGGCCGCCGTAGATGGTGACGATCCGCGCGTTGCGCTTCTTCGCCGCCGTCGTGAGGTCGTTCGCCACCTGCACGGCGAGCTCGCGCGTCGGGACGACGACGAGGGCCTGCGGCGCGCCGGGGACCGGGAGCTTCTCGTATCCCGCGTCGTCGGGGCCGACCACGCGCTGGATCGCCGGGATGCCGAAGCCGAGGGTCTTGCCCGTGCCGGTCTTCGCCTGGCCGATGATGTCGTGGCCGCCAAGGGCGATCGAGAGGGTCATCGCCTGGATGGGGAAGGGGTGGGTGATGCCGGCGTCTGCAAGGGACTCGACGATGTCGGGGCGGACGTTGAAGTCCGCGAAGGTCTCGGCGACGGCCGCGTGCGGCTCGTCGGTGGTGACCAGGGTGTCCTCGACGTCGATCGCGTCGGCCGAGTTGTCGGCGACGAGGTGATGGGCGTCCGTCATCTGGGTGGTGTCTTCATTGATGTCGTGCACGTTCTACCGTTCATTCAGGCCCCGCGGCCGCTGAGGCTCGACGCCGGGATCGATTCATCCGGGGCGGAGCGTATCTGCGGGCGCCAGGGCGTCCGGTGGAAGCCGATCGCGGGCTTGGACTGCGTGCGGGCTGCGGAGGGAGACCTGCGCCCGCGGGAACTCGGGATCGAGTTGGTACTACGGGTTATCGACGAGGTGATAACGACCGGGCATCCATTACTACACCGTCAAGACTACCCTGCCCGCTCCTCCCCGGTGTCATCGCAGGCCGGGCGGGGGTGCGTCCGGGGGTTTGACCTCGAAGCGCAGGCGGCGGCGCGCGATGTCGGCTTCCAGGAGCACCACGGTGACGCGTTCGCCCGCGACGAGCTCGCCGTAGCATTTGGCCTCGAGCGGCGGTTCGGTGACCTGCACGGTGCCGGACAGGCGGGGCGCCTGCTTGCCGGGGGCGTCCTCGGCGGCCGGCGGCGAACCCTGGAGGACGACGGCGGAGAACGCCTCGCCGATGCGGTTGCTCAGCAGGGCGGCCTGCACCGCGTCCATCGCACCCGAATCGAGCCGCGAGGCCGTCTGGTTGGAGGACGCCATGAGCGCGTTGAGGTCCGGCAGGGCCGCCCGCACCCACTCGGGTACCTCCTCCCCGGCACAGAGCGACGCACAGGTCACGAGCACGAAGCGGTCCACGAGGCGTCGGAGGGGAGCGGTGGTGTGGGCGTAGGGTGCGGCGATCGCGGACTGGACGACGGCGTCGGGCACCTGTCCGTCGAAGGCGGTGTACCCGGCGCCCCGGAAGAGCGAGGCCGCGGCGTGCATCAGCGCGAGCTGTCGCGGGTCGGCGACGTCGAGCGTACGGAGGAACGCGTCGTAGGGCAGGTCCGCCGGCCAGGGGTGCTCGAGGGCCTCGGACTGCCGCCGGAACTTCGCGAGGGCCCCCTCGTCGGGCTCGGGCATGGTGCGCAGGATGCCGATGCCGCCGTCGATCATCATGCGGGCGGCGGCCATGCCCGTCATGAGGGAGATCTGCGCGTTCCAGTCCTCGCAGGGCAGGGCGGGCTCCGTGAGGATGCCGTAGCTCTCGCCGTCGTGGGTGATCTCCTGGCGGGGCAGGTTGAGGCTCGCCCCGCCGCGCTCGAGCTCCTGCTGGATGCGGTGCAGGCCGATCTCCTTCAGGAGGGTGAGCTGCTCGTCGGCGGTACCGGCGTCGATCTCCGCCTGGGCCTCGGCGTAGGTGAGCTGGCGTCGGCTCCGGACCATGGCGCGGCCGACGGTGACGGACTGCACGACGGCCGCGGCATCGAGGCGGAAGTGCCACACGAAGGCGGGCCGGTCCCGGTCTGGGAGGAGGCTCGCGGCGTCCTCGGAGATGGCCTCCGGGTGCAGCGAGATCCGCCCGTCCGGTGCGTACATCGTCTGTCCGCGGAGCCGTGCCTCCGCATCGACGGCGCCGCCGGGGCGCACGAAGAGCGGTACGTCGGCGATGGCGTACCAGACCTCGTAGCCCGTCGCGTCCGTGGCACCCGGGTCGGCCGGGTCGGCGCTGCCCGTCCGCACGAGGTGCACGGCCTGGTCGAGGTCCGTGGAGCCGGGCGGGTCGATGGTGAGGAACGGCAGGTCCCGCAGGTCCGTCGCGGGGAGATCCAGGGACGCCAGTGCGGCCTGCGCCTCCCGCAGGACCTCCTCGGGGAAGTCCTCGCGGATCTCGAGTTCCTCGCGCAGGGCCCGCAGCGACTCCGTGAGGCGCTGCTGGGACTCCCGGTCCCTGATATCCATATGCTGTGCGGGCACAGGCATTACGGTAACGCACGTCACAGACATCGGGGGTCCTCCCGCGGGCGGGCCGCGGGGGTTGCTAGGCGTCGTGGGGGCGGAGCGACGCCACGGCCTTCAGGACACGGCGCTGCCGCGTGTCGGCGCCCTTCGCCTGCTCGATGGGCAGGACGAGTGCCTTCCGCCGGCTGACCGACAGGGCGGCGAACGCGGCGACGAGCGCCGGATCGGCCGAGAGGGCGACGGCGAGGTCCTCCGGCACGTCGACGGTGCGCTCCTCGAGGTCCAGGCGGAGGCCCACGGCCACCGTCTGGTCGGCTGCCACCCCGGCCCCGGTCCGATGCTCCGCACTGACCGGGATCATGGCGCGGCCGTTCATGGATCCGACGGTGGTGCGGAAGGTGTAGGCACCCAGCGTCACGGTCACGGCGGGGCGCCTGCCGCCGCCGAGCGACGCCAGCACCTCCTCCGGGACCTCGATGCCCGTGGCCGTGCGGCCCGCCCGCTCCAGGACAGCCGAGAAATCCATGTGTTCCTGCCTTCCGTCCGGCCACCGGCACGCATCCGCGCCGACCGGAGAGGTCCCCTCCGGCCCGTCCGGCCGGTGGGGACCGAGCATAGACCGACGGCGGCGGTGCGCAACAGGTCCCGGCGCCGTGCGGCAGGTTGCCGCGCCGGTCGGAGTGCGTACTCTTAGCAGAATGAACAACGGCTCCTCCGACAGCACGGCCCTCTCGGCAACCGGACGGGATCGCACCGGATCCGAGGATGCGGCCTCCGGAATCACCGTTCCCGCCACAGACGACGCGTTCGCGAATCCCCTCTACGCGCGCTTCGTGACCGACCTCCTCGGCATCGTCGCGTACGGGGAGCTGTCCGGATTCGAGCGGCTGTCCTCGGACGCGCGGTTCTCGCCCAGTCTCGCCGACCGTGCCGGCCTGGGCCGGCTGGCCGTGCAGGAGTTCGAGCACTTCGAGATGGTCGGAGCCTTCCTCGCGGACCTCGGCATCACGGTCGAGGACGCCATGACCCCGTTCCAGGCCTCCATCGACGCCTTCCACGAGCGGACACGCCCCGGTGACTGGTACGAGTCGCTCATGAAGGCCTACGTGATCGACGCCTTCTCCGGGGACTTCTACCGGTCGCTGGCCGGCAGTTTCGACCCCCGCACCCGCGAACTCATTCGCGCCATCGACTCGGGCGACGGTGCGGCCCACCTCCAGAGACGGCTGAAGGAGGCACTCTCCGACGATCCCCGCCTCGCCTCGCGCCTGGCACTCTGGGGCCGCAGGCTCGTGGGGGAGGCCCTGACCCAGGCGCAGCGGGTGGGGATCGAGCGCGAGTACCTCGCCGGTCTCCTCTTCGCGAACGAGCCGGACCACACGCAGCACACGACGGCGCTCTTCGCGCAGCTCACCCGGAACCATTCACGGCGCATGAGCGCCCTGGGACTCACCGCCTGATCCCGGCCTCTCCCGGGACGCGGCAAGACCCGTGGTCGACGGCGCCAGCCGCCCGCCACGGGTCTTGAGGTGAAGAGGTCCCTCGCGCGGCTAGAGTGCGCCGAACCCGACGCGTCGCGTCTCCTCGGCGCCGATCTCGACGTAGCCGAGCACCGACGTCGGGACGATCACCTGGCGGCCCTTCGCGTCCTTGAGGCGCAGCTCGGTACCGCCGCTCATCGCCTGGGCCACGAGCTCGGCGATGGCGTCGGCGCTCTCGGAGGATTCGAGGATGATCTCGCGGTTGACGTTCTGGATACCGATCTTGATTTCCACGGCGTGTTCCTCCTGTTGTGTGGGCAGTCCTACTGCTTCGAAAACTACCCTAGATCTCTTTCGGGAAACGGCTGATTCCGCGCCAAGCTAAACGGTAGATGAGCTCCGCGGCAGCATCGATGTCGAGACTGCCGTCCGTCTCCAGCCAGTAGCGTGCGCTGACCTGGGCCATCCCGGCGAGGCCGCGTCCCAGCAGCGTCGCCTCCACGATCGAGAGCTGCGTGTCGCCGGCGATCACACCGGCGATCGCGCCGGCGAAGTGGGCGTTGAACTCCTCGAGCCGGCTCCGGACATCGGGCTCGTTGCCGATGTCGGACTCGAACACGAGCCTGTGCGCCTGGCTGTCCTGGGCGATGAACTGGAAGTAGGCCCGCATGGTGGCGTGGACGCGCAGCTTGTTGTCCTCGGTGGACCGCAGTGCGTCCACGAGCAGCTGCGTGAGTTCGGCGAGGTGCCCGTCGAGCAGCGCGAGATAGAGATCCCGCTTGCCGGGGAAGTGCTGGTAGAGCACGGGCTTGCTGACCTTGGCCGCCACGGCGATGTCGTCCATGGCGGCACCGTGGTAGCCGTTGCTCACGAAGACTTCCTGCGCCGCCGCCAGGAGCTGGCGTCGTCGCTCGTCCCGCGGCAACCGGACGGCTTTTCCTGCGGTGGTCGGTTCAACACTCACGTGAGGTGTTCCTCGGGCTCTGCGGGCGGGGGGATCAGCCCAGTTTACCCACCGGTAGGAAGCGGGCCGTCCCTGACCGGGAGGCCGAGACGGCGGACCCGCTCCGGACGCTGGGTCGGCGACGTCTCCTCCCCGGGGAACCGGTACGGCGGAGTAGCTCCGCGGGCGGGAGGGGGCGGTGCCCGCTGGCCCGGGCCCGGGGGAGCGCCCTACCCTTGGGCATGACCGCTTTCCCGTCGTCCGCGCCCGTGAGTGCCCAGGCCGTCCCGTCAGCACCGCCCGGCGTGGCCGCGGGCCTGCTGCCCCTGGTCGAGGCGAGGGGGAGCCTGTCGCAGGAGGAGACCCTGCGGTATTCGCGGCACCTGATCATCCCCGGTTTCGGCACGGAGGCGCAGCTGCGCCTGAAGAATGCGCGCGTCCTCGTGATCGGCGCGGGAGGGCTGGGATCGCCGGTGCTCCTGTACCTGGCGGCGGCGGGCGTGGGGACGCTCGGGGTCGTGGACGACGACGGCGTCGAGCTCTCCAACCTGCAGCGCCAGGTCATCCACGGCATGCCGGATCTCGGCCGGTCGAAGGCGGAATCCGCCCGCGACAGCATCCTGGCGCTGAATCCGCTCGTGGACGTCGTGCTGCACGAGGAGCGGCTGGACCGCGGCAACGCGCTGGAGCTCTTCGCCGGGTACGACCTCGTCATCGACGGCACGGACAACTTCGCCACGCGCTACCTCGTCAACGACGCCGCGGCGATCCTCGGCAAGCCGTACGTGTGGGGCTCCATCCTGCGGTTCGACGGCCAGGTCAGCGTGTTCTGGCAGGACCACGGACCCACCTACCGCGACCTGTACCCCGAAGCGCCGCCGCCCGGTTCCGTGCCCTCGTGCGCAGAGGGCGGGGTGCTGGGCGTGTTGTGCGGGCAGATCGGCTCCGTGATGGTCAACGAGGCGATCAAGCTCATCACGGGGGTGGGCACCACGCTGCTCGGCCGGGTGCTCGTGTTCGACGCGCTCGACATGAGCTGGCGGGAACTGCGGGTGCGGTCCGACCCGACGGCGTCGCGCATCACCGAACTCATCGACTACGAGCAGTTCTGCGGCCTGCCGTCACCGGCGGCCGCGGCGGCATCCGGGGAGGCGCCGGAGGAGGTCGTGCCGACCGTGTCCGTCGAGGAGCTCTCCGCGCTCCTCGCGGCGCGCGCCGCCGGCACCGCGGACTTCGACCTGCTGGATGTGCGGAACCCCGAGGAACACGCGATCGTGAGCATCGACGGCGCCGTGCTGGTGCCGAAGAACCTGATCATCGACGGGGACACGGTGATCGAGCCGGGCAGGACGCTGTACGTGCACTGCAAGTCCGGCGTGCGGTCGGCCGATGTGGTCCGCTTCCTCCGGGACCACGGACACCGTGATGCCGTGTCCGTGGAGGGCGGCATCATCGAATGGGTGCGGAGGATCGAGCCGGAGAAGATGACCTACTGACCCTTCCCGCCCTCGTGGGCGGGCCGCGCCGGGAGCGATGCCGGGCAGGGTGCTCCGGTCAGGTGCTCCGGGTCAGGCGCTCTGTGCGGGCCGTTCGTGGTCCACGGGGCAGACGGCGCCGTCGAGGTGCTCGTGCGGTCGGGTGGCCGGCACGACCTCGGCCGCATGACCCGGGGCGCCGAGGTCCGGATGCGGAGCGGGCGTCTTCTCCGCGGGCGCCATGTCGATCCCGTAGAGGGCTTCGAGCGCTGCGGTGTAGTCGTCCTGGCGTCCCTCGGCAGCGAGTTCACGCGCTCGGACGGTGGGCACGTGCAGGAGCTGCCGGACCATGCGCCGCAGGGCGAACTCGACCTCCTCCGCAGCGGCCGTGCAGCCGTGCTGGGCGCGGACCCGCTCCATCTCGGAGTCGAGGACCGCCTGCGTGTGCCGGCGCAGTGCCACGATTGCCGCGTTCATGGCGCGGGTGGTCTGCTGTTCCTCGAAGGACCGCGCGGCGCCGCGCACGAGGTCGGCGGCCTGAGCGAGCGCGTCGGCCTGCTCCTCGGGGGCCGCGGCGCGGACGGACTCGAGGGTGATGAGTTCGACGTCGTCGAGGGTCCCGACGGCGGGGTCGAAGTCGTGGCTCAGGGCGAGGTCGATGACGACGAGCGGGCGGTTGCTCCCGGCGCGGACCCGTTCGATGTCCGCGGCGTCGATCCGGGCGTCGCTGCCGCTGCAGCCGATGACGACGTCGGCGCGGCGCATGGCGCCCGGCAGGTCCGCCGCGGTGACGGCGGTGCCGCCGCGGGAGGCGACGAAGCCCTCGGCGCGTCCGGAGGAGGAGAAGACGGAGATGTCCGTGCAGCCGCGCTCCTTCAGCGCGGCCATCGCGGCGCCCGCATACGCGCCCGTGCCGAACAGCACGACGGTCTTGCGCGACCAGTCGGCGTCGGCGGAGAGATCGCCGGCGAGCTCGAGGGCCACGGAGACGATGGACCGGCCCCGGCTGCCGAGCGCCGTCTGCGCGCCGACGTCCTTCGCGGTCTTCGAGGCGGCCTGGAACAGGCGCACGAGGCCGCCGCTGGCAGCACCCGAGCCCTGCGCCTCGATGAGTGCGCGGCGCACCTGGCCCGCGATCTCGCGTTCACCGATCACGGCGGAATCGAGCCCGGCGCCGACGGCGAAGAGGTGTTCGGCCACGCCCTGGCCGGTGTGGGTCTCGAAGGACGCGGAGACCGACTGCTCCGGGATGCCGGAGTACTCGCTGATGGTCGACACGATCGCGGAACGGGCGGCCTCGACGTCCTCTTCGGAGGGCGCTTCGGCGTAGATCTCGAAACGGTTGCAGGTCGCCAGGACGACGGCACCGGACACGGCCCTGTCATCGGCGAGTACGGAAGCAGGGACCTGGGGTGCCCCGACGCTCAGTCGGGCGACCGTCTCCAGGTCCACGTTCGAATGTGTCGCTACAAGTGAAAGAAGTACCACAGTCCTTCGATCATACCGAGAACAGGCCCCTCCCACTGATGAGGCGATCCTTACCGGGGCTTGCTTTCCGCGGATTCCTGCGGGATTCTGTCCCTCGGCCGCCGGGGTGATCTTGGCCACGCACCCCCGCGCCGCAGGAATCCCGGTTAACGCTCCGGCGGGATCTTCGGCAGAATCGGCGGTATGGACCTCGCCGCATCGCACCCGCTCAACGACGGCCGCACGTCCGGCTCGGCCCTCATCTCCGCCTATCGCGGCCTGACGCCGCACCGGCGTCCCGTGTGGTTCATGCGCCAGGCCGGACGGTCGCTGCCCGAATACCGGGCGCTGCGCGCAGGCACCGACATGCTCGCGTCCTGCCTGGACCCCGAGATGGCGTCCGAGATCACCCTGCAGCCCGTCCGCCGCCATGATGTCGACGCCGGCATCTTCTTCTCCGACATCGTGATCCCGCTGAAGCTCGCAGGTGTCGACGTGGACATCGTCCCCGGGGTGGGCCCGGTCCTCGGCAAGCCCGTCCGCACCGCCGCCGACGTCGCCGCCCTGCCCACGCTGACCGACGAGGCGCTCGACCCGATCCGGCAGGCGGTCGCCCTGACCGTCGACCAGCTCGGGAGCACGCCGCTGATCGGCTTCGCCGGGGCGCCGTTCACCCTGGCCGCCTACATGGTGGAGGGGCGGCCCTCACGCGACCACCTCGGCCCGCGCACCATGATGCACGCGGACCCTGACACCTGGCGCGCCCTGACCGACTGGGCCGCGGACGCGTCGGGCATGTTCCTGCGCGCACAGCTCGAAGCCGGCGCCAGCGCGGCGCAGCTGTTCGACTCCTGGGCCGGCTCGCTCGGACTCGCGGACTACCGCCGTCACGTCGCCCCTGCCTCGCGGCGGGCCCTCGACCACGTGCGCGGTCTCGGGGCGCCCCTGATCCACTTCGGCACCGGCACGTCCGAGCTCCTCGTCGCGATGCACGAGGTGGGCGTGGACGTCATCGGCGTCGACTACCGGCTGCCCCTCGACGAAGCCGGCAGGCGCCTCGGCGGGACGGTCCCGCTGCAGGGCAACATCGACCCGGCCCTGCTGCCCGCACCTTGGCCGGTCCTCGAGCGCCACGTCCGCGAGGTGCTGGCCGCCGGAGCGTCGGCCCCCGGGCACGTGGTGAACCTCGGACACGGCGTCCCGCCGGAGACCGACCCGGACGTCCTGACACGCGTCGTCGAACTCGTCCACTCCGTGGAGCCGTAGCCGTGGCAAGGAGCGCCGGTGGACCCGGCGGCGAGGACCTGCCGGCAGGGCTGCCCGGCGGTCCGCCGCAGGAGCGTGCGCGCCGCCGCACCGTCGTGGTGATCGGCGGCGGCATGGCGGGCCTCGTCGCCGCGCGGACCCTCCTCCGGCAGGGGCTCCACGTCACGCTGCTCGAGCGGTCCGGACGCTTCGGGGGCACGGTCGACGGACGCCTGCTCGGCGGCTTCCAGCTGGACAGCGGCGCGGAGTCCTTCTCGACCCGCTCCGCCACGGTCCCGGCCCTCGCCGCCGAACTGGGGCTCGCCGACCGGATCGTCACCCCCGATGCCACGGGCGCCTGGGTGCAGCTCCCGGGCAAGGACCTCCGTGCCTCGGCGCAGCCCCTGCCCAGTTCCGGTGTCCTCGGGATCCCCGCGGATCCGACCGACCCGGCGATCACCGCCGTGATCGGTCGCGCCGGCTCCCTCCGGGCGTCCCTCGACAGGGTGCTGCCCGTCGGATCCCTCGCGACGCGCAGCAGGGTGAGCCTCGGAGAGCTCGTCCGCACCCGTATGGGGGACGAGGTGCTCACCCGCCTGGTGGCCCCCGTGGCCGGCGGTGTCTTCTCCGCGGACCCGGACGACCTCGACGTCGACTCCGTGGCGCCCGGCCTCCGCACCACGATGGCCCGCCTCGGCTCGCTCGGAGCAGCGGCAGGAGCACTGCGTGCGGCGGCACCGGCCGGCGCCGCGGTCGGTGGGCTCTCCGGCGGGATCGCCCAGCTGCGGGACGCACTCGTCGCGGAACTCACGGCCGACGGCGCCGACCTCAGGACAGGGGAGCAGGTGACCGGCCTCGCCCGCTCGGCCACCGGGTGGACGGTGACCACCGAACACTCGTCCCTCACGCGCCGCCTGCCGGCCGACGGCGTCCTCGTCGCCACGGAGGGCCGCGCCGCCGTCGACCTCATGGCCCCGGTGATCCCCGACCTCGCGACCGAACGGCCCGATCCGGTACCCGGCGTCGCCCTCGTCACCCTGATCGTCGACGTGCCGGAGCTGGACGCACGGCCGCGGGGCACGGGCGTGCTCGTCGCACGCGGCGTGGAGGGCGTCGCGGCCAAGGCGCTCACGCACTCCACCGCGAAGTGGGCGTGGCTGCGGGACCAGGCCGGCCCGGGCTCGCACGTCCTGCGGCTCTCCTTCGGGCGGGTCGGGGACACACCCGCCGACGTGGGGCTCTCCACGCCCGACGACGCCCTCTACCGCCATGCGCTCGCCGACGCCTCGACCCTCCTCGACCTACCGATCGTCGAGGCGGACGTGCTCGACTGGGACGTGGTGCGCTGGGCGGGCGCGCTGCCCCACGCCTCCGTGGGGCACCGGGAGCGGGTCGCCCGGATCCGGTCGGCCGTCGCCGACCGCTCCGCGTCCCTCGCGGTGACGGGCGGATGGCTCGCCGGGACGGGTCTGGTGGCGGTGATCGACGACGCCCGGGCCCGCGCGCAGGCCCTCGCCGACGCCCTGACGGGTGGCCCTGCCGAGGACGGCCCTTCCACCGGGATGTGACGTTGATCTCTTCTACCCCCTGTAGAAGAAAAGGGATTCGGTTCGACTCCGGGCGAGGGGCAGACTAGTACCATGACTGAGCCAACATGTAGCAACCCCGCCCACGCTCCGAACGGAGGGGGCGCCGAAGCCCCCGGTGAGCTGTTCTACACCCTCTGGACCGTCTTCAAGCGGGACGCCGCGACCACCGGTTCCGATGCCCGGCAGCTCGAGGAGGTGCTCTCCTCCTTCGAGCAGGACGGCGTGGTGCTCCGCGGTTTCTACGACGTCTCCGCCATGAGGGCCGACGCCGACGTGATGGTCTGGCTCCACGGGCCGCGCCCGGAGGAACTGCAGGCCGCCGTCCGCCGCCTGCGCCGCACCGAGACGTTCGCCGGGACCAGCGTCGTGTGGTCCGCCATGGGCGTGCACCGCGACGCCGAGTTCTCGAAATCCCACAGCCCGGCCTTCTCCCGCGGCGTCGCCCCGGCGGAGTGGGTGTGCGTGTACCCGTTCGTCCGGTCCTACGACTGGTACATCCTTCCCCAGGACGAGCGCCGGACCATGCTCATGGACCACGGGATGAAGGGGCGCAAGTACCCGCAGGTCATCTCCAACACGGTGTCATCCTTCGCCCTCAACGACTACGAATGGATCCTGGCACTCGAGGCTCCCGAGCTCGTGGACCTCGTGGACCTCATGCGGTACCTCCGGGAGACCGAGGCACGCCGCCACGTCCGCGAGGAAGTGCCGTTCTATACCGGCCGGCGGATCAACCCCGACGAGATTGCAGAGGTGCTCCAGTGACGACACAGGCTTTCGACCCGCTCGAGGGCGTCGACCAGAACGGCCGCATGGCCCCGAAGGCGTACGACGCCGTCGTGCTCGCCTCCTTCGGCGGCCCCGAGGGGCAGGACGACGTCATCCCCTTCCTGCGCAACGTGACCCGCGGCCGCGGCATCCCGGACGAGCGCCTCGAGGAGGTCTCGCACCACTACCGCGCGTTCGGTGGGGTGAGCCCCATCAACAGCCAGAACCGGGCGCTGCGCGCCGCCATGGAGGCCGAGCTGCGCGGCCGCGGCATCGACCTGCCCGTCTACTGGGGCAACCGCAACTGGGAGCCGTTCATCGCCGACACGCTCCAGGAGGCCTACGACGCCGGGCACCGCAGGGTGCTCGCCGTCACCACGAGCGCCTACTCCTGCTACTCGAGCTGCCGCCAGTACCGTGAGGACCTCGGTATGGCCCTCGTGAAGACCGGCCTCGAAGGCCGGCTCGAGGTGGACAAGGTGCGCCAGTACTTCGACCACCCCGGCTTCGTGGAACCCTTCGTCGAGGGTGTGACGGAGGGGCTCGCCACGGTGCGCGCCGGGCTGGCCGAACAGGGCACCCCCGACGCCCCCGTCCACATCATGTTCTCCACCCACTCGATCCCCATGGGCGACGCGGAGGCCGCAGGCCCGCGCAACGGCGACGGCGGACCGGCCTACGAGGACGGCGCCTACGTGGCGCAGCACCTCGCGACCGCCCAGGCGGTGCTGGACCGCATCCCCGGGGCCGCGGGCGTCGAGTGGTCGCTCGTGTACCAGTCCCGCTCCGGCGCGCCCCACATCCCCTGGCTCGAGCCCGACATCAGCGATGCGCTCCGTGACCGCTACGAGCACGGGACACGCGGCGTCGTGATCGTCCCGCTCGGCTTCGTCTCCGACCACATGGAGGTCGCCTGGGACCTCGACACCGAGGCGATGGAGACCTGCGGCGAGCTCGGGATCGTCGCCGACCGCGTCCCCACGCCCGGCACGCACCGGAAGTTCGTGGAGGGCCTGGTCGACCTCATCCTCGAGCGCACCGTCGAGAACAACATCGCGGACCGGCCGTCGGCCACGGCGCTCGGTCCCTGGTACGACGTCTGCCGCCCGAACTGCTGCGCGAACCGTCGCGGGGAGAAGCCGACCATCGCGGCCGTCGACTCCACCGTGGGCACGCCGCTGCCGAACCCCGGGATGTGATGACGACGGGTATCAGGGTCGGCACGCGGGGCAGCGCCCTCGCGATGACGCAGACGACGACGGTCGCGGAGCGCGTGGCGGATCTCGCCGGACTGCCGTACGAGCTCGTCCGGGTCCGGACGGAGGGTGACGTCTCCCGGGGCTCGCTCTCGCAGATCGGCGGCACCGGCGTCTTCGTCGCGGCCCTCCGCGACGCCCTCCTCGAGGAGCGCTGCGACATCGCGGTGCATTCGCTCAAGGACCTCCCCACGCTTCCCGCGCCCGGACTCACTGTCGCCTCGGTGCCTGAGCGGGAGGACGTCCGCGACGCCCTGTGCGCGCGCGACGGCCTG
Source organism: Arthrobacter agilis (assembly GCF_030816075.1). Classification (NCBI taxonomy): domain Bacteria; kingdom Bacillati; phylum Actinomycetota; class Actinomycetes; order Micrococcales; family Micrococcaceae; genus Arthrobacter; species Arthrobacter agilis. Next base: position 2,232,624 of record NZ_JAUSXO010000001.1, on the reverse strand, counting down.
ACGCTCGCGACGCTCCCCGACGGGGCGCGCGTGGGCACAGGATCGCCGCGCCGTGCCGCGCAGCTCAGGTCCGCGCGGCCGGGGCTGGAGGTCGTCGACATCCGCGGGAACGTGGACACGCGCCTGGGTCGCGTCGCCGGACTCGTGCCGGGTGCGCCGGGAGACCTCGACGCCGTCGTCCTCGCCGCCGCCGGGCTGCGCCGGCTGGGCCGCGACGGGGTCATCACGGAGTTGATCGACACGGACGTCATGCTCCCGGCCGCCGGTCAGGGGGCCCTCGCGGTCGAATGCCGCGAGAGCGAGGCGACACCGCACGTGCGGGAGGCGCTGGCCACCTACGACCACCTGCCCACGCGCCTCGCGGTGACCGCGGAGCGCGCCGTCCTGCTGCAGCTCGAAGCCGGGTGCGCCGCCCCCATCGGTGCGCTCGCGCGCCTGCAGGGCGACGAGCTGTCGCTCGAGGCCGTGGTCTGCAGCCTCGACGGCCGCTCGATCCTCCGGCTCACGCGCTCGGCACCCGCCACGGACGCCGTCGCCGCCGCGCAGCTCGGACTCGAGCTCGCCGAGGAGCTGCTCGCCGCCGGTGCCGCCGGCATCGCACCGCTGAACAGCTGAGGCCGGCGTGGCGGAGCAGCGGGCGGAGAAGCCGGTGATCGTCCTGCGGCATCCCGCCCGCGCGGTCCGGATCGCCGAGGCACTCGGCGCCGCCGGCCTGACGGCCTACGCGCTGCCCCTGACGGACACCGAACTCCCCGTCGACACGGCGGGCGTCGCGGAAGCACTCGCGCGGCTCGGACGGGGCGGCTACGCGTGGCTCGTCGTGACGAGCGGCAACACCGTCCAGTCCCTGGAGATGCTCGTGCGGACGGACGGGACGACGCTCGCCGCCCTCGTCCGCGCCGGCCACGCGCGGGTCGCCGCCGTCGGTGCCGCCACGGCCCGGCTCCTCACCGCCACCGGCACCGGCGTCGACCTGGTTCCCGGCCGCGCCTCCTCGGCCGGCCTGCTCGATGCCTTCGGCCCGGGCCCGGGCGAGGTCCTCCTGCCCCAGGCCGATCTGGCGCCGGACGACCTGCGGATCGGCCTGACGGGCCTCGGCTGGTCGGTGCACCGCGTCGAGGCGTACCGGACGGTGCCCTACCCCGCCCACCCCGCCCGGCGCGTGCCCGGCGTCGAGGAGGAGGGGACGCCGCCGCCCCTGCTGTCCGTCCCCGACGTCGTCGGGACCGGCGCCCGCCCTGTCCACCCCGCCGTCGTGTTCACGGCCCCGAGCGCCGTGCTGCAGTTCCGTGAAAGGCTGGGTGGCGGGCCGCTCGCCTTCCTCCCCGTCGCGATCGGGCCGACCACGGCCGCGGCCCTGCGCTCGCAGGGCTGGGAGCCCGCCGCGACGGCCGCGGAACCGACACCGCCGGCGATCGTGGCGGCCGTCGAGGACGCCTTCTCGCGCGGCCGGACGACATACTTCGCACCACTGAACGGAGATCGACCATGAGTTTCCCCCAGCACCGCCCCCGGCGGCTGCGGTCCACACCCGCCCTGCGGCGCATGGTGGCCGAGTACCGCGTCCACCCGTCCGAGCTGATCCTGCCGGCGTTCATCCGGGAAGGGCTCACCGAGCCGTCGCCCATCCTCTCCATGCCGGGCGTCATGCAGCACTCCACCGACTCGCTGAAGCGCGCGGCCACGGAGGCGGTCGAGCGGGGTGTGGGCGGCATCATGCTGTTCGGCATCCCCGCACACCGCGACGCGACGGGGAGCGCCGGCATCGACCCCGACGGCGTGCTCAACCGGGCCATCGCCGACGTCCGTGCCGAGGTCGGCGACTCGCTCGTCGTCATGAGCGACGTCTGCCTGGACGAGTTCACGGACCACGGGCACTGCGGCGTGCTCGCGGAGGACGGTTCGGTGGACAACGACACGACCCTGGCCCTGTACGCGCAGATGGCGGTCGAACAGGCGAACGCCGGGTCCCACGTCCTCGGCCCCTCCGGCATGATGGACGGCCAGGTGGCCGTGATCCGCCAGGCGCTGGACGAGGCCGGACACCAGGACACGGTGGTGCTCGCCTACGCGGCGAAGTACGCCTCCGCGTTCTACGGTCCGTTCCGGGAGGCCGTGGACTCCCAGCTGCAGGGCGACCGCCGGACCTACCAGATGGACGCCGCGAACCGACGGGAGGCGCTCCTCGAGGTCGAGCTCGACATCGAGGAGGGCGCGGACATGGTGATGGTGAAGCCCGCCATGAGCTACCTCGACATCCTCGCCGACGTCGCGGCCATGTCACCCGTGCCCGTCGCCGCGTACCAGATCTCGGGGGAGTACGCGATGATCGAGGCCGCCGCGGCGAACGGCTGGATCGACCGCCGTCGCGCCATCGAGGAGTCCGTCCTCGGCATCAAGCGCGCCGGCGCGCAGATGATCCTCACCTACTGGGCCTCCGAGCTTGCGCTCTGGCTCGACGAGAAGAACTAAGGAACCCTTCATGACACCTTCCCCGACGACGTCGGACACCCTGTACGAACGCGCCCGGGCCCTCATGCCCGGCGGGGTCAACTCGCCGGTCCGGGCCTTCGGGTCGGTCGGCGGGACGCCGCGCTTCCTCGTCGACGCGCACGGCGCCTACGTCACCGACGCCGACGGCACCGAGTACGTGGACCTCGTCTGCTCGTGGGGTCCGGCGCTGCTCGGACACTCCCACCCGGACGTCATCGCCGCGGTCCACCGCGCCGTCGACCACGGGCTCACCTTCGGCGCCTCGACGCCCGCCGAGGCGGACCTCGCGCAGCTCGTGCAGCAGCGCGTCCCCGCCGTCGAGCTGCTGCGCATGGTCTCCACCGGCACGGAGGCCACCATGACCGCGGTGCGCCTGGCCCGGGGATTCACCTCGCGCAACCTCATCGTGAAGTTCGCCGGCTGCTACCACGGGCATGTCGACAGCCTCCTCGCCTCCGCGGGATCGGGCGTCGCGACCCTGGCGCTGCCCGGCTCCGCGGGCGTCACGGAGGCGACGACCGCGGAGACCCTGGTGCTGCCGTACAACGACGTCGAGGCCGTCGAGGAGGCCTTCCGGACGCACGGCGAGCACATCGCCGCCGTCATCACGGAGGCGGCACCGGCCAACATGGGCGTCGTGACGCCGGCGCCCGGTTTCAACGCCTTCCTCAGCCGCATCACCCGCGAGAACGGCGCGCTGTTCATCGTCGACGAGGTCATGACCGGCTTCCGCACCCACGCGGGCGGGTACTGGAAGCTCACGGGCGGGGCCGACGACGCCGAGCACCCCTGGACACCCGATCTCCTGACGTTCGGCAAGGTCATCGGCGGCGGGATCCCCGCCGCCGCGCTCGGCGGGCGTGCCGACGTCATGAACTACCTCGCGCCGATCGGGCCCGTCTACCAGGCGGGCACGCTCTCGGGCAACCCGATCGCCATGGCCGCGGGCGTGGCCACCCTCACCGCGGCGACCGACGACGTCTATCGCCACGTCGACGCGCGCTCCCTCGAGGTCAGCGACGCCCTCTCGGCGGAACTCTCGAAGGCCGGCGTGGACCACTCGATCCAGCGCGCAGGCAACCTGTTCAGCGTCGCCTTCGGCACCTCCGAGCACGGCGTCCGGAACTACGCGGACGCCCAGGGGCAGGAGGCGTTCCGCTACGGCCCGTTCTTCCACTCCATGCTCGACTCGGGTGTCTACCTGCCGCCGTCGGTGTACGAGGCCTGGTTCCTCTCCGCGGCGCATGACGACACCGCGATGGAACGCGTGCATGCAGCCCTTCCCGCCGCAGCCCGGGCGGCTGCTGCTGCCGTAGCGGCGGACTGACGCCGGGACGGCAGCGGCCGACTCCGACGGGCCCCGTCGGCGTCGGCCGCTGCGCCGCCCAGGGACGGCCGGCGCTCCCCGGGGCGATGCACCTCACCCCGGGGCGGGCCCTGCAGGCCCGGCCGGTGCCCCGATGACGGGCCAGGCCCGTTCGATCACGGCGTCGGGCTCGGTCCGACGGAGGTACTCCTCGAAGCTCGCCGCCTGACGGTCCGCCCACACCACCAGCGACGCATGGAGGTCGGCTGCGGGTCGCTGGAGGAAGGCGTAGCGGTCGGCGAGGATCCGTCCCACCTCCAGCGTCGCGAGGACATCCGCGGCAGAGGTGTGCGCGTTCTCGAACCGGATGCCGTAGTGCTCGCACAGGGCGGTCAGGGTCCGCTTGCCGCGCCGGTACCGGTCCGCCTGCTTGTCCATCACGTAGGGGTCGATCACCGGCGATGGGCGGGGGATGTCCACGGCATGGCGGCGTCCCTCCTGCTCGAGCACCGTGAAGTCGTAGCGCGCGTTGTAGGCCAGCACGGGGACGCCGTCGCCGAAGAGCCGGGCGAGGACCGCCGAGATGCCCCGGACCACGTCCGCGGCCGCCAGCCCGTGTGCACGCGCATGCGCCGTGGTGATGCCGTGGATGGCAGCAGCCTCGTCCGGGATCCCGACGCCCGGATCCGCCAGCCACTCATGGTGTTCGAGGACCTCCCCCTCGCCGTCGACGAGGACGATCGTCGCGGTGACGATCCGCGCGGACAACGGGTCGCGTCCCGTCGTCTCGAGGTCGAAGGCCGCCCTCGGGCCCACGTGCCAGCTGCTCATGGAACCACCGTACTGGCGGCCTCCGACCAATTGAGGCCTCGCGACGGCGCGCCGGGACTAGGGTGGGGACCATGCGGGGTGGAGGCACGGACAGCGGGGCAGCGCTGCGGCAGGACGCCGCCGGCCGGGTGCGCACACCCTCCCGTGTCGACCCCGACGCCTACGTCGACGCCGTCCTCGCGGTCGCCGGGATGATCCCCGCGGCGCGCGTCCTGACGTACGGGGACATCGCGGAACTCCTGGACTGCGGTGGCCCCCGGCAGGTCGGCAGGGCCCTGGCGCGCAGTACGTCGGGGGTCCCGTGGTGGCGGGTCCTGCGGGCCGGAGGTCACCCCCCACGCGGGTTCGCCCGGCAGGCGCTGTCCCACTACGAGGAGGAGGGTACGGCCCTGACCGTGCCGGCGGGCGCGGAGGACGCCGAGGGGTACCGCGTGGACCTCCGGGAGGCACGCTGGTGGCCCTCCGAGGCGGAGCAGTCCCGCATGGCCGCACTCGGCGCGTCCCTCCGGCGGACCGGCCCGTAGACCACCGACGCGGTGCCCGTCGACGAGTCGCTGATTGTCCGTGGCATGTGATGGTCTTGAGGCATGACCAGCACTCTCCATGACGCTTCCACGACGGCGGACGCCGCCCCCGGGGAGGGCGCCTCGCCGTCCGCGAGGGCACACGACGCCGTGCTCGCTTCGCTGGAGACCGTCACCGGTCAGGTCCTCGTCCTCGGCGCCCCGGGCAGCGGGAAGTCGTCCCTGCTCGCGGACCTGGCCGTGCGGCGCATCGAGGCAGGAGCGGTGGTCCCCGAGGGGCTCCTCCTCCTCGCGCCCACACGCGCCGCCGCCACCCGGCTGCGGGACGACCTCACCGCCAAGCTCGACCGCAGCATCAGCACGGCGCCCGCGCGCACCTGGTCCTCCTACGCGTTCGACCTCATCCGGCGTGCGAAGGCAGAGGGCCGCACCCCCCTGATCACGCGGTCGCCCAGGCTCCTGGCGGGTGCCGAACAGGACCTCATCATCAAGGAACTCCTCTCCGGACACGGCCGCGACGGTGCGGCGTCCCCCGCGTGGCCGTCGAGCCTCGCGCTCGCGCTGCCCACGCGCGGGTTCCGGCAGGAGATCCGCGACCTCTTCGACCGCGTGAGCGAGTACGGGGTGCCGGCCGACGACCTCGCGGAGTGGGGACGGCGGTTCGACCGCCCGGACTGGGTCGCGGCCGCAGCGCTGTACCGCGAATACCGCGACGTCCTGGATCTCCGGATGCCCGAGGCCTTCGACCCGGCGGGCATCCTCACGGCCGCCCGGGAGCTCCTGGAGACGGACAGGGACTTCCTCGACCAGGAACGCGACCGGCTGCAGCTCGTGCTCGTCGACGACTACCAGGAGGCGAACCCCGCCGTCCACGCGCTGCTCGGACTCATCGGGGCCGGCAACGACGTCGTCGTCACCTCCTGCCCGGACACCGTCGCCCAGGGCTTCCGCGGCGCCCGCCCGGAACTGACCGGACGGCTCTCCACCCTGTTCCGCGACGGTGCCGGCCTGACCACCGTGACCCTGCCGGGATCGCTGACCATGGGGGAGCGGCTCGCGGAGGCATGGGGCAACGTGGCGGCTCGTATCGCCACCACCGGCGTCAGCACGGCCTACCGCGCGCCGCAGGGCGGTGCAGGGGACCACGAACGGCCGAACGGGCAGCAGCACGCAGGGGACGACGCCCGGGAGGAGCTCCGGGGGGACGCACGGGAGGACGGCGGGACCACGGGCGGGCCCGCCGTGTCCGCCCATGTGCTCGACAGTGTCTTCCACGAACAGCGATTCATCACCCAGCGGGTGCTGGAATCCCACCTGTTCGGCGGACGGAGTCTCGACGACATGGCCGTGATCGTCCGCAACGGCGCGCAGGTGAGCGCCGTGCAGCGCTTCCTGACCGCGCAGGGCATCGCCGTGAACGTCCCGGCCGCGGAGACGGCCATCCGCGAGGAACCCGCCGTGCGGCCCCTGCTCGACCTCTACGCCGTCGTCGTGGGACGGGCGGAGCTGGACACCGAGCTGTGCATCTCCCTCCTCACGTCGAGGATCGGCGGTGCGGGCAGCCTCGACCTCCGGCGGCTGCGCCAGATCCTGCGGCGCACGGAACTCCAGCAGGGCGGAGGCCGGACCAGCGACGAACTCCTCGCGGCCCTGTTCTCCGCGCCCGAGGAGATCGCGGCACTGCCGTCGGAGGGCGCCCCGGTGCGCAGGCTGCACCGCATGCTCGAGGCCGCCCGCGCCGCGATCGCCGACCCCGGGCGGGACCCGGAGACGGTCCTGTGGGCGCTCTGGTCGGCCTCCGGGTTGGCCCAGCAATGGTCGTCCGCGGCCGTGTCCGAGGGGCCCTCGTCCGCGCGGGCGGACCGGGACCTGGACGCCATGATGGCACTGTTCACCACGGCCGAGCGCTTCGTCGAGCAGATGCCCGGCGCGGACCCCGAACTCTTCCTCGACTACATCCTCAGCCAGGACATCCCGATGGACACGCTGACGCAGCGCACCACCCGCCACGCGTCCGTCTCGGTCCTCACGCCGGCCAGCGCCGCCGGCCGGCACTGGCCGCTGGTGATCGTCGCAGGGGTCCAGGACGGCGTCTGGCCGAATCTCCGCCTGCGCGGGGAGCTCCTCGGGTCCGGTGAGCTGCGTGCCCTGCTCGATCACGGTGAGTCCTTCCGCAGCACCCGGGACCCCGTGTCGCTGCTGCAGGACATCCGCTTCGACGAGCTGCGGACCTTCTCGCTCGCGGTCTCCCGGGCCACCGAGGAACTGATCTGCTGCGCCGTCTCCTCCCAGGACGAGCAGGCCTCCCAGTTCCTCGACGTGCTCGACCCCCTGCCCGCCGGCGTGGCGGAGCGCGCACGCACCGAGGTCCTCCGGCCCGTGACGCTCCGCGCGCTCGTCGCCGAGCTGCGCAAGTTCGCGCAGGACCCGCAGGCCGGCCCGGCCCTGTCGCGTGAGGCCGTCCGGCACCTGGGCCGCATGGCGGTGCTCGAGCCGCCGGTGCCCGGCGCCCACCCGGCGCAGTGGTGGGGCGTCCTCGCAATGAGCAGCGAGGACCCCGTGGTACCGCCGGACCAGCCCGTCCCGGTGTCGCCCTCCAAGGTGGAGTCCGTCCTCACCTCCCCCCTGAGCTGGTTCGTCTCCGCGGCCGGAGGCGAGCGCACCACCGACTTCGCCCGGTCGCTCGGCACCCTGGTGCACCAGATCGCGCAGGACCTCCCGGAAGCCACCGGCAACGAGTACGTCCGGGAACTGGAGCGGCGCTGGCCGCAGCTCGGCATCAGGGACACGTGGGAGGGTCAGGCCGACTTCCGGCGCGCCGAGGGCATGGTGCGCAAGCTCGCCGCGTACGTGCTGTCGATGCGGAAGGCCGGGCGCACCCTCGCCGCCACGGAGGTCGACTTCTCCGTGGACCTCGACGTGCGGCTCGGCGGGTCGGAGCGGATCGCCCGGCTGCGGGGCCAGATCGACCGGCTCGAGCTCGACGCGGAGGGCAGGTTCGTCGTCGTCGACCTGAAGACGGGCAAGAGTGCGCCGGCCGTCGCGGAGATCCCCCGGCACCCGCAGCTCGCCGCCTACCAGACCGCCGTGTCCGCGGGTGCGCTGCAGGACGCCGGCGCCACCGACCCCGCCGACCCCACGTCAGCGATGGAGGGACCCGTGGTTCCGGGCGGTGCATCGCTCGTCCAGCTCGGCAAGGACTCCAAGTCCGTCTCCATCCAGGAGCAGCCCCCGGTGGGCCCCGACGACACCTGGGCGAGGACCATGATCGAGGACGCAGCGGCGCTCATGGCCGCGGCCACGTTCGACACCATCCACGATCCGCGGCGTTCCGGCTTCGGCGGCAGCGGCTGCCGCCTGCCCGAGATCTGCCCGCTGTGCGAAGAAGGCAAGCAGGTGACCCAGTAGTGGCCGGCACGAAGACCACACGATACTCGGCACGCGGCCTCGCGGAGCTGCTGCACACGGACCCCGATGCGCCGGTGGCCTATCCCACGGACGACCAGGCGCGCGTGATCGAGGCCCCGCTGGAGCCTCTCCTCGTGATCGCCGGCGCGGGATCCGGGAAGACCCGGACGATGGCGGACCGCGTCGTCTGGCTCGTCGCGAACGAGCTCGTGCGCCCCGAACAGATCCTCGGCGTCACCTTCACCCGGAAGGCGGCCGGCGAGCTCGCCTCGCGGGTCCGGCAGCGCCTCGCGCAGCTCTACGCCGCCCTCGAGCGTGACGACACCACCCCGGCCGGCGGGGACTCGCTCGACCGGCTGGACCCGGCCATCTGCACCTACCACTCCTTCGCCAACGGGATCGTGCAGGACTACGGGCTGCGCATCGGCGTCGAACGCGACTCGGTCATGCTCGGGACCGCCCAGTCCTGGCAGCTCGCACACTCGGTGGTGGAGACCTACGACGGGGAATGGGAGCACTTCACGGCCGCGAAGAGCACGCTCGTGAAGGCGGTGCTCGACATGGCGGGGGAGTGCGCCGAGCACCTGGTGAGTCCTGCGACCGTCCGGAGCGAGCTGCGTCGCCACATCGAGCACGTGACCTCCCGGCCGTACGTCGCGGGGGCCGCCAGGCCCACCACGCAGGACGCATCGAAACTCGTCAACAAGCTGCGCACCCGCATCACCGTCACCGAACTCACGGAGCGTTACGCCGCCGCGAAGCTCGCACGCCGGCAGCTCGACTTCGGGGACCTCGTCTCCCTCGCCGCGAGGATCGCCCGGGACATTCCGGAAGCGGGCCGGATGGAACGCGAGAAGTACAGGGTCGTGCTGCTCGACGAGTTCCAGGACACGTCCCACGCGCAGATGGTGCTGTTCTCGCGGCTGTTCGCCGACGGGCGCTCCGTCACCGCCGTCGGTGATCCGCACCAGTCCATCTACGGGTTCCGGGGCGCTTCCGCAGGCCAGCTGGCCACCTTCCGCACGGCGTTCCCGGCCGTGGGCGAGGACGGCCGCGCCCCGTCGGAGGTCGCCCACCTGTCCGTGGCCTGGCGCAACGCCACGTCCATCCTCGAGGCCGCGAACACCGTGTCCGCGCCCCTGAACGTCCCGGCGCCCTGGCTTCGGAACACCTCGGTCCAGCAGGTGCCCGGACTCGTCGCACGGCCCGGTGCACCGCTCGGTGAGGTGACGCTCGGGCGGTTCCTCACCGATGCTCCCGTCACCGCCGGCCCGTCGACGGACGGCGCACCGTCGGATCCCGCCCCGGCCCTGAGCGAGGCCGAGGCGATCGCGCGGGAAGTCCTCCACCAGCGGCGGCGCAGCTTCGAGACCGACGACGCCGGCGACCCGCTGCGGCCGACGATGGCCGTCCTGTGCCGGGGCCGCAAGCAGTTCGACCCGATCCGGCGTGAACTGGAGCGGGCCGGCGTGCCCGTCCAGATCGTGGGCCTCGGCGGGCTGCTGCGGACCCCTGAGATCGTCGACCTGCTGGCCACCCTGAGGGTCCTCGGCGATCCCGACCGCTCCGACGCGATGCTGAGGCTGCTCTCGGGCGCGCGCTGGCGCCTCGGTCCGGCGGACCTCATGGCGCTCGGCGACTGGTCCCGGCAGCTCGCCCGCACGCGGGAGGCCGCCTTCCGCCGTGGCGCCTCTCGGGGGAAGGAGCTCGACGACGAGCAGGCCGCCGACGCCGTCGTGGCGCCCGACCTCGCCGAGGCGGGCAGCCTCGTCGAGGCCGTCGACTACCTCCCGCCGACGGACTGGGTGTCGTCGTCCGGCCGGTCCCTCAGTGACACGGCGAGGCGGCGGCTCGACGCGCTCCGACGCGAGCTGCGTAGCCTCCGCGGGTTCGTGGGAGATGACCTGGGCACCATGATCGGGGAGGTCGAGCGCACCATCCTGCTGGACATCGAGGTCGCAGCGAAGCCGGGAGTGAGCATCCATGAGGCACGCCGGAACCTCGACGCCTTCACCGAGGCCGTCGCGGGATTCGTGTCCACCGCCGAACGGGTCGACCTGCCGGCATTCCTCGCCTGGCTCGAGGCCGCCGACCAGGAGGAGGACGGCCTGCCCGTGACGCAGCTCGAAGCGAGCAGGGACGCGGTGCAGCTCCTCACCGTCCACGCCTCGAAAGGCCTGGAGTGGGACGTCGTCTTCGTGCCCGGCCTCAACGAGGGATCCTTCCCCAGCGGCAAGGACTCACGCTGGAGCAGCGGTGACGCCTCCATCCCCTGGCCCCTGCGCGGAGACGCAGCCGAGCTTCCCCAGTGGGACTGGGAACAGCAGGACCAGAAGGAGTGGCTGGCCAGCGAGAAGGAGTTCACGGGCGAGGCGAGGGCCCATGCGGAACGGGAGGAACGGCGGCTCGCCTATGTCGCCTTCACCCGCGCCAAGCATTCGCTCGTGTGCACCTCGTCGGCGTGGGGCGGGGGGCGGTCCCGGCCCTCGGGCCCGTCGCCCTACCTCACCGATCTGGTGCACCTCGCCGGGTCCGGCACGGCCGGCTTCTCGGCGCCGCACTGGGTCCCGGAGGAGGACGAGGGCGACGCCAACCCCGCGAACGCCAGACCCGAGCGTGCCACTTGGCCGTTCGACCCGCTGGGCGCCCGCCGCGCCTCCATGGAACGTGCGGCGCAGGCCGTCCTCGAGCAGGCGGCGGCGCCGGCGCCGGCGGACGACGCGGACGGCGGCCGGTGGGGACGCGAGGTCCGACTCGCGCTGGCCCGGCAGGCACGTGAGCGGGAACGCCTGCCGCTGGCGCTGCCCTCGCACATCTCCGCCTCGACGCTGGTGGAGTTGCGCGAGGATCCCGGCGCCGTGATGCAGCAGCTGCGGCGGCCGCTGCCTCGGCGTCCCGGTTCGGCGGCTCGCAAGGGAACGGCGTTCCATGCCTGGATCGAGGAGTTCTACGGTTCCAGCGGCATGCTCGACCTCGGTGAGTACCCGGGTGGGGCGGACGCGTACGTGGACGAGACCCTCGGGTTGAAGGACATGGCCGCGATCTTCGAGCAGTCCGAGTGGGCGCTCCGCGAACCGGCGGCCATCGAGGCCCCGATCGAGACGCGGATCGGGAGCATCGTGGTCCGCGGCCGCATCGACGCGGTGTTCCGCGACGCCGACGGCGGCTGGGACCTCATCGACTGGAAGACGGGCCGCCCGCCTGCCCCGGACCGGCGCGCGGCGAAGGCCGTCCAGCTCGCGGTCTACCGCCTGGCATGGTCGCGGCTGAAGGACGTGCCGCTGGAGAAGGTGCGGGCCGCCTTCTTCTACGTCGCGGACAACCTCGTGGTGCGGCCGCACGACCTGGCGGACGCGGCGGAGCTCGAGGAGATCATCCGGGCCGCGGATGCCGTGGCCGGCTGATCGCCGGGGCGCGGCGGGGTCAGCCGCGGAAGGAGACGATCGGCAGGGCTGACGTCGCCACGTCGTCCGGCGAGCCGGCGGACTGCTCGCTGCTCCGGAGCAGCGTCACCTTCGAGGAGGTCGGCATGGACCGCTGGCGGCCGGCCGTCAGGCGCGCGTAGGCGAGGGACGACCCCGAGGCCGTCCCGTGGTCGTCGTCACCGCGGTGGGGCCCGGAGGACTCCGCCGGGCGGCTGCCCTGCGCCGGAGCGCTGTCGGGCAGGCGGTGGAACCTCTGGCCGGCGGTGCTGTCCGGGTCGTAGGCGTGGCTGCCGGTCCTCCCGGTACGGTCGTCCTCCACCTCGGTTCCCGCGTCGTGCGACGCCGGTCCCTGCCCGCTGTGCACGGCGAGGCCGGGCACGGTCGCCTCGGCGGTGGGGCCCCCAGGGTTCTCCTCCGTCCCGGCGTGGTTCTCGGGACGGCCGGACAGCCCTCCGGTCTGCACCCTGTCATCGGGACGGTGACCGCCCGTGGACCCGTAGCTGTCGGTGCCCAGGTCGTCGCCCCACTCGAGGCGTTCCTCGTGGGCGTGCCGCGCACGCTCGGCGGCCTCGTGCTGCTCGCGTTCGATGAACTCCACGTCCGCCTCGAGGGTGGCGAGCATGCCTTCGGCCTCGCGGATCATGACGGCGTCTTCGAGCGCCATCCCACGGACCAGCCACTGGGCCAGGGCGAACTCGGCGGCCAGTGCGGCGCGGCGTGGGAGGTGCGGATCGACAGCTGACGTCCGGGCACCCGCATACGCCTCGTGGACCGCGTCCACGAACGCCGTGTCCTCCGCGGCGGCGAGCCAGGCGAAGTCCTCAGCGGGATCGCTGATGCACAGGTCGGTCCAGCCGGTCACGGCGGACACCCGCCCTGCGGAGATCAGCAGGTGGTCCTCGTGCAGGTCACCGTGGACGACCGTCGGGCTGAACCGCCACAGCGTCACGTCCTCGAGGGCGTGCTCCCAGCGGCGCAGCAGGATCGCGGGGATCCTGCCGGTCGTCGCCGCCTGGTCGAGTTCGTTCAGTTTCCGCTGCCGGTACTCGTTCGCCTCGTAGCTGGGCAGGTCGGCACGCTGGACGATGTCCTTCGGCAGTTCGTGGATGGCGGCGAGGACGCGTCCCAGTTCCCGCGCCATCCCCTGACCGCCTGCCGTCAGCACGTCGAGGGGGCGGGTGGTCCCGGTGAGGTGGGAGTAGACGAACGTGCTGAGTTCCCCCTGCCGCACGCTGCCTGCCATGTGCGGGATGAGGAAGGGGAGTTCCGCCTTGACCGCCGGCGTGAAGGCGCGCAGTGCCTGCAGCTCCGTCTCGAGCCGCATGCTGGCCTCGGCGTGTCTCGGCGAGCGGACCCTCCACTGCTTCCCCGCATCGTCGACCAGCAGGGCGGAATCGAAATCCGCGGCGTCGTCGGGCGCGCCTGCGACGCCCGTCGGGGCCAGGCCGGGTACAGCGGCGCTTGCGATGGCAGCAAGTTCCATGGGTGTCCGTTTCACAAGGTCCACCGTAGGGCGTCCCCGCTCCGCCCGCCCAGTCCCGATGCGGCGCGTCGCCAGATGGACTACTCGTCTTCGGGCCTGCGCCGGTCCCGTATCCGCCCCTCACCCCTCCTGCACCGGCACGCATCGAAATGGGTTTTGGGAGAGCGAGAACGTACCGTAGAAGCATGACCGAACCCCTCCGGACCCTCGCGCTGCCACCCCTCGGATCACTGCCGCTCTCCCGCACGGATTCCGACCGGGACGGCGATGCGAGGACCACCGAGAACCTCCTCGAGAAGCTCTGGGCCTCCGAGGAGACGAAGGTCCTGCCCCTGACCCGCGGGAAGGCCCCCGTGGAGGGGACCGCCCTGCGGCTCCTCGCACCCTCGGAGCTGGAGCGGCCCGAGCTGCTCGTCTACCTCGGGCGGATCAACGAGGGATCCGCCGACGCCGGTCGGAGCGTGGTCCTCGCCGTGCTCGAGGCGGAGGACCCGGCCGTCGCCCCCGTGGACCGGTGGCTGGGGCTGCGGGAGGTGGCCGCGTCGCTCGATGCACGCGACGCCGGGCTCTTCGTCGAGGCCGCCGCGGTGGCCAACTGGCATGCGACGCACACGCACTGCCCCCGGTGCGGCACCCCCACGGAGGTGCGCGACGCCGGCTGGGTGCGCCGGTGCCCGGCCGACGACTCCCTGCACTACCCGCGCACGGACGCCGCGATCATCGTCTCGGTGATCGACGACGACGACCGCCTGCTCCTCGGGTCCGCGATGGCGTGGCCCGAGGACCGCTTCTCCACCCTCGCCGGCTTCGTTGAGCCGGGCGAGTCCCTCGAGGCCGCCGTCGTCCGGGAGGTGGCCGAGGAGTCGGGCCTCGAGGTCCGGTCGCCGGAGTACCTGGGATCCCAGCCGTGGCCCTTCCCCGCATCGCTGATGCTCGGTTTCACGGCGCACGCGGTCACTACGGATGCGGTGCCGGACCGCGAGGAGATGCGGTCGGTGCGGTGGTTCACGCGTGAGCAGCTGTTCACCGAGGTACGCGACGGGACGATCGCCGTCGCGGGCGGCGTCTCGATCGCCCGTGCCCTCATCGAGCGCTGGTACGGCGGACCACTGGACGAAGAGCCGTCGGAGGCGCGCCCCTGATGACCGGGATTCTGCTCGAGGACAGCATTCTCGAGGGGCTCGACGACGAACAGCGGACCGTGGCGAGCACCCTCACGGGCCCGCTCTGCGTCCTTGCGGGCGCAGGGACCGGCAAGACCCGCGCCATCACGCACCGGATCGCGTACGGCGTGCACACCGGCGTGTACAAACCGCAGCAGGTGCTCGCAGTCACCTTCACGGCCCGCGCGGCGGCGGAGATGCGCACCCGACTCCGTGATCTCGGCGCCGGTGGCGTGCAGGCACGGACGTTCCACGCCGCAGCCCTCCGGCAGCTGCAGTACTTCTGGCCGCAGGCCGTCGGCGGACCCCTGCCCGCGCTGGTCGACCACAAGGCCCAACTCATCGCCGAATCGGCCCGGCGGTTGCGCCTGACGACGGACCGCGCCGCCATCCGGGACGTCGCGGCGGAGATCGAATGGGCAAAGGTCTCGATGCTGACCCCCGACGGGTATGCCGCCGCCGCCGCGGGGCGGGAAGAGCCGGCGGGCATGGACCTCGTCTCGGTGTCCCGCATCTTCTCGGCCTACGAGGACCTCAAGATCGACCGGAACCTGATCGACTTCGAGGACGTGCTGCTGACCACGGTCGCCATCCTCGAGGAGGACGAGAAGGTGGCCGCGACGGTGCGGGCGCAGTATCGCCACTTCGTCGTCGACGAGTACCAGGACGTCTCCCCGCTCCAGCAGCGGCTGCTCGACCTCTGGCTGGGCGAGCGACGGGAGCTGTGCGTCGTCGGGGACGCGAGCCAGACCATCTACTCGTTCACCGGTGCGACGTCACGGCACCTGCTCGATTTCACGAAGCGGTACGAGGGCGCGCAGGTGGTGAAGCTGGTCCGCGACTACCGGTCGACGCCCCAGGTGGTCCGCGCCGCCAACACGCTCCTGGCGGCGCGGGGCGACGACGCGGATCGGCGTGCCGTCGGCACCACGTGGTCGGCGCCGCTGGAGCTGATCGCGCAGCGTGCCTCCGGTCCCGAGCCGGTCTTCACCGAGTGCAGCGACGACGAGGCCGAGGCGGCCGAGTGCGCGAGGCGGATCGGCGTCCTGCTGAGCCAGGGCGTCAAGGCGAGCGAGATCGCCATCCTGTACCGCACGAACGGGCAGTCGGAGGCGTACGAGCAGGCCCTCGCCAGCGCCGGGATCGGGTACCAGCTGCGCGGCGGCGAGAGGTTCTTCCAGCGCCGCGAGGTGCGCGACGCCCTGCTGCAGCTCCGCGCTGCGGCGCGCACCCAGGGTGATGCCGACGTGCCGCAGCAGGTGCGCGATGTCCTCGCCTCGCTCGGCTACACATCCGTCGCGCCCCAGAACTCGGGTGCGGTCCGCGAGAAGTGGGAGTCGCTCGCAGCCCTCGTCGGCCTGGCCGACGAGCTGAACCGGGTCCGCGGTCCCGAGGCCTTCACCCTGCAGCTGTTCGTGGCGGAACTCGAGGAACGGGCCGCGTCCCAGCACGCCCCGACCGTGCAGGGGGTGACCCTCGCGTCGCTGCACTCGGCCAAGGGGCTCGAGTGGGACGCCGTCTTCCTCGTGGGCCTGAGCGAGGGGCTCATGCCCATCTCGTTCGCCGACACGCAGGAAGCCATCGACGAGGAGCGACGGCTGCTGTACGTCGGGATCACGCGTGCCCGGATCCACCTCTCGCTCTCGTGGTCCACGTCGCGCTCCCCGGGCGGACGGGCGAGCAGGAAGCCGTCGCGCTTCCTCGACCCCCTCCGTCCTGCGACGGCCGGCCAGGCGTCCTTCCGCCAGCCGCGTCCGAAGACGAACCGCAAGTCGTCCGCACCTGCCGTGTGCCGCGTGTGCAAGCGTCCGCTCCTCACCGGCTCGGAACGCAAGATCGGGCGTTGCAGCGAGTGTCCCGCGAGCTACCAGGAGGAGACCTTCGAGGCGCTCCGGGCGTGGCGGCTCGCGGAGGCCCGGGACAAGGACGTCCCCGCGTTCGTCGTCTTCACGGATGCCACGCTCGTCGCGATCGCCGAAGCCAGACCGCAGACGCTCGACGAACTCGGCGACCTGGCCGGTGTCGGGACGGCGAAGCTCGAACGGTACGGCGAAGCGGTGCTGGAGATCCTCGGTGACAGCGCCTGAGGCCGGCGTGCCGGGCGCCGAGCGGCTCCCGGTGGAGGTGCGGCGGTCCGCACGGCGGAAGCGGACGGTCAGCGCCGACATCAGGGACGGGGTGCTCCGGATCTCCATCCCCGGTCATTTCTCGGCAGGCCAGGAGCGTCACTGGGTGGAGCGGATGACGGCGCGGATGTCCGCGAAGTACTTCGACGCCCCGGTCACCGACGACCAGCCCGTCCCCGAACTGCAGCAGCGGGCCGAGCGGCTCGCTCACCGGTACCTGGGCGGCAGGGGTGTGCCGTCGACGATCGGCTGGGTGACCAACCAGAACTCGCGCTGGGCCTCCGCGACCCCGGCGTACCGGACCGTGCGGCTGTCCCACAGGCTGCAGGGCATGCCGGAGTGGGTCGTCGACTACGTGATCCTGCACGAGCTGGCGCACCTGATCGAGCCCTCCCACAACGCGGTGTTCTGGGCTCTGCTCACGTCGTACCCGCACACCGAGACGGCGAAAGCCTTCCTCGAGGGTGCGGCCTTCGCCGCACACCGGAACCTCTCGGGCGACCTGGACGAACTCTAGGGCGGGCGACGGCAGGACCGCGGTCGGGCCGGCCCGCGCCGGGTACCCTGCCGCGGGCCGGCCCCAGCCAGTACACCGCGGGAAGCCCCACGCCGCGCCGGGCCGGTCGGTCCGGACCGGGCCGTCGACCATCTGCCGCGGGCCGGCCCCCGCGGGTACACCGCGGGAGACCTCATTCCGCGCCGGGCCGGTCCTGCTGGTCCGACGCACCGGGCCGGTCCTTCCGGACCGGCCCGTCGGGCGGTTCAGTCGGCCCTGGTGCCGTCCGGGCCGGGACCGTCGCCGGCTTCCGGGTCGTCGCCGGGCTCCGCCGTCGGCGTCCCGCCGTCCTCCGCGCCGGACGACGCCGGATCCTGCCCGGTCGGGGAGCCGTCCGCGGGTGCGTCGGCGTCCTGCTCGAAGCCTCCGGCGAGGAGCCGCTGGAGGGCTGCATCGACGTCGGCGTCGGACGATTCGATCAGTCTGCGGCGCTCCGTGAAACCGGCCGGATCATCGAGGTCCTCCGCGGTGGGCAGGAGATCGGGGTGCTGCCACAGGGCGTCGCGCCCGTCGGGTCCGCGTTCCTCCAGCAGGAGGGCCCACAGCGCTGCGGCGTCGCGCAGCCTCCGCGGCCGCAGCTCCAGGCCGACGAGCGCCGAGAACGCGTGCTCGGCAGGACCGCCCGTCGCCCGGCGACGGCGGACCATCTCGCGCAGAGCCCCGGCCGACGGCAGATTCGCCGCCGCCGCAGCGGTCACCTCGTCCACCCAGCCCTCCACCAGGGCGAGTGTCGTCTCGAGCCGCACGAGCGCGGCGTCCTGCTCGGGCGTCCGCTCCGGCATGAAGACGCCCTGCGAGAGGGCGCCCTGCAGGCTCTCGGGGTTGGTCGGATCGATGTCGCGCGCCGCTTCCTCGATCTTGCCCATGTCGATGTGGATACCCCGCGCGTACCGCTCGATGCTGCCGAGCAGGTGACCGGTGAGCCAGGGGATGTGGGTGAACAGGCGGACGTGGGCCGCCTCGCGTACCGCGAGGAAGAGCTGCACCTCCTGCTCCGGGATGTCGAGCCCGGCGCCGAAGGCGGCCACGTTGGCGGGGAGGAGTGCCATCCGTCCGTCCGCGAGCGGGACGCCGATGTCCGTCGATCCCACGACATCCTTCGAGAGGGCCCCGACGGCCTGCCCCAGCTGCATGCCGAACATGGCACCGCCGACGTTCTGCAGCATCGAGGCGGGGCCGCCCATGCCCATCATCGACTTCATCTCCTCGGGCAGCTGCTCGGAGATGACATCGGACAGGGCCTTGGCGATGCTCGTCGCGACAGGCTCCGTGAGGCGGCGCCAGGTCGTCATGGTCGCCTCGACCCACTCGGCCCGGGACCACGCACGGCCGAGCTGCCCGGTGCTCGGGAAGTCGGTCACCGGGTCGAGCCACATCTCGGCGAGCTTCAACGCCTCGTCCACGCTGCGCCGCTGAAGCGCGGTGACGGAAGGATCGCTGTCGGACGCTGCGACGCGCCGTGCCTGCTCGTGCGCCATCTGCCAGTTGACGGGGCCCTCGCTCTGCGCGCTGAACATGGCCTGGACCTGCTGCATCATCATGGCCATCGCCGCGGGATCGGAGGGCAGGCCGGCCGCCTTCGCGATCTCCTGCGGATCGAAGCCGCCCGCCCCGCCGCCGCCGAACATCTTCGCCAGCATCTCGGACAACGGATCCTGGGGGGTGTCGTCGTCGCCGTTCGAGGGATTGGATGGGTTGGTCACTGATACCACCGGTCCTGGGAGTAGCTCGGGTCCGGCAGGGAGGCGGGGCCCCTCCTGCCGGCTGTGCAAGACACGCTACCGGCCCGGCCTTGCCGGTGTCCCTCGCCGCGTGAACCGTTCGCTGAGGGCAAAGAGCCGAGCGTGGGCGGACGCCCGGGGAGGACGCCCGTGCAGCAATCGTCCAGGAACGGTGTCGGTGAAAGCGTCTACCCTAGGGGTGCCGGTAGCGTGCTGTTGCCCCGGGCCCGGCACTTGAACGCGCCCTACAGAGAGAAGACCCGTGACGCAGCCTGTCCACGTCGAGACCCACGTCCCCGAGGAGCCCACGCGACCCAGGGACCCGCGCTTCCGCGCGATGATGGTCTCAGGAGGCCTCGCCGTCGTCCTCGGCGCAGCCGCCGTCCTCCTGCCCTCGCCGTACGTCCTGGAGACCCCCGGTCCCACCTTCAACACGATCGGCGAGGTCAACGGGCAGCCCCTGATCCATGTCGAGGGGAGGGAGAGCTTCCAGCCCTCGGGCCAGCTGGACCTCACGACGGTGTTCGTGAACGGCGGACCCAACGGGCCGGTGAACATCCTCGACACGTTCCGGGCCTGGGTGGACCCCAGCGCGAACGTCCTGCCCGAGCAGCTGGTGTACCCGGAGGGGACGACGTCGTCCGACGTGAAGGAGCAGAACGCGGTCGCGATGACGTCCTCGCAGGAGTCCGCGATCGCCGCGGCGCTCGCCCACGAGGGCATCGACTTCACCGAGGAGCTGTCCGTCGCCGGCCTCGCCACCGACGCCGCCGCGGAGGGGATCCTCCGGGAGGGCGACATCCTCCGCACCGTCGACGGGCAGGAGGTCGAGAACATCACGACCCTCCGCTCCGCTCTCGACGACGCGGAGGGAGCTCCCGCCGACCTCACCATCGTCCGGGACGGCGCTCCGCTGGACGTCTCCGTGACGCCGAAGAAATCGCCCGAGGGCGACTACCAGCTGGGCGTCATGCTCGCCTCCACGTTCGACTTCCCGTTCGACGTGACCATCCAGCTCGACAACGTCGGCGGCCCCTCGGCGGGGACGATGTTCGCCCTCGGGATCATCGACACCCTGACCGAGGGCGACCTCACCGGCGGCAGGCACTTCGCCGGGACGGGCACCATCGACTCCACCGGAGCCGTCGGACCGATCGGCGGTATCGCCCAGAAGCTCGTGGGAGCGCGGTCCGGGGGAGCGGAGTTCTTCCTCGCGCCCGCAGCCAACTGCAACGAGGTGGTCGGCCACATCCCGGACGGGCTGACCGTCGTGAAGGTCGAGACACTCGACGAGGCCGTGGACGCCGTGGAGACGCTGGGAGCCGGCGAGGACCCCGCAGGGCTCCCCGCGTGCTGACGACCCGCACGACACGGTTCGGTGACGATCCCGGTGGTGTGCTGCCCGACCGGGAACCTAATTGGTCGGGCCGAACGTGAACAGGGCAGAATGAAAACACGAAGGGCGTGACTGCACGCTGTCTGCTGCCCGTGTCCGGGCCGGGGGAGCGAAGTGGAACACCGGTCATCGTGACCCGTAGCAGCCAACGATGAGGTAGATGTGACATCCGGACCAGATCGTCCGTTCGGCAGTAGGCCGAGCCCCGCAAGTCCAGCCAGGAGCCGGCGTCGCAGCCCGCTGATCCCGACCATCATCGTCGTGGCGGTGATCGTCATCGCCTTCGTCTACCTGTCCCAGGTATACGCGGACGTCCTCTGGTACCAGCAGCTCGGGTTCCTCGAGGTGTTCGTCACCGAGAACCTGTCGCGGATCGTGCTCTTCATCCTGGCGTTCCTCATCATGGCGGGCGCCGTGTACACGAGCCTCCGGATCGCCTTCCGCAGCAGGCCGATCTACGCACCGGACAGTGCCATCCAGGACAACCTGAACCGGTACCAGGCCCAGCTCGAACCGATCCGCCGCCTGCTGATGCTCGGCATCCCCGTCGTCCTCGGCGCTTTCGCCGGGACGGCCGCCTCCTCCCAGTGGCAGGAGGTGCTGCTCTTCCTCAACCAGGAGTCGTTCAACAAGCAGGACCCCGAGTTCAAAATGGACTACGGGTTCTACATGTTCACGCTGCCGTTCCTGAGTTTCGTGACGGGCTTCCTGATCAGCGTCGTCATCATCAGCGCGATCGCCACGATCCTCACGCACTACCTGTACGGCGGCATCCGGCTCGAGGAGAAGGGCCTGTTCACCACGAAGGCGGCCCGCATCCAGATCGCCGTCGTCGCGGCGCTCTTCCTCGTCCTGCAGGGTGTCAACTACTGGCTGGACCGATTCGACACGCTGCTGAACCAGGGCACGTGGGCCGGCGCGCTCTACACCGACGTCAACGCGGTGATCCCCACCAAGGCCATCCTCGCCGTCGCCGCCCTCATCGTGGCCGCCCTGTTCGTCGCCTCCGCGTTCCTCGGGCGCTGGCGCCTGCCGCTGATCGGCACGGCGATGCTCATCATCACCGCGCTCCTCGCCGGCGGCGTGTACCCGTCCATCGTCCAGCGCTTCCAGGTGCAGCCGTCCGAGCTCGACGCCGAGCGGCAGTACATCGACCGGAACATCGAGCTGACGCGGGAGGCCTACGGCCTCGACGACGTCGAGGTGGAGCCCTACACGCCGACGGACGTACCCCAGGCGGGAGCGCTCGGCGACGACGGCCAGACGACCACGAACATCCGCCTGCTGGACCCGAACATCGTGTCCGACGCCTTCAGCCAGCTGCAGCAGTTCCGGCAGTACTACCAGTTCCCCGAGACGCTCAACGTCGACCGCTACGAGATCGACGGCGAGGTGCAGGACACCGTCATCGCCGTGCGTGAACTCGACACCAACGGTGTCCCCGAGGGCTGGGTCAACGAGCACGCCTTCTACACGCACGGCTACGGCGTCGTGGCCGCCGCCGGATCGACCGTGCAGCCGGACGGCCGGCCGTCCTTCCTGCAGTCGGGCATCCCCTCGACCGGCGTGCTCGGCGACGACACGACCTACGAGCCCCGCATCTACTTCGGCGAGGAATCTCCCGAGTACTCGGTGGTCGGCGCCCCCGAGGGCCGGCCTGCCGCGGAGATCGACAGGCCGCAGAGCGAGAACTCGGACACCGACTCCCGCACCACCTTCAAGGGGGACGGCGGACCGGATGTGGGCAACCCCTTCAACCGGCTCGTCTACGCGCTGAAGTTCCAGTCCACCGACCTCCTGCTGTCCAACCAGGTCACCAGCGAGTCGCAGATCCTCTACGACCGCGACCCCGTGGAACGCGTCCGGAAGGTCGCCCCCTA
Organism: Arthrobacter agilis; assembly: GCF_030816075.1. Taxonomy (NCBI): domain Bacteria; kingdom Bacillati; phylum Actinomycetota; class Actinomycetes; order Micrococcales; family Micrococcaceae; genus Arthrobacter; species Arthrobacter agilis. The sequence continues at coordinate 2,210,312 of NZ_JAUSXO010000001.1, read as the reverse complement.
CCTGACGCTCGACGGCAACAGCTACCCCGCCATCGTCGACGGCCGGGTCAAGTGGATCATCGACGGCTACACGACCAGCGCCAACTTCCCCTACTCGACGGAGCAGGAACTCGAGTCCGCCACCCAGGACTCGCAGACGGCCGAGGGCCTCGCCACCGCGCTGCCCGCCGAGCAGGTCAACTACATCCGGAACGCGGTCAAGGCCACCGTCGACGCCTATGACGGCTCGGTGGACCTCTACGCCTGGGACGACCAGGACCCGGTCCTCAAGTCCTGGCAGAACGTCTACCCGTCGTCCCTCCAGCCCTTCAGCGAGATGTCGGCGGACCTGATGGCACACGTGCGCTACCCGGAGGACCTCTTCAAGGTCCAGCGGGAACTGCTGGCGCGCTACCACGTCACCGATACGGACGCGTTCTTCTTCAACAGCGAAGCCTGGAACGTGCCCGCCGACCCGGGGGCGACGTCGGAGGGGGCGACGACGACGGCGGCCACCGACCGCCAGCCACCCTTCTACCTGACCCTCCAGATGCCGAACCAGGAGGGGGCTGCCTTCTCCCTGACCACGCCCTTCATCCCGTTCGTGCCCGCCGGCCAGACCCCGAGGAACGTGCTCTACGGATTCCTCGCGGCCAACGGTGACGCCGGGACGGGGGAGGACGGCGTCAAGAGCGAGGACTACGGCCGGCTGACCCTGCTGGACAGTTCCGGTCAGGATTCCGTGGTCGGTCCCGGCCAGGCGCAGAACCTCTTCAACTCGGACACCGAGGTCTCCCAGGAGCTGAACCTCCTGCGCCAGGGTGCCTCCGAGGTGATCAACGGCAACCTGCTGACCCTGCCGATCGGCGGCGGCATCGCGTACGTGCAGCCGGTCTACGTGCAGTCCTCGGGCAGCTCGTCCTTCCCGGTCCTGCGGCGTGTGCTCGTGAGCTTCGGCGAGAACGTCGGGTTCGCGCCCACCCTGGCCGAGGCCCTCGACCAGGTCTTCGGCGGACGCTCCGGCGCCACGACCGGAGACCAGGAGAACGTCGGCGAGACGCCGGAGGATCCGGCGACACCTCCCACCGAGGGTGAGGCGGCTCCGACACCGAGCCCGTCGCCCAGCCCCTCACCGACACCCTCCGAGGGCGGGACGCCGGGCGGAGCGACCGGTGACCCGGCGGCCGACCTGCGGACGGCGCTCGGCGATGCGAACAAGGCGATCCAGGACGGCAACGCGGCGCTCGCCGCCGGTGACTTCGCCGCCTACGGTGAAGCGCAGGACCGGCTGCAGGACGCCCTGCAGCGTGCCCTGGACGCCGAGGAACGCGTCTCGGGGAGCACCGGGGAGTAGCCGGAGGCGGATCGGGTTCCTGCTCGATTTGCACCTGGGCCCCGCGGCCGGTAACGTTAGTTACACGCCGCGGGGTGGAGCAGTTCGGTAGCTCGCTGGGCTCATAACCCAGAGGTCACAGGTTCAAATCCTGTCCCCGCAACGAAGAAGAGTCCGGTCCACCACTGGTGGGCCGGACTTTTTGCTGTGCGCGTCCCGGTCCTGGTGCTCTCCGGATCGCCAGGACCGGTGCACGGGTGTCGTGACCGGGGAGATCGATCGGGTGACTCACACGCTCCGACCATGCACCGGTCCGGCGTTCGCCGGAGGTTCTCCCACCTCGTGGACGGCATGATCGCCGCAGGCCGTCCCGGTGACGGAGGCCCGCTCGATGCGCGACACCGTGAACCATCGCATCGCGTTGCGCAGCCGGCACCACCCGACCAGGTACCACTGGCCGTTGGTGGAGGCGAACAGCACGGGTTCGACGTCGCGGGTGGTCGTGGTCCCTTCCCCCGAGGTGTAGCGGATGCGGATCACCCGCTGCTCGGCCATGGCCTCCTCCAGCGCCGACCTGATGACGCGCGAGGAGGAGGGGAGCGCATCGACCCAGACGCGCCCGGCCAGCTCGTCGGCCCGGGCGCGGGTCCTGGGATCGAGGACGTCCAGGATCTTCCGGATCCCGGCTGCTGCCAGATCGGCGTAGGGGGCATCGGGTGCGGCGGATACGGCCGCCATGAGCGCCACGGCCTGCGCCGGGGACAGGCTGACGGGCGGCAGGGACGCACCGACCGCCACTCCGTAGCCACCGCCCGGACCGGGACGCGACCAGAGGGGCAAGCCGCTGTCCTCGAGCGCGGCGAGGTCCCGCTTGACGGTGCGCACGGAGACGCCGAACTCCCGTGCCAGCCGCTCGGCGGAGCAACCCCGTGGACCGCTGCGGCGCAGCGTCTCGGACAGGGCATGAAGGCGCTCGGCCCGCTTCATCGTTCAGCCGCCGTCAGATTCATGACACGAATAGTGACATACACCTGCCCGCAGCGCCTGTCAGGGTGGTGGCATGACGACGACGACGAGCAGTCCGACCATCCTTCTCATCGCCGGCCACTGGCTGGGCGCCTGGGCGTGGGACGAGGTGCTGGAACACCTGACCACCGACGATGCCCGGGCAATCGCGATGACGCTGCCCGGTCTCGACGGGGACGATCCCGGGCGTGCGGCGAGAACCCTCGATGATCAGGCCGCAGCGGTCCTGGACCTCCTCGCCCGCCTCGGGGTCTCCGAGGGCCGGCCCGCGACCATCGTCGCCCACAGTGGGGCGAACGCCCCCGTCAGCCTTGTCCTCGACCGGCACCCGGAGCTCGTCCATCGGGTCGTGTGGGTCGAGTCCGGTCCGATGGCGACGGGAAGCGTCTTCGCCCCGGACCTCCCGGAAGGGGTCGAGGAGCTTCCGCTGCCGGCCTTCGACGTCCTCGCGCAGCAGGCGAGCCTCGAAGGCCTGAGCCCGGAGGTCCTCGAGCGTTTCCGGGCCCGGGCCGTCCCCGAGCCCGGCCCGGTGCTCCGTCAGCCCGTCGTGCTCACGGACGATGCCCGCCGCACGGTCCCTACGACCCTGGTGTGCTGCTCGATCCCGAGCGCGCAGGTACTCGAGCTGGCCCGCGCAGGCCATCCCGTGTTCGCCGATGTCGCCACCCTCGAGCACCTCGACGTCATCGACCTCCCGACGGGCCACTGGCCCATGTGGAGCCGTCCCCGCGACCTCGCCGAAGCCATCCGGTCAGCGGCGTCCCGAGCCTCCTGAACGGCCGGTACACCTAGCCCTCGGAGAGGGCCTTGTACGCACTCAGGGCCCGCTGGCGGCTCTCCTTGAGGTCGACCACGGGCTCCGGGTACCCGGGCGCCTGACCCTTCCAGGGTTCGTGGACGTTCTCGGCGTCCGCGAGTTCCGGCACGAACCGGACCAGGTACGCCCCCTGCGGATCGAACTTCTTGCTCTGCAGCACGGGATTGAAGATCCGGAAGTACGGGCTGGCATCGGCGCCCGACCCCGCGACCCACTGCCAGCTCGCGGCATTGCTCGCGGCGTCGGCGTCGACGAGGCAGTCCCAGAACCATCTCTCGCCCACGCGCCAGTCGATCATGAGGTTCTTGATGAGGAACGACGCCGTCGCCATCCGCACGCGGTTGTGCATCCACCCGATCTCCCACATCTGTCGCATCCCGGCGTCGATCAGCGGATACCCCGTGCGGCCGCGCTGCCAGGCGTCCAGCTCGGCTTCCGTGGAACTCTCCCACGCGAAGGCGTCGAACTCGGGGCGGTAGTTCACGGTGGCCAGCTGGGGATTGAAGTACAGCAACTGCCAGCTGAACTCGCGCCAGCCCAGCTCGGAGCCGAAGACCCGGATGTCCTCCGCCGTCGAGCTGTCCTTGCGGTCCTGCGCGGCGTGCCACACCTCGAACGGGCTGATCTCGCCGAACCTCAGGTGCGGGGACAGCCTGCTCGTGCCGTCAACCGCGGGCCGGTCGCGGGCGTCCTTGTACCCGTGGGCAGCATCCTCGAGGAAGTCGTCGAGGCGGGCGTGCGCCCCGGCTTCGCCGGGCGTCCACGTCGCGCGGAGGCCCTGCGCCCAGTCGGGGGCCGTGGGCAGCAGCCCCCAGGCGTCGAGGCGGTCCGAGCCGAGGACCGGCCCTCGGAGGGCTTCCGGTGCGGGCAGGGGCTTGCGTGGGGTGCGGGACGCCAGGCATGCCCGCCAGAACGGGGTGAACACCTTGTAGGCCTCGCCCGACCCCGAGGTGACCTCCCACGGCTCGTACATCAGATTCGCCTGGTAGCTCGTCGCCTCCACGCCCTGCTCCGCGAAGGACGTCTTGAGGGAGGCATCCGTGGTGCGCTCGGCGAGCCCGTAACGGCGGTTCCAGGCGACGGCGTGGGCCGAGGCCTCCTGGACGATCCCGGGCAGCACCTCTCCGGCCGCTCCCCGTCGCAGGACGAGGGGGATGCCCAGCTCGTCGAGTGAGGCGCCCAGTGCCGCCAGGGAGTGGTGCAGCCACCAGCGCGACGCACCGCCGAGCGGCCGGATGCCCTCGGTCTCCTCGTCGAGGATGTAGCAGGCGACGACGTCGTCCCCGCTGTCCGCGGCAGCGGCGAGTGCCGGATTGTCGGAGATGCGGAGATCGTCGCGGAACCACACCACAGTCAGAGCCATGCCCTCAATCTACCGGCGGGCTCCGACACGACGGCGCCGGCAAGCAGAGAGGGCCGCAGCCCGGTGGCTGCGGCCCTCTCCGGCAGGGGGTCGATGCGTCAGTGCGTCAGTGCGTCAGTGCGTCAGTACGCCGTCTCGCCCGTGGTCGACGGCGTGCCGGCCGCGGCGTTCTCGCCGGAACCCTGGCCGATCGCCGACCGGGAACCGGACCCGGATTTCAGGGCCGCGAGGCGTGCCTCGATCTCGGTCTGCTCCCCGAGGTCCTCAAGGCTCTCGAACTGGGCATCGAGGCTCGACGACGCCAGCTCCTGCTGTCCGCGGACCCGGGCCTCCTCGCGCCGGATCTTCTCCTCGAAGCGGCCCACCTCGCTCGTGGGGTCCATGAAATCGATGCTCTTGACGGCGTCGTGCACCTGCTGCTGCGCCTGGGCGGTGCGAGCCCGGGCAACCAGCTGGTCGCGCTTGACGGTGAGCTCGCCGAGCTTGCCCCGCATCTGGTTGAGGCCGTCCTTGAGCTTGTCGACGATCTCCGTCTGGGAGGCGATGGTGGGCTCGGCGCCCTTCGCCTCGTTCTCGGCCGCCATCTGACGCTGGATCGCCACCTTGGCCAGGTTGTCGAACTTCTGGGCGTCCACGGTGTCGCCGGTCGTCCGGTACTCGTCGGCCTTGCGGGAGGCCGCGAGGGCCTTGTTGCCCCAGCTGCGGGCGTTCTCGACGTCCTCGTTGTAGTCGTCCTGCATCATGCGCAGGTTGCCGATGGTCTGTGCGACAGCGCTCTCGGCCTCGGCGATGCTGTTCGTGTAGTCGCGGACCATCTGGTCGAGCATCTTCTGCGGATCCTCCGCCTGATCGAGCAGCGCGTTGATGTTGGCGCGCGTGAGCTGGGCGATCCTGCCGAAAATTGACTGCTTTACCATTGATTTCCCTTTCGATTCTTCCTGAGATCCTGCGAACACTGCATCCTGCTGTCGGCGCGAGCGGTGCGGCCTAGAAGTCTCCGCCGCCTCCGCCGAAGTCCCCGAACCCGCCGCCGCCGCCGTCGAACCCGCCGAAGCCGCCTCCGCCGAAGCTCCCGCCGTCGCCGCCGAAACCCCCGCCGCCGCCGTCGTTGTAACCGCCGCCGCCCCAGCCGCCACCGAAGCCTCCGCCGCCGTTGAGGATCGAACCGAGGAGGATGCCGCCGAGCAGGGCGCCGCCCATGCCGTCGCCGCCGCGACCGCCGTAGCCGCCCATGCCCATGCCGCCGCGGCCGAAGCCGTCGACGTCCTGCTCCGCCAGCTGCGCGGCCTGGTCGGCGAGCATCGACGCCTGCTGCGCGTGGGACAGCGCCGCCACGGGATCGGAGCGCTGCAGGCCGACGGCGTAGTCGAGGTTGCGTTCGGCCTCCGCCAGCCGGGTGCGTGCCTCGCTGCCCACTCCACCGCGTCGCGCGCGGATGTAGTCGGCCGTGCCGGAGATGCTCGACTGGGCCGCGATGAGGGCGTGCTGCAGCGAGTCCTGCGCCCGCCGGGTGTTCTCCGCCTGGTCGCGCACGCCCCCGAGGGCGGCGTCGAGCTGGGAGTGCGCGGCCTCGAGCCGCTGCAGGAGGGCGAGGGGGTTGCTGCGGGCGCTCTGGCGCTCCCGCCGCACGGTCTCGACGGCGGCCTGCGCGGCCGCGATGGGGCCGGCGAGGTCGCGGTACTGCCCTGCCCGGTCCATGGCCTGCGCCTGCGCCAGGTCCTGCTCGGCCTCGGGCAGCGCACGTTCGAGCTCGCGCTCGGCCGATGCGAGCTCCTCGGCGCGCTTGTCGATCGCGTCCAGGAGCACGGTGCTCTGGTGGACCGACTCCTCGGCGGCCCGGACGGCGACGACGGCACGGCCGGTGTCGCCGGCCGCCATGCGCGACTCGGCCTCCGTCGCGGCGCTGTCGACGAAGCTGAGGCGCTCCCTGGCCTGTTCGATGTTGTCGGCGACCTGGGACGTCGCGGTCTCGAGGTAGCGTCCCTGGAGGGTCCGCAGGGCCTGCTCGGCGGCGGCGAAGCGTCGCTGCGCCTCCCCGGCGGCGGCCTGGGCCCGGCGCAGTGCCTCGGGTGCGTTGCGTTCGAGCTCCCGCAACGCGTCGAAATCGGCCTTGTTGGCCTGCAGCGAGGCGTTCACGTCCTCACAGCGGCGGATGATCTCCCCGAGCCACTGGCGCTGCTGCTGTTCCGTGTCCGGGATGTGGTCGTCCAGTTGCTGCTGCAGCTTGAAGGACTCGCTCATGTGCTGCCGGGCGGCGGCGATGTCCTGGGCGAACGTCGCGATCGCCTCGCTGCCGTACTGGGCCTCCGCGAAACCGAGCTCCTGCTCGCTGGACTTGATGGCGTCGTCGGCCGCGACCAGGAGGCTGCCGGCCCGCTTGCGGAGGTCCTCCACGCTCACGGACGCCAGTGGATCGACGACCTCGCCACTCGCGGACGGCACCGGGCCGTAGCCGTACTGCTCCCGCTTGCGCTGGGCGCTGCTGGTGCCGCGGTTCTTGAGCAGCATGTAGCCGCCCGCGCCGGCTACGGCGACGAGGCCGCCCACGAGGACGAGCCCGCCGAGGCCGCTGCCGCCCGAGGAGCCGGTGGTCCCGGAGGAGGTTCCCCCGCCCGTCCCACCGCCGGTATTGCCTGCCAGCGCGTCCTCGGTCCCCTGGACGGCCGCGGTGCCGGCAGCCGCCAGCTCTCCTGCCCGGAGCTCGGGGCCGATGTATTCGTCGTAGATCGCCTGACCCTGCCCGCCGATCGCGGAGCCGCTCCCGACGACGTACGCGGCAACCCCCTGATCGACGGCGACCGCCAGCATGCCCTCGTTCGAGGTCTGGTCGTTCAGCTGCGCCGACGCCGTCGCCCACGACGCGCGATCGGTCGGGTTCTCGAAGTCGTCCACGTAGGCGACACGGACGGTGAAGCCCTCCTGCGAGCGCAGATCCTCGATCGCGGCCTCGAGCTCGCTCTCCTCGTCGGGGCTGAGGACGCCCGCGTTGTCGATGACGTAGTCACCGGACGGGAAGGTGAGCGGTTCGTCGGCGAAGGCCGCGGCACCGGAGAACAACGGGATCGCCACGGCGGCGCCCAGGACAGCAGAGACGCGGGTGCGCCTGCTCAACATTCGCATTTTCGACCCTTCGGCACGTCCCCCGGACCCTACCGGTCCCAGGACTGGGGCCGGCGGACGCCGGAGGCTCCCTGTCTTTCCGATTCTATGGTTGGGGTTCGGGAGCGTCCACCACCGTCCCTATGCCCCTAGCGAAAGGGGCGGCATCGGCCCCTGGCCCGCGCCCGATCCTGGGCTCCGCCGCTGCCGGGAGCCACCGACGCCCCGGCGCACCCGGCGCACCCGCCTACCACGCGCCCGGCGGGTCCGCGCCAGGGTGCACCGATCCGCTCCTGGTCCCGGCAGATGCCGGCTACGCACGATACTGGGGGAGGGCCACCACCTCCCGGAGGAATCCGGGAGACCTCCGCAGGGCACCAGCAAGCTCTCAGACACCGCACAGCGAACGCATGCTCAAGGCTCAGAGAAGGTTGCCATGATGTGGTCAACAGCAACGAAAGGACCTCCGATGAACGAGCAGCCAGGCACGCCGGGCACCCCGGACCGCCCCCTCCCTCCGCAGCCGCAGAACCCTCCGTCCTGGGGATCCGGCCGGCACCAGGACTCGGCCGGAGACCGCCCGGCGGAGGGGCAGCCGACCCCGTGGAGCGACAGCCGCCCCGGCGGTCACGCTGCCGGAGCTCCTGACACGACGGTCCAGCCGTCCACCCCGTACCCGACGGCCCAGCATCCGGCGGTGTCCAGCCCGGGGCACGAGGCCCCGCAGCCGGCGTTCCAGCAGGCTCCTGCCGCACACCCCGCCTATGCGGGCCACCAGCCCTTCTACGGGGAGCAGAACGGCTACGGCCACGCGGCGTCGGGTCCTGCGGTGCAGACCGTCGGAAAGGACCGCCGACGTGTCGGCCTCGCCACCTTCGCCGCAGGGGTCCTGGTGGCAGGGCTCGTCGGCGGCGGCGTCGCGACGGCCGGCTACAACGCCCTGGACGGCAACGCCTCCGCCGGCACCGCCCAGGCGGCACCGGAGTCCATCGTGGTGAACAACACCGAGGACGTGAACACCATCACCGGCGCGGCCGTCACCGCGTCGCCCAGCGTCGTCACGATCGCCGTGAGCGGCGGCAGCGCGAGCGGCTCCGGATCGGGCATCATCCTCGACACCGACGGCCACATCCTCACGAACACCCACGTGGTGACCCTGGGCGGACAGGTCTCGGAGCCGACGGTCGAGGTCAAGCTCAACGACGGGCGCGTATTCGCCGCGACGGTGGTCGGCACCGATCCGCTCAGCGACCTGGCGATCATCAAGATCGACGCCCCCGACCTCAAGGCCGCCACGCTCGGGAACTCCGACGAGCTCAACGTCGGCGACACCGCGATCGCGATCGGCGCCCCCCTGGGTCTCAGTGGCACCGTCACGGACGGCATCGTGTCCACGCTCAACCGCACCATCAGCGTCGCCTCGTCCGCCGTGCCCGAGGAGCAGCCGGACAGCACGGAGCCCGACGACGGCGAGGGCTTCAACTTCCTCCCGCCGGGCGGCTCCAGCGGGCAGCAGAGCGGGTCGCAGGGCTCCATCTACCTCAACGTCATCCAGACCGACGCCGCCATCAACCAGGGCAACTCCGGCGGTGCGCTCGTCGACACCGACGGGAAGATCATCGGCGTCAACGTGGCCATCGCCTCCGCAGGCTCCGGTGAGTCCACCGGCAACATCGGCGTGGGCTTCTCCATCCCGATCAACTACGCGAAGCGCATCGCCCAGGAGATCATCGAGGACGGCGCGGCCACGCACGGATTCCTCGGCGTCAGCGTCACATCGGCCTCCAGCGACGGGTCCAAGAGCGGCTCCACGTTCTCGTCCGGTGCCCTCGTCCAGTCGGTGGAGCCGGGCTCACCCGCCGAGGGGGCCTCGCTACAGGTAGGCGACGTCATCACGAAGGTCGGCACCTTCGCGATCAGCGACCCGCAGTCCCTGACGGCGGCGGTGCGCATCCAGACCGTGGGACAGCAGGTGCCCGTGGAGATCCTCCGAGGCGGGGACGCCCGTACGGTGGAGGTCACCCTCGCCCAGGCGCCCGCCCAGTAACGGGAGAGGTCGCGCCGGGAGGCACGGACGAGCAACGCACAGGAGGTGGTCCCGGGTCCGGGACCGCCTCCTGTGCGTCGGGGAGCCGGACGGGTCGCGCGGGCGGATGGTACGGGCGCCGTCGTCGGCTCCCGGGCGCACCACCTGTGGTTAGCTAGTCGGTGGGAAGATCCCCGAACGAGGAAGGTCATCAATGGACGAGGCCACAGCAGGAGGACTGCGCATCGCAGTCCTCGTGAAGCACGTTCCGGACGCTCAGTTCGACCGCCATATCGGCGAAGACCTGACGACGGTCCGGACGGAGAGCATCCTCTCCGAACTGGACGAGTACGCCCTCGAAGCAGCGCTGCAGCTCGTCGAGGCGCACGGGGGAGCTGCCGCCGGTCACCGCGTCACGGCCATCACCATGGGCCCCGCCGCCGCCGTGGGCGCCGTGAAGAAGTCGCTGCAGATCGGGGCCGACGACGGCGTCCATCTCACCGACGAGGCACTGACCGGGTCCGACGCGTCGGCCACCTCCAAGGCGCTCGCCGCACTCCTGCGGCACCTCGGTCCCTTCGATCTCATCCTGACCGGCATGGCGTCGACCGACGGGGAGACCTCGCTCGTCCCGGCGCAGCTCGCGGAGCGCCTCGGCCTGCCGCAGGTGACGTTCGCGGCGTCGCTCGAGCTCACACCCGGGGACGGTGACCGGACGCTCAGCGCACGGCGCGACAACGACACCTACGCGGAGACCATCGAGTCGTCCCTGCCGGCCGTCGTCTCCGTGACGGACCAGATCAACGAACCGCGCTACCCGAACTTCAAGGGCATCATGGCGGCGAAGAAGAAGCAGATCCAGGTCCTGTCGCTCGCCGACATCGGACTGCAGCAGGACGAGGTGGGGCTGGCAGGGTCCTGGACCCGGGTGGAGGCGGCGGCGCCGCGGCCGCCCCGCAACCAGGGGACCGTCATCACGGACGAGGGCGATGCCGGCGTCCGGCTCGTCGACTTCCTCGCGGGACAGAAACTCCTCTGAGCCCGTCCTCCCGTCCCATCCAGACCTCCAGGAGATCCGCCATGACCACCGTCCTCGTCTTCCTCGACCATGCCGGAGCGAGCCTCGCCAAGAGCGAGCGCGAACTCCTCTCCCTCGGGGCGTCGCTCGGTGAGGTCACCGTCGCGCTCGCCGGCGACGCCGACCAGGCGTATCTCGACGGGGTCGGCTCGTACGGCGTGCAGCAGGTCTACCGGCCCGACAGCGCCGCCGTGTCCGAGGTGCTGGTGGCGGGGAAGGCGGCGTTCCTCGCCGAGGCCGTCCGCACCACGGGCGCGGGCATCGTGCTGCTCGGCAACTCCTACGAGGCGAAGGAGATCGCCGCGCGGCTCGGTGTGCGCCTCGGGGCGGGCGTCATCACGGACGTCGTCGCGCTCGCTGCCGACCTGACCGCCACGAAGTCCGATTTCGCCGGCTCGTACACGGTGGACTGCCGCGTCACCACCGACGTCGCGATCCTCACGGTCAAACCCAACAGCTTCGATGCGATCGAGGCGGGCGGCCCGTCGTCGCCGCACGAGGTGCGCCTCCCCGTGGACCTCCCGGCGGCCGTGGCGCGCGTGACGGGACGGGTGGACAAGCCCGTCAGTGGCAGGCCCGAACTCGCCGAGGCCCGGGTCATCGTCGCCGGCGGCCGCGGCGTCAACGGAGACTTCACGCCGCTCGAGGCTCTCGCCGACGCCCTGGGCGGTGCCGTCGGTGCGTCCCGCGCGGCCACCGACGCAGGCTGGATCGAGCACTCGGCCCAGATCGGCCAGACGGGCAAGACCGTGTCCCCGCAGCTGTACATCTCCGTGGGCATCTCCGGTGCGATCCAGCAGAAGGCCGGCATGCAGACCTCGAAGGTGATCGTGGCGATCAACAAGGACGCGGACTCGCCCGTCTTCGAGATCGCCGATTTCGGGATCGTGGGTGACCTCTTCACGGTGCTGCCGCAGGCCACCGAAGAGATCCGCAAGCGCGGCCTGTAGCGCATGGCTCGCGAACAGGTCCCCTCCGCCATCTCCCGGGTGCTGGTGTTCGCCGCCCATCCCGACGACATCGACTTCGGGGCGTCCGCGACGATCGCCGGGTGGACCGCTGCCGGGGTGTCCGTCAGCTACTGCATCCTCACCGATGGTGACGCGGGCGGTTTCTCCGCGGAGGACCGGCCGGGCGTCGCGGCCCTCCGCCGCAGCGAGCAGCGCGACGCCGCCGCAGTGGTGGGCGTCAGCGACGTCACCTTCCTGGGAGAGCCCGACGGCTACCTGGAGCCCACGGACGCCGTCATCCGCGAGATCGTGCGGCGGATGCGCGAGGTCAGGCCCGACGTGGTGCTGTCCATGCACCCGGAACGGAGCTGGGACCGCATCCAGAAGAGCCACCCCGACCACCTCGCATGCGGGGAGGCGGTGACGAGGGCGGTGTACCCGGCGGTGGAGAACCCCTTCGCCTACCCGGAGCTCGAGGCTGCCGGGCTCCGCAGCTTCCGCGTCCCGTGGCTGTGGTTCTACGGCGGTCCCGCCCACCTCGAGAACCGGTTCGTGGACGTGACCGGGGCGGAGGACCTGAAGCTCGCCGCCATCACGGCGCACCGGAGCCAGCACCCCGATGTGGGGCGGATGCAGTCGCGCGTGCGGGCCATCCTGCAGGAGAACGCCCGTCGCGGCGGTCTGCCCGAGGGCCGCAGCGCCGAGGCTTTCCACGTGGTCGAGGTCAACACCGAGGAGACGATCGCCGGCTTCTAGCGGCGGCGTCCGCCGGGCAGCGCCGGCAGTCGGCCGCAGGGAGCAGCAGGGCCCCGCCGGTCATCCGGCGGGGCCCTGCTGCACGTTCCGGGTACTGTCCCGGATCAGGCTCCGAGAGGGATCTGCACCACGATCGGCAGCGTCGGTGTCGCCGAACCGCCCTCGGGCTCCACCGTGATGGCGATCGCGGTGAAGCCGCTGATGTCGCGCAGCTCGGTCACCTTCGAGCCCGCGACGTCCTCACCGGTCATGGTGCCCTCGGAGACCGGGGCAGCGCCGTCGGCGGGGATCCGCCACATCTGGTAGACATGCCCTTCGCTCGGCGCCGGGATGCCGCTGAGCGTCACGACGGCGGCGTCCTCCTCACCGGAGACGGCGAGGTCCGCCGTGCCGCCCGCCTCGAGGGAGAGCTGCTGCTGCCGGACATCGGAGGCCTGGAGCACCTGCTGCTCGAGCGTGGTCTGCTGAAGGTTCTGGGCGATGGTCACGCCGCCGACGGCGATCACGACCGCCGCTGCCGCGGCCACGACCCAGCGCGAGGCCCGCGAGCCCAGGGACGTCCGCGCGGAGCGCCGCCTCGCCAGCTCGTCCTGCCCGGCAGGAAGCGCCTCCCGGCCGACGGTCCCGTCCCCGGGCGCAGGATCCGGATCGGCTGCGACGGAGGGGACGGCCGACAGGCCCCGGACGGGGGATCCCGTGCCGCTGCCGCCCGGCAGCTGCGCCATGATGCGTTCGAAGAGATCCGCCGGTGGCTCGGCCTCGGCCGTCGCATACGCGGCCGTCGCGGTCTCGCGGCAGGTACGGACCCGCTCGGTGAAGGCCGCCCGGACGGCGGGCTCCGCATCCTCGAGGAATGCTTCGAGGACGCGTCGCTCGGCGTCGCTGATGGCGTCCAGCGCGTACAGCTCCGCCCACTCGAGGACGTGACCTCGTGCCAGGTCCGTGTCGAGGTCGTCTGCGAATCGTCTGTTCATATCCTTGTCCTGCATCTCAGGTCACCTCCAGACAGGTCTTGAGCCGGATCAATCCATCACGGATCCTCGACTTGATGGTCGGCACCGCGACGCCGAGCTTCTCGGCCACTTCGCGGTACGTGAGGCCCCCGTAGTAGGCGAGCTTCACGGACTCCTGCTGCGTCTCGGTGAGGGTGTCCAGGCACCGGACCACGCCCTCCGCCTCGAGGCGCTGCGTGACGGTGTCCACGACGTCGTCGTGGTCGATGGTCTGCGTCGCCGCGCCGTACCGGGCCTCGCGGTCCGTGGCGCTCTGTTCCGACCGCACCCTGTCCACCGCGCGACGGTGCGCGAGGGTCATCAGCCAGGCCATCGGGGTCCCCATGGCCGGGTTGAACCGGTCCGCGGTGTTCCAGACCTGCAGGTAGACCTCCTGGGTGGCGTCCTCGCTGAGTTCGGGGTCGATGAGCACGCGCCGGGCGAGGCCGTAGACGCGCCTCGACGTCTGCTCGTAGAAAAGCGCGAAAGCCGTACGGTCCTGCTGCGCGATCCGCAGCAGCAGGTCGGTCAGGGTGGGTCCTGCGGGATCGGCGGCCGACTCGTCCGCGGCGGGAGCGGTAGGGCTGACCCGGCTTACTCGTGGCGTTTCCATAGGGCTCCAGCATAGGGTGCCCGCCGACCCAAACCGAACACCGCGGACGGCGCCGTGCCGGGGCCGAGGGCCCCGTCCCTGATGCAGCAGTACCATCTCACCACCCCGCCTGCTCCTCGTTCTCCGCTGACACCTACCATTCGGCGCTGCGGCACCGACGGATGGCTCGGGACGAGGCTTCGTGCGCGGTCGCGGGCGCCGCCTCCCGTGGTGTCTGGCGTGGTGTCTGGCGTGGTGTCTGCTGCGCTGCCTACTCGGCGGGCGGGCGGGATCCGACGGCGATGAGCGAGTCGGCGTTGAGGACGAGGGTGTCGCCGATGCGCTCGGCGAAGGCCTCCCGCACACGCTGGAGGGCGTCGGGCTCGTCCGGCAGCAGCCCCCGGTACGCGCTGCCGAGCGCGAAGGACCAGGCGCGGTCGGTGTCCAGGGGGACGGCCAGGCCGAACTTCTCCACGGAGACGTCCGTCAGCCCGCGCGCACGCAGCCAGTCCGTCAACCGGTCCACGGAGGCGAGTCTCCTGCAGTTCTCCACGAAGACCGGGACGGGCGGGTGGCCCGCGGTCTCCGTGCCGGTGCTTCCCGCGTCCCGGAGTGTCTGGAGGAGGAGGTCGCCGAACGGTTCGAGGGCGCCGTCGTCCCACGCGCTCAGCGCGATCCGCCCACCGGGCCGCAGCAGGCGCACGATCCGGTCCATGCCTGCGTCCATGTCGTCGAGGAGGAAGACGCCGTAGCAGCTGACGACGGCGTCGTACGGCAGCTCGGCGACCCAGGCCTCCGGGTCCGCCCGGTGGAAGGACACGTTGCCGAGGCCGAGCGCCTCCGCCTTGGCCTCCGCGAGGTCCAGCATCGCGGAGGAGTGGTCGACGGCGTCGACGTGCCCGTCCGGCCCCGCCAGCTGCGCCGCGGGGATGGTGCCCGTACCCGTGCCGGCGAACACGTCGAGGACCCGCTCGCCCAGGAGGACGTCGGCCGCGGCGACCACCGCGTTGCTGACCGGGTTCCAGACGGCCGGAGCGAGGCGGTCGTAGTCCTCCGCACCGCCGTCGGGCAGTGTTGCGGCATGGCGAGCGGGCATCAGGACTCCTGGGTGGTCATCGCTGGGCGCCCGCGAAGCCCTGCTGGCGCCAGGCTTCGTAGAGGACGATCGACGCGGTGTTGGCGAGGTTGAGGGATCGGCGGGAGGCGAGCATGGGGACGCGGACACGGGACGTCACGTGCTCGTCGTGTTTCACGTCGTACGGGAGTCCGTCCGATTCCCTGCCGAACATCAGGACGTCCGAGGGGTCGTAGGCGATGTCGGTGTAGGACACGTCGCCGTCGGAGGTGTAGGCGAACACCCGGCGGGGCTGCAGCGCGGTCCAGGCGTCCTCGAGGCTCGCATGGACGTGGAGCACCGTGAGGTCGTGGTAGTCCAGCCCGGCCCGCTTCAGCTTCGAGTCCTCGAGGGAGAACCCGAGCGGTTCCACGAGGTGGAGCTCGGCGCCGGCGACGGCGGCGAGGCGGATGGCGGCACCGGTGTTGCCCGGTATCTCGGGGGTGTGGAAGAGGATGCGGAACACCGGTTCATCCTAGCTTCCGGCCGCGGCCAGCAAGCGCGCGAGCACGGGGAGCTGCACCACGTTGGGCGCCGGTCCCGAGGACAGGAAGGACCGGATGGTCCGCACCGCGGTGCCCGCGTTCACGACCTGCACCACGCCCGGCGACCGGTCGAACCCCGGCGGGACGTCGATGACCGGCGCGAAGGGATTGTCCGGTGCTCCGTGGATGACGAGCCATCCCGTCACGTTGCAGTCCGGGAACAGCTCCTGCACCGCCCGGACCACCCGGGGCACCTGGAGGTCGACGGGCCGGCCCTGGTGGCGCAGGGCGCGGCCGTCCCAGGAGAAATTGCCCGGCGGGGCGGTGAAGGAGTCGATGACGGCCATCCGGTAACCGGCGAGCAGGATGGAACCCGCGGACGTCCTCTCCCGGTCGTCGAAGGCGACGCCGTTGACGAGGCGCGCGGCCGGGTAGGTGGGCAGCAGCGCCCGCTCGAGCAGGGCCGAGGTCCGGAGCTCCCCGTCGACCCGGGCGCGCGTTCCGGTGGAGAGCCGCGCGAACATGCCGGGTTGCCGGGCGGTGCCGTGCAGCTGCCGGCCGGCGGCGATCAGGGGGACGACGGGCGGGGAGGACGGCGAGAACGGCGGCAGGTACTCGGGCGGGGACTTCGCGGCGTCCTCGTCCTCGACCCGCGTGCGCGTGGACGCGGGCTGCGGGGCCCCGTTCCGGCGGGCGCCCGTGTCGCGGGCGGGAGCGGCCGGCCGTGCCCGCCCGGTGTCCGCGTCGTACTTCTCGCGGCGCCGGGGATCGCTCAGCGTCTCGTAGGCGACGGCGACGTCGTGGAACCGGGCGGCCGTCCCGCCGAGATCGGGGTGCGCTGCACGGGCAGCCCGGCGGTAGGCGTCCTTGATGTCCTTGGTGTCGGCTCCCGGGGGCACGCCGAGGATGTCGTAGTACGACTTCCGTGGTGCCTCTGGCATCGATCAGGCCTTTCGTGGGGGTTCTCCGTTGCCGGACGAGCCGGATCCGGGCCGGCCGGGACCGCCTGGGTACCCCTGAGACTAGAGGCACCGGTGGTACCGGACAAAAGCGGCCGGGCAGGGCCGGGCGTGGATGGGCATAGGTACAACGGAGGACGCGGCGGGTAAGTTCGCGCCCCCGTGGCGCCCCCGTGGCGGCCCGGTCTCGACCCGGTGATGACCGCGTGATGACCGCGTGATGACCCCATGGCGGGAGGGGAGCCCTGCCCATTGCGGGATGCACGGCCGGCACTACAGTGGGAACGGCGCGCGGAGGTCGTGCTGCTGATCGGGGGACAGGACGGTGCACGTGGGGCGTAGCAGGTGGCGGAACCGGCGCTGGGCGGCCCTCGCCTCCCTCGGTCTGCTGGTGCCGGTCTCGGCCTGCACCATCGAGGTGCCGCTGGGCCCGGGCGCGACGCCGGCCGCCTCGTCGTCGACCGCATCCACCCCCGCCCCCACGCCCGCCCCCACCGGTGCTGCACCGGAGCTGCCCCCGCTCACGCGGGCACAGATCTCGGGCGAGGACATGACGTTCGCCCGGGGCGGGTACATCGCGGAAGGGGAGAGCGTCGCGTTCTCGGACGGCATGACGCGCTCCGATGGCTGGACCCAGCGCACCATGATGGTCAACGGCGAATCCGTGTACGAGAACGGCGCGGGATGTCGGGCCTCGCTGCGCTACACAGGGCTGCAGACTCCGCTCGTGGCGGACGGTGACGACAGGGCGTCCACGGAGGCGCTCTTCCAGTTCCTCGATCCGAGCATCGTCCCCGGATACCTCACGACGACGACCTGGCTGTGGGGCGAGAGCCCGGGAGAGGCCTCGGCCGGCATCGAGTTCCTCACCTACGTCCAGCCGGCCACCGGCTCCGCCCCCGCGAGCGCCGTGTCCCTGCGGCTGTTCCACCGGTTGCGCACCGGCATGGCCTTCACGGTCTCCTGCCCGTCGGACGACCAGCTGGCCGCCGCCGTCACCGACGTCCGCAGCCGTGTCTCCGTGGTCCCGCCCCGCTCCTGAGCCCCGCGCACGCCCGGTCCGGCCTCCTGGCCGTTCCCGTCTGGCCGTTCCCGTCTGACCGTTCCCGTCTGACCGTTCCCGTCTGACCGTCCCCGTCTGACCGTCCCCGTCTGACCGTCCCCGTCTGACCGTCCCCGTCTGACCGTCCCCCTCTGACCGTTCCCCTCTGACCGTTCCCCTCTGACCGTTCCGCTGCGCCGCCGCGCCGCCGGAACTGGTCAGGAGGCGCGCCGGTACCGCGTGTAGAGGGCGGAGTCCTCGGCCAGCAGCGATGCGAGCGTCAGGGCCACGGGTGCCTCCGGGCCGCCGCCGGCCGCGATGCGGGGGCCGTCGCCCCCGGCGAGCAGCGGACTGATGGACAGGCACAGCTCGTCGACGGCGTCGGAGCGGGTGAAGCCGCCGAAGACGGCCGGGCCGCCCTCGCACAGGACCTTCAGCAGATCGCGCCGATGCAGTTCCGCGAGGACGGCGGGCACCTCCACGGTGTCCCCGCCGCAGTCGACGACGTCGGCGACCTCCGCAAGGGCCGCCCGCCGGTCGGGGGGCGCGGCCGCGCTGGTGAGGATCAGCGGCCGGACCGGGGCGCCGCCGAGGAACCCACCGGCCGGATCCAGGTCGAGGCTGCCGGAGATGACCGCGACGGCCGGGTGCGCCGCAAGACCGTGGGCGGAGCGCCACGCGCGTGCGTCGTCGTCGACCAGGCTGCCCGCGTAGCCCTCCGCGCGGATGGTCCCCGCGCCCACCAGCACCACGTCGGCGAGGCGCCGCAGGACCGCGAAGATGCGCTGGTCGCCGTCGTTCCCGAGGCCCGCGGAGAGACCGCCGCTCGTCGCGGCGCCGTCGGCGGCCGCCACGAAGTTGAACCGGACGAACGGGCGGTCGGTGGGCGGGTACGCGTAGAGGCGGTGGAGCGCGCCGTCGTCGACCGCTCCCGGGGACGCGGGTATCAGTGAGGTGATCACGGCGTCACCGGCTCGTTGACGTCGCCCATGTTGTGGCGGAGGTAGACCGGTTCCCGCCACCCGAGGACCGCCTCGGTGAGGTTGACGGCGGCACGGGACGCCGCGACGTTGTGCATCCGGACCACGCGCGCCCCGCCGAGGATGCAGATGACGGCTGCGGCGAGGGAACCCTCCACCCGTTCACGCTTGGGACGGTCGAGGGTCTCGCCGATGAAGTCCTTGTTGGACACCGCGGCCAGGGTGGGGAAGCCCAGGCCGGCGATCTCGGAGAACCGGCGCGTGATCTCGAGCGAGTGCAGGGTGTTCTTGTTGAGGTCGTGTCCGGGGTCGAGCAGGATGCGGTCCTCGGGGATGCCGAGCCGGACGGCGTCGTCGACCTTGCGCAGGAGGAAATCCACGATCTCGCCCACCACGTCACCGTAGGTGGGCCGCGGGTACACGGTGCGGGGCTCGGCGAGGCTGTGGGTGATGACGAGGTGCGCGCCGGCATCGGCCACCACGGCCGCCAGGTCCGGATCCCGCAGGCCCGTCGTGTCGTTGACCACGTTCGCGCCGGCGGCGAGCGCCTGCCGGGCCACCTCGGGCAGGAAGGTGTCGGCGGAGATGATGACGTCGGATGCCGCCCGCACGGACGCGATGACGGGCACGATCCGGTCCGCCTCCTCCGCCGCGGGGATCGGCTCGCCCGGGGAGAAGGGCGCCCCGCCGATGTCGACCCAGTCGGCGCCGTCCTCGACGGCCTTCAGGGACGCGTCGACGGCGGCCTGCAGGGCGAAGGTCGCACCGCCGTCGTAGAAGGAGTCCGGTGTCCGGTTGATGACCGCCATGAGCGCCACCTGCCGGTCGAAGTCCACGGTGCGCGCGCCGAAGGTATGGGTCGCGTGCCGGAGGCCCGGCAGGTAGGTGCCGGGCGATGAAGGAGCCGCTGCTTGACTGTCCATGCTGTCTTTGTACCACTGCGTGCTGGGCGGACCGCCGTGTGCGGAGCAGGCCGGACGCCGCCGGGATCGGCTCCCCGGTGTGGCGCCCGTAGAATTGGGGTATGCCCGTGTATGTCGATCACGCGGCGACCACGCCGATCTCGGCGCCGGCGCTCGCCGCACTCACCCGCGAACTCAGCCGGAGCGGAAACCCCTCCTCCCTCCACGGCTCGGGCCGTCGTGCCCGGCGCGCCGTCGAGGAGGCCCGGGAGACGGTCGCCGCGGCGGCCGGGGCACACGCCTCGGAGGTCGTCTTCACCTCGGGTGGAACCGAGGCGGACAACCTCGCCATCAAGGGCCTCTACTGGGCGCGCCAGGCAGAGGATCCTGCCCGGACCCGGATCCTCTGCAGTTCCATCGAGCACCACGCCGTGCAGGACACCGTCGAATGGCTCGAGCGGCACGAGGGTGCCGAGGTCGTCTGGCTGCCCGTGGACGCGGCAGGCGTGGTGTCCCTCGACGCGCTGCGCGCCGCGCTCGCCGACGCGCCGGACAGGGTTTCGCTCGTGACCGTCATGTGGGCGAACAACGAGGTCGGGTCCGTGCAGCCCGTGCGGGCCGTCGTCGAGGAGGCCGCACGCTACGGGGTCCCGGTCCACAGCGACGCCGTGCAGGCGTTCGGGGCCCTCCCGGTGTCCTTCGCCGCGTCCGGACTCGCCACGATGGCCGTCAGCGCCCACAAGATCGGGGGTCCGGTGGGCGTCGGTGCCCTGCTCGTGGGCCGTGCCGTCTCGCTCACGCCCGTGCAGCACGGCGGCGGGCAGGAACGCGACATCCGCTCGGGCACGCTCGACGGCGCGGGCATCGCCGCGTTCGCCGCAGCGGCGGACGACGCCGTCGCCGGCCTCCACGCCGAGTCCGTCCGCCTCGCGGGTCTCAGGGACCGGCTCATCGACGGGATCCTCCGCGAGGTGCCGGACGCGGTGCTGCGCGGTGTCGCGCACCCCGCCCCGGAGGGCACGCGGCTCCCCGGCAACGTCCACTTCACCTTCCCGGGCTGCGAGGGCGACTCCCTCCTGTTCCTCCTCGACCTCGCGGGGATCGAGTCCTCGACCGGCTCCGCCTGCACGGCCGGGGTCCCGCGGCCGTCGCACGTGCTGCTCGCGATGGGGCTGACGGAGGACGAGGCCCGCGGCGCCCAGCGGTTCAGCCTGGGGCATACATCCACGGCCTCCGACGTTGACGCCGTGGTGGCGGCCATCGGGGGAGCCTACGCCCGCGCCCGCAAGGCGGGAATGGCCGGGCACGCATCAACCATCCAGACGGCAGGAACGGGTTTCTCATGAGGGTACTGGCAGCGATGAGCGGCGGAGTCGACTCCGCGGTGGCGGCGGCACGCGCCGTGGAGGCGGGGCACGACGTCGTCGGCGTCCACCTCGCCCTCTCCCGCATGCCGGGGACGCTCCGGACGGGCAGCCGCGGCTGCTGCACCATCGAGGACTCGCGGGACGCGTGGCGCGCCTGCGACATCCTCGGCATCCCGTACTACGTGTGGGACTTCTCCGAGCGGTTCAAGGAGGACGTCGTCGACGACTTCGTCGCCGAGTACGCGGCGGGACGCACCCCGAACCCCTGCATGCGCTGCAACGAGCGCATCAAGTTCGCGGCCCTGCTCGAGAAGGCGCTCGCGCTCGGGTTCGACGCCGTGTGCACCGGCCACTACGCGAAGGTGGTCGAGGACGCCGACGGCAACCCGGAGCTGCACCGCGCGGCCGACTGGGCGAAGGACCAGTCCTACGTGCTCGGCGTGCTGACGCACGAGCAGCTCAAGCACTCCATGTTCCCCCTGGCCGAGACGCCGTCGAAGGCCGAGGTACGGGCCGAGGCCGAGCGGCGGGGACTCTCGGTCGCGAACAAGCCCGACAGCCACGACATCTGCTTCATCCCGGACGGCGACACGCGCGGCTGGCTCGAGGAGCGCATCGAGATGACCGAGGGTGACATCCTCGACGTCGACGGTGAGCGGATCGGCAGCCACCCCGGGGCGAACGCCTTCACGGTCGGCCAGCGGCGCGGACTGAAGCTCGGCACGCCCGCCGCCGACGGCAAGCCGCGCTTCGTCCTCGAGATCCGTCCCAAGCAGAACGAGGTGGTGGTGGGACCGGAGCACCTGCTCGCGATCGACGAGATGCGCGGCATCAAGGTCTCGTGGGCGGGTCTGCCCATCGCCGAGGTACGCACGGGGGAGGAGTTCGAGTGCACCGCCCAGGTGCGGGCGCACGGCGATCCCGTGCCGGCACGGGCGACGGTCGAGTCCGCCGACGGGGTCCAGCAGCTCGTGGTGCGCCTGATCGAACCGATGCGCGGTGTGGCACCGGGCCAGACGGTGGTGCTGTACCAGGGCACGCGCGTGCTCGGGCAGGCGACCATCGATTCGGCGCGTTCCGCCCTCCGTCCCGAGCTGGCCGCGGCAGGCTAGTCGCAGTTCACGGAGGGCCCCCGGCTTCTGCTTGACTGGACTCATGACGCATCCACGCAGCGGCTTCGACCCGGCAGCCAGTTCACTCGCGGGAGACGTGGCCCCCGAGGTGATGGCGGAGCTTCTCTCGGTGAGGAGCTCCATCGACAACATCGACGCGACGCTCGTCTACCTGCTGGCCGAACGCTTCAAGGCGACGCAGCGGGTCGGACACCTCAAGGCCGAGCACGACCTGCCGCCCGGCGACCCGCAGCGCGAGGCCGCGCAGATCGCCCGGCTCCGCATGCTGGCCGAGGAGGCGCAGCTTGACCCGGCCTTCGCCGAGAAGTTCCTGAACTTCATCATCTCCGAGGTGATCCGGCACCACCAGGCGATCTCCGAGAACCGCCGGCCCGGCGCGGACACCGCCGCCCCCGCCGGCCCCTCCCGGGACAGTGCCTCGGCGCCGACCGCCCCGGCGGGTGCCTCCACGCCGACGAGCGCCGGTGCCCCCGCGCCGTCGAGCCCTGCGACCGGGATCTCCGGCACACATGCCTGAGGAGCCCTCCGTCCGGTCCGTCGGAGCGACATCCGCCGGGGACTGGCCCGGCACCGACCCTCTCGAGGCCAACCGGGCCGTGCGCGGCGAGCTCGGGGGAGCGAACCTGCCCTTCCTGCCGTCGCTGCCCGCGCGCGGACCGGGCAGCGACGCCGTCGGGCGGACGCTTGGGGTGCTCGATGAGCTGCCCTTCGACCTGCAGCCGCACGGCTGGCGCCTCGTGCAGCGCCCCGGCAGGGATCAGCGACGCGCCGAATCGGCCCTGTCCTCCGACATCAACGCCCTCGGTGACATCGCCGGGGCCGAGGAGGTCCCCGCACCGCGGCTGAAGCTGCACCTGCGGGGCCCGCTCTCCCTGGCGGCCGGCGTCCACCTGCACAACGGCGAGCGCGTCCTGATCGACCACGGGGCCCGACGGGAACTCTATGCATCGCTCGCCTCGGGGGCCGCGGACCTCGTGCGCCGCGTGTCCGCCGTCGCGCGGGGAGCCGAACTGCTCCTCCAGCTCGACGAGCCGGACGCCGAGGAGATCCTCACCGGCCGTGTGCCGACCGCGAGCGGCTACCGCACGCTGCGCGCCGTCGACCGGCGGGAGGCCACGGAGGCATGGGACCTCGTGACGGGGTCCGCCCTCGCCGCCGGTGCCGCCCGTACGGTGCTCGTCCCGGGCGGCGGGGACGTCGCCCTCGACGCGGCCCGCTCCAGCACCGCCTCGGCGCTCTCGCTGGATCTGCCCCGGATCTCCGACCGGCGCTGGGAGGCACTCGCCGAGGACATCGAGGCGGGCCGGCTGCTGGAGCTCGCGATCCTCGATCCGCGGGCCGCCCTTCCCCAGGTGAGGGTCCTGGCCGAGTCGGTCCTCGCCGCATGGCGCCGCGTCGGTCTGCCCGTCTCGACGCTCGGAGTGCTGACGGTGACCACCCGACCCGGGCTCGAATCCTCGACGCCCGGCGAGGCGACCCGGGCACTCACGCGGCTCGCGCAGGTGGCCGACGCGCTGGACCAGGTCCGCGTCGAGGGCTGACCGGCCGTCCGGCGGCCGACGCCGCTGTCGGACGCGCCCCTCGTCAGACGCGCTGCTCCCAGCGCCGCGGGCGCGCGTCGGCGGGCAGGACGCCGTCGAACTCCTCGAGCGTGTAGTCGAAGGCCCCGGCATACACCAGCAGGGTCCCGAGCTGTCGGTGGACCACCCGGGTCTTGATCCGGAAGGCACCGGTGTCGTCGTCCCACCACTGCTCCACGTAGGCGAGCGCACCGACGGCGTCGGGCAGGGGCAGGCGGATGCCCGCGAACACCCGGGTCTGCGAGGACACCATGCGGATGTGCCCGTCGTCCGTCGAGGTGCAGGTCAGAAGGGTGGCCATCCGGCGGTGCCGGCCCACGTAGTCGGTCAGGACGCCGTCCTGCAGGGAGGTGGTGTCCTCGAAGACGCGCAGCGCCGTCCCGAAGTCCAGCTCACGGCGGGCCGTGAGCGCCGGCCGGCCGAACGGGTCGGTGTGCGGGTAGTTCCTGATCGTGAAAGGGACGTCGTCGCCGTATTCGGGGAAGAACGCATTCTCGAGGGCCGTGAGGCGGAAGGCCGGCCGGGCGAACCACGCGGGGCATCCGGCGACGTCGAACACCCCGCGCCCGTGGCCGGCGAGGCCGCTCCCGGCGTGCAGCCCGAAGTACTCGCGCAGCTCCGGCTGCAGGCGGCCGAAGTCGCTGCCCATCGCCTGCTGGTAGATCGAGGTCATGCCGCCCACTTCCGTCGCTCGGACCACCAGTCAATCACGCTGCGGACGTCCGGCCCTCGGAGCGCCGCAGGCGCAGGGCAGCCGACGCCGTTCACAGGCGCCCGGCGGCCTTGAGCCTGATGTACGTGTCCGCGAGGAGCGGCGGGAGCTCCGCGGGAACCGCGTCCACGACCTCCGCCCCGACGAGGCGGAGCTGGTCGGCCACCGCCGCCCGGTCCAGCAGGGCACGCTCCGCAGCCGCAGCACGGAACGTCGCCGCCGCCGTCGACCGGTCGGCCGCCATCTCCTCGAGCCGCGGATCACGGACCGAGGCGACCACGACGACGTGGCGTTCGGTGAGGCCCGGCAACGCGGGCAGCAGGCCCTCCTCGACGGCCCCCGAGTCGAGCGAGGTCAGCAGGACCACGAGACTGCGGTGGGGCGACGCGGCCCGCACCTGCGCCGGGAGGCGTGACCAGTCGGCCTCGATCAGTTCGGCCTCCAGGGGGGCCATCGCCGCCACGAGCGAGCCGAGCAGGTTGCCCTTCGCCGTCGAATCGACGCGTGCCCGCAGCCGGCGGTCGAACGCCAGGAAGTGCACCTTGTCACCGCCACGCTCGGCGAGCACGGACAGCAGCAGCGCCGCCTCGATGCCGGTGTCCAGGCGCGGCTCGTCGAGCACGCGCGCCGCCGAGGTACGCGACGTGTCGAGCACGACGACGACGCGCCGGTCACGCTCCGGGCGCCAGGTCCGCACGACGGTGTCGCGCCGTCGGGCCGTCGCCCGCCAGTCGATGGAGCGCACGTCGTCGCCCCGGACGTAGTCGCGCAGCGAGTCGAACTCCGTGCCCGCGCCCCGGATCTGCACCGCGGACCGGCCGTCCAGCTCGCGCAGGCGGCGGAGCTTCGACGGCAGGTGCCGCTTGGAGGCGAAGGGCGGGAGCACCCGGAGCGCGCCGGGGGCCGTGACCGTGACCTGCCGCGCGGCCACCCCGAGCGGACCGGCGCCCCGGATGGTCACCGTCTCCACGCGGAGGATCCCGCGGCGCCCGGGGCGGAGGAGGACCCCCATGCGGCGCGACTCCCCGGGCGGGACCAGGACCGACTGCTCCGGGTCGACGGCACCGGCCGACGGCTGCCAGGCCTCACGCACCCTGGCGCGCAGCGGCCTGCGGGTGTCGTTGCGCAGCACCAGGGCGCTGCGGCACTCCTCGCCGAGCCGCACGCCGTCGGGGAGCTCACGCACGATCCCCACCCGGCGGGGTGATGCGGCGAGGGACAGATCGACGGCGGTCACGGCGGCGAGGAGCGCCGCCCACAGCAGGATCGACGTCGCACCCGGGAACAGGATGACAGGCACGACGCCGAGCAGCGCCAGCAGGACGAGGCGGCCGGTGAGAACCACGGGAGCTCCTCTCGGCTCCGGACGCAGCAGCGCTCGGAGGGGGTGGGGTAGGGACCCTACCGCGGGACGGGGACGGTGTTCAGGATGCCGCCGAGCACGTCGTCGACGCTCACGCCGTCCATCTGCGCCTCGGGCCGCAGCGCCACGCGGTGACGGAGCGCCGGGAGCGTGAGGGCCTTGACGTCGTCGGGGGTCACGAACGAGCGCCCCGACAGCCAGGCCCAGGCGCGGGACGTGTTCAGCAGGGCGGTCGCGCCGCGGGGCGACACCCCGAGCTGGAACGACGGCGAGGACCGCGTGGCCCGGACGACGTCCACGATGTAGGCGAGGACCTCCGGGGCGATCGCGACGCGCGCGACCGCGGCGCGGGCCCGGTCGATGTCCTCCTCGCCGGCGACGGCCCGGACGCCGGCGGCGCCGAGGTTCCGCGGATCGAAGCCGACGCTGTGGCGGCGGATCACCTCGATCTCGTCGTCGCGGCCCGGGAGGGGCAGGATGAGTTTCAGCAGGAAACGGTCGAGCTGCGCCTCGGGCAGGGGGTAGGTGCCCTCGTACTCGACCGGGTTCTGCGTGGCGGCCACGATGAAGGGTGCGGGCAGGCGGCGCGAGACGCCGTCGACGGACACCTGGCGTTCCTCCATCGCCTCCAGCAGCGACGCCTGCGTCTTCGGCGGCGTGCGGTTGATCTCGTCGGCCAGCAGGATGTTGGTGAAGACAGGGCCCTCGCGGAAGGTGAACTCGGCGGTCTTCGACTCGTAGATCAGGGAGCCCGTGATGTCGCCGGGCATGAGGTCCGGCGTGAACTGCACGCGCTTGGTGTCGAGGGCCAGGGCCGTCGCCAGGGTGCGGACGAGCAGGGTCTTGGCGACGCCGGGGACGCCCTCCAGCAGGACATGCCCGTCGGCTAGCAGGCCGATGAGGAGGCCGGTCACTGCTGCGTCCTGCCCCACGATGGACTTGCCGACCTCCGTGCGGACCCGCAGGAGCGCGGCCCGGGCGCTCTCGCCGTCGTGGTCGTCACTGCCGGCATGGTCCGCAGGGTTGCGAACCCGGTCGGACGCCCCGCCCGTCGCCTGGTCCGGCATCCGGTCCGTCTCCTGGTCCGGCATCCGGTCCCGATCCGCGATACGCGTCGCCTGGTCGGACCCGGAGCGAGGTGCGGCGGACGGCGCCTGCAGGGGCCCGTCCTGCCAGCCGGCGGAATCGTTCATGATCGAATCTCCTTCTCGAGGTCGAGGATCTCCTGTGCCCACAGCACAAGCTCACGGTCGGTGGTCGGGGTGTGGTCGAGCAGTCGCCGCTCGAGGTCGGTGCGGGGCCGGCCGCTGTGGCGGGCCACGGCGTCGAGGATCTCACCCGGCGGGGCCGAACGGTCCACGCGGAGGCGGCGTGCCATCCGGGTGAGCGCGGCGGCACGGAGGTTCGCCGCAGCGTGCGCCACAGACCGGGAGTCCTGGTAGAGCCGGGCGCGGCCCTCCGCCGTCTCGGCCGCACGGACGACGACGGGCAGCGGCTCGACCGCCAGCGGCCCCAGGCGTCGTCCCTTCCAGGCCATCGCCAGGACGGCGCAGACGAGCAGCCAGACCAGGAGCGGGTCCACCCACGGGGGCAGGAGCGTCCGGGGATCGATGCCCTCACCGCTCGCGACGATGTCCGCGCCCGTCGGCTCGTACCAGACGAGCGTCGGGAGGGATCCCAGGGCGTGCAGGGCGAGGGCGGCGTTGCCGTCCTCCGTGATCGTCTCGTTGGAGAGGACCGACGGCGCCCCGAGGACGGCCACCGCCCCGTCGGCGCTCGTGGTGTACAGGCCGCCGCTGCCGTCGTCACTGCCGTCGTCGCTGCCGTCGTCGGTGACGCCGACGACGGGCGTCGGGAAGCACTCGATGCCGCCCGAGTAGGCCGTCCCGGTCGCGGAGATCGTACCTGCCGCCGTCGCGGCCTCGTCCTGGCACTCCGCGGCGAGCGCGGGCGTGTCACCGAAATCCAGGGGTACGGAGCCGAGCAGGGTGAACTCCTCGTCCAGCGCGGTCAGCTGCCGGCTTGCCGGGGCCGCGAGGACGGCCCGGCCCGATGCGTCGGCCAGCTCCGCCACCTGGGTGGCGCTGAGGTACTGCCGTGCATCGTTGAGGAACAGCGTCGCCGGTCCGGCGTCCAGTTCCTCCAGCGCGTCCTCGAACGACTCGACGCGCACGACGTCGACACCCTCGGCCGCGAGGACCTCCGCCACTGCGCGCGCGCCCTGGGGTGCCGCGTTGCCGGGGGACAGCGGACCGTCGTCCTCCTCCTGTCCCGGGAGGAGGTTGAGCAGGACGATCACCGCGAGCACGATGGCGCCGACCAGCAGGGGCACGGAGCGGCGGAGGCGGCGGCGGGTGGTCGCGAGCACGCTTCCGCCGTCACCCATGTGCTCGGACCCCGGCCCGACGGCGGATCGAGGGGCGGGTCGCCCGTCCGCCCCGCCGGAGGACGTCGCCCGCTGGATCCCGGTCCCCTGCACAGCGGTGCTCCGGGCGTGCGCCGGTTGGGCGTCGCGCGTCATCGCGGTGCCGCCGGCGTCGTCGTGCCGGTGCGGCGGCCGGGCTGCTCGGACGCGAGCCGCCCGTCGAGCTCGACGGCGCGCCGGTAGTCGTCCGCCCCGGCCGTGCCGCTGCCGTAGTGGGTCTCGTTGAAGAGGTCGGCGAGCCGGGCGATGTCGGGCGCCAGGGCCGGGAACGCTCCTCCGAGCTGCCCGGCCGCCTCCGTGGCCGTCCTCCCGACCTGCTCCTCGACCACGACGCGTTCCTCCGCGGATCGGATGATCGCGCGCAGCAGCTCGGCGACAGCGCCGTTCCAGTCGCGGTCCGACGCGAGCTCTGCGGACCGGCGACGGTGATGCTCCGCCGAGCGCCGGGCGCCGTCGTCGAAGACAGCGGTGTCCTGCTTCCGCCCGCGTGCGTTGAGGCGCGGCCTGATGAGCACGACGGCCACGACGATGACCAGCGCCGCGCCGACCGCCACCAGGAGCGTCCCGGGCCCGGCCCCCAGGCCTTCCACCCCGTCCAGGAGCCTGCCGATGCCGCGCAGGAACTCGGCGAGGATGCGTTCGAAGATGTTGGGCTGTGCCTCCACGTAGGCCGGTTTCGCCAGCTCCTCCTGCAGGAGCCTGCGGGCCTCGTCTGCGTCCGGTGCGATCAGCATGCGCGGACCGGTCGTCGCGGGCACCCGCCGTCGCACACCACCGGTTCGGCGCGGGGACGTGTCACGCGGGGCCTCCCGGCTGGTAGCCGAACGAGGTACCGGACGGGCCGCCGGGGATACCGCCCGGTGTCGATCCGCCGCGTTCGTGCTCGCGCATCAGGACCACGTCGAAGCCCTCACGGCGCATACGGAGATCAACGTAGAGGAGGGACGTCACACCGGCCTGGAAGGCGTAGCCGATGGCGGAGAAGAGCGCCGTGATGGCCTGGGTGGCAAGGAGTACGGGAAGCGAGTCCAGGGCGTCGGGCGCCGCGGACGCGCTGCTACTGAAACCGACGATCAGCGACACGGCGAACGTCAGGGGCGCGGAGATGACGGAGGCGATGATCGACACGATGATGCTCGTCAGCAGGACGATGCCGAACGTCCGCCACCAGTTGCCGCCGGTCAGCGCCCACGACCGCTTCACGGAGGTCCACGGACCGGTCCCCTCGAGCATGAGCGCCGCCGGTGCGACGACGATCTTGGTGCTCACCCAGACCAGGAGGGCCACGGCGCCGAGCACGAGCGGCACGATGAGCAGGGCCGAGTACTCGTCGAGGCCGAGGATGGCCAGCGCGGAGATCCCGACGACGAGCACGAGGCCCACGAGCCCTGCCGCGAAGGTCAGGAGGCCGAAACCGAGCAGCGGGAGGATGCGCCCGCGGGCGAGTCGCCACGCCTGCGCGAAGGACGTCCGCTGGTTGATGACCGCCCGCGCAATCGGGACGACGAGGATGCCCTGCAGGACGAGCAGTGCCACAGCTGACACCACGCCCGACACGCCGGCCACCGCACCGAACCCGGCGAAGGCCGCGATGATGCTGTCCGGAGTCGGGTTCTCGGCCTCGAGGGTCTCGAAGGACGACATGACGTTCCCGAGCAGGAGGACGGTCACCAGCGCGACGACGGCCTGCAGGAGGATCGCCGTGCCGAACGTCGCCACGGGGTTCTTCCGGCATGCCTGGAAGGCACCGTCGAGGATCTCGCCGAGCCCGAGCGGCCGGAGGGGGATGACGCCTGGCTTGGGCGGCGCCTGGTACAGGGGCCCGGCGGCAAAGGGGCGGGAACCGTACGGGCCGCCGGCCGGCCCGGGTCCCTGCGGCGGGTAGCCCGGACCCCAGCCCTGGCCCGGTGGTTGTCCGGGTCCCTGCGGCGGGTAGCCCGGACCCCAGCCTTGGCCCGACGGCTGTCCGGGTCCCTGCGGCGGCCCGGGGGACTGCCAGGACTGCGCCGGCCGGCCCTGGTCGTGGGGGGCGGGCGCGCCCGGAGCCTGCCACGGGGACTGCGGCGCGGACGAGGACCGGGAGGGCGGTTCGACGCCGTCGCCCCGTCCGTCCGGTGCGCCGCCGGGCACCCCGTCGTCCGGCTGACCCTTCACCTGATCACTCATGGCGTCCCCTCGGTCGATGCTCCGGGGAGGTCCGTCCGCTGCTCCCCTCCTGCATCATAGGCCGGGCCACCGCGTCGGCCGGCTGATCACGGGCTGCACCTGCACCTGCGCCGCACCTGCGCTTCTTCCGCCCAGCACACGGTGGGGCTGATGGGACATTGCACGCCCGATGGGACAGTATGGGGGTATGAAGGCTCGCATACTGGTGATCGACGACGACGAGGCCCTGTCCGAGATGATCGGCATCGTCCTCCGCAACGACGGATTCGACCCCGTCTTCTGTGCCGACGGCGCGGCCGCGCTCGGCGTGTTCCGCGCGACCCAGCCGGATCTCGTGCTGCTGGACCTGATGCTGCCCGGCATGGACGGCATCGAGGTGTGCCGCCAGATCCGCAGCGAGTCGGACCTCCCGATCGTGATGCTCACCGCGAAGTCTGACACCTCCGACGTCGTCCGGGGCCTCGAATCCGGCGCCGACGACTACGTCCCCAAGCCCTTCAAGCCGGCCGAGCTCGTCGCCCGCGTGCGCGCCCGGCTGCGCCCGGCCGAGTCGAAGGCCCCCGAGACCCTCCGGATCGGCGATGTGGGCATCGACGTCGCGGGCCACGAGGTCACACGCGCCGGTGAGCGGGTCTCGCTCACCCCGCTCGAGTTCGATCTGCTGGTGGCCCTCGCACGGAAGCCGTGGCAGGTGTTCACCCGGGAACTGCTCCTCGAACAGGTCTGGGGCTATCGGCACGCCGCCGACACCCGGCTCGTCAACGTCCACGTGCAGCGGCTGCGCTCGAAGATCGAGCGTGATCCCGAGGCACCCGAGATTGTCCTGACGGTGCGTGGTGTCGGCTACAAGGCCGGACAGGGCTGACACGGAGGGTGCGGGGGGCCGCACCTCCGAGCCCGGCACCACTCCCGCATCCGGGACGCCCTCGGACCCCGGCTCCGACGGTGCCGCGCTCCACCGACCCGCCGGTGGCCGGCTGAAGGACGGCGTCGACCGCTTCCGTACCCTGCTGCGCTCCATCGCGCGCAGCTGGCGCCGTTCGCTGCAGTTCCGCACCGTCGTCGCGACGATGCTGCTCACCTCCGTGTCCTTCGTGGCCGTCGGGGGCTTCCTCTCGAACCAGATCGCGAGTGCGCTCTACGACGAGCGCTTCGACCAGTTCAGCGCGGAGGCCCGTTCCGCCCTCACCTCCACGAAGGCCGTCTTCCGGGACTCCTCGGCGACGGACCGCGACACCACGAGCCGGCTGGTGTTCGACTCCGTCAACGCACTCGTGGGCAGCAGGACGAACGCACCCCGCCAGGCCATGCTGGTGCCCATCACCGCCGGGGAGGGGCTCTTCATCCCGACGACGGTGAGCCAGGACGGGGCGACGGCGGGCATGTTCCCCGACGACCTCCAGCAGGCCGTGGCTGCGGGGCAGGATGTGTACTGGGCGCCCATCACCATCCCGGTGACCGAGAACGGTGAGCCGGACGCGCCGGGCATCGCGTTCGGGACGCAGGTCCAACTGCCGCCCGAGCGCAGCCCGTACGCGCTCTACGTGTACTACGACCTGTCCTCGATGCAGGCCACACTCGACTCCATCCACGGCGTGCTGTGGCTGGTGGGCGTCGTCCTGCTGCTCGTCATCGGCGGGGTCACCTGGTACGTCACCCGCAGCGTGGTGCTGCCGGTCGGCCATGCCGCGTCCGTGTCGGAGAAGCTCGCCGCCGGGCAGCTGCAGGAACGCATGGAGGTCACCGGCGAGGACGAGGTGGCGCGGCTGGGAGCATCGTTCAACCGGATGGCGGCCAGCCTGCAGGACCAGATCACCCAGCTGGCCCAGCTCTCCCAGATGCAGCAGCGCTTCGTCTCCGACGTGTCGCACGAACTCCGCACCCCCCTGACCACCGTGCGCATGGCGGCCGAGGTCCTGCACGACGCCCGGGACGAGTTCAATCCCGTGAACAAGCGCTCCGCCGAGATCCTGTTCGACCAGGTGGAGCGCTTCCAGGCCCTGCTCGCGGACCTCCTCGAGATCTCACGGTTCGACGCCGGGGCGGCGGTCCTGGAGGCCGAGTCCGTGGACGTGGTGCAGCTCGTCCAGCACGCCATCGACGGCGCGCGGCCCCTCGCGGAGCGGCTCGGTACCGAGCTGTCGATCGTGTCGACGGAGTCGCGGTGCATCGTCGATGCCGACGGCCGCCGCATCGACCGGATCCTGCGGAACCTGATCGTGAACGCGCTCGAGCACGGGGAGGCGCGACCCGTGGAGGTCCACATCGCATGCAACCCGGAGGCCGTCGCGGTCGCCGTACGCGACCATGGGATCGGGATGACACCCCTGGAGGCCTCCCGTGTCTTCGACCGGTTCTGGCGGGCGGACCCGGCACGCGCCCGCACCACGGGCGGCAGCGGGCTGGGGCTCTCCATCGCCACCGAGGACGCCCGGCTGCACGGTGCCTGGCTGGAGGCGTGGGGGCTGCCCGGTGAGGGTGCATGCTTCCGCCTGACGCTGCCGCGGCATCAGGGCTCCGTCCTGATGTCGTCGCCCCTGGCACTGCCTCCGGGAGCGGTCCGGGACCGGACGGGGTCCGCCGGAGAACCACGGCACGGGGCATCGCACGAGGCAGGGGACGGGACGCGTGAGGACACCGGGGCCACGACGAGGGAGAGCAGTGCGACGCAGTAGGACCAGAACCCGCGCCCGGGCCGAGCGTTCCGTCCGCAGGAGGCGGCCGGCACTTGTTGCCGCCCTGCTGGTGGTGTGCTTCATGGTGCTGACGGCCTGTTCGGCCATCCCGACGAGGGGACCGGTCGGGGTCATCCCGGCGGCGGAGCCCGAGGTCGACGCCGTCGCGCCCGCGTTCGACCCCGTGGGACCCGCGCCCGGCGCCACGCCCGAGCGGATCCTGCGGGACTTCATCACGGCCGGGACGGGGGCCGGGGACGGGTACAGTGTGGCCCGCCAGTTCCTGACCCCCGAACTGGCGAAGACATGGAAACCCGAGGAGCGGATCGTCCTGTTCCGGTCCGATCCGCGCGTCGAGAAGCGCGAGACCGAGGGCGTCTACCAGATCCAGTTGGAGACGACCGGGACGGTGGACTCCCGGGGACTGCGGACCAACAGCGCCCTCCCGGCCTCCGAGACGCTCGGCGTCCGGATGGTGCAGGTATCGGGAGAATGGCGGATCGACGACATCCCGGACGGCATCATGCTCGCCCAGAGCAGTGCACGGGACCTCCTGATCTCGCACAACCTCTACTTCTACAGCAGCAACTACCGCTACTGGGTCCCGGACGCCCGCTGGTTCGTCCGGCGGACCGGGGTGACCGCCAGGATCGTCAGCGCCATGCTCTCGGGCCCGGCACCGTACCTGCAGGGCTCCGTGACCAGCGCCTTCCGCGAAGGGGTGACGCTGGCCCGCGATTCGGTGCCCATCACGTCCGGCACGGCGTCCGTGGAGTTCTCGTCCGAGGTCCTCGAGGACGCCACGAGCCTCGGCCTGCAGCAGATGAACCAGCAGCTCCAGGCCAACCTGCTCGGCCTGAACGATGTCACCTCGGTGCAGATGACCAGCGGCCGGCCCATCGAACTCGGCGATCCCGCCCCGGAACTCGTGGTCCCCGAGCTGACCCCCGACGTCGGGGGAGAGCAGGTGGCCGTGGCGGACGGTGAGCTGGTGCGGGTGCGGAACGGGGCCACCGTCCCGATCGAGGGGATGCCGAGCGTCGCCGAGCTGCAGCCTCGGATGCCTGCGACCTCGGTGTCCGGGAGTGCCTACGCGTTCGTGAACGGGGACAGGAGCACCCTGTTCGTCTCCGCGCCGGGCAGTGAGGCCCGCGGGGTCGTGACGGGCACGGCCCTGACCCGGCCCTCCTTCGACCCGGAGAACTGGGTGTGGACCACCAGGGCCTCCGGGGGGCGCAGCTCCATCCTGGCCGTCCCGCCCGGCGGGACGGAGGCCAACGCGGCCGTCCTCGCCGCAGGCTGGCTCGGCGACCGGAGGGTGGACGAACTGCGCGTCTCCCGGGACGGGTCGCGGGCCCTGATCGTCGCGGATCGCGATGGGACCAGCGAACTGCTCATCGCCGGGATCACACGATCCCCGGACGGGATCCCGCAGACGCTCACCACGCCGCTGGCCCTGCCGGTGACCGGGGACATCGACACCGCGGCCTGGGCCGGCCAGAGCACCATCGTCGCGTCCTCCCTCAGCGCCGACGAGGAGGCCACGCCGGTCATCCTGCAGCTCGACGGCGACCAGGAGACCATGGCGGCCCTGACCGGTGTCCTCGCCATCAGCGCCGGATCGGATGCCGAGGACACGCTGTACGCACAGGCCGGCGCCACGCTGTACCGGCGCATCGGCAACAGCTGGGTGGACGAGCAGCTGAAGGTCAGCGACCCCGCGTTCCCGGGCTGACGATGTCCACATGGGCGGCACGGCGGACGGCCGCCCGCCGGCGGCGTGATGCGCTGGGGCATGCGCGTTCCCGCCCTCGCTCCGACCGTCGCCCGCATCCTCGACGGTGTCGTGTTCGGCCGGGCCTATCAGCGCGCCGCCCGCGCCCTGGCCGCCTTCGCCGCCCTCGTCCTGCCGTCGTCGTGCGTGGTCTGCGGCCGGTGGGACACGTCCCTGTGCCCGGAGTGCCTCGGCGCGTTCCGCCTGGCGACGGCGCGTCCGTTTCCCGCCGAAGCGGAGGCCGAGTCGCTGCCTGACGTCCCGCTGACAGCTGCCCCGCCCCCCCCGACGCGCCCGGCGGGCGGAGGGACGCTCCGGCACCCGGGCGGCACCCGCCGGAGCGGGGCACTGACGGCTTCGGCCCGCTGCCCGTCCTCGCCGCCGGCCGGTACGGCCACGCCGTGTCGGTGGTCCTGCTGGCGTTCAAGAACCATGGGCACGTGGATCTGGCGGGGCCCCTCGCGGCGGCCCTCGGCGGAGTGCTGCATGCCGCCCTCGCGCGATCACCGGGACCGTGGTCGTCCGGGCCCGTCCTGCTGGTGCCCGTGCCCACCCGGGCCTCGTCGCGTCGCAGGCGCGGCTACGATCCCCTGATGCTGCTCCTGGCCCGCCTCGACAGCGCCGGAGGGTTGCCGAGGGGTACGGTGCTCGCGCCCGCGGTCCGGCAGCTCCCGGTGGCGCGGCGTCTGCTGACAGCACTCCAGCAGGGAGGAATGCCGGGATTCGGCCGTTCCGCGTCGGCGGTGCTCTCCGGTCTGCGGGGTGGCCAGAAGGGGCTCGGCCGACGGCGGCGGCGGGCCGGCGTGCTGGACTCCATGGCCGTCGGGCGCCTCCGCGGTGCCCTGGTCGGCCGGGACTGCATCATCGTGGACGACGTCCTCACCACCGGTGCGACGGTCGGCGAGGTGCACCGTGTCCTCACCGCGGCCGGTGCTCGTGTGCTCGGGGCCGTCGTCCTCGCGGCGACATCCTCGCCCGCAGCAAAAGGGTCCGGGCGCACGCCTGACGAACTCCCGGCAGGCTACCGGAACTTGCCGGGCGTCGGAGGGTGAATAAAGCAGGAGCGTGAACTAACGTGATGAGACGGGTACCCAGAGATGGTCCGTATCCGTCGGCGGCGGCTCTGCTCAATGCCACAGCCGTCGTCGTGTCACCTAGCGATGTGGAGGGCACCATGGAATTTGTGATCAATGGTCGAAACCTGGCGGTATCCGACCGTTTCCGTGAGTACGCGACGGAGAGGATCGACAAGATAGAGCAGCTCGGCGACAAGGTGCAGCGCGTCGACGCGAAGATCACCAAGGAGCCCAGTGCACGCATGGCGGACACCTCCCTCACGGTTGAGCTGACGGTCCTCTGCAAGGGCCCCGTCGTCCGCGCCGAGGCCTCCGCGGCCGACAAGTTCGCGGCCTTCGACCTCGCCTACGCGAAACTCCTCGAGCGCCTGCGCCGCGCCCGGGACCGCCGGAAGGTCCACCACGGCCGGCACACCCCGGTGGCCGTCCGGGTCGCCACAGCCGACCTCGAACCGGCCGATCCCGCCCAGCCCATCTACCTCGAGACGCCGGTCATCGAGCCGACGTCCACCGAGCCGGTGGCGCAGACCGACGACGCCGGTGACGCCGACTCGTACGCCTCCCCGGACGACGTCCCCGCAGGCGATTCGCCCGTGCTGATCCGCCGGAAGGTCTTCTCCGGTACCCCGATGACACTGGACGACGCCGTGGACAACATGGAGCTCGTCGGACACGCCTTCTACCTCTTCGTCGACTCCGCGACCGGAGCACCCTCGGTGGTGTACCGGCGGCAGGGCTGGACCTACGGCGTGATCACCCTCGATTCGAAGTGCGCCGAAGGAACCGAGGAGCCGCAGGAGGAACTCCTCGCCTACCGGGCCAAGGAGACCGCCACCGCCTAGGCACCGCAGCGGGCGGGCAGCGCCCGCGTATCCCGACGTCCGATCAGCACTGCCTCCGCGCACCGCGCGGGGGCAGTGCCGTGCAGGAGACCATGCCGAATCTCACCATCGCCCAGGCCAGGCGGATCCTCCTCGCCGCACAGGGCCTCCACCGGCCGCGCATCGAAGCGCCGTCGTCGCGCCGAGCCGTCACCACGGCGGCGCAGCGCCTGCAGGTGCTCCAGGTGGATTCCGTCAACGTCCTTACCCGGTCCCACTACCTGCCTTTGTTCTCGCGCCTCGGCACCTACGACCCCGCGGACCTCGACGCCCTGTACTCCCGGGGTCCGCGCAGGCTCGTCGAGTACTGGGCCCACGAGGCAAGCCTCGTCCCACCCGAGCTCTTCCCGCACCTGCGCGTCTGGCAACGGCGGACCTGGATGGGCGCCTCGAGCGTCCCCGCCGACGTCCGGGACGCGCTGGAGGCGGGGATCAGCGGCATCCTCGCCGCCGGCATCCCCCTGACCGCCGCCAGCATCCAGCGGGAGCTCGGCGCGGACACCGCGCGGCCCGCGGAGGGCTGGGGGTGGCGATGGACGGCGGCGAAGCGGGTCCTGGAGGACCTCTTCGCGCGGGGCGAGATCGGGTCGGCAGGCCGGACGCCCCAGTTCGAACGCCTCTACGCGCCGATCGCCTCGGTACTGCCCGACGCCGCACTGGCCACGGCCGCACCGGACCGGGCGGAGGCCCTGGCGGTGCTCGCCGGACGGGCCGTGAAGGCGCTCGGCGTCGCTCCCGCCCGTTCCGTCGCGGACTACTTCCGCACACCCGTGCGCCAGACGCGGGAAGCCCTCGACGGGCTCGTGGGCGTGGGCGCGGTGCAGGCGGTGTCCGTCGACGGCGGGACGGAGCCGTGGTACCTCGACCCCGCGGCCGTCCTGCCGCGGCAGGCGCGGGGGAGGGCCCTGCTGAGCCCGTTCGACTCCCTCGTCTTCGAACGCGGCCGGCTGCAGAAGCTCTTCGGGATGCACTACCGCATCGAGATCTACACCCCGGCCGACCGGCGGGTCCACGGCTACTACGTGCTGCCGTTCCTGCTGCGGGATGCCATCGTGGCCCGGGTGGACCTCAAGGCGGATCGTGCCGCGAACCGCCTGATGGTGCATGCCTGCCACGGGGAACCCGATGCTCCCGCGGACACCGCCGCGGAACTCGCCGACGAGCTGCGCCTGCTCGCGCGGTGGCTGGGCCTGGCCGACGTCGTCGTCTCCGACCGGGGCGACCTCGCGCCGGCGCTTGCCGTACAGGTCGGCAGGCTACTCTGAGCGGACACGTGGTGCGGCGACGTCGGTTCCGAGCGGGAACCAAAGCGGGGCACCGGACGTCACTCACGTAGACTAGATACGCCATCTTTGGGCAGCATCAGATTGGGAGCAGATACCAGTGCCATCACTTCTTGAACGAGTACTCCGCACCGGCGATAAGAAGACACTGAAGCGACTCCGGAACTACGCTGACGCGATCAATGTCCTCGAGGACGAATTCCGCGAGATGTCCGATGCGGAGCTGCGCGGAGAGACCGACCGGCTGAAGAAGCGCTACGCGGACGGTGCCACCCTGGACGACCTGCTGCCGGAGGCGTTCGCCGCCGTGCGCGAGGCCTCGAGCCGTACCCTCGGCCTCCGCCACTTCGACGTCCAGCTGATGGGCGGCGCGGCCCTCCACCTGGGCAACATCGCCGAGATGAAGACCGGCGAGGGCAAGACGCTCGTCGCGACCGCCCCCGCCTACCTGAACGCGCTGACCGGTAAGGGCGTCCACGTCGTCACGGTCAACGACTACCTGGCGGAGTACCAGTCGGACCTGATGGGCCGCGTCTACCGCTTCCTCGGCCTCACGAGCGGCTGCATCCTCTCCAAGCAGGATCCCGCGACACGCCGTGAACAGTACGCGGCCGACATCACCTACGGCACGAACAACGAGTTCGGCTTCGACTACCTGCGCGACAACATGGCGTGGAGCGCCGCCGAGCTCGTGCAGCGCGGACACAACTTCGCCATCGTCGACGAGGTCGACTCGATCCTCATCGACGAGGCCCGCACGCCGCTCATCATCAGCGGCCAGGCGTCGGGCGACGTCAACCGCTGGTACAACGAGTTCGCGAAGGTGGTCCAGAAGCTGACCGTCGATACCGACTACGAGGTCGACGAGAAGAAGCGCACCGTGGGCGTGCTCGAGGACGGGATCGAGAAGGTGGAGGACTACCTCGGTATCCACAACCTGTACGAATCCGCCAACACGCCGCTGATCGGATTCCTGAACAACGCCATCAAGGCCAAGGAGCTGTTCAAGCGCGACAAGGACTACGTGGTCCTCAACGGCGAGGTCATGATCGTCGACGAGCACACCGGGCGCATCCTCGCCGGGCGACGCTACAACGAGGGCATGCACCAGGCCATCGAGGCGAAGGAGGGTGTGGAGATCAAGGCCGAGAACCAGACCCTCGCCACCGTCACGCTCCAGAACTACTTCCGCCTGTACGACAAGCTCTCGGGCATGACGGGTACCGCCGAGACCGAGGCCGCCGAGTTCATGTCGACCTACAAGCTCGGCGTGGTCCCCATCCCGACCAACAAGGACATGGCACGCCAGGACCTCTCCGACCTGATCTACAAGAACGAGGTCGCCAAGTTCGACGCCGTCGTCAAGGACATCATCGAGCGCCACGAGACCGGCCAGCCCGTCCTCGTCGGCACCACGAGCGTCGAGAAGAGCGAATACCTCTCGAAGCAGCTCGCCAAGGCCGGGGTGCGCCACGAGGTCCTGAATGCGAAGAACCACGCCCGGGAGGCCGCGATCATCGCGCAGGCCGGCCGGAAGGGCGCCGTGACTGTCGCGACGAACATGGCCGGACGAGGCACCGACATCATGCTCGGGGGGAACGCGGAGTTCAACGCCGTCGCCACCCTCGAGAAGCTGGGACTCGACCCGGCGGACAACGCCGAGGAGTACGAGGCCCAGTGGCCTGACGCCCTCGAGGCCGCGAAGGAAGCCGTGAAGGCCGAGCAGGACGAGGTCCGCGACCTCGGCGGACTGTACGTGCTCGGCACGGAACGCCACGAGTCCCGGCGCATCGACAACCAGCTGCGTGGACGCTCGGGACGCCAGGGCGATCCCGGCCGCTCCCGCTTCTACCTGTCGCTGACCGACGATCTCATGCGGCTGTTCAACTCCGGAGGGGCGGAGCGCATCATGAACAGCGCCACCATGCCGGACGACGTCGCCCTCGAGTCGAAACTCGTCTCGAAGGCGATCGAGAACGCGCAGGGCCAGGTGGAGGGACGCAACGCCGAGCAGCGCAAGAACGTACTGAAGTACGACGATGTCCTGAACCGCCAGCGCGAGGCCATCTACGGCGACCGCCGCAGGATCCTCGAGGGCGGCGACCTCAAGGAGAAGGTCCAGTTCTTCCTCGAGGACGTCATCACCGCGATGGTCGACGAGGCCACCGAGCAGGGCCACGGCGACGACTGGGACTACGAGCTGCTGTGGACCAACCTCAGGACGCTGTACCCGATCACGCTCACCGCGGACGAGGTCATCGAGGAAGCGGGCGGGAAGTCACGCCTGACGCGCGACTTCCTGCACGGGGAGATCCTCTCCGACGCCAGGCTCGCCTACCAGGCGCGTGAGGAGTCCCTCGGTGAGCAGTCCATGCGGGAGCTGGAACGCCGCGTCGTCCTGTCGGTGATCGGCAGGAAGTGGCAGGAGCACCTCTACGAGATGGACTACCTGAAGGAGGGCATCGGTCTGCGGGCCATGGCCCAGAGGGATCCGCTCGTCGAGTACCAGCGCGAAGGGTTCATCCTCTTCCAGGCGATGATGGAGTCGATCCGCGAGGAGAGCATCGGCTACCTCTTCAATCTCGAGGTCGAGACCTCCGCGCCGGCACAGACCGGACTGCCCGGGGTGACCGACGGACGGAACGTGGTGCAGGCGCCGACCATCAAGGCTGCAGGCCTGGAGGCCCCGGCGAAGCCGGCCACGCTCAACTTCACGGCGCCCAATGCCCAGGGCGAGGCCGAGATGCACGTCGAGCGCAACAGGACGCAGGCCGCTGCGGCCGGCGGCAAGAAGGCCAAGCGCAAGTAGTCAGCCGATCTCCAGGGCGGTCACCCGCCACGCTCCGCGCCGTTGCTCTATCCGAAGAGCGACGGCGCGGACGCGTTTCTGGTCATAGGCGACGACGGACGCCTCGTACACACCGGGGCCGACGGGGCACACGCGTGCGGAGCGCACGATGACGTGGCGGTGGGCGCTCGGTGCCGTCTCAGCCCCGCGGCCGGCGGGCGCATCGTTGATGCAGCGCACGAGGTTGGCCCGCAACTGGAGCCGCTCGTAGTTCTCGGGGTCGAGCCACCGCGCCAGCTGCTGGAGGGGGCGGGACCCGCCGAGCACCTCGAGCGCACCCAGGGCCACGGAACGTGCGATGCCCGCGATGCGGCGGACCGCCGCGGGATCCGCGTCCGCCGGCGCCGACGCGGCCGGACCCGCGTCGTCGACCGGGTTCCGGCCGTCCTCGAGCCCTGGCTCCTCGACTGCGGCACCCGTGGCGAGGGCTCCGGCGCCATGGTCGGCCGGACCGGGCACGGCGGCGGCGACCGGGTCCGTGCTGTCCGGCGGGTCGGCGGAGGGCCGGAGCTCGAAGAGCGCGCCCGGCGCGGCGTCGGCTCGTCGGGCTGCTTCCGGCAGGAGGGGGCGAGGGGCGCCGCTGGCGTGGGCGAGCTGGGCGGCCCTGGTGTGCTGGAGCTGGGTTACGACGGGCATGCGTTGTCCTCTCCGAAACATCCTGACGGTCGTCCGCGGCACCGGGGGCGGAAGCGCGGTCTCCTCCGCCGCACGGGCACGCCGACGGTGGAGTTGTCGTGCCGGTGTCCTGCAGCTCTCGAGCTCGGGAGCTCTCGTGGGGTGGGGCCGGTGATCCTCCCTCCGGCCTAGGGTGCCGGAGCCTTCAGGACCTGGCCCGGCAGCAGGAAGGACGGGTCCTCCCCGACGATGGCGCGGTTCGTGTCGTACCAGGCCGGCCAGGCCTCCGCCACATCCGCTGCCGTCGCGAGCGGACCGAGGCGCCCGGCGACGATGGACCACAGGGAGTCGCCGGAAGCGACGACGACCTCCGCCGCCCCGGCCGTCGTCCTGCTCTCCGGGCGGACCAGGAGACTGCCGCCCGCCGGTATCGGGGACGGCTCCCAGGCCGGCGGGATCGGGGTGGGCACGTGGGGCCCTGCGGAAGCTGCGGCAGAGGGCTCCCCGGAAGGGGAGACGGGCTCGGGTTCACTGCCTGACCGTTCGCCGGCGGTGGCTATCGGTGACCAGTAGGGCGAGCCGGAGGGGGTCGGGGCGCCCGTGGCGGCGGGAGCGCCGTCATCGGCTGCCAGGGGATCGCTGCCCGATGCAAGGATGCCCGCGGCGTGGGACCTACCGCTGCCGTCCGATCCGCTCGACGCGGCCTGGGCGAGGGTGGGCACGGCGAGGAGATTGACCCCGAGAAGACCGGCCGCGATCCGGCGCATGACGGCCGGGGTGCACCGCCGGACGATCGTCGCGGCGGATGAGGGGCCGCGGCGCTGGAGCAGCTCGGCCACGACGGCCAGCCCCAGGGC
The DNA here is from genome assembly GCF_030816075.1 of Arthrobacter agilis. Lineage (NCBI taxonomy): Bacteria > Bacillati > Actinomycetota > Actinomycetes > Micrococcales > Micrococcaceae > Arthrobacter > Arthrobacter agilis. The sequence continues at coordinate 2,168,064 of NZ_JAUSXO010000001.1, read as the reverse complement.
CAGTACCCAGAGGCCGACGGTACCCGCTCCGAGCATCGACAGCAGGACTCCGACGGCGCCGTCGATGTCCCGCTCCCGTGGCGACGTCGACAGGAGCTGTCCCGCCGCTGCCGCCACCGCCCCGCACGCGAGGACCAGGCCTGCCTGGATCGTATCGTCCCTCTTCATGCCCATTCCTCCTTTGGCACAAGTTTGATGAGACCGAACGGCATTTGTCTACGTTTGGGGCTACTCGCTTTTTCTGGTCGCGATTGACGAGGATCCGGGCTCGGCCTACCGTGGGGTGATGCGCTGGGATGCCCTGTTCGACGACCTCGAGTCACAACTCCGCTCGGCGACGACGGCCGTGCAGGAGAGCGAGATCCGGGATCGGACGCGGATCGAGCAGTCCCGCCTGACGCTGGTGCAGCGGCTCCTCGGTCACGTGGGTATGCCGGTCGGCGTCTCCACCACGGGAGGGCGTTTCCTCTCCGGTGTCCTCACGCACGTCGGCGCCGGGTGGGTCACGCTGGCGGTGGAGGGTCGCTCGGTCATCGTGCCGCTCGCGTCGCTGCAGGCCGTCCGCGGGCTGGGTCGCGGGGGGTGGGGCAGCCGCCGTCGGGTGTCCACGCGCGGGTCGGTCTCGGGTCCGCCCTCCGGGCCCTGTCCCGGGACAGGGCGCAGGTGGCGCTGTGGCTGGCGACGGCGTCGCGCTACAGCGGGGTGATCGACAGGGTCGGCGCAGATTTCCTCGAACTCGGGCTGGTGGTCGCCGGCGAGGAGAGGCGCGCAGCCCACGTGCGGGATGTCCTCACGGTGCCCTTCGCGGCCATCGACGTCCTGGAGTCCGCCGCGCCGAGCGCGTGAGGAGCAGGACGTCCGCGGCTCAGAGGACCGGCGTGCTCTCGGGGTCGTTCCCCAGGGCGGACGCGGTCTTCTCGTACGCCTTCGCGATGTACTCCTCGAGGACGCGGGTCTCCACGCGCCACTGGCCGCGACCGCCGACCTGGATGGCCGGCAGCTCACCGGACCGGACGAGGGCGTAGGTCTGGGATGAACTGATGTTGAGCACCTCGGCCACATCGGCGAGGGTGAGGAAACGCCGCTCGGCCACGGGTCCGCCTTTCCTGATACTTCGGGTATGCCTCCAGTGTGCCACCGGAGATGCCGATTGAAGAGGATCTCCACACTTTGATCCGATTTACGGCTGCTCGGTTCCTTTCGGCCCCCTGCTGGGCCAGAATGGCAGGACCGAGCCCCGATCGGGTGGCGCCGGTCTTTTGGGGGGATGACAGTGAGCATCGACACGCGCGCCACACAAGGACCAGGCGAAGCCCCGCGGCTGAAGAAACCGTCGTGGAAGGACCCGCGGCTCCTCATCGGGCTGCTCCTCGTCCTCGCCTCCACGGCCGGTGTCGTCGCTCTCCTGGACAGCCAGGACACCACCACCGAGGTGTACTCGGCGCGCCGGGACATCCCGGTCGGCGCCGCGGTGTCCGCCGACGACCTCGTGGCCGTCCCGGTCCGTCTGGCGAGTTCCGCCGGGGCCTACCTGCCGGTCTCCGGCGGGATCCCCGACGGCGCGGTCGCCACGAGGCTCGTCACCGAGGGTGAACTCATCCCGTCCGCGGCGCTCGGAACCGCCGACGAACTGGACCGGAAACCGGTGGGCCTCTCGGTCGAGGACCCGCTGCCCACGGGAACCGAGGCAGGCGACCGCGTGGACGTCTGGGTGTCGCTCCGGACCGACACGAACACGTACGAGGAACCCCGGCTGCTGCTCGAGGCCGCCGAGGTGGCGGAGCTGACCGTGGGGGAGTCCGCCCTGGGCGGGAGCGCCTCGACGCTTGTGCAGGTGCTCGTCGACGACGGGGCGATGCCCGAACTCCTCAACGCGCTCTCCAACGACGCCCGCATCGCCGTCGTCCTGAACCCCGGTGCGGGTTCGTGAATATCCCGGTCGTCACGCTCGGGGCGGCCGCGAGCGCCCATGTCCCCGGACTGGAACAGCTGCGCGGCCCGGTCACGGTGGTGCGCCGCTGCGAGGACCTGCCGGAGCTCGTCGCCGCATGCCAGTCGGGCCTCGCGCGGGCCGCCATCCTCGCTCCCGGCGCGGCGGAACTGACCGCCTCCCTCGTCGACCGGCTGCGGTTCGCCGGGGTCGCCGTCGTCGCGCTGACCGACGGGGCCGCGGCCGCGGACGCCATCGAGGGAGTCGAGTACGTCGATTCCACCGTCGGGCCTGCGGCACTCGCGGACGCGGTCTCGCGGGCCGTCGCGTCGTTCGGGGACGGTGCTGACCGGCCACGGGGAGCCCTCGCCTACGCCGATCCGCTGCACCGGCCGGAGGCCACCGGGCCGCCACCCGCCGACGTCGCCGACAAGCCGGGGGAGGGGCGGATCATGGCGGTCTGGGGGCCGGCGGGCAGCCCCGGCCGCACCACCGTCGCGATCAACATCGCCGCGGAACTGGCGGTCGCCGGCACGTCCGTCCTGCTGGTCGACGCGGACACCTACGGTGCGAGCATCGGCGCCTCGCTCGGCCTGCTCGATGAATCGGCAGGCCTCGCGCAGGCCTGCAGGCTCGCCGACCAGGGTGGCTTCTCCAGCTCGATCCTCGGACGGATCGCGGTGAGCGTCGCCATCAAGGGACGCCGCCTCCAGGTCCTGACGGGAATCACCCGACCCGACCGCTGGCCGGAACTGCGCCCCGCGGCCCTCGCACAGGTGCTCGACGCCGCCCGCTCCCTCGCGGACGTCACGGTGGTGGACTGCGGCTTCTGCCTCGAGGCGGACGAGGAGCTCAGCTTCGACACCCTCGCACCACGCCGCAACGGTGCAGCCCTCCGTTGCCTCGAGCTCGCCGACTCCGTGATCGCCGTCGGCGGCGCGGACACCATCGGCGTCCCGCGCCTGGTGAAGGCGCTCACCGAACTCGCCGACGCGGTACCGACCGCCGCGCCCCGCGTGGTGTTCAACAGGGTGCGGGCAGCGGCGGTCGGGCGTGCCCCGGAGGCGCAGTTGCGGGAGGCCTGGGAGCGTTTCGGCCCGTCGGCGGGGATCGCCGCCTTCCTGCCCGTGGACCACGCCGCCGCCGACCGGGCACTGCTGGCGGGGACCGCACTGCTGGAGACCGCGCCCGCCTCGGCACTGCGGATCGCGATCGCGGAGCTCGCCGAGGTGCCCGTCGCCGAGGGGCGGCGCCGCCGCCCCTTCCGACGGCTCGGCGACGTGAGATTTCGAGGCAACCCGGATAGGCTTCCTTGGTAAGAGGTCGCAATGAAGCGGCCTTTCATTTCGTTACGGAGGCCCTTCCCATGTCGTCTGGATCCAGGACAACGGATCAGTCAAGCTCGGACACGTCGCGGGAGGATTTCGTAGAGCACTACTTCGAGCATCTCGCACGCGAGGACGCCGTCGGGTACCAGCCCACCGATCTCCGCCAGCGGGCCTTCGCGCACAGGGACCTCGCCGAGGCCCGCGAGCCGGGTACCGCCGCCATCGGGGTCATGGACCAGGGGAACTCCAGCGTGGTCATGATCGTCACCGACGACATGCCCTTCCTCGTCGATTCCGTCACGGCCGAGCTCGTGCGGCAGGACGCGGCCATCCAGCTCGTGGTGCACCCGACCTTCCTCGCGGTGCGGGCGGACGGGTCCCACGCCCTGACGGCGCTCAAGCGCGTACCGTCGACGGCCGGCACATCCAGCGGCGACACCGCCGCGCTGCCCAACATCGGCGAGTTCGCCGGACTGAGCGGCCGCACCACCCACATCGAGTCCTGGATCTCGGTGGAGGTCACCCGGCTCCCCGACGCCGCCGCGAAGGCGGCGATCATCGACGGCCTCCACCGCGTGCTGGGCGACGTGCGCGCGGCCGTCGAGGACTGGCCGGCCATGCGGCAGACGGTCCGGTCCATCGAGGCGTCGCTCGACTCGATCGCCGGCGCGGAGGCGATCCCCGACCTGCGGCAGGCGCAGGAGCTGCTGCGGTGGCTCGACGGCGGCAACTTCACCTTCCTCGGCTACAAGGAGTACGAGCTCGTGGTCGACGAGGAGGGTGCCGACGCCCTGCGGGTGCGGGACGGCAGCGGCCTCGGCCTGTTGCGGCACGGCGGCGGCGGCGGACAGCTGCAGCAGCTCACGGCCGCGGGTCGCGCGAAGGCGCGGGAGCGCCGCGCACTCGTGATCACCAAGGCCAACTCGCGCTCGACGGTGCACCGCGCCGCCTACCTCGACTACATCGGCATCAAGAGCTTCGACGCCCAGGGCAACGTGAACGGCGAGCGGCGCTTCATCGGGCTCTTCGCGACCAGTGCGTACACGGGCTCGGTCCGCAACGTGCCGCTGGTCCGCGACAAGGTCTCCGAGGTCCTGCAGCGCTGCGGCTTCCCGTCCGACTCCCACTCGGGCAAGGACCTGCTCTCCATCCTCGAGACGTACCCGCGCGACGAGCTGTTCCAGGTGGACGTCTCGGACCTCGTGTCCACGGCCCTCGGCATCCTGCGACTGCAGGAGCGCCGCCGCACGCGGCTGTTCCTGCGCCCGGACGTCTACGGACGCTTCATGTCCGCCCTCGTCTACCTGCCCCGCGACCGCTACACGACGAGCGTCCGCCAGCGGATCGAGGAGGAGCTGCGGGCGGCGCTCGACGCGGACTCGATCGACTTCGAGGCCCGGATGAGCGAGTCCGCGCTCGCCCGCCTGTTCTTCCGCATCCGGCTGCAGCGCGGCGCGGAGATCCCCGCCGTCGACGCCGCGGACCTCGAGGAACGCCTCGTCCGGGCGGCCCGCTCCTGGCCCGAGGGCATCGTGGAGGTGGCGCAGCACAGGTTCGAGCAGGACACCGCCCAGCGCCTGGCCGCACTGTGGGCGGACTCCTTCCCGGCCGGCTACCGGGTCGACTACGAGGTCGAGGACGCGCTGGAGGACATCTCCCGGTTCGAGGAACTGGCCCACGCGGACTCGGGGGCACCGCAGCTGCACGTCTACGTGCCGGAGGGGCCGGAGTCCGGCGACGCCGCGGACGCCCGCCTGAAGCTCTACCTGACCGAGGCGAAGAGCCTCACCCAGATCCTCCCGTACTTCCACAACCTGGGCCTCGAGGTGCTCGACGAGCGGCCGTTCGAGATCACCCGGTCGGACGGACGGGCCTTCTTCCTCTACGATCTCGGGCTCAAGTACCCCGCCGGTATCTCACCGCTCGCCACGGCCCCGCTGCTGCAGGACGCGTTCAGCGCCGCGGTCACGGGGAACAGCGAGTCCGACGCGTTCGACCGTCTCGTCCTCAGCGAGGAGCTCGGCTGGCGCCAGGTGCTGATCCTCCGCGCCTACGCCAAGTACATGCGCCAGATGGGCAACACCAATTCCTACGGTTTCGTCGCGGACACGCTGCGCCGCAACGGTGTGGTCGGCCGTGCGCTGGTCGCACTGTTCAGCGCACGCTTCGATCCCGACCTCGACGGCGACCGTTCGGTGGCCGTGGAGGCGGCACGCCGGTCGCTCGACGAAGGCCTCGAGGGCGTCCCGACCCTCGACGCGGACCGCGTCCTGCGGACCTTCGCGAACCTCATCGAGGCGAGCCTCCGGACCAACTACTTCCAGGACAAGCGGCACGTCAGCATCAAGTTCGACACGTCGCGGATCGAGGGCGCGCCCTTCCCGCGACCGAAGTTCGAGATCTGGGTCTACTCGCCCCAGGTGGAGGGCGTCCACCTGCGCTTCGGCAAGGTGGCCCGCGGCGGCCTGCGCTGGTCGGACCGGCGCGAGGACTTCCGCACGGAGGTGCTCGGGCTCGTGAAGGCGCAGACCGTGAAGAACGCCGTGATCGTGCCGACCGGCGCGAAGGGCGGCTTCTTCGCCAAGCAGCTGCCCGACCCCGCCGTCGACCGGCAGGCGTGGCTCGCCGAGGGCCAGGCGAGCTACCGCACGTTCATCCGGGGGCTGCTCGACATCACGGACAACGTCATCACCGCGGTCACCGCGGAGGGGACCACCGAGTCGGTGCTGCCGCCCGCCCGAGTGGTCCGGCACGACGACGACGACACCTACCTGGTGGTCGCGGCCGACAAGGGGACCGCGGCTTTCTCCGACATCGCCAACGAGCTCTCCGGCGAGTACGACTTCTGGCTCGGTGACGCCTTCGCGTCGGGCGGGTCCGTGGGCTACGACCACAAGGCCATGGGCATCACCGCCCGGGGCGCCTGGGAGTCCGTCAAGCGGCACTTCAGCGAGTTCGACGTCGACACGCAGACCGACGACTTCACAGTCGTCGGCGTGGGCGACATGAGCGGTGACGTCTTCGGCAATGGCATGCTGCTGTCCGAGCACATCCGCCTCCTGGCGGCCTTCGACCACCGCCACATCTTCCTCGACCCGAACCCCGACGCCGCCACGTCCTTCGCCGAGCGCCGTCGCCTGTTCGACCTCCCGAGGTCCAGCTGGGAGGACTACGACAGCAGCCTCATCAGCCGCGGCGGCGGCGTGTACCCGCGCCAGGCCAAGTCCATCCCCATCTCCCCCGAGGTGCGCGATGCGCTGGGCCTCGACGCCGGAGTGGTCAAGCTCAGCCCCCCGGAGGTGCTGAAGGCGATCCTCCGCGCGCCCGCCGACCTGCTCTACAACGGCGGCATCGGCACGTACGTCAAGGCCACGGACGAGACGCACGGCGACGTCGGCGACCGTGCGAACGACGCGATCCGCGTCAACGGCAGCGAACTGCGCGCCCGCGTGGTCGGTGAGGGCGGCAACCTCGGCATGACCCAGCGGGGCAGGATCGAGGCGGCGCTCGCGGGCGTCATCCTCAACACCGACGCCATCGACAACAGCGCCGGCGTCGACTGCTCCGACCACGAGGTCAACATCAAGATCTTCGTCGACCGCATGGTGCGCGCCGGCCACCTGCAGCCCGAGGAACGGGCGGAGTTCCTGCATTCGATGACCGACGAGGTCGGCCAGCTCGTGCTGCAGGACAACATCGACCAGAACGTCCTACTGCTCAACGACCGCCAGCGGGTCATCGAGTGGAGTCCGAGCTACGAGCGGATGATGGACTGGCTGGAGAAGAAGGCCGACCTGGACAGGGGACTCGAGGCGCTGCCGACCACGGCCGAGCTGCGCCGCAGGATCGACGCCGGCCAGGGCCTCACCTCGCCCGAGCTGGCGGTGCTGGCCGCCTACGCGAAGATCGAGCTGACGAAGGTGCTGTCCGCCAGCAGCCTCGCCGACGATCCCTACTTCAGGGGCACCCTCCGCCGCTACTTCCCGCGCCGGCTGGTGGAGCGCTTCGACGACCTGCTCGACACGCACCCGCTGCGCCGCGAGATCATCTCCACCGTCATCGCCAACGACATCATCAACCTGGGCGGGATCACGTTCGCGTTCCGGGTGATGGAGGAGACGTCGGTGCCCGAACCCGTGGTCGCCCGTGCCTTCGTGGCGCTGCGCGAGATCTACTCCCTCGACGAGACCGTCGATGCGCTCGCGGCGCTGCCCGCCGACTTCCCCACCGATCACTGGACCACCGTGCACCTGGACCTGCGCCGGCTCCTGGACCGGGCCGTCCGCTGGTTCGTCAACCACGTGGAGCAGGGCACCGCGGTGGACGAGGACATCGACGCGTTCAAGCCGCTCGTCGCCCCGTTCCGTTCGCGCCTCGCGGAATACCTGCGCGGCTGCGATCTCGAACGGGCCCGTGAGGCGACGGCGACGGCGACGGCGTGGAACCTGCCCGAGGAACTCGGCCGGCACTGGGCGGAGCAGTTCGAGTCCTTCGCGCTGCTCGACATCGCCTACAGCACCCGAAGGGTCGACGAGCCGGTGGAGAACATCGCGAAGGTGTACTACGCGGTGTACGACCGCTTCGAGGTGGACGACCTGCTCGAGCGCATCACCACACTGCCGCGCACGGACCGCTGGCAGGCCCTGGCGCGGGCCGCGCTGCGCGACGACCTCTACTCCACGGTCGCCGACATCTCCGTCGCCGTCATGCGCGCCACCCGTGAGATGCAGGACCGCGACGCGGGGGAGCGCCTCCTGGCCTGGCAGGAACTGAACGCCGACCAGCTCCAGCGTGCGAGCAACATGTTCGCCGAGGTCAACCTGCTCGAGCAGGACGACATCTCGTCCCTGTCCGTGGCGCTGCGCCTGCTGCGGTCCATCGTGCGGTAGGGGTGCGCCCGGTCCGGTCGGCGCCCGGGCCTGCGAGTGACAGACTGGACCCGTGGCACCTCGCGCCGCAGGTCCGGCCGGTCACCGCCGGCCGGGTGCGGACCGTGGTGCCGCGTCGTGACCGAGCAACAGAAAGATCCCATGGCAATCTTCACCGACCCCATCCGCGAGCACGCGGGGTTCGAACCCGGCGACGCCGAGTGGCTCCACCTCCTCGTCGGCGACTGGCAGATGGTGGCCGACCTCGCCTTCGCCGATCTCGCCCTGTGGTTCCCCCTCGACGGCGGCGGCTATGTCGCGCTGGCCCATGCCCGGCCGTCGACCTCTCACACCGTCTTCCACAGCGACTTCGTGGGCGAGCGCATCCGTGCCGACCTGCAGCCGCTCGTCGACGTCGCCTGGGCCTCCCAGAAGATCGAGCGGTCCGGCGAGACGAACTGGACCACCGAGATGGCGATGCGCGTGGAGGCGGTGCCGATGGTACGCAACGGCCGCACGCTCGCCGTCGTGACGACCCACATGGACCTCTCGAGCTCGAGGATGCCGTCGCGGCTCGAACTGACCTACCGGCAGTGCGCCTACGACCTCCTGCGGATGGGCACCCTGGGGCTGTGGCCCGACTTCGCGACGCCGACCGGGTCCCGGCGTGGCGCCCCGCGCGTCGGCGACGGGCTCATCCGGCTCGACGTCGACGGGATCGTGCAGTACGCGAGCCCGAACGGCGTATCGGCGTTCCGTCGGCTCGGTGACGTCGAGACCCTCGAGGGCCGTCCGCTCGCGGAGATCACGACGGCGCTGCTGAAGGACCGGCGGATGGTCGACGAGACGCTTCCACTGGTGGTCACCGGGCGCATGCCCTGGCGCACCGAGATCGGTTCGCGGGGCGTCAGCCTGTCGCTGCGTGCCATCCCGCTGCGCGACGAGAAGGAGCGCTTCGGAGCGCTCGTGCTCTGTCGTGACGTCTCGGAACTCCGCCGCCGGGAGATGGAACTGGTCTCGAAGGACGCGACCATCCGGGAGATCCACCACAGGGTGAAGAACAACCTCCAGACCGTTGCGGCGCTCCTGCGGATGCAGTCCCGCAGGATGGTCAGCGAGGAGGGGAAGCTCGGCCTCGAGCAGGCCATGCGCCGTGTGTCGACCATCGCGCTCGTCCACGAGACGCTGTCGCAGGGACTGGCCCAGAGCGTGGACTTCGACGAGCTGATCTCACGGCAGTTCCGCCTGTCCGCGGAGGTCGCCTCACCGTCGCAGGCGGTGCGCACCGAGCGCAGCGGCGACTTCGGGGAACTCCCGAGCGACCTCGCCACACCGCTGGCCCTCGTGATCAACGAACTCGTCACGAACGCCGTCGAACACGGGCTCTCCGGCCGTGCGGGCACCGTGTGGCTCATGGCGAACCGGCGGATGGTGGTCGACGGGGAGGAGATCCTGCGGGTGACGATCGCCGACGACGGCGTCGGCCTCCCTGCGGGCGGGCACGCCGAGGGCCTGGGGCTCCAGATCGTCCGGACCCTCGTCACCAGCGAGCTCGGCGGGACGATCGAATGGCGCACGCGCGGCGGGGGCGGGACCTCGGTCACCATCGAGCTGCCGTTGCGCCTGAATCAGGGCAGCTGACACCGGCCACCGACGACGAAGGGCCGCCCGATGGGCGGCCCTTCGTCGTTCGTCCCGTTCTCCGAGCGGACCGGGTACTGCTACCCGGCTTCGATCAGGAGGCGCGGCGTGCCCGTGCGGCCCGGCGCTTCAGCGCCCGACGCTCGTCCTCGCTCAATCCGCCCCATACTCCGGCGTCCTGCCCGGATTCGATGGCCCACTGCAGGCAGGTGTCCTGCACCTGGCAGCGACGGCAGACGCTTTTCGCCTCCTCGATCTGGAGAAGCGCCGGCCCGGTATTGCCGACCGGGAAGAACAATTCCGGGTCCTTGTCGAGGCAGGCTGCGCGACTACGCCAATCCATGGTGATCACATTCTCCTTCAGCCTCGCTCGTCTCTTGTGAAAACATTCACGAGGGGGCTCATAGTAAAGGGGGCCGACTCTGGGCCCCCCGGGTATCCACTGCTTTTAAGGCTGTCACGTTACCAACGGGTAAACAAGGGTTTTACCCTGTCGATTGGCTGTATGGGTGAGTGGTTAGTCACAGCACCCTTAGGTGGCGGTGCCTCCCGGAGAGGGGCCGGGCGCGTCGGGTAGGGTGCGAGGGTGGTTCCCGATCAAGCCCTGCCCCCTTCGACGCGGCCTCCCGGCGTCCTCCTGATCGCCGCGATCCTGGTGCTCGAGGCGGTCGCGCTGCTGGTGCTCGCGGTCCGCTTCGTGCTGACGGCCTTCAGTGCCGACGCGCTCTCGGTCGGGGGGTCGGTCTTCATGACGGTGCTCCTGCTGTTGGTCGGCGCAGGTCTCATAGCCCTGGCCCGGCAGCTCGTCGCCGGTTTCCGCTGGCCGCGGTCGCCCTCGCTCGTCGTCCAGATGTTCCTGGTGATCCTCGCCTTCCCCTACTTCTCCAACGGCCTGCCACTTCTCGGTCTGGCGCTCCTAGTCCCCGCCGCCGTCGTCATCGTGACACTCTTCTCCCGGCCGGTCGTGGAGTACACGGTGCGGACCACCGGGCCCGGCAGGGCGCTGTAGCGGCCGCGGAGCCCGGGCTGTCCGGACGGGTCCTGCGGCTTCCCCGACGCGCGGGCGACCTGTACCTCCACGACGCCTCCCGGATCGCACGCGTATCCGCGACCGGCGACGGGCGGCCCGTCCGCGGCGAGCCGGACGCCGAAGAAATCGCCGTCGCCCGCCGTCCTCGGCGCGAGGAGCAGTCCACGGCCTGCGCTGCGGGCCCGCAGCGCGAGCGGTACGCGTGTCGCGAGCGCAGGACCCGGACTGGCCGCGAGCACCGACGCCACACCGTGCGCGACGAGACCCGACAGTACCTGCTGCACGTCGGGAGGCAGCCGGTCCGCGTCGTCGACCAGGAGGATGCAGTCCTCGGCCAGGCCCGACCCATCGCCGGCCTGCGCGAGCTCCCGCCAGTATGCGACGGCCGCTGCCCCGGCGGCGTCCGGGGGCGGCGCCAGGACGCAGCGTGGCGGGACCAGGCGCCGGGCCGACTCCCGCAGCACGCGAAGGCTGTTGGTGCGGCCTGACCCTGCGTGTCCCAGCACGAGGTACACCTCGCCGGGGCGGAGGGTGAGGGAGAACGGCTGCAGGTCGTCGCCGTGGACGCCCAGCAGGAGATCCTCCGGTGCGTCCGGACTCCCTCCCGCCACGATGCTCGACAGGAGGATCCGGCGGGGGAGGGGATGCACCGGGAACGGGGTCCGTGCGGGCGGGCGGACCGGTGGTCCGGCGGCCGCGGGCTCCGTCAGCAGCTGGCAGGTACCCTCGCCCCAGCTGCCCGTGATCCGTCCCTGGGCGAAGCCCCGCCCGGCGACCGCGTCCACGGGCGGCATCCTGGGCCACGCCATGGTGGTCTCCGCATGCGCCCCGAGGGGCAGATAGACGCGGTTGGGGAGCAGGGCGAAGAACCGTGACGTGGTCAACTCCCGGCCCCCGTCGATGAGGACGCTCACGCCGCTCCGGGCACCGTCGCGGACGAGCGTGTGCAGGTCGTCCTCGGCCCGGACCAGGCGTCCGCCCTGGAACTGGCTGCTCCATCGCCCCCACCCCGTGACCACGAGGACGATGCGGCCGGTGTCCTGCGGACCGATCCTCAGCGCGGCCAGTCGCTCGAGGACACGACCGGCCCGCTTCGTCTCGTCGGGCAGGACGTACGCCCCGACGTGGGCATCCGCGGAGCATGCTCCCAGGGACCCGTCGCCGTCGAGCACGTACAGGTGCAGGTCCGGGTCGCTGCCGGGCAGGGCCGACACGACGGCGGCGAGGGTTTCCGCCGCACCGCAGCCGGGAAGCCCGACGAGGGCGAGATGGGAGTGGCTGCCCGGGGCACCAGCGCAGCAGGTGCTGCGCCTGGTGCTCCGGGTGATCGGCGATCCCGAGGAGCACACCGGCGTCGTCCCCGCCGCGGTGCGTATCAGCATCAGGAGTCGGCAGAGCAGTGCAGGCCGCGGGCGGGAGGCGGCTGGGAAGCGGCGGCAGGACCGGCCGGAACGGGGAGGGAGCCGCGGCCCCGCCGGCGGCCTCCACCAGCCCGGCAACCGCCCGCTCGAGGACACCGGGGCCGGCTGCGGCCCTCCCGTCGCCCCCGTCGATCCTGTCGCCCCTGTCGTTCCAGTCGCCCCCGACGGGAGCCGGTGCGGGTGTGCCGGCCCACGATCCGCCGAGGTAGGCCGTGACGTCCTGCCAGCCCGGTGCTGCCGCCGGGAGGTCGGACGACGACGCGACCTGCACGGCGACGGGCGGTTCGTTCCCGCGGCGCAGGAAGGCCCGGCCCGGAGCGCCGACCGGGATCTCCGCCGCCACGCCGGAGCCGAGGAGGTCCTGCGACTCCATCGCGGTCTGCACCCGCAGGAGCACCGACGTCGTGAGGTTCGCCCTCAGGTCCGGTGTCACCGCTCCCTGCACCCGCTGCGTGGCCAGCACGAGGTGCACGCCCAGGGAGCGTCCGAGTGCGGCGATCCGCATCAGGTCCGGGCCAGCGGTCGGCACGTCGTCGCTCAGCACCCGGAACTCGTCGATCACCACGACGAGCCGGGGCGGGCAGTTCGACGGCGAGATCCGGCGCAGTTCGTCGAGGTCCTGGGCGCCGTGGTCCGCGCACAGGCGTTCCCGCCGCCGCAGTTCCGCCCGCAGCGAGGTCAGGGCCCGCGCCGTCGATTCGGAGGACAGGTCCGTCAGGCTTCCCACGCAGTGGGGGAGCGAGGCGAGTGCGCCGAGCCCCGAACCGCCCTTGTAGTCGAGCAGGAGCAGGGCCAGATGCTCGGGCGGCTGGTCGAGTGCCAGCCCGAGCACCAGCGTCCTCAGGAACTCGGACTTGCCGGAGCCCGTGGTGCCGGCGACCAGGAGATGAGGCCCGTCCCGGACCAGGTCGATCGACACCGGGCCGACAGGGGACCGGCCGATCGATGCCGACGGGTGCTGCGCGTCGGCCGCCGCCCATCGCCCGGGGATCGACGCTGCGAGGGTGTCGGGTCCGAGCTCCCCGGACCACAGCGATACCGACGCCGGCAGGACACCCGCGCCGGGCCCTGCTCCCGGACGGCGGGCGGTCGCGGCGGGGCCGCGCCGTCCGGCTCGGGCGAGCGCCCTCGCGGTCCGCTCGAACGTCCGCTCGGAGACACCGTCGGGAAGGACGCGGTACTCCCGCCCGTCGATGCGTGCCCGGGCATCCTCGCCCACCACCATCCCTGCGCCCGGTAGGACCGTCCCGCTCCCGGCTGGGTCCGTGGGTCCGGGATCGTCCAGCCGGAACCGGATGATGAGGACCCCGGGACCTCGGGCGACCTCGGGAAGATCCTCCGCGACCTGGAAGAGGAGCAGCGCACCGGTCTGCTCGATGATCGCGGCCAGGACGCTCGGGTCCTTCGTGAGCAGGACGTTCGCGAGGAACCGCGCAGGGAGCGGGAGGTGGGCCGAGCCCCAGCACACCACCGGCGGATACCCCTGCTCCGGATGGGCGAGCTGGAGCAGCAGGGCGCGCAGGACTCCCGCGACGGCCACCCTGTCACCCGCGACCGTGAAGAACGGTTCCGCCGTGCTGACGGTGCGGACGGCGGTGCGGGAGGCGGTGCCTGCGTGGCCACCCGGCAGGCAGGGCAGCACCAGCGGCAGCTCGGACAGGACCGGCGGGTCGACCATCGGCGTTCCCCGACCGATGGCGAGATGCGCGGGCTGATCGGCGATGCCGAGCCTCAGCAGGACCGGCGCGGAGGGCGGCCGCACCCCTGCCTCCGGCCCACGGGGTGCCCCGTGGCAGGCGCGCAGGGCGTCGAGTGCCGTCTGGCCGGGGTCGGGCACCGCACCGGCCCGGCGGAGCCGGTCCCGGCCGGCCGCCTCCCGGACGGTGTCCGCGAAGACGCGCGCCTGCCGCCGGTGACCGATCAGGGGGACGAGTCCGGTCACCGCCGAGAGGCCGCTGAAGGCGAGGAAGAACCACAGGCCGGTCGTCAGGGCCAGGACGACGCCGAGGACCAGCGGCAGGACCGCCGTGAGGCCCAGGAGGCGGGACGGTCTCCTCGGGGGTTCCGGACCGATCGGGACGGCCTCGAGGACCTCCGTGGGGGAGACGTAGTGCCAGCCGTCGTCGTCGACCAGCGCGATCCGGCACCGGCTCGAGCCGAGCCGGAGAACCGCCGACACCGTGAGATCCGCGGTGCTGATGCGTCTCCCGTCGAGGAACGTCCCGTTCACCGAGTCCAGGTCCTCCAGGAGGACCGTCTCCACGGTCACGGTCAGGAGTGCGTGCCGCCGGGAGAGTCCCGGGTCGGCGATCACGATGTCGCAGCCCGCGCGGCCGATCGTATAGCTGCCGCGCGTGAGTGGAATCACCTGGCCGGCGTCGGGGCCCGACTGGACGACGAAGACGAGCGGTGGCAGCCGGGCCGGGACGGCCTCGGGCGGGATCCCGCCGCAGACGATGATCGCCCCGTCCGTGAGGTCGCCGACGAGAGGCGTCAGCCCGGCCAGGGGCGCACCGTCGACCGTGAACGGTGCCTCGTAGCCTGCCGCTGCAAGCCGGCCGGCGAGCGCTGCGCCCGTCGGCAGTACCTGGGGATCGACGACGATCTCCCGGGTGGGGAAGGCGCTCGGGGGAGCGCTCGCGAGCGTGACGTGCAGATCCACCGCGGCCTCCTGGGGTCCGATCTGCCTCCGAGGCTAGGGCGGGACCGCCCCCGGGCACCTGGAGCGTGGCGGGGTGTGGATAAGCGCCCGGCGGGCACCGACGCGGGTGGTTGCCGGCCCGGGCGTGCCGGGTCCGCACAGGAGCCGCCGCTACACTTGATCATCGTGTCTACCCCGGAAGCCCACCATGTCCGTCGCTGAAGCGAGTCGTTCCGCGGCTCCACGTGTTGTGTCCGGCGGTGAGAATCGAGGATTCCGGCCGGAGGTGCAGGGCCTGAGGGCCCTCGCCGTGCTCATGGTGGTCTCCTATCACGTGTGGTTCGGCCGGGTGTCCGGCGGCGTCGATGTCTTCCTGCTGATCTCGGCCTTCCTGCTGGCGCTGTCCTTCCTGCGCAAGGCGGAGTCGGGCAAGCCGCTGGATCTCGCGCGGCACTGGCTGCACCAGTTCAAGCGGCTGCTGCCGGCCGTCGTCGTCGTCATCCTGGGCGTCCTCGCGGCCACCTATGTGCTGGTCCCGAAGTACCGGTGGCTGGACATCATCGAGCAGTCCTGGGCGTCGCTGCTCTACGTGCAGAACTGGGTGCTGGCCTCGAATTCGGTCGACTACTACGCCGACGACCACAGCGCAGCGAGCCCCCTCCAGCACTTCTGGTCGCTCTCCGTGCAGGGGCAGGTGTTCATCCTCTGGCCGCTGCTGTTCCTCGCGAGTTCCCTGCTGGCACGCCGGTTCCAGCTGAAGTTCCGCGGTGTCGTGCTGCTCGTGTTCGGAGCGCTCTTCGTGGCTTCGTTGGCCTTCTCGATCTGGGAGACCTACACCAACCAGGCGTACGCCTACTTCGATACGCGGGCCCGTCTCTGGGAGTTCGCCTTCGGGACGCTCCTGGCGCTGGCGCTGCCGTTCCTCCGCCTGCCACGCTCCCTCCGGATCGTGGCCGGATGGGTGGGCGTGGTCGCGATGCTCAGCGGCGGCTTCCTCCTCGATGTCCAGGGTCAGTTCCCCGGGTATGTTGCCCTCTGGCCCGTCGTCGCCGCCGCCCTGGTCATCGTCGCCGGGCAGACGGGCAGCCCGTTCGGGGTGGACCGGTACCTCTCCGCCGGGCCGCTGGTCCGGATGGGCGACCTGTCCTACGCGCTGTACCTCTGGCACTGGCCGGTCCTCGTGCTGGCCCTGATCTGGCAGGATCGGCCGACGCCCGGAGTGCTCGGCGGCCTCCTCGTCATCGCGGTGTCGCTGGTCCTGGCGTATCTCACGATGCGGTTCGTCGAACGGCCCCTCCGCCGCCTCACCTGGGCCGACAAGCGGCGCCGCCGGGCCGTGATCGTCCTCGCCGTGTGCCTGGGCCTGGTCGCCGCGCCTTTGGCGGGCTGGCAGCAAAACCTGCAGGCGCAGGCCGCGCGTGCCGCGGCCCAGACCAGCGCCGACAACCCCGGGGCGGTATCCCTGCTTCCCGGGTACCGGAACGAGATCTCCGAGGACGCGGTGACCCTGCCGGAGCTCAGCTCGATCAAGGGCGATTTCCCCCGGCTCGAGGCCTGTGACGCGACCGCGACAGGCATACCCGCCGATCTCGCGGACTCCTGCACGCAGAGACTGGCCGAGGGCGAACCGAGCAGGACGATCGTCGTGGTGGGGAACAGCCATGCGCAGCACATGTCCGCAGCGGTCGTCTCCCTGGCCGAGAAGCACAACTGGACGGTGATCGACCTGATCTCCCTGGGGTGCGTCTTCGGGCCGGCGGGCCCCGACACCACGCCCGAGTGCGCGGACTTCTTCGAGCGGTCGAGCGCCTACATCGAGGACCTGGAGCCCGACGCCGTCTTCACGATCGCGACCAAGACGCAGTTCGGCTCGACCGCTGAGACCCTGGTGCCCGACTTCGAGAACACCGTGCGACGGTATGCAGCCCGCGGCATCCAGGTCATCGGGGTACGGGACAACCCCCGGTTCGAGTTCAACATGCCCGACTGCATCCAGGAGCACGAGGACGCCCTCGAACCCTGCACACCCGCCAAGGCGGACCTGGTCCCCGCGGTCTCCCCCCTCGACGCGCTGGATCCCGGGACCCCGCTCTACCGGTCGGTCGACATGACGGACGTGATCTGTCCCGGTGTCACGTGCCCGCCCATCATCGGCAACGTGTACGTGTACATCGACAACAACCATGTCAGTGCCACCTACTGGCGCACCATGGTCTCGCAGTTCGAGGAGCGGCTGGTCGGCGTCCCGGCACTGGAGACAGCCTGAGCGCCGATGCCTCGCCGAGCGGTGTTCCACGCCCCTCCCCGGCGTTCCGCAGACCGCGGACCGTGTGGTCCGGCGAGGGGAAGCATCACTCTCGGGTAGCCTTAAGCGGGCATGTCCGTGGTTCGAATCAATTCAGGAGCATTTGTGAACGTTGACCTCGTTGTCGTTGGATCGGGCTTCTTCGGCCTGACCATTGCTGAACGGGCGGCCACCCAGCTCGGCCTGAAGGTGGCCGTGCTCGACCGGCGCCACCACATCGGTGGGAACGCCTACAGCGAGAACGAAGCTCGCACGGGGATCGAGGTCCACCGCTATGGTGCACACCTGTTCCACACGTCGAACGAGCGTGTCTGGGACTACGTCCACAACTTCACGGAGTTCACGAGCTACGTGCACAAGGTCTACACCCGCCACAAGGGCGAGGTGTTCCCGATGCCGATCAACCTCGGCACCATCAACCAGTTCTTCCGCACCGCTCTCGGACCCGCCGAGGCCCGCGCCCTCATCCAGGAGCAGGCGGGGGAACTCGCCGGGACGGATCCGCAGAACCTGAACGACAAGGGGATCCAGCTCATCGGCCGGCCCCTGTACGAGGCGTTCATCAAGTACTACACGGGCAAGCAGTGGCAGACCGACCCCAAGGACCTGCCGGCGGAGATCATCTCCCGGCTCCCCGTCCGGTACACCTATGACAACCGGTACTTCAATGACAAGTACGAGGGTCTGCCCGTCAACGGGTACACCGCGTGGATCGAGCGGATGGCCGACCACCCGAACATCGACGTCCACCTCAACACCGACTTCTTCGACGAGGGCCACGAGTACTCGCGCTCCACCACCCTCGGCCAGGTGCCCGTCATCTACACCGGGCCGGTGGACCGGTACTTCGACTTCGCCGAGGGCGATCTCTCCTGGCGCACCATCGACCTCGAGGAGGAGGTCCTCCCGATCGAGGACTTCCAGGGGTGCTCGGTGATGAACTACCCCGACGAGGACGCGGCCTACACGCGGATCCACGAATTCCGTCACTTCCACCCCGAGCGGGACTACACGAAGGACGCGACGGTCATCATGCGGGAGTACTCCCGTTTCGCGGAGAAGGGCGACGAACCCTACTACCCCATCAACACCGGCGACGACCGGGCGAAGCTGCTCGCGTACCGTGACCTCGCCCGGGGCGAGGAATCGGTGCTGTTCGGCGGACGCCTCGGCACCTACAAGTATCTCGACATGCACATGGCCATCGGGTCCGCGCTGTCGATGTTCGACAACAAGATCACGCCCCACTTCACATCGGGTGCAAAGCTGGAAAGCGGAGGAGTGGAAGCATGAGCATCGTTTCCAAAGAGATGGACACGGCAGCCGACGACACCGGCACGGACCTCTGGAAGACCGTCCACCGCGTCGTCTTCCCGACCGACGGCGACACCGACACGCTGCCGCTCTACGTCGACTTCAATGCGGCCCAGCGCGTGGTGGACGAGCAGCAGCGCTCGCCGCGGGCGGGCGCCGCGACGACTGCCGTCGTCGCGCAGCACAGCACCCAGCGCTCCGACTTCATCCTCGACCGCCGCAGCCTGCGCCTGCCGGCCTACCGGAGGGTGTCCTTCGGCACGTACTTCAATGCCTTCCCGGCAAGTTACTGGCGCGCCCACACGGACGTGGCGCAGGTGCGCCTGACCGTCGAGGTCGACGCCGAGGCCACGGTCGTCATCTACCGGTCGAGCGCGCGCGGCACGTCCAACCGGGTGCAGAGCGTCCACGTCGACGCCGGCAGCCCGGTCGCCGTCGACCTGCCGATCACCGCCTTCGGTGACGGCGGCTGGTACTGGTTCGACCTCGTCGCCCTGGACAGCGACGTCACGCTGGAGCGCGCCGAATGGGCGGTGCCGCAACCGGACGGTTTCGAGGCCGGCACGCTGTCGGTGGCCGTCACCACCTTCAACCGGCCCGACTACTGCGTCCGCCACCTGTCGACCTTCGCGGAGTCCGAGGACCTGCTCGGCATCCTCGATCGCCTCATCATCACCGACCAGGGCACCCAGAAGGTGCGGGACCAGGACGGTTTCGAGGAGGCCGCGGCGACGCTCGGGGACAAGTTCACGCTGCTCGAGCAGGGCAACCTCGGCGGCTCGGGCGGATTCGCCCGCGGCATGCACGAGACGGTCAACGACGGCCGGAGCAAGTACGTCATGCTGCTGGACGACGACGTGCTGGTCGAGACGGAAGGCATCCTGCGGGCGGCGAACTTCGCCGACTTCACCCGCAAGCCGACCATCGTGGGCGGGCACATGTTCAACCTCTACGAGCGGTCCGTGCTCCACAGCTTCGGCGAGGAGATCAACGAGTACCGCTACTTCTGGGGACCGGTGACGAACACCCTCGAGGCGCACGACTTCTCGTCGAGCAACCTCCGCACCACCCCCTGGATGCATCGCCGGGTCGACGTCGACTTCAACGGCTGGTGGATGTGCCTCATCCCGACCAGCATCATCCGCGAGATCGGCCTCGCCCTGCCCGTCTTCATCAAGTGGGACGACGCCGAGTACGGCATCCGGGCGAAAGCCCACGGCTACCGGACGGTCTCCCTTCCCGGAGCCGCCGTCTGGCACATGCCGTGGACCGAGAAGGACGACACCATCGACTGGCAGGCGTACTACCACCAGCGCAACCGCTGGCTCGCCGCGATGCTCTACTCGCCCTACAAGCACGGTGGCCGGATGCCCCGCGAGAGCTTCGCCGTGGACGTACGTCACCTCCTGTCCATGCAGTACTCGGCGGTCGAGCTCCGGCTGAACGCGCTCGAGGACCTCCTGGACGGTCCGTCCCACCTCCACGCGACCATCGGCGCCAAGCTCCCCGAGATCCGCAGGCGTCGCGCCGACTTCGACGATGCGCGCATCAGCAAGAACATCGCCGAGTTCCCCGACGTCAAGCGGGTGAAGCCTCCCAAGAAGGGCGTCAAGCCCATGCCGCCGCGCAATGTGCGGAGCGCACTCGTCAAGGCAGGAACGGGAGCCCTCCGCCAGATCCGGCCGGCCCGTCCCGAGGCGAGTGTCCGCCCGGAGGCGAACGTCCCGGCCATGGATGCACGGTGGTGGCGGCTGTCGCAGCTCGACTCGGCCCTCGTGTCCTCGGCCGATGGTTCGGGTGCGTCCTGGTACAAGCGCGATTCCGCCAAGTTCCAGTCCATGCTCAAGCGCAGCATGGTGCTCCACCAGCGGCTGCTCGCCCGCTGGGACGATCTCGCCGAGCAGTACCAGAGTGCGCTGCCGGAGTTCACCTCGCAGCAGGCCTGGGCGAGGACCTTCGAGGACGCCACCCCGGGCGAAAGCGCGGGGAAGTCGTCGCAGTGAGCAGCGTCACCGACCGGTCGGCGGCCGGAGGGGGGCCGCGCGGTGAGCTCGTGGCGCCGGGATACGGCCACGGTCTCCGCGACGTCGTCCGGTCCCGCTACCTGCTGAAGCTGCTCGTCCAGAAGGAGCTGCGCGTCCGGTACCGGGGATCGGTCCTCGGACTGCTCTGGTCCTACGTCAAGCCGGGCGTCCAGTTCGTCGTGTTCTATGTCGCCCTCGGGGTCTTCCTGGGGCTCGAGCAGAGCGACCGGAACCCCGGTGGCCTGCCGAACTACGCGATCTACCTGTTCTCGGGCATCGTGCTGATCAACTACTTCAACGAGGCCCTGGGCAATGCGTCGCGCGCCATCGTGTCCAACGGCGGGCTGATCAAGAAGATCTATCTTCCGCGGGAACTCTTCCCGATCGCCTCCACGTGGGTGTCGGCGGTGCATTTCCTGCCGCAGATCCTCATCCTCCTCGTGGCCTGTCTGTTCGCCGGGTGGTCGCCCTCGGTGCTCCAGCTCGCCGCCGCCGTCGCCGGGTTCCTGATCGTCACGATGTTCGCCATCGGGCTCGGCCTGCTGTTCGGCGCGGTCAACGTGTACTTCCGCGACGCCGAGAACCTCGTCGACATGCTGCTGATGGTCGCGACCTGGGCATCACCCGTGCTCTATCCCTGGCTGCTCGTCCGCGAGAAGCTCGGCGAGACCTGGTTCATGATCTACCAGCTCAACCCCATCACGGTGGCCGTCGAGACGTTCCACTTCGCCTTCTGGCTGCCCACCACGGAGCGGGCCGAAGCGATCCCGCCGAACCTGTTGTCGCTGTGGATCCCGGTCGCGCTGGTGACCTCGGCACTGATGCTCGTCATCGGCCAGCTCGTCTTCCGGCGGCTCGAGGGCCGCTTCGCCCAGGAGTTGTAACGTGAGCACAGCCATCGAGATCCGCGACGTCAACAAGCAGTTCGTCCTGCGCCATACCCGGTCCATGAAGGAAGCCTTCGTCTGGCTCATGAAGGGTCGCAAGGGCGACCTGTCCGAGCGCTTCCACGCGCTGTCCGACGTGTCCCTCACCATCCAGGAGGGGGAGACGGTCGCCCTCCTGGGCTTCAACGGCTCCGGGAAGTCGACCCTGCTCAAGCACATCTCCGGGGTGATGCGCCCCGATACCGGCAGCGTGCACACCCGGGGGAGGGTGGCGGGCCTGATCGAGGTGGGGGCCGGGTTCCACCCGGACCTCAGCGGTCGTGACAACGTCTATCTCAACGGCGCCATCCTCGGCATGGAACGCGCGGAGATCGAGGAGCGCTTCGACTCGATCGTCGAGTTCTCCGAGATCGGGCAGTTCATCGACACCGAGGTCAAGTTCTACTCGTCCGGCATGTATCTCCGGCTCGCCTTCTCCGTCGCCGTCCATACGGACCCGGAGGTCTTCCTCATCGACGAGATCCTCGCCGTCGGCGACGAACCGTTCCAGAAGAAGTGCCTGGCGAAGATCGCGGAGCTCGCCGCCGAGGGGAAGACCCTCGTCGTGGTCAGCCACGACCTCGACATGGTGGCCAGGATCTGTGATCGCGGTGTCCTGCTGGATCACGGGAAGATCCTGATGGACGGGCCCGTCGATGAGGTCGTCGAGCGCCTGCGCGCGAGCTGACGCCTCCCAAAGCAACGCCATCCCTCGGGTGGGTCCCGTCGGCCGAGCCGAACGGCAACAGGAATGATGCAGCCCTTGGAGCTGCCGATGGAGGAAATGTGTCTTGGTGGTCCACTGTGCCGGTGCTACTCGTCACGGTCGCCGTGATGGTGGTGCCCGGTGTCCTTCTCTCACTCGGGCTCGGCTTCCGGCGCCTGATCGCCGTGGGACTCGCACCGTTGTTCAGCGTGGCGGTCGCCGGTGTCGCCGCGGTACTCGGGTCCCTGATCGGCATACGGTGGTCGATCTGGCTCGTCCTGGGAGCATCCGTCGTCTTCTCGGCGATCGCCTTCGTCCTGACACGTCGCTTCGGGCGGCTTCCACGGACGGAGGAACCCCGTCCTGATGGCACCGGCGTCCTGGCGGCAGCAGGAGCAGGCGTCGTTCTCGGTGGCGCCCTCATCGCCTGGCGGACCGTCACGCTGATCGGCAACCCGGAGAACATCGCCCAGCGGTTCGACAACGTGTTCCACCTGAACGCGGTGGAGTACATCGTCAGCACGGGGGACGGCTCGTCGCTCACGCTGGGTGAGATGACGGGAAACACGGGCGCAGCCGCCGTCTACCCGGCGGCATGGCACTCGCTCGCAGCCTTGGTGGTGCAGGTGACGGGCACCTCGGTGCCCATCGCGGTCAACGCACTGAACATCGTCATCGCGGCCGTCGTCTGGCCGCTGTCGATCGTCCTCCTGGCCCGCATCGTGGCTGGGAAGAGGCCCGCCGTCCTCCTCGCAGCAGGCGTGCTGTCGGCCGCTTTCATCGGGTTCCCCTACCTCATGATGGTGTGGGGACCGCTCTTCCCGTACATGCTGTCGGTGGCACTGCTGCCCGCGGCCGTCGGTTCCGTCCTGCTGGCCGTCGGCATGGGGCGGCAGGTACGCGCGGCCGTCCTTCCCGCCGTGCTGGCCGTCCTGATCGCCGTTGCTGCCCTCGGGCTGTCCCATATGAGTACCGTGAACAGCCTTCTGCTGGTCAGCATCCCCGCCCTCGCCTGGGCGCTCGTCCGATGGCCCGTCACCGTCTCCCGGATCAGGACCCCCCTGGGCGCGGTGATCCTCAAGAGTGGTATCGCGCTGGCCGGACTGGGGTTGTCCGTAATCCTGTGGCTCAAGCTGCGGCCGGTGCCCTATGACGTGTGGGGGCCCCATCAGACTCCCGGCGGCGCGGTGGGCGAGGTGCTGTCCTACTCGCCGATGGGATTCCCGCTGATCTCCCTGGCCGTCTCCGTGTTGGGCCTGGTCGGTATCATCCACATCCTGCGTTCAGGGCACCACCGCTGGCTGCTCGTGAGCTTCGCACTCGTGGGCTACCTCTACGTCGTCGACGCCGGTCTCGAGCGAGGGCCGTGGCGGGCAGTCCTCACCGGGATCTGGTACGCGGACACCAACAGGCTGGCGGCGCTCCTGCCGCTCTTCGGAGTGCTCCTCGGGGCGCTGGGAACCGGAGCAGCGGTCACCTGGCTCGCCGGGCTCCGGACTGCGGCCACGAAGGGCGACGGGACGGAGGAACGGTTCCTGGGCGGCCGGCGCTCCGCGCGACGCGTCGGGTATGCGGCCGGCCTCACGGTCCTCGCCCTGCTGCTCGCGGTCTCCACGCAGACCGAGCCCCTCGAGACCTACCTCGAGGGCGGCGAGCAGTTCTACCTGAGGGACACCCCCACATCGATCCTCTCGTCCGATGAGTACGAGTTGCTCGAACGGGCGGATCAGTCACTGCCCGAGGATGCCGTGATCGCGGGCAATCCATGGAACGGGAGCACCTTGGCGTTCGCCTTCACCGGACGCAAGGTCCTGTCCTACCACCTCTTCGAAACGCAGAGTCCAGCCGCGATTGAGGTGTCCGAGTCCCTGAGGGACGCGGCCACCGACCCGCGGGCCTGTGACGCGGTCGAGGAGACCGGGGTGTCCTACGTCCTCGATTTCGGGACGCAGTACCTGGTCGAGGGCGGCGGCGAGGGCCTCTTCCCAGGGTTCGACGACCTCGCCGATTCGGATGCCGTGCGGTTGGTCGACGAGCAGGGTGCGGCCAAGCTGTACGAGGTCGTCGTCTGCCAGTAGCCCGAGACCCGCACCCCCGCTCCGGCGGGTCGGGCGGGCACCGGGATTCCCCGCCCGGCGGGTTGCGCGGACGAGGCACCCGGGGGTGGCATCCGCCGGCGGGCGGGGGATCCGTCAGAGGCTATTTGCCGCGCGCCAGGAGTCCGAGGAGGTAGCGCCCGTAGCCGCTCTTGACGAGCGGTTCCGCGCGACGGCGCAGGTCGTCGTCGCTGAGGAACCCCTGGCGCCAGGCGATCTCCTCCGGAGAGCCGATCTTCAGTCCCTGGCGGTGTTCCACGGTACGGATGAAATTGGACGCGTCGCTGAGGGACTCGAAGGTCCCGGTGTCGAGCCAGGCCGTCCCTCGGGGGAGGATCTCCACCTGCAGGCGCCCGGCCTCGAGATAGGCCTTGTTCACATCCGTGATCTCCAGCTCACCCCGGGGCGAGGGCTTCAGATCCCCGGCGATGGAGATGACGTCGTTGTCGTAGAAGTACAGACCGGGGACCGCGTAGTTGCTCTTGGGGTTCTCCGGCTTCTCCTCGAGCGAGAGCGCCCGGCCGTTGGCGTCGAACTCCACGACGCCGTAGGCGGAGGGCTCGGCCACCCAGTAGCCGAACACCGCCCCGCCGTCGACGTCGGCGAAGCGGCGCAGCTGCGTACCCATCCCCTGCCCGTAGAAGATGTTGTCACCGAGGACCAGGGCCACGGTCTCCTGTCCGATGTGCTCCGCGCCGAGGATGAATGCCTGGGCGAGACCGTCGGGGGAGGGCTGCTGGACGTAGGTGAGTGAGACCCCGAACTGGCTGCCGTCCCCGAGCAGGTGGCGGAACTGGTCCGCATCCTGGGGGGTCGTGATGATCAGGATGTCCTGGATGCCCGCGAGGATGAGCGTGGAGAGCGGGTAGTAGATCATCGGCTTGTCGTACACGGGCATCAGCTGCTTGCTGACGCCGAAGGTGATCGGGTGAAGTCTGGAACCGGTTCCCCCGGCAAGGATAATCCCGCGCATTCTTCGAATTATTGCCGTGCGGCAGTGCAGGGCCAAATCGCAGCCGTGGCCGGCGAAGGGTGCTGGGGTAGGATGACCGGGTTGCCCGAGTGTCGGTCGTGCTGATGGAGAGATTGTGCCACGGAGGAAAAACCAGTCTGGGCTGTGGTTCGGTCGACCGTTCGACACCCGGAACAACGGCCTGAACCTGATCCGCCTCGTGCTCGCACTGACGGTCCTGGTCCACCATAGCTGGCCGCTGTCCGGACGCGCTGAGGAACCCGCCTTCGCCGGCGACACGCTCGGAGGATGGGCCGTTGCGGGCTTCTTCGTGGTCAGCGGCTACCTCATCACCGCGAGCCGGTTCAGCCACTCGCTGGGGGAGTACCTGGTACACCGGATCGCCCGGATCATGCCGGCGTTCATCGTCTGCCTCGTCGTCGTCGCAGGCTTCTTCGCACCCCTCGGCTATTACGCCGCCCGCGGAAGCCTCGACGGTTTCCTCACGACCGGCACGACCCCCTTCAACTACGTGTTCGCCAATCTCGGGTTGAAGATGATCACCTACGACGTGGCGGGCACGCCCGCGGACGTACCCTACCCGGGTGCCTGGAACGGCTCGTTGTGGAGCCTCTACTACGAGTTCTACTGCTATGTGATCCTCGCCGTCCTCGGGATCTTCGCGATCATCCGCAAGTCCCCCTGGCCCATCACCATCCTCTTCGCCGCGAGCGTGGTCGCGCACGCCTCCATCGAGGACATCGCCGCCTACACCCAGGGCAACTTCGACTTCGACCTGCTGTTCCGCCTC
The DNA here is from genome assembly GCF_030816075.1 of Arthrobacter agilis. Classification (NCBI taxonomy): domain Bacteria; kingdom Bacillati; phylum Actinomycetota; class Actinomycetes; order Micrococcales; family Micrococcaceae; genus Arthrobacter; species Arthrobacter agilis. Next base: position 2,142,071 of record NZ_JAUSXO010000001.1, on the reverse strand, counting down.
CTGCCCTTCTTCCTCGGCGGCGCCGTGGTCCAGGTGTGGAAGGACAGGATCGGCATCCACTGGCTGCCCGGAGCGGTAGCGGTGGTGGCCGCCGTCGCGATCACGGCCCTGGTCCCGGACTGGGGCGGAGCCGCCTCGGCCGTCTTCATCGCCTACGGCATCCTCTGGATCTCGACGCTGGTTCCCTCGCCGCTGCTGATCCGGAAGAACGACGTGTCCTACGGCGTGTACATCTACGCCTTCCCGATCCAGCAGCTGCTCGCGATCCATGGGGTCCACGAGCGAGGACTGGCCATCTACATGCTCGTGGCCGCGGCCCTCACCATCGCCGCGGGGATCGCCAGCTGGCTCCTCGTCGAACGACCCGTGATGCGCGCGGTGCGCCGGCACGGGAAGGCTGCTCCCGCGCCTACGACGGCTGCGACGCCGGCCGCAGGGGCAGCCCCGGAGGAGGGAGCACCGGCCGGGAAGGCAGCCCAGGCCGGGCGCACGGCACCACCGGAGCAGCAGGACGCGCACGTCCGGCAGCGGCCACCGATCGTGGAGACCCAGGCGACAGGCGGGTGAGCCTCTCAGCCGCGGAGCTCCGGTCGACGTCCCGGCGCAGGGCGGGTGTGCTCGCTCCGGCTGCGGCCGGTGTCGGGGTCTTCCTCACCGTCGTGGCATTGCGACTCGCGGGTCTCCTCGACGGACCCGTCATGATCGGCGTTCTCGGGCTGCTCCTGCTGGGGTTCCCGACGTCGGACTCCCTGTCCCGGCGTATCGTCCTGATCCTCCCGCCGATGCTGGGCTTCACCCCGCTCCTCTGGTGGATTCCGGAGCTCTTCACCGTCGTCGACTACGGCGCGTTCGTCCTTGCGGCGGTGGCCGGAGCGTTCGCGGCGTGGGCTGCCTGGGCGGCGTCGAGGCCCGGTGAACTCGGGCGGGTACTTCCGCGGTTCAGGCCGCTGGACGTGCTGCCGGTCCTGACCGGCGCGGCAGCCGTCGTGACACAGCTGCCGGTACTGGCCGCCGGTTCCGCCGACAGGGCACTGTCGCTGCTGTCCCTGAACTGGGACAACGCCTCCCACTTCACCATGTACTCGACCCTGCAGGCCCGGGACCGGGTGATCCCGCTGCTGGGCCTGGCGGGGGACGGAACCCGCTGGTCCTTCCAGGACTACCCGCAGGGCTTCCACGCCGTCCTGGCGACGGCGTCCCAGCTCGCCTTCGGTCCGGTGGCCCTCGGACCCGAAGCGGCGGTCGTGGCCTACGCACGCCTGTCCGCCCTGGTCACGGTGATGGCGGCGGTCCTCGTCTCCGCCGGGCTGGTGTCGCTCCCAGTGATGCGCCGGCGGCCCCTGGTGGCGACGCCCGTCGTGGCCGCCGTGTCGGCCGGGTGGGTCTTCGGGCCCGGGGCGATGGCGTACCAGCACGGGTTCCCCAACTTCTACCTCGGGGTGGCGCTGGTGGTCTCGGCCGTGCTCGTGGTGTCCACCATGGCGAAGCCCCTCCTTCCCCTGCCCCTCGCGGCCCTGGGCGGGTGCGCCGTCGGCGTCGCCCAGAACTGGGTCCTCCTCCTCGTGTTCCTGGTGCCCCTTCCGCTGGTCCTGTTCCTGCCGGCCCGTGCGGTCCGTTGGCGTGCCCCCTGGACCGGATGGGTCACCGCCTCCGTCACCGTGCTGCTGACGGTGGCGGGCGTGTCCCTCGCGCTGGGGCAGATCTCGGCGATCGAGGTGAAGACGGTCATCGAGGCGACCGGGGGAGTGCCCGATCCCAACGTCGTCGAGGTCACGGCGATCCTCGTCGCCTGTGCGGTGCTCTCCTTCCGGGCCGCACGGAGCCGAGGTGCCGCGGCGGGCTCCCTGGTCCGGAGGCGCCTGCCCCTCCTCGTCCTGGCGGCAGGGGCGCTCTTCATCCTGTGGTTCGGCGGCGTTCAGCTGGTCGAGGCCGGCAAGCTGTCCTACTACGTCCTGAAGTTCCTCATCGCCTTCGAGCTCGTCGCACTGGTCCTGGCAGCCGTGGCGCTGATGATCGTCCTCGAACGGCCGCGCCTGCCGGTCCGCCCGCGTGCTGCTCCGCCCGGGTCCCGACTCCCCGGTGTAGCCGTGGCGGTCCTCGCCGCAGGGGCGGCGACGCAGCTCTTCGGCTCCGCCCCGGTACCCTGGGGCCAACCGCTCCTGGGCGCATCCGCTGCTGCCCGGGAGGCCGTCGACCAGCAGGAAGCCATCGCGGAGGTGCCCGCCCACATCCATGCCCTCCTGCGGGCCGTCGAGGAAGGGGGCGGCGAACCGGCGATCTACATCACCACCGAGGACTGGACCGTCTTCAACCCCCTTCTGGCGCAGCAGTGGTACAGCGCACTCACCGGTACGTACACCGAGGGCGGCTGGGAGCTCTCGCTCTCCATGTTCCCCCTGGTCGGGAACCCCTCAGCGGTCGACGGGGTCGTGGACGCGATCCGCGAGCAGGCTCCGGGCACCCGCTTCATCATCAACCCCTGACGGCGCCGGTCCCACCCGGGCCAGGGACCCGCGCGCCGGGACGGGGATGGGGCAGGACCGAAACGAGGAGAGCCTCCCGCGCTCGGCGCGGGAGCTCTCCTCGGACACGCGGCGCAGGCGCCGTCCGGTCCGATCCTGGTCGGTGTCAGGCCGGCTGGACGTCGGCCTGGGAGTCGATCCACCGGGCCAGCCGGGAGATACCCTGCTCCAGGTTGTACTGGGGGGTCCAGCCGAGTACCTGCTGCGCCGCGCTGACATCCGCCCACGCGTGCCGGACGTCGCCCTGCCGGTACTGGCCGGTGACGTGCGGGGCCGGTGCGCTGTAGTACCCGGCGATGATCGCCGCGGCCGTGCCGATCGTCTGGAATTCCCCGGAACCGATGTCGAGAGGGGTGTCGCTGACGGACGGCGCGGTCGCCGCGGCCACGAGGGCCGACGCGACGTCGTCGATCAGGATGAAGTCGCGGCGCACCTCGCCGTCCTCGTAGAGGGGGATGGAGGTGCCCGACTTCGCCATCCTGCAGAACAGCGACATGATGCCGGTGTAGGGGTTGATGAGCGACTGGCCCGGGCCGTACACGTTCTGGAGCCGGAGGATCGCCGTCTCGACCCCGTAGGACTTGCCCCAGGCCAGCAGGACGTTCTCCTGGGCGAGCTTCGTGGCACCGTACACGCTGACCGGGGCGGGGAAGACGTCGTCGGCCCTCATCGCCGTGGGCTCGGCGTCGGCGAAGTCCCACTGTGCCTGATCGAGGGTCGCGCTGGTGCGCTGGCCCGGGTAGAAGAGCGAGTCCGTTCCCGTGTGGCGCCAGGCGCCCTCCCCGTACACTGCGCGGCTGCTCGAGAGGACGATCCGACGCGGCAGCTTCTTGTGGCGATTGAGCGCATCGAGCATCTGGGACGTGCCGACGACGTTCGTCATCGTGTGCCGGGTCGACTCCTCGAGGGACTGTCCTGTGCCGGTCTCCGCGGCGAGATGGATGATCACGTCGGGGGTCACCGTGGCGAGCACGCTGTCCCAGACGCCTGCGTCCGTGATGTCGCCGCGGATCAGCTCCGCCGACGCATGGAGATCCGCCGGCCGCTCGCCGGAGGCGTGGATCTGCGGGTGGAGGTTGTCCACGACGACGACCCGGCCGAAGGAGGCCGCCAGGCCGCTGGAGATGGCTGTACCGATGAAGCCGGCTCCGCCGGTGACGAGGACTGTCTGGTCGGGCTGGCCGGAATGTGGGGCGTGGGTCATGAGAGCCTTCCTGAAGGGGCCGTTAGAGGCCGAAGATGTGGCGCGCGAGCGCCTTCGCTGCTGTCTGGTTGCGGCTGAGGAGGGCGCCGGGCAGGAGGGTCGCGGCATGGGCCCGGGAGGTCAGGCGGAGCCGCGCGGCGCGTTCGGCGCGCTTCCAGTTGAGTTCCTTGGCCTGGCCGGCCGCAACGCTGAAGTACTCGCGTTCCCCGGCGAACCTCGAGCCGTCCACCAGCTTGGAGGACGAGGCGCTGGCCGAATGGCGCCGATAGGAGAAGCACAGGGTGGGCTCGATGAGCAGTTGGTCACCCTTGTAGACCATGTCCATCACCAGGGCGAGGTCCTGGATGATGGGGAAGCCCTCACGGAAGTCGACCTCGCGGATCTTGTCGGTGCGGAACGCGAGGGATGGCCAGTACAGCCAGTCACCGTGCATGAGGTTCGCCGCGATGGCCTCGCCGGAGACGAGCTGGATCCCTGCCCCACGGGGGCGGACCAGTTTCTGCTTGGCGGTGTCGGCGAGGGTCGTCACGACCTTTCCCGCCTCGTCGATGATCCGCACCCCGGGCTGGATGATCGCAGCCTCCGGGAAACGGCGGTGCGCGGCGAGGACGGTGTCCACGTAGTTCGGCAGCAGGACGTCGTCGCAGCCGAGGATCGTCATCAGCTCCTGCGTCGCCAGCGAGACGCAGGTGCGGTAGTTCGCGGTGATGCCCTCGTTCTGCTCCTTGCGGATGTAGGTGATCCGCTCATCCTCGATCCCGTCGAAGTATTCCTTCACGGTCAGGTCGGGGTAGGCGTCGTCGACGACGGTCAGGCGCCAGTCGTCGGAGTCCTGCGCCAGCACGCTGCGGACGGTCTCCTTGAGGTAGCCGGGATCGCCCCAGTAGGGGATGAAGATGTCCAGTGGCATGGGTCGGCCAGCTTTCCGTTGGTTGGCGCGGCGGAGGGCTCCGCCGGGCAGCGTGGTCTCAGGGGTGCTTCTGCTTCTGCGGAGGATGCACGGGGGACGCGCCGTTCGCTCCTGTGGAACCGTGACCGGAGGCGTGGGGCTCCATCGGCGCCCGCACGGCGTCGGCAGGCCCCTTCTCGGACGGGACCGTCCGGTCCGCGGCGAGGGCCTCGAGCTGGGCACGCAGGATGGCCACCTCCTCGGCGAGCGCCCGCGTCTCGTCCTCGACCGAGGAGATCTCGACGGAGAGGTGCAGCAGCACGCCCAGCACGAAGAGGATTCCCAACGCGAAGAGCAGGTTCGACGGGATGGTGACGCCCACGGTCTCCGCGGCGATCGCCAGGAGTTGGGGGAATGCGCCGAGTACGACGGTGGCTGCACCCACGATCAGCCAGAGCGCCGCGTACTTCTCCCGGATCTTCTTGCGCCGCAGGAGGTCGAGGACGACCGCGACGATGATGATGGCCAGCACGAAGGCGGCGATGGTTTCCAAGAGTCAGGCTCCCACGAGATGGACTGGTCCGGATTTCCTGCGCGTCAGTGCGAAGAGCAGGGCGAAGACGGAGCGGCCGAGGTAGATGGCGGCCTTGGTCGGATTGTGGCTCGGTGTGCCCCCCTGGCGGACGCGCATCTCCACGGGAACCTGGACCACCCGACAACCTGACTTGATCGCGACGACGAGCGAGTCGATGGTGTCGCCGAGGTACTCGGCCGGATAGTGGTCGAGGTACTGGGCGATCGCCCGGGTGTTGGCGGCCCGGAAGCCGCTGGTCACGTCCGTCAGGCGCGTCTTGGCGAGAGCGGAGATGACCCCGGCAAGGAATTGCATGGCCCACTTGCGCGGACCGGACACGCGGTACTCGCCGCGGTCGGCGAAGCGCGCTCCGATGGAGATGTCGGCGTCGTCGAGACCGCGGAGCACCCGCTCGATGTCCCGGGGGTCGTGCTGGCCGTCGGCGTCCACCTGGACGACGGCGTCATAGCCGGTGCGGGCCGCGTACTTGAAGCCCGCACGCATGGCGCCACCCACCCCGAGGTTGAACGGAAGCCGCAGGACGGTCGCGCCGGCGGCCGCGGCCTCGGCAGCGGTCTCGTCGGAGGAGCCGTCGTCGACGACGAGGACGTCGTACCGCTGCCCGAGGGCCAGTGTCTCCCGGACCGTGTTGCCCACGGTCTGGGCCTCGTTCCACGCCGGCATGATGACGAGGGCGCGGGAGTAGGACGGATTGGGCATGACTTCAAAGATATACCAAGACAGCGGGGGAACCGGGCCGGCCGGGTGCGCGTCCCGTCTACTCCGCGCCGTACGAACGCCGCGCGTAACGCCGGTACACGGCCCCGAACAGGGCGGGAGCGACCTTGAGGAGCAGCCCCGCCGCTGCGAGGTCCGGGCGTACCCTGGCGCAGCCGGCCAGGCGCCGGAGCGGGAGGGCCGCGGCGTACGGCCGGAGGTCCGGGTGCCCTTGGTCGGCCCCGGTGCCGGATGCGGCGGCGCTCTGCGCCACGAGGAGTGTCAGGAGTGTGAGCATCGCCTGGAACGGCGCGCGGAACCGCTCCTGCCGGAAGGCATCGTCGAGGTGGTCATCCAGGTGCGCGAGGGCACGCCCGACGTCGTCCTGGGACGGCACCCGCCCCCAGGTGAGGGAGCCGGCGGAGATCCGGTAACGGTACAGGGGCCGCTCCAGGACGACGACGTGTCTCGCCCGGGGGTAGAGGGAGAGATTCATCACCATGTCCTCGAACCGCTTGAGTCCCTCGGGGTAGCGGATGCCGTCGAACAGGCTGCGGCGGTACAGCTTGTCCCAGGGGAACGGCGTGATGCGGTCGGCCAGTGCCAGGCGCAGGGCGGCCGTCCCGGCCATGCGCCCGCTGCCGCGGCTCGATCGCGGGCGCTCCTCGGAGCCCTCCACCGCGACGACGTGGCCACACACGACGATGTCGGCCTCCGGGTCGCAGGCGCCCGTCAGCACCTCGAGGTAGTCGGGCAGCAGCTCGTCGTCGGCGTCCAGGAAGACCACGAACTCACCGGTCGCGGCGTCGAGGCCCGTGTTCCTGGCGGCGGAGCTGCCGCGGTTCTCTGGGCACTCGATCACGCGCACCGCCCTGTCGTGGGCTCCGTCGGCGAAGGCCCGGGCCCGTCGGGCGGAGTCGTCGCCCGAGGCGTCGTCGACGACCACCAGTTCCCAGTCCTCGTAGCTCTGGGCGACGACGCTGGCCAGTGCTCGGTCGATCGTCGAGGCACTGTTGTAGACGGGCACGATCACGCTGACGAGGGGAGCTCCGGAGGTCATGGTTCGATATCTTCTTCCACCGGGGAACCGGTCTTCCGTCCCCTGACGAGGGTCAGGAGAGCCGCGATATGGACGAGGGCTCCGACGACGGGCCCCGACAACAGGCTGAGCACGACCCGGGACTCGAGGGAGCCGGGCAGCAGGAGCATGAGGAAGGTCGATGCCGTCGCGATCAGCCAGCCCATCGAGTAGGCGGAGTGTGCGCCTCGCGCGAGGCACGCGGTCCCCGTCAGGGTCAGCACCGCCATCAGGCAGCCGGCGAAGGTCAGGGCGGCCATGGTCAGGGGGGCCAGGACGTACGCGGGCCCGAAGATCAGCATGATCCAGGGCCCGAGGAGACCGGCCGCGCCCGCACCGACGCAGCCGAGTGCGAGCAGTCCGGCGGCGGGCCGGACGAGGGCACGAAGGAGCGCGGTGCCCGTCACGCCGACGAAGCGGGAGATGAGCACCGATTGGAAGGCCTGGAGGGGGATCATGATGGGCGCGCGGGTGAGGGAGATCGCCAGCAGGAGGGGTGCCGCGCCGGCGTACTGCTCGAGGGGCGTCGTCAGCCGCAGGAGGATGGGGAACCCGGTGACGAGCGCCGCCGTGGCTGCGGCCGACAGCATGGCATGGCCGGCGTTGGGACAGGAGGGCCGATGCGCCGACGTCCGCCCGTGCCCGCACCGCCGTCCGTGACGAGCGGGTGAACAGGAGGATGAGCAGCCAGGTCAGGGCCCCTGCGGCGCTCGCCACTTCCAGCCCGAGCCGCGTGGACACGGTGAGCGCGACGACGACCACGAGGAGCAGGCGCAGCAGCGCCTCGGAACCGGCGAGGCCCGCGAACAGCGTCCACCTCTGCGACCCTCCGGCCGCTCCTGCCAGCGAACAGTGCCCCGCGTAGGTGATCGCGGCCACCGAGAGGACCGCGACCAGCAGGACGGTGTCGTCCGGGAGGATCGACGGCGCCCAGAGCGGCGAGGACGCTGCGATAGCCACCGCACCCCCGCCGCCGATGAGCAGTCCGAGGGGGAAGACCGCCGCGCCGCGCGCCGTCCGTCCGACGTCCGTCGCTGCTGCCCTGACCGCGCGTGTGAATTCGTTGATGATGCCCGCCAGGACGCCGAGGACGAAGAACAGGACCGCCCAGAACGTGAGGAACTGGGCGTTCTCCTCGGGGCTGAGTGCGCGAGCGGCGATGAAGAGGATCAGGTAGCTGGCGGCCGCCGCGACCACCGAGGCGGCACCCACGGCCGGCAGGCCTCCGCCCCTGCTCCGTCCGGCCTTCACACGCGCGGGTTCTGCCGCGGACTCGGCCGGATCACTCAGGGACATAAGCCCCGATCATAGCGAGGCCGCGAGCCCCGGACACAATCCGCTGGAGTGGATCGTGCCCGGGTCTACGCGCCTGGTGGTGTGGGTTAGAGGCGGGTGATGCCGCGGGTGGGTGACCAGCTGAGTTGGCCTTTCTGGAATTTCTGGGTGCAGGTCTTGGTGGTGGTGCAGGTTTCGTCGGTGGTGGGGTAGCCCAGGGTGCCGTTCTCCCAGCCGGTGGCGCGCCAGGCGGCGCCGATGGCGCCGGTGGTGGGGTGGGCGCCGGTGGTGGGGGACCAGTGGATCTGGCCGCCCTGGAAGTTCTGGTAGCAGCCGCTGTTGGCGAGGCCGCAGGACTGGTTGCTTGTGGGGTAGCCGAGGGTGCCGGCTTCCCAGGCGGTGTTGCCCCAGGCGGTGTTGAAGACGCCGCGGGTGGCGTAGGCGCCGGTGGTGGGGGACCAGTGAATCTGGCCCTTCTGGAAGTTCTGGTAGCAGCCGCTGTTGGTGAGGCCGCAGTTCTCGCCGCTGGTGGGGTAGCCCAGGGTGCCGTTCTCCCAGCCGCTGCCGGCCCAGGCGGAGGCGATGGTGCCGTAGGTGGGCTGGGCGCCGGTGGTGGGGGACCAGTGGATCTGGCCGCCCTGGAAGTTCTGGTAGCAGCCGCCGTTGGTGAGGCCGCAGGTCTCGTTGGCGGTGGGGTAGCCGAGTTTCCCGCGTTCGCGGCCCAGGGCGCTCCAGGTCGTGTCGATCGCTCCGGAGGTCACGGCGGTTCCGGTGGCGGGGGAGGTGTAGATGTTGCCCTTCTGGAAGGTCTGCAGGCAGCCGTTGCCGACGAGTCCGCAGATCGCGTTGCTGGTCGGGTAGCCGATCTTGCCCTTTTCCCAGCCGCTGCCGGCCCAGGCGGAGGCGATGGTGCCCGTGGTCGCGTAGGGGCTGGTCGTGGCCGACCGGTGGATCTGGCCGCCCTGGAAGTTCTGGTAGCAGCCGCCGTTGGTGAGGCCGCAGGTCTCGTTGCTGGTGGGGTAGCCCAGGGTGCCCTTCTCCCAGCCGGCCTGTCCCCAGGCCAGGGCGATGGGGCCCCAGGTCGCGGAAGCGCCGGTGGTGGGGGACCAGTGGATCTGGCCGCCCTGGAAGTTCTGGTAGCAGCCGCCGTTGGTGAGGCCGCAGTTCTCGTTGCCCGTGGGGTAGCCCAGGGTGCTGCGTTCACGGCCGAGCGCGCTCCACGCGCCGTCAATCGCCCCGAGTGTCAGTGTCGCCCCGGTGGCCGGGGTCCAGTAGATGTTGCCGCCCTGGAAGGACTGGACGCAGCCGCTGTTCTTCAGGCCGCAGGTGAGATCGCTGACCGGGTATCCCAGGACGCCCTTCTCCCATCCGGTCCTGCCCCAGGCGGTGTTGACCGCGCCCTGCGTCGCGTGCGCTCCGGTGGCCTTCGTCCAGTGCACCTGACCGTACTGGTAGTTCTGGTAGCACCCGCCGCCACTGATACCGCACACCAGCCCCGACACGGGGTCCCCGACCGCCGGCGTCCGCGCGGCAGCACCCTCCACCAACGGACCCGCCACAGAGGCGACCTGGGAGTTCGTGGTGAAGGAGGCGAGGTCCGCCGCCGATCCCTGCCATACGTTCGAGTCACCGACGAAGGGCCCGGTGCTGCTGTACTGCCAGACGGCGTAGGAGGACCAGCCGTTGGGCAGGCGTCCGGCCGTCGTCTGGCCGTAGGCTGCGATGTGCAGCGGATGATCGGCGAACGCGCTGGAGTTGCCGGTGCAGGTCGCCCACCAGTCCGTCGTCGTATAGATCATGGGCACCCGGCCGGTGAGGGCCCGGACCGTGGAGGAGAAGTCCCGGATCCAGGACACCATCTGCGTGGCCGACAGGTTGTAGCAGGTGTTGCCGAGCGACGGGTAGGGGTTGTACTCGATGTCGAGCAGCGGCGGCAGGGTACGCCCGTCCGCCGACCAGCCTCCGCCGTTGCGCACGAAGTACGTCGCCTGCTGGGCGCCGGATGACGACGTCGTCGGGATCGCAAAGTGGTAGGCGCCGCGAACCATGCCCACGGACGCCGCTCCGTCGTACTGCTGGCCGTAGAACGGGTTGACGTAGCCGGTGCCCTCGGTCGCCTTCACGTACGCGAATTCAGCGCCCTGCGTCCTGGCCGTGCGCCAGTCCACGGCAGCCTGGTGGCTACTGACGTCGATCCCCTGGATGCCTGCCGGCCGCCAGGTGGCGGCCAGGCCCTGCGACCGGGGGACGGCGGTCTCCTGCTGCACGACGGCGGCCGCGACTTGCGCATCGCCGGTGGCCCTCAGCCGATCCAGGCCCTGACCCATGGCGGCATTGCCGTAACCCCGGACAGCGTCAGCCGCGCTCGGCGACGCGACGGACGCATGGCCCGGCTCCGCAGGAGGGGCAGCGGGATCTACCGGCTTCGCGGGCGTCGTGGGTACAGCGGTCGGCACAGCGGTCGGTACAGCGGTCGGTACAGCGGTCGGTACAGCGGTCGGTACAGCGGTCGGTACGGGAGCTGCCTCCGGACCCGTCGGGCGTTGGGCCTGTGCCTCGGGTTGCGCGACCTGCGACGGCGGAACCGGATCGACCACCTCCGAGGCGACGGCGGGGAGTGGCGCAAGGGCGAGCGTCACCAGGAACGCTGCGGCTGTCAGTCGGGACGTGCGGGAGAGCGGGTTCATATCAAAGGTCCTTGGGGTCTACGCGCCTGGTGGTGTGGGTTAGAGGCGGGTGATGCCGCGGGTGGGTGACCAGCTGAGTTGGCCTTTCTGGAATTTCTGGGTGCAGGTCTTGGTGGTGGTGCAGGTTTCGTCGGTGGTGGGGTAGCCCAGGGTGCCGTTCTCCCAGCCGGTGGCGCGCCAGGCGGCGCCGATGGCGCCGGTGGTGGGGTGGGCGCCGGTGGTGGGGGACCAGTGGATCTGGCCGCCCTGGAAGTTCTGGTAGCAGCCGCTGTTGGCGAGGCCGCAGGACTGGTTGCTTGTGGGGTAGCCGAGGGTGCCGGCTTCCCAGGCGGTGTTGCCCCAGGCGGTGTTGAAGACGCCGCGGGTGGCGTAGGCGCCGGTGGTGGGGGACCAGTGAATCTGGCCCTTCTGGAAGTTCTGGTAGCAGCCGCTGTTGGTGAGGCCGCAGTTCTCGCCGCTGGTGGGGTAGCCCAGGGTGCCGTTCTCCCAGCCGCTGCCGGCCCAGGCGGAGGCGATGGTGCCGTAGGTGGGCTGGGCGCCGGTGGTGGGGGACCAGTGGATCTGGCCGCCCTGGAAGTTCTGGTAGCAGCCGCCGTTGGTGAGGCCGCAGGTCTCGTTGGCGGTGGGGTAGCCGAGTTTCCCGCGTTCGCGGCCCAGGGCGCTCCAGGTCGTGTCGATCGCTCCGGAGGTCACGGCGGTTCCGGTGGCGGGGGAGGTGTAGATGTTGCCCTTCTGGAAGGTCTGCAGGCAGCCGTTGCCGACGAGTCTGCAGATCGCGTTGCTGGTCGGGTAGCCGATCTTGCCCTTTTCCCAGCCGCTGCCGGCCCAGGCGGAGGCGATGGTGCCCGTGGTCGCGTAGGGGCTGGTCGTGGCCGACCGGTGGATCTGGCCGCCCTGGAAGTTCTGGTAGCAGCCGCCGTTGGTGAGGCCGCAGGTCTCGTTGCTGGTGGGGTAGCCCAGGGTGCCCTTCTCCCAGCCGGCCTGTCCCCAGGCCAGGGCGATGGGGCCCCAGGTCGCGGAAGCGCCGGTGGTGGGGGACCAGTGGATCTGGCCGCCCTGGAAGTTCTGGTAGCAGCCGCCGTTGGTGAGGCCGCAGTTCTCGTTGCCCGTGGGGTAGCCCAGGGTGCTGCGTTCACGGCCGAGCGCGCTCCACGCGCCGTCAATCGCCCCGAGTGTCAGTGTCGCCCCGGTGGCCGGGGTCCAGTAGATGTTGCCGCCCTGGAAGGACTGGACGCAGCCGCTGTTCTTCAGGCCGCAGGTGAGATCGCTGACCGGGTATCCCAGGACGCCCTTCTCCCATCCGGTCCTGCCCCAGGCGGTGTTGACCGCGCCCTGCGTCGCGTGCGCTCCGGTGGCCTTCGTCCAGTGCACCTGACCGTACTGGTAGTTCTGGTAGCACCCGCCGCCACTGATACCGCACACCAGCCCCGACACGGGGTCCCCGACCGCCGGCGTCCGCGCGGCAGCACCCTCCACCAACGGACCCGCCACAGACGTGACGGACTGCACGGGCTCGATCGTGACACTGGCCTCGGTGTTGCTGACGGAGTCGATCCGGAGTCTCGTGCCGGCCTGCGTGGTGAAGGTCTGTCCCTGCTGCCAGGTGAGCGACGTGTTGCCCCAGCCCGAGCGTGCACTGTTCGGGGTCAGGACGATGGAGGCGTTCCCGCTCCAGCCGAGGATGTCCTGCTTGGTGATCTTGACACCCCGGTTTCCGCCGACGGCTGTCACCGCGTCATTACCGACGGGTGCCCGGAGTTCCAGGTAGTACGTCTCGCCGCTCGTCGATTCGGTGAATTTCACTGCCCGGCTCGAGGCCGTACCTGCCCAGGGTCGGAGCGTGACGGAGCGGGTGGCCGCAGGAGTCCCGAGATCCTGGATCTCGTCCCCACGGCCGAATCCGCCGTATTCCCAGAGGAAGGCGTTGATCTGCGGGGAGCTGGTCTGGGCGTAGCCCATGAGGTCGGAGGTGTCACTGTACTCTGCCGACCAGCAGGCGGGATCGGTCCACGAGGCCCCGGACCGTGCAACATCGAGGCGCCCGTTGCTGCACGCGAGGGAGTTGGCGTGATGCAGTCCGAGCACGTGGCCGAACTCGTGCGTCACGACGTTGTTGGTCAGGGCGGAGGGGTAGGGCATGATGACGCGTCCGCTGGTGGGGCCGTCGGTGAAGCCGCCGCCGAGGATGCCCCAGGACCCGTTGTAGTTCAGGTCTGCGTGCGGCACGAAGATCACGAGGGACTCGTACGGCCGGTACTGCCAGTTCAGTTCCTTCGTGACCTTGTCCATGATGGTGCCGTAGGAATCGGTGATCTTGGCCGCCGAGACGTGGCGGTACTCGTTCACCTGTTTCATCGAAAGGCGTCCGGCGGTCGCGGAGTTCCAGTATTCGTTCGACTTGAGGATCGAGTTGCGCGCGGCCGTCATGTTGATCGCGTCGGCGTCCGCCTTGGTCTTGCCCGCGAGCTGGACCGTGACAAGGGTGACCTTGAACTCACCCGATCGCGGCGCGATGGCCGCGTTGCCCCCGCTGCCGTCGAGACGGAGGGGCGATGCGGCCTTCATCGGGGTGACGGGCTCGGTGTAGTGCTCCCCGTAGCGCGCGTTGGAGTTCGGGTCTGCGAGCGGATTCCAGTTCAGGTCCGGGACGAAGGACGTGACCTGATCCGGTGCGGCGGCGGCCGCATCGGTCGCAGCAGGTGCAGGCTCGCTCGCCCGTGGCGTCGAAGTGCTCGTGGTCCCCGGAACGGTGGCGGGAGCGGGCTCGACGGTCGGGGCCGTAGCGCTGGGCGCCGGGGCCGGGGCCGGTGCCGGTGCCGGTGGCATCGGCGTTGCCGGAGTTGTTGCGGTGACAGCTGCGGGTGCGGCGGGTGGCAGCGAGGGCGAAGCCTCATTCGCAAGTGCGGGAACTGCGCTACCGACGAGACCGAAGGACAGCAGGGCGGCGCACAGAAGCCGGGCGGGGGAGGGCAAGGTCACGGGTTTCTCCAGCAGAATCCGGGCGTTAGCCAGCTAAGTGAAATCCCGTGAAGACTATCCAGATGTGACTTGAGTGACTAACGATTCGGATGTGACTGTGGAATCTTAGGCAAAACCTGCGGGTTTCCCTGTATTGACTGCGGCGTGTCGCTTGCACACAGTAAGGAGACAGGCGTAGTGCCGCCCGTCGCGAAGTTATCCACAGGCGCGCGATGCTCTGGTCGGGCCGGGTCTCCTTCAGTAGGGTAAGGGGCGGCAGGGGCTCCTGAAGCCGCGGCCATCGCGCCGACGGCGGCGGGACGATCGATGGGGGATGTCGATGGAAGCTGTGCGCATGGTCGAGGACGAGGTGCGCGAGCTCATCCGTCGGCGCGGCATCGACCCGGCCTTCCAGATCGCAGAGGTCCAACGTCTGGTCAACGACGCCGTCGAGGACTACGAGGAACGCTCCGTCCTCGGAGTCCTTCCTCCGCTGGGCAGGCTCGACGCCGCGCGCAAGCAGATCTACGACGCGGTCGCTGGTTTCGGCGTCCTGCAGCCGCTCCTCGACGATCCGACCATCGAAGAGATCTGGATCAACGCCCCCTCCGAGGTATTCGTCGCGCGGAACGGCGAATCCGAGCTCACGGCGCTCTCGTTCACGGACCAGCAGGTCCGGGACCTCGTTGAGAAGATGCTCAAATCCTCGGGACGACGGCTGGATCTCTCGTCTCCCTTCGTGGATGCTTCCCTCCCCGACGGCTCCCGCCTGCATGTGGTGATCCCGGACGTCACCCGGCGCCACTGGTCCGTGAACCTCCGGAAGTTCATCGCCCGTGCCTCGCGCCTGGAGCACCTCGTCGAGCTGGGGTCACTCAGCCCGCAGGCAGCCCGCTTCCTCGCTGCGGCGGTCGCGAGCGGGCTCAACATCCTGGTCTCCGGTGCCACCCAGGCCGGCAAGACGACCCTGCTCAACTGCCTCGCCGCGTCGATCGGACCCCGTGAGAGGGTCATCACCGTCGAGGAGATCTTCGAACTGCAGTTGCCGCTGCGCGACGTCGTGGGTCTGCAGTGCCGGCAGCCCAACCTCGAGGGCACGGGCGAGATACCGCTGCGGCGCCTGGTCAAGGAGGCCCTCCGGATGCGGCCGGACCGCCTCATCGTCGGCGAGGTCCGGGAGGCCGAGAGCCTCGACATGCTGATCGCCCTCAACAGTGGACTTCCTGGCATGTGCAGCGTGCATGCCAACAGCGCGCACGACGCCGTCACGAAGATCTGCACGCTCCCGCTCCTGGCGGGCGAGAACATCTCGAGCAGCTTCGTGGTGCCGACCGTCGCGTCGTGCATCGACCTCGTGGTGCATTGTGCTCGGCTCCCGGGCGGTCAGCGCAAGGTCATGGAGATCATGGCCTTGGGGCGGCGGGTCGAGAACGGCGTCATCGAGTCCTCCCAGGTCTTCAGGCGCGTCGACGGGGACCTGCACCTCACCGCCAGCGGGATGCCGGCCGAGGAGAAGTTCGCCGCGGCGGGCGTCGACGTCTCGACCCTGCTCGGAGCCCGCGCATGAGCATCGCCGTCGGGGCCGCCCTCGGTGCCGGCCTGTTCCTCGTGTGGTGGTCCTGCTGGGAGCGCCCGGCGACCCAGCGCCGGGTCCCTGTCCGACGGCGACTGATCGACGACCTGCTCCTGCGCGCCGGCGTCGAGCGCGTCTCGGCGAACGGGCTCCTCGCCTCGTGCGCAGCGGTGGGCGTCGCCGTCCTGCTGGTCGGCGTCCTGCTGACGGGCTCGGCGCCCATCGCGCTGTGCTTCGCGCTGTTCGGCGGGTTCCTCCCGTTCTCGGTCGTCAGGTGGCGCGCGGCCCGGCGGACCGCGTCCCTGCGCGAACTGTGGCCCGACGTCGTCGATCATCTCCGGTCCGCCATCCGCGCCGGGCTCTCCCTCCCCGAGGCGCTCATCCAGTTGGGGGAGAAGGGCCCGGTCGAACTCCGGACAGCCTTCCGGGCGTTCGGCGTGGACTACCGCGCAGGCGGGCGCTTCGAGGACGCGCTCGATCGACTCAAGGAACGGTTGGCGGATCCGGTGGCCGACCGCATCGTGGAGGCGCTCCGGATGACGCGCGAGGTGGGCGGGTCCGACCTGGGGCGGCTCCTCGGAACACTGTCGGAATTCCTGCGGGACGCGGCCCGGACCCGCAGCGAACTGGAAGCGCGGCAGTCCTGGACGGTCAACGCCGCCCGGCTCGCCGTCGCCGCCCCCTGGATCGTCCTGCTGCTCCTGGCCACGCGCCCCGAGGCCGTGCGTGCCTACAACTCGGCAGCCGGGGCGGCGGTCCTGCTCGGCGGGCTGCTGATCTCCGTGGTCTGCTACCGGATCATGCTGCGCGTCGGAGCGTTGCCCGAGGACGAGAGGGTCCTCCGATGACACCCGTCCTCGCGCTGGCGGCTCTTGCGGGGCTCCTCCTGGGCGTGGGGCTGTGGCTCGTGGTGGTCCGGCTGCCGGCCATGCGGCCGGTGACCCTCACGCAGCGCATCGCGCCCCAACTCCGCGCCGTCGACGTCCGGTCCAGGCTGCTCGCCGAGGCGCCCGCCGACCTCACGCCGTTCGGCGCGCTCGAACGGATCCTCCGCCCGCTCCTCGCGGACGCGGTGTCCTGGTCGCACCGGTTCAACCCCGCAGCGGCGACCCTCGCAGGCAGGCTCGCCCAGGCCGGACGCGGGCAGACCACCACGGACTTCCGGGCACAGCAGTTGCTCTGGGCCGCCGGGGCGCTCGCAGGATCGACCCTGGTCATGGTGCTCCTGGCCGCCGCCGGCTCGGTCGACCCGCCGCTGGCGGTCGTCCTCATCCTGGGGTGCGCCGTCCTCGGGTTCGTCGGGCGTGACTACCTCCTCTCTGCCGACATCCGGCGGCGCGAGGCCCGGATGCTGGCGGAGTTCCCCAGTCTCGCGGAACTCATGGCGCTCGCCGTGTCCGCCGGCGAGAGCACCACCGGCGCGCTCGAGCGCATCTGCAGGACGGCGAGAGGCGAACTCGCCGGCGAGTTCGGCCTCGTCCTCGCTGCCACCCGGGCGGGGAAGCCCCTGGTCGACGCACTGCAGGAGTTCTCGCACCGTACGAGGCTCGCCCCGCTCGCCCGCTTCGTGGACGGCATCACCGTCGCCGTCCAGCGCGGGACCCCGCTCGCGGACGTCCTCCGGGCCCAGGCACAGGACGTCCGCGATCTGGCCAAGCGCGACCTGATGGAATCGGCCGGCAAGAAGGAGATCGCCATGATGGTGCCACTGGTCTTCGGGGTCCTTCCGCTGACCGTCCTCTTCGCCGTCTATCCCGGCATCGCCCTGATCACCATCGGCTTCTGACGCAACGTCACCACACCACGAGGTCACCACAACAAGGCAGCACCACTACGAGGGGGAACCACCATGAAGGTCCTGACCAGCACACGGCACATCGCCCTGCTCCTCCTCACGGCCGTCGCGGCGTGGGCCGCGCCCCCGCCGGCGGGCGACCGGGAGCGCGGCGACGTCCCGGGCTGGGTGATGATCACCCTCATGTCCGCCGTCCTCGTCGCAGCGCTGCTCGCGATCGCGGGGCCCGCCCTGGAAGGCCTGTTCAACCAGGCGATCGATCAGGTCTCGCCCTAGGTGGCGTCGCACGCAGCAACTCCGCGTCGCGGTCACGGGCGCCGCGACGACGGAGAGCGCGGCGCCGCCGTCGTGGATTTCGCGCTGATCGGGGGCCTGTTGACGGTCGTCTTCATCGCCATCGTCCAGCTGGCACTCGTCCTCCACGTCCGCAATACCCTGATCGACGCCGCAGCGTCGGGGGCCCGCTACGGCACGCTGGCGGATCGGGATCCGCAGGACGCGGTGGGGCGCACCGAGGAACTGATCCGCGGCTCCCTGGCCGACTCCTACGGGTCGGACGTCTCCGTCGGGGAGAGCACCGTCGGGGGCGTTCGAACGCTCGAGGTGGTGGTGCGGGCGCCCCTGCCGGTCATCGGTCTCATCGGTCCCGCCGGCACCATGGAGGTGCGTGGCCATGCCGCTCTTCCGTCGTGATGCGGGGAGCGCCGCGGGCGGGACCCGACAGGAGAAGAGGTCTGCCGGCCCTGCGCCCTCCGTGCTGCGACGGCCGGGGGAGCGGCAGGCCGCGTGGCGGGGCCTCGGGGATGAGAGCGGCAGCGCCGTCGTGGAGTTCGTCTTCCTGGGCGTCCTGCTGCTGGTGCCGGTCGTCTACCTCGTCCTGACCGTGGGCCAGTTGCAGGGCGGGTCGTTCGCCGTCGTCGGTGCCGCCGACCAGGCGGCGAAGGTGTACGTTGACGCGCCGACGGTGCAGGACGCCGACGCGCGGGCCCGTGACGCCGTGCGCCTCGCGCTCTCCGACTTCGGTTTCTCCGAGGACCAGGCTGCCGTGGAGATCGCCTGCAGCACCGAATGCCTCGCACCCGGCTCGACGGTGACCGTCGTCGTACGGCTCGACGTCCCGCTCCCGCTGATCCCCGCCATCGCGGGCACGCATCCTTCGGCAGCAACGGTGGATGCGGCCGCGACCCAGGTCATCGAGCGGTTCGGATGACCGGGAACAGTGCACCCACGCGGAGGAGAACGCCTGCGCCTGGGAAGGCTGCACCATGGGCCGGCAGCCGCGAGGACGGTCAGGTCGGCGTCCTGGTCATCGGCTACCTGCTCATCTCCCTGCTCGTCGTCACCGTCGTGCTGGCCGTGTCGGCCGTGTACCTCGAGCACAAGAAGCTGCTCTCCGCCGCCGATGGTGCCGCGCTCGCGGCCGCCGACAACTACAGCATCGACGTCGGGACCGGCGGGGGATCCGGCGCGGGCGCGCTGCCGCCGCTGACGCCGCTGCCGGCGCTGCAGGACTCCGGCGTCGAGCAGGCGGCCGAGGGCTACCTCATCGCCACCGGGGCCGGCGCCCGCTTCACGCAGCTCACCGTCGACCCGGCGACGGGCGCACCCGACGGACGGACCGCCCGGGTGGTCCTCAGCGCCGTGGCGCACCCGCCCGTCGTGAACTTCCTCGTGCCGGCAGGGATCCCCATCGTCGCCCGTGCCGACGCCCGCGCCGAGCTGACCCGCTGACAGGCCCGTCCGTGTCCCGCCACGCTTGCCGGTGCCAGGTGAGCGCCAGGGAGCCCTCGCGTCGCCCCAGGACCGATGACGTAGGCTGGAAGGACCATGGCAGCCACCGATTTTCCCGCAGAGATCCGCGCCCTCCGGGCCAAGTACCAGTCCATCGAGCAGGTGTCCGACGTCGAGGGGATCCGCAAGGACATCGACGAACTGAGCGAGGAAGCCGGCGCCCCGGACCTCTGGGACGACCCCGCGGCAGCGCAGAAGGTCACCTCGAAGCTGTCCCACCGGCAGTCCGCCCTCGAGCGCCTCGAGACGCTCGAGAGCCGCATCGACGACCTCGAGGTCCTCGTGGAGCTCGGGCAGGACGAAGGCGACGAGGACTCCCTCGCCGAGGCCGAGAAGGAGCTCGTCTCCCTCAGCAGGTCGCTGGACGACCTGGAGATCGTGACCCTGCTGGCCGGTGAATGGGACGAGCGCGAGGCCGTCGTGACCATCCGGTCGGGGGCCGGGGGTGTGGACGCCGCCGACTTCGCCGAGATGCTCCTGCGCATGTATCTCCGCTGGGCCGAGCGCCACGGCTACCCCACCCAGGTCCTCGACACGTCCTACGCCGAGGAGGCGGGCCTGAAGTCCGCGACCTTCGAGGTGAAGGCCCCCTACGCCTTCGGCACCCTGTCGGTCGAGGCCGGGACGCACCGCCTCGTGCGCATCAGCCCGTTCGACAACCAGGGCCGCCGCCAGACGTCGTTCGCCGCCGTCGAGGTCATCCCGCTCATCGAGCAGACGGACGTCATCGAGGTGCCCGACAACGAGATCCGGGTCGACGTCTTCCGTTCCTCCGGGCCGGGCGGGCAGTCGGTCAACACCACCGACTCCGCCGTCCGCCTGACCCACCTCCCCACCGGGCTCGTGGTGTCCATGCAGAACGAGAAGTCCCAGATCCAGAACCGCGCCGCCGCGATGCGCGTGCTCCAGTCCAGGCTCCTGCTGCTGAAGAAGGAGCAGGAGGACGCCGAGAAGAAGGCGTTCGCCGGGGACGTCAAGGCGTCCTGGGGTGACCAGATGCGGTCCTACGTGCTCAACCCGTACCAGATGGTCAAGGACCTCCGGACCAACCACGAGGTCGGCAATACCTCGGCCGTGTTCGACGGCGAGATCGACGACTTCATCGACGCGGGCATCCGCTGGCGGACGAACAACCGCAACGACGCCGCATAGCCACTACGCGACTTCGGGGCTCGACCACCTGTTTTGCGGTGGAGCTCTTGCGTGCGACACACCGGCGGGGTAGTGGGCGACGCGTGATGCTGTCGTTATAGTCGAGGAGCCGCGGCTTCCTCCCCCCAGCCAATGCCCGTGCCCGGCGCACCTGGGCGCTTAAGTGGTCATGATCCGATTCGATAACGTCACGAAGAACTACGACCAGCAGTCGCACCCTGCCCTCGACGCCGTCTCGCTCGACGTGGACCGCGGTGAGTTCGTCTTCCTCGTCGGCGCCTCGGGCTCCGGCAAGTCGACCTTCATCCGCCTGGTCCTCAAGGAGGACAGCGTCTCGCGGGGCGCCGTGTACGTCGCCGGCCAGAACGTCGCCAACATCCCGAGCTGGCGGGTCCCGCGTCTCCGCCGCGGTATCGGCGTGGTGTTCCAGGACTTCCGCCTGCTGCCCAACAAGACGGTCTTCTCCAATGTGGCGTTCGCGATGCAGGTCATCGGCAAGAGCCGCGCCGTCATCCGCGAGACCGTCCCGGACGTCCTCGCCACCGTGGGGCTCGAGGGCAAGAACAACCGCATGCCGCACGAGCTCTCCGGCGGCGAGCAGCAGCGCGTCGCGATCGCGCGTGCCATCGTCAACCGTCCCGGCATCCTGCTCGCCGACGAGCCCACCGGCAACCTGGACCCGACGACGTCCATGGGCATCATGAAGGTGCTCGACAGGATCAACCAGAACGGCACCACGGTGGTCATGGCCACGCACGACGACGACATCGTCAACACCATGCGCAAGCGCGTCGTCGAGCTCCGAAGCGGCTCCGTGGTGCGCGACGACGCGCAGGGCATCTACGTCGGCGACGCCGGGGCCATGGTCGAATGAGGCTCGCGTTCATCCTCGCCGAGATCGGCTCGGGCATCCGCCGGAACCTGTCCATGGTCACGTCCGTGATCCTCGTGACCTTCATCTCGCTGACCTTCGTGGGTGCGGCCGGGCTGTTCCAGCTGCAGATCGGCCAGATGAAGGGCTACTGGTACGACCGCGTGCAGGTCACCATCTACCTCTGCGTCGACAACTCCTCGCAGGCCAGCTGCGCCACCGGCCCGGTGACGGAGGACCAGCGCGCCGCCATCGAGGCGAAGCTGGAGTCGGAGCAGTTCGCCCCGTACGTCGACACCGTGACCTACGAATCGCAGGAGGAGGCGCTCGGCCACTTCCGCGACCAGTTCGCCAACTCGCCGATCGTCGACTCCGTCACCGCGGACCAGCTCCCCGAGTCGTTCCGCGTCAGCCTCGTGGACGCCGAGAAGTACGAGGTCATCGACGAGGCCTTCTCCTCGGAGCCAGGCGTCGACGCCGTCAGCGACCAGCGGGACTTCCTCGAGGCCATCTTCCGCTACATGAACTGGGCGTCCGTCGTCGCGCTCGTGATCGCGGGCATCATGACGTTCTGCGCCATCCTGCTCATCGCGACCACCATCCGCCTCTCCGCCTTCAGCCGCCGTCGGGAGACCGGCATCATGCGCCTCGTCGGAGCCTCGAAGGCCGTCATCCAGCTGCCGTTCGTCCTGGAGGGCGTGATAGCGGCCGTGATCGGCGCGATCCTCGCGTCCGCAACGCTCTGGGGTGCGTCGCGCTTCGTCATCGACGGCTGGCTCGTGAAGACCTTCCCGCAGACTGCGTTCATCTCGTCGCAGCAGGTCCTGATCCTCGTCCCCGCGCTCATACTGCTCGGGGCCGTCCTCGCAGGGCTCTCATCCCTGCTCACCCTCCGACGATACGTAAAGGTCTAGCATCATGCCGCTCAGCGCCAGGGGACACGTGCGCCCGTCAGGAACCTTCTGGCGGGCAGGGCAGGACAGGAAGGCCTTCGTGGTCCGCGGGACGGCGGGCAGCTCGATAGCCCTCGTCGTCGCGCTCGCCCTCGGTTTCAGCACGCCGGTCGTCGCGGACGAACTCGACGACCGCAAGAGCGCACTCGAGCACGAGATCGAGGAGGTCCAGCAGTCGATGGAGTACCTCGACTCCGACATCGCCGAGACCATCGGGGCCCTCAAGACCTACCAGGGCCAGCTCCCCGCCGCGCAGCAGGCGCTCACCGATGCCCAGGGCGAGGTCGAGACGGCTGCCGGCGAGGCCGAGGCCCTGGCGGTCCGCGTCGAGCTGGCGCAGGAGACGAAGAACAAGATCGCCGAGGAGCTGCGCGCCGACCAGCAGGAGATGGACGAGACCCGCGTGGTCATCGGCCAGATCGCCACCGAGGCGTACAAGAACGGCGGGGTCCCCACCAACGTGTCCCTACTGATGGGAGCGGACGACGTCGAGGACTTCACCGAGTCGATGGACCTGGTGGACCAGGCCCTGCGCAGCCAGAACGCCGCCATGGAGCGCCTCTCGGAACAGAGTGCGACGAACGCGAACAGCCAGGCACGCCTCGTCGCCGTCGAAGCGGAGATCACCACCCTGAAGGACAAGGCCGACGCCGCCCTCGCCGCGGAGCAGGCGGCACGGGACGCCGCCGCCACCGAGAAGGGGAAGGTGGACAAGCTCGTCGCCGACACCTCCGCCCTCTCGAACAAGCTGCAGGAGCAGAAGCCGGTCATCGAGGCGAAACTCGCCGGTGTCGAGAAGGCGCAGCAGCAGGTCAACGCCGATATCGCCGAACGCCAGCGCCGCCAGCTCGAGGAAGCCCGCAAGGCGGAGGAGGCGCGGCTGAAGGCCGAGGCCGAGGCCGCAGCCCGGGCCGAGCAGGCGCGTCGCCAGGCCGAGGCCGAGGCCGCCGCCGCCGCGGAGACGGCACGGCGGGAAGCCGAGGCGGCGGCCGCCAACCGTCCGGCGCCGGCCCCCGTCCAGCCGGTCGCCGTCCAGCCGGTCATCCCGGCGGCTCCGGCACCGGTGGCGTCGAGCCCCAGTGCTTTCGGCCTCAGGTCCCCGGTGAACGCGCCGATCAGCTCGGGCTTCGGCTGGCGCCCGACGCCGGTGGGCACCATCGACTTCAACGGCACCGGCGGCTACACGCACACCGGGATCGACTACGGTGTGGGCTGCGGGACACCGCTCTACGCTCCGGCCGCAGGGGAGGTCTGGTACGCGGACTCGAACGTCCTGCCCGGTGCCGGGAACCGGATCGTGCTCAACCACGGCGTCGTGGGCGGCAACGCGCTCGCCACGAACTTCTACCACCTGACGAGCTTCCTGGTCTCTCCCGGCCAGCGTGTCAGCGCAGGCCAGCTGATCGGCTACACCGGTACCACCGGCAATTCGACCGGCTGCCACCTGCACTTCGAGACGATGCTCAACGGCACGCTCGTCGATCCGATGGGTCTGCTCTAGGTCGTAGGATGGAAGGCACTGTCCATCCGCGGACCGCCGTCCGCAGCAGTGTCCCACGAAGGAGAGTTGCCGTGCCGAAGGAAAGTGGCCGGAAAGTGGTGGCCACCAATCGGAAGGCCTTCCACGACTACGCGGTGCTCGACACCTATGAGGCGGGCATCGCCCTCATGGGCACCGAGGTGAAATCCCTCCGCGCGGGACGTGCCTCCCTGATCGACGGCTACGCCATCTTCTACGGCGACGAACTGTGGCTCGAGGGCATCCACATCTCCGAGTACTCCCAGGGCAGCTGGACCAACCACGCCGCCCGCCGCCGGAGGAAGCTGCTCCTGCACCGTGAGGAACTCACCAAGATCTCCCAGAAGATCCGCGAGTCGGGTTTCACCCTCGTGCCCCTGCAGCTCTATTTCCTGAACGGCAGGGCCAAGGTGGAGATCGCCGTGGCCCGGGGCAAGCGCGACTACGACAAGCGCCAGACCCTGCGGGAGAAGCAGGACAACCGGGAGGCGCTGCGCGCCATGCGCGAGAAGAACCTCGGCGCGTGAGCGATGTCTTCTGGGACGCCCAGGAGGACGAGCCCGAGGTCTCCGAACTGACCTACCGGCGCCCGTGGTGGGTGACGGTCACAGCCCTCGTGGACCTCGTCCTGCTGCTCGTGGTGGTGCCCGTCGGCATCCTCTCCCTGATCCCTTTCGTCTTCCTGGTCTACGTCTTCTTCGCGCAGGTCCTCGTCTGGATCTCGCCCGTGCTGCTCGCCCTCAACGTCGCGGTCTTCTGGTGGAGCTTCCGGCGCAAGCAGGCGGCGACCACCGCCCTGGCCGCCCTCGGCATCGCCTTCGTCACCCTCTCCTTCGTCGTCGTCGGTCTCTGGCAGGCGCCCGTCGTCGTCCTGGGGCTCACACTCCGGGGCTAGGCCGTCGTCGTTCTCCGTCAGCGAAGCCCTCCCGGTGCATCCTCCGCGTGCGGTAGACTTCTGAAGTCGGAGGGCCGGTGGGCTTCCCGGCACAGGGATCACTTGATAACTGAACATGGGGATGACAGGTTTCGACGATGTTAGTCGCGACAGGGGAAGCGGGCCGAGGATACAGGGTTATCTCGTAAACGCTCCTTGTAAAACAATAAGTGCCGAACAAAAGCGCACTGACTTCGCTCTCGCTGCCTAAGCAGCCTAGCTAGTCCGTCAGCCCGGGTTTGCTCTCGCCCCGGATCCTGGCGTCATTTAGAGGGCCACTGCTCCCGGTCCTCGTTGTAGGGACCGGGGGGACTCTTATACAACTGGGCTTGGCAGCCACTCGTCTGCACGATGGCTGGAGCCGAGAAAAACCGACGCAGACTGCGCCCGGAGAAGCCCTGACTACACTGCATCGGACGCGGGTTCAATTCCCGCCATCTCCACCACCCACGAAGCGCTCCGCCGGTACCCGGCGGGGCGCTTCGTCGTACCGGTTCCGGGAGCGCGAACTACACTTGGCCAATGAGCTGGACTGACAGGCCGCCGTCGTGGCTCCCGCCGCTGCCGCCGCCCCACAGGGGACGTGCTCTGATCGTGCTCGGCTGGATCCTCGTCGGCGGGACGTTCGTCTACATCTTCGTCATGAGCTACCTCGGCGGCACGCACACCCTGCTCACCCTGGTGCCGCTGCTGGTCGGCCTCCTGTGCCTCATCATCGGCCTGCTGCGCCGGGACACCCGCCCGCGGTAGCATGTTGCCGTGCAGTTAATTACACGATAAAAATAAAGAATGATTTTCGAACCCCTCCACCTCTCGCGCGGGGGCACCAGTGTGGTGCTCGAACCCCACCCCCACGGACTGCCGGCCCTCACCTACTGGGGCCCCGACCTCGGCGACACGGGGGACCTGGTGGCCCTCGCCGCCGCCCAGCAGCCGCAGCGCGTGTCGGGCGGCATCGACGTGCCCGCCCGCCTCACCCTGCTTCCCCTCCAGTCCGCCGGCTGGCAGGGCACGCCCGGCCTGACGGGGGACCGCTCCGGGACGCATCTCTACCCGCGGTTCACGGTGGTGTCGGTCGACTGCCCGCCGGGTTCCGCGGCAGCCGTCATCGAGGCGCGCGACGACGACGCCGGGCTCGCCCTGACCGCGCACGTGGGCCTCACGGCGTCGGGCCTGTTCACGCAGCGCCTGGTGCTCACCAACACGGGCGACGACGAGTACGAGGTACGCTCGCTGGCCCTGTTCTTCCCGCTCCACCACACCGCCGCCGAGGTCCTGGATACCACGGGCCGCCACCTCCGCGAGCGCTCCCCCCAACGGCACGCCCTGACCGCCGGTACCTATGCCCGCACGAGCCGGCGCGGGAGGCCCGGCGCCGACGCCACGGTGCTCCTCGCGGCAGGTGCCCACGGTTTCGGCTTCGAGCACGGCAGGGTGCAGGGTGTGCACCTCGCCTGGAGCGGCAACCAGCAGGTCCTGGTGGAGAAGACGCCGGCCAGCGCGGGTTTCCTCGCGGCGGGCGAGGTGCTGTCGCCCCGCGAGGTCGTCCTCGCACCCGGGGAGAGCTACGCCACCCCCGAGGCCATCGGCTCCTGGGGCGAGGGCCTCAACGAACTCGCCGCGCGCTTCCATCGCGATCTCCGGGCGAGGCCCTCGCATCCGCAGCGCCCCCGCCCCGTGACCCTCAACACCTGGGAGGCCGTGTACTTCGACCTGGACCTCCCGCGCCTGCTGGCCCTGGCGGACCGGGCGGCCTCACTCGGCGTCGAGCGGTTCGTGCTCGACGACGGCTGGTTCCGGGGCCGGCGGGACGACACCTCGAGCCTCGGCGACTGGTACGTGGACGAGACGGTCTGGCCGGACGGCCTGGCCCCGATCATCGACCACGTCCGCGGACTCGGCATGGAGTTCGGGCTCTGGTTCGAACCCGAGATGGTCAATCCGGACTCCGACCTGGCGCGGGCCCACCCGGACTGGATCCTGCAGCCCGAGGGGCGCCTGCCCCTGCCGGGGCGGCAGCAGCAGGTGCTCGACCTCGGGAACCCGGACGCCTATGCGTACATCCTCGAACGCATGGACGGGATCCTGTCGGCCGACGACATCGCCTACGTGAAGTGGGACCACAACAGGGACCTGCTCGAGGCAGCGGATGAACGCACGGGACACGCGGCCGTGCACCGGCACGTCCTGGCGCTCTACCGGCTGCTGGACGAGCTGCGGCGGCGCCACCCGGGCCTCGAGATCGAGAGCTGCGCGTCGGGGGGAGCGCGCGTGGACCTCGGTATCCTCGCGCGGACGGACCGCATCTGGACGAGCGACTGCATCGACCCCCTGGAGCGGCTCGTCAATCAGAAGTACACGGGGCTCGTGGTGCCCCCCGAGCTCATGGGGATGCACGTGGGCGGGCCCGTCTCGCACTCGACCGGCCGGGCGCACACCCTGCCCTTCCGGGCCGGCACCGCCGTCTTCGGGCACTACGGCATCGAGTGGGACATCTCCGACCTCACGGACGAGGAGTACGCGGTGCTCGGCCGGTACGTCGGACTCCACCGGTCCTGGCGCCGGGACCTGCACCGCGGCACCGTCGTGCACGCCGACCCTGACGGACCCGGCGATGGATGTGCGGGGCGTCGTGTCGGAGGACCGCCGGCGAGCGCTCTTCGGGTACTCGCTTACGGGCTCGAGCGCGAGCTACCCGCCCGGTCCGCTGACCTTCCCGGGCCTGGACCCGGACACGCTGTACACGGTGCGGCCGGCGGTGCCGGAGGAGGGGCATCCCGGCAACGGGCAGTCGCCGCTGGCCTGGCTGCAGTCCGCGCTCGACGGCGTGCCGCTGCGGCTGTCCGGTCGGGTGCTCGCCCAGGCGGGGCTCCAGGCACCCGTGCTGCTGCCCGAGCAGACCCTGCTCATCGAGTTCCACGCGGCGGACTGACGCAGCCGGGCCGCAGGGCGGGGTCACCGGCCCTGCGGCTCAGCCGCCGTGGGCGAGGGTGCTCCCGTAGAGCGACAGGAGGGACTCCATGCCGCCCTCGCGCATGGCCCGCCGCTGGCGCTCGGCTCCCGTGCCACGTTCCGCCAGGGTGGTGAGCCCGGATCGGACGGAGTCGGTGTCGCCCTCGGCTTCGAGGGCGGCGCCGACGTATTCGAGGAAGGCGTCGAGGTGCTGCCGCGCGGGGACGGGTTCCGCCGTGGCGAGGTCCACGAGGTTGCGTTCCATGCCGTCCCTCGCGCCCTGCCAGAGCGCGGCGTCGAGCAGTTCCGGATCCGGCACGAGCGGCGCGGTGTCGGCCTCGGCGTCCTGCAGCGCCGTGACCACGAGGGCGCGGGTCAGCGCCCCGAGGAGGACGGCGTCCTGTGCCTCGAGCTGCACGTCGCAGGCCCTCAGCTCGAGCGTGGGGTAGCGGTCCGAGAGCCGCGCGACCCATGTGAGGACCCCGCGGTCGAGGATGGCGCCGGTGGCGCTGATGGCCGTGATGCGGCGCTCGTAGTCCGCGGCGTCCGCGAAGTAGGGTGCCACGCCCTGGACCGCCCAGCGCCGGTAGTGGATGACGCGCCAGCTGCCGAACCCGCTGTCCCGGCCGAGCCAGTAGGGCGAGTTCACCCCGAGCGCGGTCAGCAGCGGGATCCAGGGACGGATGCGGTTGAGGGCCTGGACCCCGCGCTCCTGGTCCGGCACGGCGACGTGCACGTGCAGTCCGTTGACGAACTGGTCCCCGACGATGCCGGGCGCGGTGGCGCGCAGGTCCTCGTAGCGCTGCTTGTCGGTGAGTTCGGGGTAGGCCTGCGGGATCCACGGCGCCGTGCCGGTGGCGGCCCCGATGCTGTCCGTGCGCGCTACCGCGTCGGAGAGCGTCCGGCGGAAGGTCAGCAAGGACTCCTCGGCCTGCGCCAGGGTCTCGCACACGGGCGTGGCCGTCTCGATCTGGCAGGAGAGCAGCTCACGCTGGATCTCGTCCTCGCCGATCTCCGGCACGGCCTCGAGCAGCGCCTGGACCTCCTCGGCGCGGTGGGCCGGCAGCCCGGACACCGGTTCGAGGAGCAGGTACTCCTCCTCAAGTCCGAGAGTGGTCATCGGGGGACTCCGTCCGGGCGTCGGGAACAGGGCGACGCGCGGGGCGCGCATCCCGCCCAGTCTAGGAGCGGACGCCGTACGAGGGCGACACGGTTGGCTCCGCGGCGCGTCCGGCGCCGGTCACCCGGCCGCGGGCCGCCCTGGGTCGTGGAGCGTGCACCCGTCATGGCGCGTGGTCGTCTCGATCCACAGCGCGCGGGCGAGCGCCGCATCGACCGTGAGCGACCGGGCGGGGGAGGGGACCGGGTCGGGGGCCACTGCGCCCGCGGGGCGGGTTCCCTGCCCGGGCACCGCGCCGATGCGCAGTTCGAGCAGGGAACCGGCGCCGTGCCGTTCCAGGAGCAGCTCGTCGTCGAGGCCGATCCCGTGGCGGACGAGGAAGCGCAGGACGGCGGGGTCGCCGTCGCTCACCCGCACGAGCCGGCCCGCATGGCCGTCGTCCACGCCGTCGAGGCGATGGGCCGGCGGATACCGGACGGAACCGTCGGCCGCAGGGATCGGATCCCCGTGGGGATCGCGCCGCGGGTGGCCGAGCTTCGCGTCCAGGCGCTCGATGAAGGCGTCCGAGACCGTGTGCTCGAGCAGCTCGGCCTCGTCGTGGACCTCGTCCCAGCCGTACCCGAGTTCCGTGACCAGGAAGGTCTCGATGAGCCGGTGCCGCCGCACCATGGCGAGGGCGAGCGCACGGCCCGAGGGGGTCAGGCTGACGGGCCCGTACTTCCGGTGGTCCGCGAGCCCGAGGTCGACGAGCTTCGCGACCATCCCCGTCACCGAGGAGTTGGCGACGGACAGGCGCTCGGCCAGGTGCGTGGCGGTCACGGCCTCCGCCTGCCACTCCGTGAAGGCGTAGATGGCCTTCACGTAGTCCTGCACGCTGGTCGACTCGATGCTGAGGACGGCGCCCCTGCGCCCCGCCATCAGGCGGCCACCCGGGTGCCCGTGCCCCCGCGGGCACCCGAGCGGCGACGGGCCTGCCAGAGGATCCCGTCGGGACGGGCGACGAGGTAGACCACGGCGAACACGAGGGCCTGGCACAGCACCACCGCCGCACCCGTGGAGATGTCCAGGTAGTAGCTGGCGTAGATGCCGGCGACGGACGCTGCCACGGTGAGCACGACGGCGATGACCAGCATGCGGTCGAAACTGCGGGACAGCAGGAAGGCCGTGGCGCCCGGCGTGATGAGCATGGCCACGACGAGGATGATCCCGACGGCCTGCAGGCCGACGACGACGGTGAGGGCGAGCAGTCCGAGCAGCAGCGCCGACAGGAACCGCGTGTTGAGCCCGATCACGTGCGCGTGCGTGCGGTCGAAGGCGAGGAGGGTGAGGTCGCGCCGTTTGAACAGCAGGACGGCGAGGGTCAGGGCGCCGAGGACCAGCACCTGCCACACGTCCCCGGCGGACACCCCGAGGACGTTGCCGAACAGGATGTGCATGAGGTCGATCTGTGATGGCGTCGCGGACACGATGGCGAGCCCCGCGGCGAAGAGGGCCGTGAAGACCACCCCGATCACGGTGTCGGCCTTCAGCTTCGTGGTGGACCGCACGATCCCGATGAGGGCGACCGCGCCCGCGCCGAAGACGAAGGCACCGATGGAGAAGGGGATACCGAGGATGTAGGCGAGGGCCACGCCGGGCAGGACGGCATGCGAGACGGCGTCGCCCATGAGGGACCAGCCCATGAGGATCAGCCAGCACGAGAGGACGGCGGCCACGACGGCTGCGGCGACCGTGACGGCGAGGGCGCGGGTCAGGAACCCGTACTGCAGGGGTTCGAGCAGGAAGGTGAGGACGTCCACGTCAGGATCCTCCGTCCGACAGCGAGGCCGACGCCGCGGCAGGCGCCGCGGGAGCCGTGTCGACCGGAGCACGGGGCGCCGGGTCCGGAGGTGCGGCCCCGAAGGCCCGGGCGAGGTTGCCGTGGGTGAGCACCTCCGACGGGTCGCCGGCTGCCAGGACCCGCCGGTGCAGGAGGACCGCCTCGTCACAGAGGGCGGGGACCCCGGCGAGGTCGTGGGTCGAGACCAGCACCGAGCGGCCCTCGTCCCGGAGCGACTTCAGGAGGCCGGTCATCGTGCGCTCGCTCGCCTGGTCCACGCCCGCGAACGGCTCGTCGAGCAGGAGCAGCCGGGCGTCCTGCGCGATGCTCCGGGCGATGAAGACCCGCTTGCGCTGCCCGCCGGACAGCTGGCCGATCTGCCGTCTCCGCAGCGCGGTCAGGCCTACCCGCTCGAGGGCGTCGTCGACGGCGGCGCGTTCGGCGGCACCGAGGCGGCGGGCGGCGCCCAACCGTCCGTACAGTCCCATGGCGACGACGTCGGACACGGAGACCGGGAAGGTCCAGTCGACCTCCTCGGCCTGCGGCATGTAGGCGACGAGGCCCCGCTTGCGCGCCTGGGCCGTGGTCATCCCGAAGAGCTCCACGCTGCCCTCGCGCGGGACCAGGAGCCCCATGAGGGCCTTGAAGAGGGTCGACTTCCCCGAGCCGTTCACGCCGATCAGCCCGCAGATCCTGCCGGCGGCCAGGGTCACCGAGACGTCGTCGAGCGCGTGCACCTCGTTGTACCGGACGCTGAGGTCCCGGACGTCGAGCACCGGTGTACCGGCTCCGTTCGTGGTCATCGTGCGATTCCTTCCGCGATGGTCTCGAGGTCGTAGCGGATGAGGTCGAGGAACGTCGGTACGGGCCCGTCGGCCTCGGACAGCGAGTCCACGTAGAGGGTGCCGCCCAGGTCCGCCCCGGTGGCCAGCGCCACCTGCTGCTGGGCGGACGCGTTGACGGTCGATTCGCAGAACAGCGTCGGCACACGGTGTTCTTCCACGAAACCGATGACGTCCCGGATCTGTCGGGGCGTGCCCTCGGAGTCGGCGTTCACCGGCCAGATGAACGCCTCGGCGAGGCCGGCGTCCCGGGCGAGGTAGGAGAACGCCCCCTCGCAGGTCACCAGGGCCGGCGCGCCGACGCCGGCGACGTCCGCGCGGAAGGCTTCCAGCAGATCCGCGAGATCCTCCTTCAGCGCCTGTCCGTTCGCCTCGAAGTCGGCAGCCTGGTCCGGAACGAGCCCGGAGAGGGCCTCCACCGTGTTGTCGACGTAGATCTGGGCGGCGAGGGGGGACATCCATGCGTGCGGATTGGCGTGGCCGCTGTAGTCGCCGGACCGGATGTCCACGGGTTCCACGCCGTCGGACAGGACCACGTGGGGGGCGTCGACCGCGGTGAGGAAGCGTTCGAACCACCGCTCGAGCCCCAGCCCGTTGTCGAGGATCAGATCCGCGTCCTGCGCCCGGACGAGGTCCGACGGCGTGGGTTCGTAGCCGTGGATCTCCGCACCGACCTTCGTGATCGACTCGACGCGCACATGCCCTCCCGCGACGGTGCCGGCGAGGTCCGCGAGCACGGAGAAGGTGGTCAGGACGAGTGGACGGTCATCCACCGGCTCCGGGCGTCCCGGGGAGGCGGCGCACCCGCTCAGTACGGCGAGCAGGACGACCCACCACGCGAGGCGTGCGGACGGGGACCGCCGGAGTTGAGGCATACCTAAAACTAGCCTTTAGGCATGCCGAAATCTAGGCGGGGAGCAGGGCCGCGCGCCACGCGTGCGTGTAATAGGGGATCCGGACGACGGCCTCGGCCGGGAAGGCCAGGTAATCGGTGAGGTACCAGAGGAGGTTCGCCTCGACGCGGGCCCGCCCCGCGGACGAGGCACGCCGATAGTAGCTGCGGGACCGCGCGAGATCCACGATGCCGGGGACGGTCAGTTCCTGGGACCAGCGGACGAGGATCTCCTCGGGCGGCCCGAAGGACGGCCCGAAGGCCGGGCGATAGGCGGGGGAGAAGACATCACCCGCGTGCATGATGCGGGACAGGCGATGGACCCAGGGCAGGGTGACGTCGAGCTGGTTCCAGAGCAGGGCGAGCCGTCCTCCGGGCGTCAGCACCCGCGCGGCCTCCCGGACCGTCGCCGGGTGGTCGCACCAGTGCCAGGCCTGGGCCAGCGTGAGCAGGTCCACGGAGGCGTCCGGCAGGTGCGAGTGCTCCGCCGTGCCGCGGACGGCGGGCACGGAGGGGAGCCGGGTCGAGAGGACGGCCAGCATGTCCTCGGACGGGTCGACGGCGGTGACGCCGAGGCCGCGTGCGGCCAGCAGGGCGGTGAAGATGCCGGTCCCGGCGCCGAGGTCGGCCGCCCGACGGGCACCTTCAGGGACGACCCAGTCCGCGACGACGTCGGGGTAGCCGGGGCGGACGCGGTCGTACCGTCCTGCACCGGAGAGATAGGCGTCGGCCATCTCCCGCCGGCGCTGCTCGTCGAGGCGCGGCCCGCCCCTCACCACGACATGCCCTGCGGACCGCCCGTCGCGCTAGAGGAGGTCATCCACATCGGGGTTGAGGGTACGCAGGACCTCGCTGTGCAGGGACCCGTTCGTGGCGAGGGCGTTGCCGCCGAAGGGGCCGTCCACGCCGTCGAGCGAGGTGAACCGGCCACCGGCCTCGGTCACGATGGGCACGAGCGCCGCCATGTCGTGCAGGTTCAGTTCCGGTTCGCAGGCGACGTCCACGGAGCCCTCCGCCACCAGGCAGTAGGACCAGAAGTCGCCGTAGGCGCGCGTCCGCCAGACCTTGTCGGTCAGGTTGACGAATTCGGCCAGCGTGCCGCGCTCCCGCCAGCCGGACAGGCTGGAGTAGGACAGTGAGGCGTCCGCGAGCCGGGAGACGTTCGAGACCCGGAGGCGCTGGGCCGCGGCGAGCGACTTGCCGGTGTAGGCGCCGGTACCCTCGGCCGCCCACCACCGCTTGCCGAGCGCAGGCGCACTCACCAGGCCGACCACGGGCCGGCCCTCGTCGATGAGGGAGATCAGGGTGGCCCACACCGGGACCCCCCGGACGAAGTTCTTCGTGCCGTCGATGGGATCGATCACCCAGCGGCGCGAACCGGAGCCGGTGCTGCCGAACTCCTCGCCGAGAACGGCGTCGCGCGGCCGCGCCCGGGAGAGCTGGCCGCGGATGGCCTCCTCGGCGCTCTTGTCGGCATCCGTCACGGGGGTGAGGTCCGGCTTGGTCTCGACCCGCAGGTCGAGCGCCTTGAAGCGCGACATGGTCTGGTCGTCGACCGAATCGGCCATGATGTGGGCAAGACGGAGGTCGTCGTTGTAGCCCTGCGTGAAACTCATACCGATCAACCTATCGTCTGGGCGGGCGCATCAGGCGCTTCGGTGCGGGGCGGGCCGGTCGGGACCGGACAGCAGAAAGCCACCGCGGGCTCGCGCCGCACGGTGGCTTCCGGTCCGTCGCCGCTGGGCGGCACGGGGACAGTTAGAGAACGGTGATGTTCTCGGCCTGGGGACCCTTGGGGCCCTGGGTGGTCTCGAAGTTGACCTTCTGGTTCTCTTCGAGGGAACGGTAGCCGTTCGAGTTGATCGCGGAGAAGTGGGCGAACACGTCAGCGCCGCCGTCCTCGGGAGCGATGAAGCCGAAGCCCTTTTCGGCGTTGAACCATTTCACTGTGCCAGTAGCCATGTCGTACATCCTTACCTGGGAGAGCATCCCGACGTTCGGGCGCTCATCGTGGTGTTCGTTACCCGCTTATCGTCAAAAGCTGTCGAACTCCAGGTGGAGGGTCAAGGCTTGAAATTTAATGCGCAAACAACAACTGTGTTCACCCTAACAGCCCAGGGGCCGGTGTCCGGCATCCTGTGCCCGCCGTCACTGCTGTCCGAGCTCCTTGGCGTCGTGCGCGCTGCCCCGCGGGTCCGCGGTCCCGGCCGTCAGCAGGCGCCGCAGGCTGGCGAGCCGGACGGGCCCCGAGTCACCGGCGAGCCCCTCCGCCACGTAGCTGTCCAGGCCGCAGTCGACGGCGTTGTCGTCGTGCCGGCACCCTCGCTCGCAGCGGTCGGTGCCCGGCTCCAGGTCGGGGAACGCCTTCAGGATGCGGTCGGCGTCGACGTGCGCGAGCCCGAAGGACCGGATGCCCGGGGTGTCGATGATCCAGGTGCCGGGAGCGGCGTCGGCCGCCTTGAGCGCGAGGGCCGACGACGACGTGTGGCGCCCCCTGCCCGTCACGGCGTTCACGCCGCCGGTGGCCCGGGTGGACCCGGTGAGGGCGTTGACCATGGTGGACTTCCCGACGCCGGAGTGGCCGAGCAGCACGCTCACCTGTCCGTCCAGTTCGTCCCGCAGGGCGTCGACGGCGCCGTGCGAGAGCCGAGCCGACTCGCCGTCGTCGGAGGTGGCCTCGAGCCCCACGGCCTCGTCGGTCCTGCTGATGATGACGCGCAGGTCGAGGTGTTCGTAGTTGGCGAGCAGGGGGGCCGGGTCGCGGAGGTCGGCCTTGGTGATGCACAGGAGCGGCTCGATCCCGGCGTCGTAGGCCGCCACGAGTGCGCGGTCGATGAAGCCGGTCCGCGGCTCCGGGTTGGCGGCGGCGACGACGATCACGAGCTGGTCGGCATTGGCGACGACGACGCGCTCCACGGGGTCCGTGTCGTCCGCACTGCGCCGCAGGACGGTGCGCCGTTCCTCGATCCGGACGAGGCGCGCGAGGGAATCGGGCCCGCCGGAGAGATCGCCGACGAGGGCCACGAGGTCCCCGGCGACGACGGCGCTGCGGCGCAGTTCGCGGGCCCTCGCGGCGACGACGGTCCGCTCGTCGGGCGTGTCCTCGTCGACCACCGTGGTGTAGCGTCCACGGTCCACGGTCACGACGCGCCCGGTCACGGCGTCCTCGTAGGCGGGGCGCGTCTTGGTGCGCGGGCGGGACCCCTTCTTGTTGGGGCGGATCCGCACGTCGGACTCGTCCCAGGCACGCGACCCGCGGCGGTTGCCGGCCTCGCTCATGCCCGGCCCTGCCCGTCGGCCGCGCCCGGCGTGCCGGCCGAGCCCGTGAGCGCCGTCCAGAGGGCGGGGAACTCCGGCAGCGTCTTGGCGGTGGTGCCGATGTTCTCGACCTCGACGCCGTCCACGGCCAGCCCGATGATCGCGCCGGCGGTCGCCATGCGGTGGTCGTCGTACGTGCGGAAGACGCCGCCGTGCAGCGGCGCCGGGCGGATGGTCAGTCCATCGGCCGTCTCCTCGGCGTCGCCGCCGAGCGCGGTGATCTCCGCGACGAGCGCGGCGAGCCGGTCCGTCTCGTGCCCCCGGAGGTGGGCGATGCCGGTGAGGGTCGACGGCGAGTCGGCCAGCGCGCAGAGGGCCGCGACGGTGGGGGCGAGTTCGGACGTGTCGGCGAACGTGCCCCCGGCGATCGAGGGTCCGCCCGTGACGGTCAGGACGCCGTCCGCCAGGGTCGCCTCCGCACCCATGAGCGGCAGGATGCGCCGCCACGCGTCGCCGACCTGGGTGGTCCCGTCGGGCCAGTTGCGCACACGGACGGTCCCGCCGGTGACCAGGGCGGCGGCGAGGAACGGTCCGGCGTTGGAGAGGTCGGGCTCCACGGCGACGTCGAAGGCCGCGATCGGTCCGGGGGAGACCCGCCAGAGGTCCGGCACGGAATCGTCGACGTCCACGCCGAGGGAGCGCAGGGTCCGCACCGTCATCCTCACGTGGTCGAGGCTGGGGACGGGCTTGCCGACGTGCTCGAGGTGCAGGCCCTCGGCGAAGCGGGCGCCCACGAGGAGGAGCGCGGAGACGAACTGGGAGGATGCGGACGCGTCGACGACGAGCCGCCCGCCGCGGACGTGTCCGTCGCCCTCGACCGTGAACGGCAGCGCACCGGAGCCGTCGTCGTCGACCGTCACGCCGAGCCCGCGCAGGGCCGCGATGATGCTGCCCATCGGGCGGCGCCGCGCGTGCGGGTCGCCGTCGAACCGCGTGCTCCCCGTGACGAGCCCTGCGAGGGGCGGCACGAAGCGCATGACGGTGCCCGCGAGGCCGCAGTCGACGGCGCGGTCCACGGCCGGTCCCGGCCCTGCCGGCAGGGGGACGACCCGGAGGTCCGGCCCGAAGCCGCCGTCGCCCGGTACGTCCTCGATGACGGCGCCGAGCGCCCGCAGGGCGTCGACCATCAGGGCGGAGTCACGGGAGTGCAGCGGCCGGCGGATGAGGCACGGACCGTCGGCGAGCGCCGCGAGCACGAGGTAGCGGTTGGTGAGCGACTTGGACCCGGGCACCGAGATCTCGGCGTCCACGGGACGCGTCAGGCGGGGCGCCCGCCACAGAGTCTGGTCGGACACCCCGCCTGAGGTAACGGTCATGTCGCTTAGGAACCGACGACGTCGGATGCGGTCTTGCGCACGGCCTGGTCGGCCTTCTTCAGCTGCTTGCGGGCGTCCTTGCGGAAGCCTGCGGCGTTCTTCCTGGCGTCCAGGGCGATGTGCTCGGCGCGCCAGGCGATGCCCGGCCGGCCGTTGGTGTCCACGGCGGCGAGCAGGACGGCGCCGATCAGCGAGAGCTGCTTCAGCAGCTGCGCGCGGCGTGCCTTCTTGGCGTCGGGCGTCGAGGCATCCGCCGAGCGGTAGTCGACGAGGGCGTTGACCGTCGCGGTGACGGTCAGCAGCAGGGCCGCGACACGGGAGAACCGCCCGATGCCGAGCAGGACCGCCGCGCCGACCTGCGTGGCCCCGAGGACCTGGCCCACGAGCTTCTCGTTGCTGGTGAAGGCGCCGGCGGACGGGACGACCTTCGTCACCCCGGCGAGGACGGGCTTGAGCTGCGGGGCCGTCGCACCGGCGGTGCGGAGGCGGTCGACGCCGGAGAACACGAAGCTGCTGGCGAGCAGGGGTCGGGCGATTACGCGGACAAGGGTCACAACTGCCTCCTGGTTGCCGGCGGGGTGCGCCGGACATCGGTTCCGTACTGCTTACTAAGCACGCTGGGTCTAGTTTTGCATGCCGCACCGCACGGGGCGATCCGTAACCCGCCACGCACGGCCCGCCCTGCTGTGCCTCCAGGCGCGAGGTTGCTCCACGATCCTCCGGTGCGGGACGGGGACGGGGGCGGCCGGCAGGAATAGAAGGGCACGCGGGCCGGTTGGAACAGGGGTAACGGAGACAGCAGGGGGAAGGGGACGCACGAATGGCAGGTATACCGACCGCGACGGTCGACAGACCGGGCTTCCAGCTCTCGACGTCGGTCAAGCATGAGGCCCCCACAGGGCCGCGACAGCTTCGACGCGTAGACTTTGGCACGATGAATACCACAGCCCCCGCAGGCAGCAGCCCCGCCGAAGACGCAGAGTTGGACGTGTCGACCGAGTCCGAAGCGGACCGCAAGGCACGCTTCGAGCGCGACGCCATGCAGTACGTGGACCAGCTCTACTCCGCCGCCATGCGCATGGCCCGGAATCCGAGCGACGCCGAGGACCTGGTGCAGGAGGCCTACACCAAGGCATTCTCGGCGTTCCACCAGTACAAGCCGGGAACCAACCTGAAGGCGTGGCTGTACCGGATCCTCACCAACACCTACATCAACCTCTATCGCAAGAGGCAGCGCGAGCCCCTGCAGTCCCACTCGGACACGATCGAGGACTGGCAGCTCGCGAAGGCGGCCGAGCACACCCCGGCCGGCCTGAGGTCGGCGGAGGCCGAGGCGCTGGACCACCTCCCGGACTCCGACGTGAAGAGCGCCCTCCAGGCCATCCCGGAGGAATTCAGGCTCGCGGTGTACTTCTCCGACGTGGAGGGCTTCGCGTACAAGGAAATATCGGAAATCATGAACACGCCCATCGGGACCGTCATGTCCCGGCTGCATCGCGGCCGCAAGCTCCTCAGGGAGCTCCTCGCGGAGTACGCGCATGAGCGGGGACTGCGTACCACCACCGGTGCTGGTGCCAAGACCCCGGTCGCAGCAGGTGCAGCGGGCAAGGAACAGGAGATGAGGAAATGAGCGATTGCGGCAGTTTGGGCGATTGCGCCGACTCGAGGATCGAGCGGCTGTACGAATACCTCGACGGTGCGCTCTCACACCAGGACCTCGTCGAGATCAAGGACCACCTCGACGGGTGCCCGCAGTGCGCCGAGGAGCATGACCTTGAGTGCGTCATCCGGTCGGTCGTGAAGCGATCCTGCACGGAGGTGGCACCGTCCACCCTGAAGGCGAGCATCCTCGACCGCATCAGCCACCTGCAGACCGCCGACCACTGACGGCCTCGTCAGGCACTGACGGCATCAACGACAGAACCTCCGGTACCCTGACGGGCCGGAGGTTCTGTCGTTGGTGCCCGATGGCACCGTCCGGACTCAGGTGTTGGGGCGCTTACCGTGGTTCGCGCCTCCACGCTTCCGGTCGCGACGCTTGCGTGCTCGCTTGCTCATGGCTGCCTCCTTCTTCTTCAGGCACTGGATTCGTGCAGAACTGCACCCAAGTCTCCCATACCGCTGCGGGCGTCACCTAAACCGCGCCGCTGCCGCCGTCGGACCTGGCCCTAGGATGAGGGGATCATCCCCCGTCGAAGGAGTCCTGCATGCGCGCCGCCTATGCCGCCACCCAGTCCGCGGACGATCCGCTCGACGGCCTCACCGTCGGCGACCTCGAGGTACCCGACGCTCCCGCCGGCTTCCGGCGGGTGAGGGTCGTGGCGTCCTGCCTGAACCACCATGACCTGTGGTCGCTGAAGGGTGTCGGTCTGCCCGAGGACAGCCTGCCCATGGTGCTCGGCTGCGACGCGGCAGGGGTCGACGACGACGGCAACGAGGTGATCGTGCACGGCGTCGTCTCCTCGCCCGACTGGCGCGGCGACGAGACCCTCGACCCCCGCCGTTCCCTGCTCTCCGAGCGCCACCCGGGCACGATGGCCGACTACGTGTGGGTGCCCGAGCGGAACCTCGTGCCCAAGCCGGCGGAGCTGACGTTCGAGGAGGCGGCCTGCCTGCCCACGGCCTGGCTCACGGCCTACCGCATGCTCTTCACGGTCTCCCCGGCGGCCCCCGGCTCCACGGTCCTCGTCCAGGGGGCGGGGGGAGGCGTGGCCACCGCGCTCATCGCGCTCGCCGCGGCGGCCGGTTTCCGGGTCTGGGCCACGAGCCGCAGCGAGGAGAAGCGCCGGCGCTCACTGGACCTCGGCGCGGAGCAGGTGTTCGACGCCGGTGCCCGGCTGCCCGAGCGCGTCGATGTCGTCTTCGACTCGGTGGGTGAGGCCACGTGGGCGCACTCCCTGAAGTCGCTCGTGCCCGGCGGGACCGTGGTGACCTGCGGCGCGACGAGCGGGCCCGCCCCGTCCGCGGACCTCAACCGCGTGTTCTTCCTCCAGCTGCGCGTGCTGGGCTCGACGATGGGCACCCGCGAGGAGCTGCAGCGGCTCACGCGCTTCCTCGTCGCCACGGGCGTCCGGCCCGTCATCGACACCGTGCTGCCCCTCGACGACGCCGCCCAGGGCTTCCGGCGCATGCTCGACGGCGAGGTGTTCGGGAAGATCGTCTTCCGCCACTGAGGACCACCGGGAAGCACCGGGGACCACCGGGAAGCGCCGGAGATCTCCGGGTAGTACCGGTTAGCACCGAATAGCACCGCACGGACGAAAGGAGACCCTCCGCTGACGGAGGGTCTCCTTTCGTGTGCCGGCCTGGGCGCCGCCCTTCGGGCAGCTGGTCGATGGCTAATCGATGGCTAGTCGACGGCTCCGGCCGCCATGAGGGCGGAGCGCTGCTCCCGGCGCAGCGCCTGGTGCGCCGGGTCCGGTACGGGCGCCGCGGCGAGCAGCCGGCGCGTGTACGGATCGCGCGGGTACTTCAGGATCTGCTCGGTGGTGCCCTGCTCCACGAGGGTGCCCTTGTTGAGCACCGCGACGTGGCTGGCGAGGAGCTCCACGACCGCGAGGTCGTGGCTCACGAACAGGCAGGCGAACCCGCGTTCGCGCTGGAGCTCCTGCAGCAGCTCCAGGACCTTCGCCTGGACGGAGACATCGAGCGCCGAGGTGGGCTCGTCCGCGACGAGGAGGTCCGGCCGCAGCGACAGCGCACGGGCGATCCCGACGCGCTGGCGCTGTCCGCCGGAGAGCTCGTGCGGGTACCGGTTCCGGAACGCGACCGGCAGCTGCACATCCTCCAGCAGGGCCGCCACGCGCTTGTCCAGCTCCGCGCGGCCCGGCTTCTCGTGCAGGAGCATGGGCTCGCCGATGCTGTCGCCGATGGACAGCCTCGGGTTGAGGGACGCCGCCGGATCCTGGAACACGATCGCGAACCTCTTGCGCAGCGGCAGCAGCTGCCGGGCGC
The DNA here is from genome assembly GCF_030816075.1 of Arthrobacter agilis. NCBI lineage: Bacteria > Bacillati > Actinomycetota > Actinomycetes > Micrococcales > Micrococcaceae > Arthrobacter > Arthrobacter agilis. The sequence goes on along the minus strand of NZ_JAUSXO010000001.1, from coordinate 2,101,366 downwards.
TGAGTTCGGTGATGTCGGTGCCGCCGATCCGGACCCGGCCGCCGGAGGTCCGGATCAGGCCGGTGACGGCGCGGGCGATGGTGGACTTGCCCGATCCGGACTCACCGACCAGGCCCAGGACCTCGCCCGGGTTGATGGTGAACGACACGCCCGCGACGGCCTTGAAGGGCGGCTGGCGGAAGCGTCCGGGGTACTCGATGTCCACGTCCGTGAGCTCGAGGGCGGGGACGACGCCGGAGGCGGCGTGCGTCTCCTGGGCCCGGAGCGCGGCCTCCGCATACTCCCTGTGGATGGTCGCCTGCCCGTCCACGACCTCGACGTCGGTGAGGACGCCGCCCACCTTCGAACCCAGGTGCGGGACGGCCCCGAGGAGCTGCCGGGTGTACGCCTCGGCGGGAGCCGCGAACAGCTGCGCCGTGGGAGCCGCCTCCACGATGCGCCCGCGTTCCATCACCACGACGTGGTCGGCCAGGTCGGCGACCACCCCCATGTCGTGCGTGATGAGGAGCACCGCGCTGTTGAGCCGCTTGTTGAGCTTGCGCAGGAGATCCAGGACCTCGGCCTGCACCGTCACGTCGAGCGCCGTCGTCGGTTCGTCCGCGATGAGCAGCATCGGGTCGTTGGAGAGGGCGATCGCGATCATGGCGCGCTGGCGCTGGCCACCCGAGAACTGGTGCGGGAACGAGTCGTAGCGGCGTTCCGGCTCCGGGATCTCCACCATGCTCAGCAGCTCGATGGCGCGCTTCTTCGCCTGGGCGGGGGAGAGCTCGGTGTGCTGCTCGATCGCCTCGCGGATCTGCTCACCGACCGTCAGCACGGGATTGAGCGCGGTCATGGGTTCCTGGAAGATCATCGCGATCTCGTTGCCGCGCACGCGCCGGAGCGTGCCCTGCGACGCCCCGATGAGCTCCTTGCCCAGCATCTTCGCGCTGCCCGTGGAACGCCCGTTGCGGGGGAGGAGGCCCAGCAGGGCCATGGAGGACATGCTCTTGCCCGAGCCGGACTCCCCGACGATCGCGAGGATCTCGCCCGGGTGGATCTCGTAGGAGACGTCCTCGGCGGCCATCACCCACTCGTTGTCGACGTTGAACTCCACGCCGAGGCCCTTGACCGCGAGGATGGGGCCGTCTCCGGGCACTGTCTGCTCATCCGAGATGATGACGGAACTGGTACTCATTACTGCTTCACCCTTGTCTGCTTGGGGTCGAACGCGTCGCGCAGGCCGTCTCCGATGAAGTTGACCGCGAGGGCGATGCCGATGATGAACGCACCGGGCCAGAGGAAGAGCCAGGGGCGCACGGTGAGGGCCGAGCGGTTGTCGTTGATGGCCTTGCCGAGCGAGGTGTCGGGTGCCGTGACGCCGAGGCCCAGGAAGCTGAGGCCGGTCTCGAGGAGGATGGCGCCCGAGATCGCGAGCGTCGTCGAGACGATGATGACGCCGACCGTGTTCGGCAGGATGTGGCGGAAGATGATGCGGCCGGAGCTCGCACCGACCGACTTCGCCGACTCGACGAACTCCTTCTCGCGCAGGGACAGGAACTCGCCGCGGACGAGCCGCGCCAGTCCGGTCCAGGTGACGGCTCCGAGGAACAGTGCGAAGGGGATGATGCCGTGCTTCGCGACGATGCCGGCGACCGCTGCCGCGATGACGACCGTGGGGATGGTGATGACGACGTCGGTCAGGCGCATCAGGACTGCCTCGGTCCAGCCGCGGAAGTACCCGGCGAATGCGCCGACGGTGGTGCCGATGACCATGGCCACGATCCCCACGATGAACGCGATGATGAGCGAGGTCTGGATGCCGCGCATCGTCAGGGCGAAGTAGTCGCGGCCCAGGACGTCCTGGCCGAAGGGGTGCTCGCCGAGGCTGAAGGGCCAGAGGGTCAGCGTGGGCCGGCCCTCGTTGAAGCGTGCGGCCAGGACGTCGTAGTCCTTGTTCCACCAGCCGGGGATGCCCGCGAAGCCGATCGAGGTGAAGGCGAGGAGGAAGATCAGCACCAGCAGGGCGATGCCCGCCAGCGCACCCTTGTGGCGGAAGAACCGCTCCCGGATCAGGCGTCCCTGGCTCTTCGCCTCGGTGGTGCGGATGCGATCGGTCTGGTCCCTCGTGGGGATGGCCGTCGCGATGTCGGTGTCCTGGCTCTGCAGTGTCATCTCGGACAGTTCCAGGGAGGTGCGGGTGTCGTCCCGCGGGTTCTCGTGGTTACTCATGATGGATGTCCTAGCTCAGGGTGATGCGCGGGTCGAGGAACGCGTATGCGATGTCGGCCAGCATGTTGAACAGCACGGCGGCCGTGCCGACCACGAGGAAGAAGGCCATGACCGGCCCGGGGTCCACGTTGTTGATGCCCACGACGAACATGTTGCCCATGCCCTTCCAGCCGAAGACCTGCTCCGTGATGACGGCGCCGCCGAGGACGCCCGCGAAGTCGAAGGCCATCAGGGTGGTGATCGGGATCATCGCGTTGCGGAAGGCGTGCTTGACCAGGACGGTGCGTTCGCTGAGGCCCTTGGCGCGGGCCGTGCGGATGTAGTCCTGGTTCATGACGTCCAGCTGGCTCGCCCTGGTGTACCGCGTGTAGGTGGCGAAGGAGATCAGGGTCAGCGCGATGGTGGGCAGGATCAGGTGCAGCGCATAGTCCAGGTTGGTCTCCCAGAACGTGCCGTTGAGGTTCGCCGACTGCGACCCGGTGGTGGGGATCGGTCGGCCGCCGGCCTTCGCGGAGAGCACCGGGTACGCCTGGAGGAGGCGGTCGAGCACGATCAGCAGGCCCACCGAGACGGCGATGACCGCACCGATCTTGCCCGCCTGGCCCCGGAACGGTCCGCCGACCACGCCGGCGACGACGTAGGCGAGCACCGCCATGACGACCACGAGCGCGACGACGACGAGCCAGTTCGGCTCCTCGAGCAGCGGGATGGAGACGAGGTAGCCGACGAAGCTGACGCCGGCGGCAGCGAGGGCCGCGTGCAGGACGCGGCGTCGGCGGAACCCGGCGAGCAGCGCGGTCCAGAGGACGGCGACACCGACGGCGGAGACGAGGATCCCGACGAGGCCGAGGCCCGGGGTGACGAACCAGCCCGTGACGAGCAGGAGGTACAGGGCGAGGGCGGTCGCGACGGTGGCGACCACGAACACGGTGAGCCGGCGCCGGCGGTCACCGCCGACGGCGACGGCCCAGACCACGCCGGCAAGCAGGCCTATCAGGGCGATCGTGAGATAGGAGAACTGCGGATTCGCCAGCCACGTGTTGAGGTCGATCGCCAGGTACTGCTTGAGGATCGTCGAGAGCCAGAACAGGGGCAGCGAGAAGAGCAGGAAGGAGATGAAGGTGACGGAATAGTCGAACGTGCTGTACTGGCGGATCGCGGTGACGATGCCCACGATCACGCCGAGGACCAGGGCGAGGACCGTCGCGATGACCACGAGGCGCAGGGTGGAGCCCATGGCGTTCTGGAGCTGCGGGAGGACCTCGGCGCCGGAGCGGTCCTGGCCGAGGGTGCAGCTGACACCGCCGGGGACGAGGCAGTGGCCGACGTCCTGGAGCCACAGGAAGTAGCGGGGGATCGGCGGTACGTCGAGGTTCATGGCGGCCGTGCGGGCGGCGATGGTGGCTGCCTTCTCCGGACCGCTGGTCTCACCGAGGTCCTCGAAGGGATCGCCCGACGAGATGGTGAGGAAGTACATCAGCGTGGTCGCTGCGAGCATGATGAAGAACGAGATGATCGTTCGCTTGGCGATGAAGTAGAACACGGGGGGCTCCTAGGAAACGGTGCAGGCTGTCGCGGTGCCGGGCACAGGGACGGGCAGGCCCGAGGGCCTGCCCGTCCTCATGCGTTCTCCGGATGGAGCAATCAGCTCTGCTTCGTCCAGCTGTAGGCATTCCAGGTGATGCCGGTCTGCGTCGGGTTCAGTTCCACGCCCTCGAGCTTGGAGGAGTACCCGATGATGTCGGCGTTCGCGTAGAGCACCACGTTGTACTGGGTCTCGGCGAGCCGCTGCTCGAGTTCGGTCTTCAGAGCGGGGACCTTATCGGCGTCCGTGGTGGTCGCGATCTCCGACCAGAGGCGGTCCACCTCGGGATCGGCGTAGCCGCCGAAGTTCTGCTCGCCACCGGAGACGTAGATCGACTGGCCGGAAGCGACGAGTCCGGAACCGGACCAGCCGAACAGGACGGCGTCCCAGGCACCGGGCTGGGAGAGCTTGGCGCTCCACTCGGCCTCGGGCTGCGGGACGATCTCGAAGCCGGCCTTGTCGCAGGAGTCCTTGATGAGCGCGACCATGTCGGCGCGGAGCTGGCTGGTCGAGGCGTACATCAGGCTGACCTTGACGGGCTCGGCCTTGCCGGCCTCGGTCAGGAGCTTCTTGGCGCCTTCGATGTCGGCGGTGCCGTCACCCTGGGCGGCAGGAGCGCCCTCGAGGACCGTCTCGTAGTCGGGCTGGCCCGGCTGGTACTCGCGCAGGTTCATGACCGTTCCCTCGGGATCGATCGGGGTCACGAACTTGTCGACCATGTCGGCGCGGGGCATGCAGGCGTTGAAGGCCTGGCGCACCTTGACGTCCTCGAAGACCGCGCCGGGGCGCTGGTCGAGGTCCACGTGCGAGAAGGTCAGGGAGGTCCCGGCGTCCACCGTGACGGTGTCGCCGATCTGCTCGAGGGCCGTCTTGGTGTCGACCGAGGGGCTGGAGGGGTCGATCACGTCGACGTCGCCGTTCTGGAGCGCCTGGACGGCCTCCTCGTCGACGATGGTCTTGAAGACGATGGTGTCCGTCTTGCCCGCGTGCTCCTCGCCCCAGTACTTGTCGTTCTTCACGAGCGTGAGCGTGCCGTTCGTGGCGTTGTCCAGCTTGTACGGACCGGAGGAGGGCAGCAGGGCCGTGTCCGGGAGTGCCGGCAGCTCGGGCTCGTAGTCCCAGCCGGTGTTCCAGAAATCGGCGACGGGCTTGAGGGCCGCGGTGTCGTCGTTCTGGATGGCGTCGACGAGTGCGGCGCCATCGCCCTCGGTGGAGAGTCCACCCTGCTCCGCGGCGATGTGTGCGGGCATGAAGACCCCGCCGGTCAGGAGGGCTTCCCAGTCGGCGTAGGGCTCGTCGAAGACGAGCTCGAACTCCTTGTCACCCGGTTCGCCCTCGATCATCTTCGTCTGGGCGAAGCCGTTGGTCGAGGCGGCCAGGAAGAGGTCGGACTCGGCGCCCGTCTCGGGGTCCTTCTCACCGCTCGGGTGCGTACCGGAGAGCGCCGCCCACGTCAGCAGGGCGTCGTCGTAGTCGATCGGCACGCCGTCGGACCAGACAGCATCGTCGTTGATGGTGTACTTGATCGTCAGCGGGTCGTCGCTCACCTTCTCGTAGGTGCCGAAGTCCTCGTTGGGCTCCAGTTCCCCGGCTGCCGTGAAGGCCGCGAAGCCGCTGGAGGTCAGGTTGTCGACGTAGCCGTTGTACACGGAGTTCGTGGCCGCGGTGTTGCCGTTGTAGCCCGTGGGCGCCTGGCTGATCGCGATGTTGATCGTCGTCGCCAGGTTCTCCGCGGCACCTTCCGATGCGGGGGTCTCGGCCGTTCCGCCCGCCGATCCACAGGCGCTCAGCATGAGCGCTCCGATGGACAGTGCGGCGAGCGTCATAGTGCGCTTATTACGCATTGAATAGTCCTTACTGTGCTTGGCGCGAGGGGCGAAGGGGCGCCCCACGAGGCGGGATTGCTGCCGTGACGGCAATCACACTCGCACAGCATAGCGAAGGATCGTTGCCTCCGGACACTCAGTGAACCTTTGATAACCCAACTGTTACCTGTCCGAAATATAAGGCCTCTGGCCAATAAAAAAGCCCCGGGGACAGCGTGTCCCCGGGGCCCGGCGCGTGTCCGGTGGCCTACTCTGGCGCCGGCACTTCCAGCCACTGGAACCAGCCACGGTGCAGGACGAGCCAGGCGATGAGCCCGTAGCCGGCCTGGCCCGGGGTCCCCGCGTTGGAGGCCAGATCGTGGCGCCACTGCTCGTGCGCGAGCAGCGGGGAGAAGGTGTCGACGAAGACGTGCTTGCGGCGCGTGGTGACATCACCGAAGGCGGCCGACAGGTCGGCGAGGCGGCGGTTGCGCTCCGCGTCGAGACCCGGCGGAGGACCGACGACGAGCACCTTGACGCTCATCTGCGAGGCGCCGTCGAGGATGTTCGCGAGATTGAGCCGGCTCCGCGCCGTGGACAGGTCGAGGTCCAGGTCCCGGTCCGAGAGACCGATCACGAGGCGGTTCTCGAAGCCGGTCTCGAAGCGCCGGCCGGCCTCCTGCAGCCAGCGGTTCGCGAGGGCCTCGGTGCCCTCGCCGGGGGCCGGGAGGCTGTACGCCTCCACACTGGCGGTATCCGGCCGGGTCCGGGCCATCACGCGCCCGAACCAGCCGAGAGCGCGCGGATCACCGAGCCCCGCGAGGAGTTCGTCGCCCACTGCTGCTAGCCGGATTCTGCGTTGTTCCACTGGTCCCTCGGTGTGCTGGTCGTCGAAGATGAGCCGGGCTGCCGGGAACGGCACGCGCGCTCATCTGCCCTTAAAGATGTCAGGTGGGGCCTGAAGCCCCACCTGACATCATACTGATGGCCTTGCTACTGGCGGCCGAACGCCCTCTTGATGAGGAGTTCCTGCTCCACCGCGTGGTTCTTCGCGGATCCGGTCGCGGTCGACGCCGAGGCGGGCCGCGAGGCCAGCCGCACGCTCCGATCAAGCTCCTGCGGCAGGTTGAGACCGATGAACGGCCAGGGCCCCTGGTTCGCCGGCTCGTCCTGCGCCCACACGATCTCCGCGTTCGGGTAGGTGGCCAGGGCGTCGCGGATCTCGTCCACGGGGAGCGGGTAGAGCTGCTCCACGCGCACGATGGCCGTCCTGCCGTCGTCGAGCTTTTGCCGCGAGGCCAGGAGATCGTAGTACAGCCGGCCCGAGACGAGGATCACGCGCTCGACGTCGTTGCCCGGCGTCTGAAGCGTGTCCGGGATGACGGGACGGAAGGTGCCCTGCGTGAAGTCCTCCACCGAGCTCGCCGCGGCCTTCAGGCGCAGCAGCTGCTTCGGGGTGAAGATCACCAGCGGCTTCCGCGGACGGTGGTAGGCGTGCCGGCGCAGCAGGTGGAAGTGGGACGCGGCCGAGCTGGGGTTAGCCACCACCATGTTCTCCTCGGCGCACATCTGCAGGAAGCGCTCGATCCGGGCGGAGGAGTGGTCGGGGCCCTGGCCCTCGTAGCCGTGCGGCAGCATCAGCACGAGGGACGAGCGCTGCCCCCACTTCTGCTCGGCGGAACTGATGAACTCGTCGATGACGATCTGCGCGCCGTTGACGAAGTCACCGAACTGCGCCTCCCAGATCACGAGTGCGTCCGGGCGTTCCACGGAGTAGCCGTACTCGAAGCCCATGGCGGCGTATTCGCTGAGCAGGGAGTCGTAGACCCAGAACTTGGCCTGGTCCGGGCCGAGATCGTCGAGCGGCAGCCACTCGTGGCCGGTGGCCCGGTCGTGGAACACCGCGTGGCGCTGCACGAAGGTCCCGCGGCGCGAGTCCTGGCCGGCGAGCCGCACGGGCACGCCCTCCATGAGGAGGGACCCGAACGCGGCGATCTCGCCGAAGCCCCAGTCGATGCCGCCCTCGCGGGACATCTGCTCGCGCTTGTCGAGTAGGGCCTTGAGCTTCGGGTGCACCGTGAAGCCTTCGGGGATGGCGGTGTGCGCCGCACCGATCCGCGCGAGGGTCTCCGTGCTGATCGCCGTCTGCGGGGCCTCGCTCTCGCCGCCGTCCGCCTGCTGGGCGTAGGGGCGCTCGAGATCGGACTTCGCCTGGGGGTCCCGGGTGATCACGGGGATCGGCGAGGTCTGCGCCGCGTGCGTCTCCGCGAAGACCCGCTCGAGGCGCTCCTGGTAGTCGCGCAGGGCCTGCTCGGCTTCTTCCTGCGTGATGTCCCCGCGGCCGATGAGGGCCTCGGTGTAGAGCTTCCGGACCGAGCGCTTCGCCTCGATCAGGTTGTACATCATGGGCTGGGTCATCGAGGGGTCGTCGCCCTCGTTGTGGCCGCGGCGGCGGTAGCAGACCATGTCGATGACGACGTCCTTGTTGAACCGCTGCCGGAACTGGTACGCCATCTGGGCCACGCGGACCACGGCTTCGGGATCGTCGCCGTTCACGTGGAACACCGGGGCCTGGACCATCTTCGCGACGTCGGTGGAGTACACCGAGGAGCGCGACGAGGTGGGGCTCGTGGTGAAGCCGACCTGGTTGTTGACGATGACGTGGATGGTTCCGCCGGTCCGGTAGCCACGCAGCTGCGAGAGGTTCAGGGTCTCCGCCACCACGCCCTGGCCCGCGAACGCCGCGTCGCCGTGGATGAGGATCGGCAGCACGGGGAACGTGTCGCCCTGGTCCAGGAGATCCTGCTTGGCGCGCACGATGCCCTCGAGCACGGGGTCGACGGCCTCGAGGTGGGAGGGGTTCGCCGCGAGGTACACGCGGGTCTCGTTGCCGGCGTCGGAGGTGAAGGTGCCCTCGGTGCCGAGGTGGTACTTCACGTCACCGGACCCCTGCACGGAGCGCGGATCCTGGGTGCCCTCGAACTCGCGGAACACCTGGGCGTAGGTCTTCCCGGCGATGTTCGTGAGCACGTTCAGGCGGCCGCGGTGGGCCATGCCGATCGCGACCTCGTCCAGCCCGTCGTCGGCCGCACCGGAGATCACGGCGTCGAGCAGCGGGATCAGGGACTCGCCGCCCTCGAGGGAGAAACGCTTCTGGCCGACGAACTTCGTCTGCAGGAACGTCTCGAAGGCCTCGGCGGAGTTCAGCTTGTGCAGGATGCGCAGCTGCTCCTCACGGCTCGGCTTGGAGTAGGGGTGCTCCAGCTCGTCCTGGAACCACTGCCGCTCGGCGGGATCCTGGAGGTGCATGTACTCGATGCCCGTCGTGCGGCAGTAGGCGTCACGCAGGACACCGAGCATGTCGCGGAACTTGAGCATCGGCTGCCCGCCGAAACCGCCCGTGGGCCACTCGCGGTCGAGGTCCCAGAGGGTGAGGCCGTGCGTGCGGATGTCGAGGTCGGCGTGCTTGCGCTGGACGTACTCGAGCGGGTTCGTGTCGGCCATCAGGTGGCCGCGCACGCGGTAGGCGTGGATGAGCTGCTGGATCCTGGCGACCTTGTTGATCTGGTCCACCGGGTCCACCTGGATGTCGGCGCTCCAGCGCACGGGCTCGTAGGGGATCCGCAGCGACTCGAAGATCTCGTCGTAGAAACCCTGCTCGCCCAGCAGCAGCTGGTGGATGATCCGCAGGAACTCGCCGCTGCCCGCACCCTGGATGACGCGGTGGTCGTAGGTGGAGGTCAGGGTGATGGTCTTGCTGATGGCGTGCTTGGCGAGGGTCTTCTCGCTCGAGCCCTGGAACTCCGCCGGGTACTCGAGGGCGCCGGCGCCGATGATGCACGCCTGGCCCTTGGACAGGCGGGGCACGGAGTGGACCGTGCCGATACCGCCCGGGTTGGTGAGGGACACCGTGGTGCCGGCGTAGTCGTCGGCGCCGAGCTTGCCGGCGCGCGCCTTCTTCACGAGGTCCTCGTAGGCGTGCCAGAACTCCGAGAAGTTCATGGTCTCGGCCTTCTTGATGTTCGGCACCACGAGCGAGCGCGTGCCGTCGGGCTTCGGCATGTCGATCGCGAGGCCGAAGTTCACGTGCGCCGGCTGGATCGCGGACGGCTTGCCGTCGACGACGTCGTAGTAGACGTTCTGCGACGGGAACTGGGCGAGGGCCCGGATGATCGCGTAGCCGATGAGGTGCGTGAAGGAGACCTTGCCGCCGCGCGCACGGGCCAGGTTGCTGTTGATGACCAGGCGGTTGTCGATGAGCAGCTTGGCCGGGATGGCCCGGACGCTGGTCGCGGTGGGGACGCTGAGGCTGGCCTCCATGTTGGTGGAGATGGCCTTGGCCGGGCCGCGCAGCACGCTGACCCTGTTCTCCTCCATCTCGGCGCTGCGGTCCGAGGCGGGCAGCTGCGCCGGGATGGGCTTCGCGGCGGGCTTGTCCTCGCGGGACGTCTCCGGCTTCTTCGCCGGTTCCTTCGCCACGGGGGGCTTCCCGCTCTGCTGCGTGCTCGCCGGGCTCTCACCCGACGCCTTGGGCGCGGGGGCCTCGGCCTGCACCACCGGCAGTTCCTTGGTGGGCGGGTGGGCGGCCGCGGGTGCCGGGGGAGTGTTCCCGTTCGAGGGACGGGCCTCCGGGGTGGTCGCGGCAGGGGCCGATGCGGGGTTCACGGGCTTGTCGGCCGCGCGGCCGTTCTGCGGCGGCGTGCTCTCCGCATCGAACGAATCGAAGAGGTCCCACCACTTCCTGTCGACCGAGTGTCGGTCCTTCTGGAACTGCTCGTAGAGTTCATCAACGAGCCACTCGTTCCCGCCGAATTCTTCAGGCAGGCGGTGGCTGGTTTGTTCTGGCACTTGGTATACGCCTCTTCCGTAAGTTGCCCTGAGCGCGGTGCGGGCGTCACGATCGGCGGAAAGCCGTGTCTGGACCCTGTTCAAGTGTAGTGACAGGAGTAGGTCACGGCCAATCAGGCGTGTCGCGCCGGGCGGCGTCGTGTGATACTGCGGGCAGCCGGCGGATGTGCCCCGCGGCACGCGACGCACTAGACTCTTCGCGGCTGTCCATCAGGCTGCCCGTCCGGCCGTCGACGCAGGGAGCACCGTGCGCTTCATCACCCCGCCCACCACCGACCTCACCTACTCGGACGTCTTCCTCGTCCCGAGTGCCTCCGAGGTCATCTCACGCTTCGACGTGGATCTCTCCTCCGACGACGGGACGGGCACCACGATCCCGCTGGTCGTGGCGAACATGACGGCGGTCACCGGCCGGCGCATGGTCGAGACCATGGCCCGGCGCGGGGGCATCGGCGTGCTGCCGCAGGACGTGCCGGTCGAGGTGATCGCCGAGGTCACCTCCTGGGTCAAGGACCGCCATCCCGTCTTCGAGACGCCGCTCAAGCTCCAGCCGGGCAACACCGTCATCGACGCCCTCCACCTCATGCACAAGCGCGCCCACGGTGCGGTCCTCGTCGTCGACGACGGCGGCGCCTGCGTGGGCGTGGTGAACGCGGCCGACTGCGAGGAGGTGGACCGCTTCGCCTCGCTCGAGTCCGTGATGCGTGCCGCTCCGGCACCGTTCGAGGCTGCGCTCTTCGACGACGAGCCCGCCGCCGCGCTGCAGAAGGCCTTCGAGGACCTCGACGGCGCGCGCATCGCCCTGGCGCCCGTGGTGCGCGACGGCGTGCTGCAGGGCGTCATCACCCGCACCGGGGCACTGCGCTCCACGATCTACGACCCCGCGCTCGACGCCGCCGGCAGGCTCCGTGTCGCCGCGGCGGTCGGCATCAACGGCGACGTCGAGGCGAAGGCCGGGGCCCTGCTGGACGCCGGCGTCGACGTGCTCGTCGTCGACACCGCGCACGGCCACCAGCGGAAGATGCTGGACGCCCTCGCGGTCGTCCGCGGCCTCGACCCGAAGGTCCCGATCGTCGCCGGCAACGTCGTCAGCGCCGACGGCGTCCGCGACCTGGTGGCCGCGGGTGCGTCCATCGTCAAGGTCGGCGTGGGTCCCGGCGCCATGTGCACCACGCGCATGATGACCGCCGTCGGACGCCCGCAGTTCTCCGCCGTGCACGAGTGTGCGCAGGCCGCCGCCGAGCTCGGCGCCCATGTGTGGGCCGACGGCGGCGTCCGCTACCCGCGCGACGTGGCACTGGCCCTCGCCGCCGGAGCGAGCCAGGTCATGATCGGCTCCTGGTTCGCCGGTACCTACGAGAGCCCGGGCGACCTGCAGACCGACAGCAACGGCCGCCGCTACAAGGAGAGCTTCGGCATGGCGTCGGCACGCGCCGTGCAGAACCGCACGCGGCGCGACGACGTCTTCGCCCGCGCGCGGAAGGGCCTGTTCGAGGAGGGCATCTCCACCTCGAAGATGTACCTCGACCCGGCACGCCCGGGCGTCGAGGACCTCCTCGACCTGATCACCGCCGGGGTCCGCAGCTCGATGACGTACGCGGGCGCGGCATCGCTGGCCGAGTTCCGCGAGCGCGCGGTGGTGGGCGTGCAGTCCGCGGCCGGGTACGAGGAGGGACGGCCGCTCCAGCAGAGCTGGTAGGCCGGCCGATCCACCCCGCGGGTGCGCGCAGTTCCGCCCGGGGAGAAAGTCCCCGGCGGGAGACGTGCCCGAACCGGTAAACTGGGCCTCCTTATGGACAGTCCTTCTAGGGGCCGGCTCGATGCCGGCATACCCTCCTCCCGTGCCCATCTGCTGCCCGGAACCGATCCGGACCACCCGGCCGACGCCGGGTCCGGCTCCGACGCAGCCCTCCTGTCCTCCGACGCGGCGGACCCCCTCAGACGCGGACCGCTGCATCCCCGCCCTGCGCTGATCGGGGAGGGGAGGTAGCGGTGGAATGGATCCTCCTGGCCGTCGGCCTGCTCCTCGTCCTCGGCACGGGGTTCTTCGTGGCCGTCGAGTTCGCCCTCGTCGCGCTCGACCAGACCTACGTGCAGCGCGCCGTGGACGACGGCGACACGAGGGCGGAGCCGCTGCTGCGCTGCCTGAAGTCGCTCTCCACGCAGCTGTCGAGCTGCCAGCTCGGCATCACGCTGACCACCCTGCTCACCGGGTACGTCATGGAACCGTCCGTCGGTCGGCTGCTCGAGGCGCCCCTCACGGGTCTCGGCCTGTCGGAGGCCCTGGTGGCCTCGTCGTCGATCATCATCGCGATGATCCTGGCGACCCTGCTCTCGATGCTCATCGGCGAGCTGGTCCCCAAGAACCTGTCCATCGCGCTGCCCTTCCGGGTGGGTAAGGCCCTCGCCCGTCCGCAGCTCGTCTTCACCGCCGTCTTCAAGCCCGCCATCATCGTGCTGAACGGTTTCTCCAACCGGATCCTCAACATCTTCGGCCTCGAGGCCAAGGAGGAGATCTCGGGTGCGAGGACGCCGTCGGAGCTCTCGTCGCTCGTGCGCCGCTCCGCCGAGATGGGCACGCTCGACCAGGGCACGGCCAACTTCCTGGCCCGCACGTTCAGCTTCTCGGAGCGCACGGCCGCCGACGTCATGACGCCGCGCATCCGCATGGAGGTCATCGACTCCGACCAGACCGTGGCCGACGTCGTCGAGGCGGCGCGGCGCACCGGGTACTCCCGGTTCCCGCTCATCGGGGACTCCGCCGACGACATCCGGGGCGTGGTCCACGTCAAGAAGGCGGTGGCCGTCCCCCGGCACAAGCGTGCGGAGCTCCCGGCCGGCACCATCATGACCGATGTCCTCCGCGTCCCCGAGACGGTGCACCTGGATTCGCTCCTCAGCGAGCTCCGCGAGGCGAACCTGCAGCTCGCCGTCGTCCTCGACGAGTACGGCGGCACAGCCGGCGTCGCGACGCTCGAGGACCTCGTGGAGGAGATCGTCGGCGAGGTGAAGGACGAGCACGACAAGCTGAAGCCCGGCGTGCTGCAGAGCGCGGCCGGGGACTGGTTCTTCCCCGGTCTCCTGCGTCCGGACGAGGTCACGGTGCTGGTCCCCGGCCTCGTGGTCCCGGACGAGTCCGGGTACGAGACGGTGGCCGGGTTCATCATGGCCGAGCTCGGCCGCGTCCCGGCGCCGGGCGATCAGGTCGAGGTGCCCGCGGGCACCCTCACGGTGGAGCGCATGGACGGACGGCGCATCGACCGCGTCCACTTCCGGCCGGCGCCCGTCCCCGCAGGGGAGACCGACGAGGCCGTGGTGCCCGAGCACCAGCAGGTGCCGCAGGGCACCGGCCCCCACGACACCGGCTCCCACGACACCGTTCCCCGGGCCACCGCCCGTCCCGCCTTCGCGGGCAGTACCGCCGTACGGAAGGACCACCGATGAGTGACTGGGCAGGAATCGTCTGGCTCGTCGTCCTCCTGATGGGCAACGCCTTCTTCGTGGGCTCGGAGTTCGCCATCATGTCGGCCCGCCGCAGCCAGATCGAGCCCCTGGCCGAGGCCGGGTCCAAGCGCGCCCGGACCACCATCTGGGCCATGGAGCACGTCTCCCTCATGCTCGCCTGCTCGCAGCTGGGCATCACCGTCTGTTCGCTGCTGATCCTGCAGGTGGCGGAACCGGCCATCCACCACCTGTTCGTGGTGCCGTTCGAGGCGTTCGGCATCCCCGAAGGACTCGCCGACGGGGTCGCCTTCGCGCTGGCCCTGATCCTGGTCACCTTCCTGCACGTGACCTTCGGCGAGATGGTGCCCAAGAACATCTCGGTCTCCGTGGCCGACAAGGCGGCCCTGCTCCTGGCGCCGCCGCTCGTGATGATCGCGAGGGTCGTCAACCCGGTGATCTCCACGCTCAACTGGGCCGCGAACCACATCCTGCGCGCCCTGAAGGTGGAGCCGAAGGACGAGGTGTCGTCGACGTACACGCTCGAGGAGGTGCAGTCGATCGTCGAGGAGTCGACGCGGAGCGGCCTGGTGGACGACGAGTCCGGGCTGATCACCAGCGCCCTCGAGTTCTCGGGCCAGACGGCCGAGACGACGATGGTCCCCCTCGGGGAACTCGTCACGGTCCGCACGGACGCGACACCGGAGGACTTCGAGCGTGCCGTGGGACGCACCGGCTTCTCCCGGTTCGTGATGGAGGACGAGTCCGGGAACCTCACCGGCTACATGCACCTGAAGGACGTCATGTCCATGCCGCAGGCCATGTACCGGAGGCCGATCACGGAGAACAAGGTGCGCACGCTCGTGAATCTCTCGGTCGGCGACGGGATCGAGGACGCCCTCGGGGTGATGCAGCGGACGGGATCCCACCTGGCGCGCGTCCTCGGACCCGACGGGTCCACCCGGGGCGTGCTCTTCCTGGAGGACGTGATCGAGCAGCTCATCGGCGAGATCAGGGACGCCACGCAGAACCAGGGCGTGCGACGGACCGGGGAGGGCGTCGGCGGCGCGGAGGCGTCCGTGGGCTGAGGCCCGGCACCGCCGACGGGAATGCGAACCATTCGCGTTTCGGTTATGCTCGTGACGCTAACGTAAACAGTTCTCATTAGTCTGATCGAGGTCCCATGCACCTGTCCCGCCGTCTCGCCGTCCCCGCGCTCCTGGCCGTCTCCGTCGTCGGGCTCGCCGCCTGCGGGGACGGCGCGGCGGGAGCGCGGACGGGGGACGCCTCCGGCGGCGCCCTCACGATCGTCACCGCCACCAACGTGTACGGGGACATCGCCGCCGCCGTGGGCGGCGACGACGTGGAGGTGACCGCGATCGTGGACAGCCTCAGCCAGGACCCCCACTCCTACGAGGCCACCGTGCAGGACAAGCTCGCCGTCTCCGAAGCTGATCTCGTCATCGAGAACGGGGGAGGCTACGACCCCTTCCTCGGCCGCCTCGCCGAGGAGACGGGCGTGGAGACGGTGCTCAGCGCCGTCGACCTCTCCGGTCTCGAGGGCGCCGACGCGACGGAGGAGGCCGGCGAGGAGCACTCCGACGAGGAGGGGCACGCGCACGGAGCCTTCAACGAGCACGTCTGGTACGACCTGCCCGCCATGACGGCCCTCGCCGACGCCCTCGCCGAGGAGCTCGGCCGGCTCGACGGGGCGAACGCGGACGCGTACCGGGAACGCGCCGACGCCTTCACGGCGGACCTCCAGGGACTCCAGGACCGCCTGGCGGCGCTCGCGGCGGACGGGCCCGGCGGGAGGGTCGCTGTGACGGAGCCCGTCCCCGTGTACCTGCTGGAAGCCGCCGGCCTCACCAACGCGACGCCCGAGGAGTTCACCGAGGCCATCGAGGAGGAGTCCGACGTCCCCGTCGCGGTCCTCGAGGAGATGAAGACGCTCGTCACGGGTGGGACGCTCTCCTTCCTCGCCTACAACGACCAGACCGAGGGATCGCAGACCGAAGCGGTCCGCACCGCCGCCGGGGACGCGGGCCTCCCGGTCCTCGATTTCACCGAGACCCTGCCCGAGGGCGAGGACTACGTTTCCTGGATGACGGCCAACACGGATAGCATCGAGGCCGCGCTCGGATCGTGAGGTCCCGGCCGTCCGATCCCGGCACGCCCCCATCACGACAGACTGGAAGCCGCCCCGCATGACCTCGACGACGTCCCGCCACGTACCCACCCCGGACGGGACGGCCGGCCCGGCGATCAGCCTGCGGGGTGCGGCGCTCTCCTTCGGACGGCGCACGCTGTGGCAGGGCCTGGACCTCGACATCATGCCGGGTGAGTTCTTCGCCGTGCTCGGGCCGAACGGCTCCGGCAAGACCAGCTTCCTGAAGGTGCTGCTCGGCCTGCAGCCACTCGACGCGGGCACGGCGACGATCGACGGCCGCCCCATCACGCGCGGCAGCCGGAGCCTCGGCTACATCCCGCAGCAGAAGTCCTTCCCGGCCGAGACGCCGCTCCGCGCGCGCGATCTCGTGGGACTCGGCGTGGACGGCCACCGGTGGGGGCTGCGGCTGCGCGGCAGGGCCCACCGCGAGCGGGTGGACGGCCTGCTGCGCGATGTCGGTGCGGAATCCTACGCCGACGCACCCGTGGGTCTCCTCTCGGGTGGCGAGCAGCAGCGCCTGCGTGCCGCGCAGGCGCTGGCCACCGATCCGACGGTCCTCCTGTGCGACGAGCCCCTGCTGTCGCTGGACCTCAACCACCAGCAGGCCGTGAGCTCGCTCATCAACCGGCAGTGCCATGACCGGAACAGCGCGGTGGTCTTCGTGACGCACGAGATCAACCCCGTCATCGACTACGTGGACCGCGTCCTCTACCTCGCCGACGGCCGGTTCCGGGTCGGGGCGCCCGCCGACGTCATGACGAGCGAGGTCCTGTCCGATCTCTACGACAGCCCGGTCGAGGTGCTGCACAGCAACGGCCGGATCGTCGTCGTGGGCCTGCCCGACGCCACGACCCACCACCACGAGAGCGCCTGACCATGGACTTCGCCGAGATGATCGATGCCGTCTTCACCTTCGACAACTACGCGCAGCTGCTGCCCCTCGTGCAGAACTCACTGATCGCCGGGGCGGTGCTGGGCCTGCTGGGCGGACTCATCGGGACCTTCGTCATGATGCGCGACCTCGCCTTCGCCGTGCACGGCATCGCGGAACTCTCCTTCGCCGGGGCGGCCTTCGCGCTGCTCGTCGGAGCCAACGTCGTCGCCGGCTCGCTCGTGGGCTCGGTGCTCGCGGCGCTCGTCCTCGGCCTCATGGGCATCCGGGCCCGCGACCACAACTCGATTATCGGGGTGGTGATGCCGTTCGGCCTCGGCCTCGGCATCCTGTTCCTCGCGCTCTACGAGGGGCGTGCGGCCAACAAGTTCGGCCTGCTCACCGGGCAGATCGTCTCGGTCGACGACGTGCAGCTGAACCTGCTGGTCGGGTGCGCCGCGGTGGTGATCCTCGCCCTCGCCGCGATCTGGCGCCCGCTGACCTTCGCGAGTGCGGATGCGGACCTCGCCGAGGCGCGCGGCGTCCCCGTGCGGGCCCTCTCGATCCTGTTCATGGTCCTGCTGGGGATCTCCGTGGCGCTGTCCATCCAGGTGGTCGGTGCCCTGCTGGTGCTCGCCCTGCTCATCACCCCGGCGGCGGCGGCGCTGAAGGTGACCTCCGCGCCCGGGCTCGTGGTGCTGCTCAGCGTGCTGTTCGCCTGCACCTCGGTGGTGGGCGGCATCCTCCTGGCGCTGGGCGGCCGCATCCCGATCAGCCCCTACGTCACCACGATCTCCTTCGCGATCTACGTGGTGTGCCGACTCGTCGGTCCGCGTCGGGCGGCGCGACGGTCCGGGGCGGTGGCCGCCGGCGGTTCGCAGGCCATCGCGGCGGGTGCGCGGGGCTAGGACTCCGGCGGGCGGTCGGCCTGGTCGACGGCGTCCGTGATGGTCTGTTCCATGCTGCGCAGGAACCGGGTCACCGTCTCGGTCTCCGCGTCGGTCAGGCCCTCGGCCGCTGCCAGGACGCTGCGCTTCTCGATGTCGAAGCCGGCGCGGAACTCCCCGGTGGCCTTCTCTCCCGGCTCGAGGATCACGGCACGGCGGTCCACGGGATGGCGTCGACGCCGGATGAAGCCCGCCTTCTCGAGCCTGTCGATCACGAGCGTCGTCGAGGCACTCGAGATGCCGAGGGCCAGCGCGAGCTCCTTCGGGCTCGCCCCCTCGTCCCGCTGCCAGACGGCGAAGAGGTAGCGCAGCGCGCTCAGGTCCGTCTCGTTGATGCTCAGCTGCTGGCTGAGCCGCCGGCGCATGCCGCTCTCCAGCGTCCGGTACGCCCGCAGGGCGTTGAGGACGTCGACTCCTGTCGCCGTGGCATGGGGCACGTCGGCGGCTGCCGGGTACCAGTAGCCGGCTCCCTGCTGTGCGTCCGGGGAGATCATGCTCTTAGCTTAGAACATCTAGTAGTCAGTCTCTCTAGCTAACCCGCCGGATGTCGTCCCGTCCTGTCCCGGGGCGCCCGCGTCAGGGCCCTCGGTGGGGAAATCCGGCAGGTCGAGCTCCGCCATCGCCGCCCCCAGGCTGCCGAGGAACCGGTGGATCACGGCGTACTCCTCGGGCCGGAGCCCCGTCACGACGGCCATCATGCGCTCGTGGAGGGCCCCCATGGTCGAGCGGACCTCCTCGTCCGTGGACGCGGTGGGCCAGATCTCCACGCCCCGACGGTCGGTGGGGCTGGCGCGTCGCTCCGCGTGGCCGCTCCTGGCAAGGCGGTCGATCAGGACGGTCGTGGCCGCGGTCGAGATGCCGAGCTCCCGGGCGAGTACCGCCGCGCTGAGGGGCCGGCCGGTCCGCTTGGCCTGGAGCAGGAGCCGCAGTGCCGTCATGTCCGACCGGCCTAGGTGCATGGAGTCCCTGCTCCGGCCGCGCATGGCGATCTCCGCGGTCCGGTAGCTCCGCACCGCATCGGTCAGGGCCTCGAGGTGCTCGGCGTCCGGGCCGTGCCCGCCGGGGCCCGCCGCTGCAGGGGCCGCAGGCGAGGGGGTCGGTCGGTCGGAGGCCATCACAGGAATCAGCCTAGTCGAGGGCGGTGATCGTCGTCTGCGCCCCCGACCGGTTTCCGGAGGCTACCGGTTGCCCTGCCGGGTGCAGTACCGTCCCCTCCGGGACGGCCCAGGAGACGGACCGGGGGGACGGCCCAAGGGACGGCCCAGGGGACGGCTCAGGGGAGGGATGGCCGGGCGGAGCATTCAGGGCACAGTCCATGGATCTCGACCGTGTGGGCGGTGTCGGTGAAGCCGTGCTCGGCGGCGATGCGCGCGGCCCACTGCTCGACCGCGGGAGCCTCGATCTCCACGGCCCTGCCGCAGTTCCTGCACAGCAGGTGGTGGTGGTGGTGCTCGACGGCGCAGCGACGGTACACCGCCTCGTTGTCCCCGCTGCGCAGCACGTCCACGAGGCCGTCGTCGGCCATGGACTGCAGGATCCGGTAGGTCGTGGCGAGGGAGACAGACTCGCCGCGATCGTGGAGCAGGCGGTGGAGTTCCTGCGTGCTGACGAAATCGTCGAGGTCGTCGAGCGCGGCGCTGACGGCACGGCGCTGGCGCGTGACGCGCTGCGCACCGCCCGTACCTGCCGGTGCTGCCTCGGATGTCGCCTCCGGCGTCATGTTCTACCCTTCCCGGCGGGCACTCGACGTGCCTGGACCGGAGTCAAGATTATCAGCGCGGCGGCGGGTAATCTGGGCGCATGCTGCTGACCAAGTTCTCGCACTCCTGCGTGCGCCTCGAGCAGGACGGTTCCGTGCTCGTCATCGATCCGGGTTCGTTCTCCGAGGTCGAGGAGGCGCTCGAGGGTGCCTCCGCCGTCCTCGTCACGCACGAGCACCCGGACCACATCGCCGTCGACCGGGTGGTCGCCGTGCTCGCGGCGGACCTCTCCGTGCAGCTCTGGGCCCCACGCGGTGTCGCCGACGCCGTCGCCGAGGGCCTGGGTGACGCCGCGGGGGACCGGATCCACGCGGTCGGCGGCGGTGAGGAGTTCTCCGCGGCCGGCGTCGACGTCCGGACGTTCGGCGGCCAGCACGCGCTGATCCACCCCCTCATCCCCCTGGTCGCCAATGTCGGATTCCTCGTCGGAGGGACCGTCTACCACCCGGGCGACTCGTTCATCGTCCCCGAGGGGGTCGAGGTGCGGACGCTGCTCGTGCCCGTCCACGCGCCCTGGTCGAAGCTCGCCGAGGTCGTGGACTTCGTCACCTCCGTCCGCGCCCCCCGCGCGTTCCAGATCCACGACGCGTTGCTGAACGAGACCGGGCTCGGCATGGTCGAGGGCCACGTCACGCGGCTCGGAGCACGGTACGGGACCACCTTCCGCCATCTGGACGTGCGCTCCAGCGTCGAGCTCTGAGGCCGCCGTCCCGCGGTCGCCGGTTCCGGTCGTCGGAGTCCCGGAGAGAATCGGTGCCTGAGCCGTCGGCACGGCCGCGGGATCCTTGGTGGGCGGACCGCCGTGTGGTGGACTGGCCTGCATCAGGGCCGGCCGCGGCGACCGCCGCAGTCCGGCCGCCCGTCCCGACAGGAGATCTCGATGAAGACTCTGATGGATGTGCAGGAACTGCAGGACCGGATGACCTCCGGTGCGCAGACCATCCTGCTCGACGTGCGCTGGTCGCTGGGTGACCCCCACGGCCACGAGCACTACCGCGCGGCCCACATACCCGGTGCCGTGTACGTGGACATGGAGACCCAGCTTTGCGCGCCCGGCGGCCCCGGTCTCGGCCGCCACCCCCTGCCTGCTGCCGAGGCACTGCAGGAAGCGGCCCGCCAGTGGGGCCTCAACGACGGCGACACGGTGGTCGCCTACGACGACTCGGGCAACCTCGCGGCGGCCCGCCTGTGGTGGCTCCTGCGCGATGCCGGCTTCGCGTCGGTCAGCCTGCTCGACGGCGGCCTGACGGCGTGGCGCGCCGCGGGGTTCGGCGTCGAGGGCGGGGAGGAGCGCCACTGCGTCGGGTCCGTCCACCTCACCCCGGGCCACATGCCGGTCGTGTCGATACCCGACCTCCTCGACGCCCCGGCGGTCGATGTCCTGCTCGACGCACGCGCCGGCGAACGGTTCCGCGGGGAGCAGGAGCCCGTTGACCCGAAGGCCGGCCACGTCCCCGGAGCGGTCAGCGCGCCGACGGCGGACAACCTCACGCCGGACCGGCGCTTCCGGTCCGCCGACGAACTCCGGCGCCGTTTCGGCGCCCTCGGCGCCGGCCAGGGACGCGTCGCGGTCTACTGCGGCTCGGGCATCACGGCCGCCCACGAGATCGCGGCCCTGGACATCGCGGGCATCGACGCCGCGCTGTTCCCGGGCTCGTGGTCGCAGTGGTCCACGACCGAGGGCCTGCCCGTCGCGACGGGCGCCTGACGCCGGCACAGACCGAGCAGGGCGTGCCCCGACCCTGCCGCTGGCCCCTTCCCGGGCGGCGCGGTAGCGTCGGGGCATGACCCCAGGACGTCCCGTGCCACCACCCCTGCGCGGCGCAGTGGCACTGCCCTCCCCGGCGCCGGATGAGGCGGCGGGCGCCGACGGCGTCGATACGGCCGCAACTCCAGGAGGAACCATGCCCACGCTGTTCACGAAGATCATCGACGGAGAGATACCCGGCCGGTTCGTCTGGCAGGACGAGGACGTCGTCGCCTTCCTGACCATCGCCCCGATCACCCCGGGGCACACGCTCGTGGTGCCACGCCGGGAGATCGAGCACTGGCTCGAGGCCGACGCCGGGACGCTGGCCAGGGTGATGGCGGTCGCGCAGGCGGTCGGCCGCGCGCAGGAGAAGGCCTTCGGGGCCAGGCGCGTCGGGGTCCTCCTCGAGGGCTACGAGGTGCCCCACCTGCACGTCCACGTCTGGCCCACGCAGTCGCCGGACGACTTCGACGTCAGGCGCGTCGACCACGCGCCCGACCCCGCCGCCATGGACAGCGCCGCCGACGCCCTCCGGGCCGCCCTGCGCGACGCCGGGCACGGGGACTCCGTCCCGCAGTAGGCGGAACGGACGGGCAGGGCCGGCCGTTTCCGGGTGGCCGCCTACCGGCCGGCCCGTTACCGGCCGGCCCGTTAGTTACCGGTCGGCCGGCTACCGGGTGGCCGCGAGGGCCTCGTTCAGGGCCGTCCTGACGCGTTTCTCCGACACCGAGTACGCCGTCCCGAGATCCTGGGCGAACAGGCTCACGCGCAGCTCCTCGATCATCCAGCGCACGCGCCGGAGTGCGGCCGGGCGATGGCGCCCTGCCGCCAGCGACGCGACGGCGTCGTCGTACTCGTCCTCCAGCCGCTGGACGACGGCCATGCCGAGGCCGTCGCGCTGCACGTTCGTCGGCAGCTTCTCGAGCCGGACCTCGATGGCCCTCAGGTAGCGGGGGAGGTGCGCAAGCTGCGCGTAGCCGGTCGCCGCGACGAAGCCGGGGTAGACGAGGTGCTCGAGCTGGCTCCGGACGTCGTTCAGCGCCGTGATGAGCGCAAGGCTCGTCGTGCCCTTCAGCTGCTTCTGGATCCGACGGGTGCTGGACAGCACGCGCTCGACCGTGGCCGTCACCGTGAAGACGGTGTCGATGAGCTCCGCGCGGACCGCCTCGTACAACCGGTCGAAGGCCTCCTCCGTCCAGGGCAGCTCCTCCGGCACGAGCTTGTCGATCGCGGCCAGCGAGCAGTCGCGGATCAGCTCCGCGACACTGCCGTGCGGGTTCTGGCTGAACGTGAGCTTCTCGGTGTTGCTCAGGTGCTCGAGGACGTATTTCGCCGGGCTCGGGATGCGCAGGGACAGGAGCCGGATGACGCCCGCCCGCATGACCGTCGCCTGCTGGCCGGCGTCGGGGAAGACCTTCAGCCCCACCGACGTGCCCTCGTCCACCACGGCAGGGAAACCCGTGACCCGGTGCCCGGCGACGGTCCGCGACACCTCGCGCTCGAGGGTGCCGAAGACCCACGACGTCTCTCCCGTGCGCTCCGCGACGGCCGGTGCCTCGGCCACGGCGACCCCGCCGCGGGAGGCAGGGGCGACGCCGCTGCCCGCCCGGGGTGCGTCGGTGACCGGTGCGCCCCGTCCGCCCCGCGTGCCCGCGGCGCGTCCGTCGTCCCGCCCGGCGGGTCCCGTGCCTCCTCCGCGGCCGCCGCGCCCGGGGCCCCCGGAGGGGCGCGTGCTGCCGGGCGTGGCGCCGAGGGACTGCGCGATGGCACGGCTCACCGCGGGCGCGAGCGATTCCTTCAGTGCCTCGAGGTCGCGGGATTCGTCGAGGACCCGGCCGCCGGCATCGACGATGCGGAACATCATCAGCAGGTGCTGCGGCACCGCGGACCAGTTCCACGACCCGGGCGGGATGATGTGCCCGCGCAGCCGGCGCAGCGCGAGTTCGAGGGACGCCTCGAGATCGTCCTGTGCGGGGTCGAAGTCCGCGGCGAGGGCGGCGACTGCGGTGCGGGCCACGTCGGGCGCCGGCACGAAGTTCTTCCGGATCTGCTTCGGCAGGGACTTGATGAGCGCGGTGACGAGCTCCACGCGCTGGCCGGGGATCTGCCAGCGGAACGGCTTCGGCTCGAGCTGGTTGAGGAACAGGACGGGGATGGTGACCGTGACGCCGTCGTGCGCCCCCGGGGTCAGTGGCGAGAACTCGTAGGTCAGCGGCAGCTCGAAGCCCGCCTGGTGCCAGACGCTCGGGAATGCGGCCTCGTCGAGCTCCGCGGCATCCTCGCTGAGGAGCTGCTCCGGGTCGAAGTCGAGCAGGTCGGGGTGCTCGTGGCGGGCCTTCTTCCACCAGGAGTCGAAGTGCCGTTCCGAGACGACGTCGGGGCCGATGCGCTGGTCGTAGAACTCGAAGAGCGTCTCGTCGTCGACCCGCAGGTCACGCCGTCGCAGGCGGTTCTCGAGCTCGTCCACCTCGGCCAGGCGGGCCTGGTTGCGGCTGAAGAACGTGTGGTGCGTCTTCCAGTCGCCCTCCACGAGGGCGTGGCGGATGAACAGCTCACGGGCGACCTCCCGGTCGATCCGGCCGTAGTTGATGCGGCGCTGCGGCACGATCGGCACGCCGTACAGCGTGACCTTCTCGTACGCCATGACCGAGCCCATCTTCCGGGACCAGTGTGGCTCGCTGTAGGTGCGCTTCACGAGGTGCGGCGCCACCTGCTCGGCCCACAGCGGGTCGATGCGGGCGACGACCCTGGCCCAGAGCCGGGAGGTCTCCACGAGCTCGGCGGCCATGACCCAGTCGGGCGACTTCTTGAACAGCGCGGACCCGGGGAAGACGGCGAAGCGGGTGCCCCGTGCCCCGGCGTACTCGCGCTTGCGCTGGTCGTAGAGCCCGATGTTGCTGAGCAGCCCCGAGAGCAGGCTGACGTGGATCTGCTCGTGCAGGCCCACAGGGTCCACGGGGCCGGCGGGCAGCGTGATGCCGAGAGGCTTGGCGAGCTGGCGCAGCTGCTGGAAGAGGTCCTGCCACTCGCGTACGCGCAGGTAGTTGATGAACTCGGTGCGGCACAGCTTCCGGAACTGCGTCGAGGAGAGTTCGGCCTGCTTCTCCTGCAGGTAGCGCCACAGGTTGAGGTAGGCGGTGAAGTCCGAGTTCTCGTCGACGAAACGCTTGTGCTTCTCCGCCGCCTGCTGCTGCTTCGCGGGCTGGTCGGCGGAGGGCCGCTCGCGCGGGTCCTGGATGGTCAGCGCCGCAGCGAGGACCATGACCTCCTTGACGGCACCGCGGGCGCCGGCCTCGACGATCATGCGTCCCAGCCGGGGGTCGACGGGGAGCTGGGCGAGCTTGCGTCCGACGGCTGAGAGTCCGCCGTCGTCCTTCAGGGCGCCGAGCTCGCGCAGCAGGGCCACGCCGTCGTTGATCGCCTTGGTCTCGGGCGGTTCCACGAACGGGAACTCGGCGATGTCCTTCGGGCTGCGCGTGACGCCCATGGCCGCCATCTGCAGGATGACGGCGGCGAGGCTCGTGCGGAGGATCTCCGGCTCGGTGAACGGACGCCGCGACGCGAAGTCCTCCTCGGAGTAGAGGCGGATGGCGATGCCGTTGGAGACACGCCCGCTGCGGCCCGAGCGCTGGTTCGCGGACGCCTGGGAGACGCGCTCGATCGGCAGGCGCTGCACCTTGGTGCGGTGGGAGTAGCGCGAGATGCGCGCCGTGCCCGTGTCGATCACGTACTTGATGCCCGGCACGGTGAGGGAGGTCTCGGCGACGTTCGTGGCGAGCACGATCCGGCGGTGGCTGCCCGTGGGGCGGAAGACCCGGTGCTGCTCCTCGAGGGACAGGCGCGCGAACAGGGGCAGGACCTCCGTGCCGCGCAGCCGCGTCGTCGACTGGATCCGTGCCCGGAGCGCGTCGGCGGCGTCGCGGATCTCGCGCTCGCCGGAGAAGAAGACGAGGATGTCGCCCGGCGCCTCGAGGGACAGCTCGTCCACCGCGTCGCAGACGGCATCGAGGGGATCGCGTTCCTCCTCGAGCTCGCTGTCCGCGCCGCCGTCGCCGTCGTCGAGCCCGCCGGGCGGCTGGTCGAGCGGCCGGTACCGGATCTCCACGGGGTAGGTGCGCCCGGAGACCTCGATGATCGGCGCGGGGGAGGTGTTCTCGACGGCGGCGTCGGCGGCGAAGTGGGCGGCGAAGCGCTCCGGGTCGATGGTGGCCGAGGTGATGATGACCTTGAGGTCCGGGCGCTCGGGCAGGATCCGCCGGAGATAGCCGAGGATGAAGTCGATGTTGAGGCTGCGCTCGTGCGCCTCGTCGATGATGATGGTGCTGTATTTGCGCAGCATCCGGTCGTGCTGGATCTCGGCGAGCAGGATGCCGTCGGTCATGAGCTTGATCTTCGTCGTGCGGCCCACCGAGCCGGTGAAGCGGACCTGGTAGCCCACCTCCTCGCCGAGCGGTACCTGCAGCTCCTCGGCGATACGCTCGGCCACGGTGCGTGCAGCGAGGCGCCGGGGCTGGGTGTGGCCGATCAGTCCGTGCTCCGCCAGCCCGAGCTCGAGGCACATCTTGGGGATCTGCGTCGTCTTCCCGGACCCGGTCTCACCGGCGATGATGGTGACCTGGTTGGCCGCGATCGCGGCCATGATGTCTGCCCGGCGCTCCGAGACAGGGAGGTCCGCGGGGTAGGAGATTGTCAGTGTCATGGTTGCCTGCCAGTCTAGTTGCTCGCGCCGGGCCGCAGGCGGCCGTTCACTGAGGGCTGGGCCCGGCCTGCACGGCGTCGTCGGTACGGGCGGGAGCGCCCGCCGATCGGCGCAGGCGTTCGGCGACGACCACGGCCCGCTCGCGCATCTCGGCCGGCTCGAGGACCTCGAAGTCGATGTCCCAGCTCGCCACGTAGGCGAGGGGGAAATCGAGCGAGTCGAAGCCGGCCCGGAGCAGTGTGGCGTGGTCGCCGTCCGCCTCCAGGGTTCCCGTGGTCGGCGGCACGCGTGCTTCCAACTCGTGCAGGGGCGCATGGAACCGGATGACGGCGTCGTAGGAGAAGGGCGAGCGGGTGATGGATTCCTGCACATAGGCGGCGAGGTCCGCGGCCGGCAGGGTCCGGGGTGCGAAGCGGTCGCGTGCCACGGGGACGCTCCGGCAGCGATCCACCCGGAAGGTCCGCCAGTCCTCCCGTGAACGGTCGAAGGCCACGAGGTACCAGCGTCGGCCCGTGTCCACGAGCCGGTACGGTTCCACGATGCGCCGGGAGGACTCGCCATCGTGCCGGTCGTAGCGGAAGGCCACGCAGCGGCGCTCGGTGATGGCCGCGGAGAACGCGGTGAGTACTTCGGGATTCACGGGTGTGCTCGCCGCCGCCATGCGGGTCACCGCCGAGCGGAGGCCGGAGAAGCGGGGCCGGAGGCGGGGTGGCAGCACCTGCTCCAGTTTGGTGAGGGCCCGGACGGACGCCTCGCCGACCCCCGAGACGGGACTCGCCGTGACCGCGGTGAGGCCGATCGCGACGGCGAGCGCCTCGTCGTCGTCGAGCAGGAGCGGTGGCAGCTGGGCGCCGGCGCCCAGCTGGTAGCCGCCCGCCACGCCGGGCGACGCGTTGATGGGGTAGCCCAGGGTGCGGAGCTTCCCGATGTCCCGGCGGACCGTGCGTTCCGTGACCTCCATGCGCTGCGCGAGGGCCGGACCGGTCCACTCGCGTCGCAGCTGGAGGAGCGAGAGGAGCTGCAGCAGGCGTGCCGACGTCTCGATCATGCCCCCACGGTACGTCCGATCGCGGACAGGAGGTGTCCTGGATCCCTGCGGGGCGTGCGGCGTCCGGCCCGCGGCGGGGGCCGGCCCACAGGTGCCGTCGGAGCCTCAGTCCCCGGCAGGGGTGGCTGCGCGTGGCGCCGGGGCCTCACTCGCCGCCGACAGCGTGAAGATCCCGTAGCGCATCGCACCGGTACGGTAGGCCAGGATCAGGCGGGGGATGCTCAGCAGGAAGACGCGGTTGCGTCCGCCGAGGGCGAGGCGGCGGGTCTCGCGATCGACGAGCAGGGCCTTCGCGAGCCGACGGGCGCAGATCGTCCAGGTGCGCGCGACGCGGCGGCTGGCATCCTCGTAGCCGTCGATCGTGAAGCCCGCCGCCCTCGCCATCGCCTCGTACTCCTCGCGCGTGCCCATCGCCGGCAGGCGCCCTTCGCGGCAGATCGGCTCGAGCAGGTGACGCACCTTCCACCCGCCGGCATCCGTCTCCGCGAGCCACGCGCAGACCACGAGGCGGCCGCCGGGCGTCAGCACGCGATGCGCCTCGGCGAAGAACCCGGGCTTGTCGACCATGTGCTCGCTCGACTCGATCGCCCAGGCGGCATCGGCCGAGGCGTCGGCCAGCCCGTTGGCGAACCAGTCGCGCAGCTGGATGTCGACGTCGGGCCCGGGGCACGCGGCGGCGTAGCGGTATTGCTCGGCGGAGAGCGTGAAGCCGGTCACGCGGACCCCACGCGTCGCCGCGAGCAGCCGTGCGGTGGAGCCGTAGCCGCAGCCGATGTCGATGCACGCCTCTCCGGGTACGAGGCGGAGCCGGTCGCCCACGGTGTCGACGAGCGCCTCGACGGCCTCGGTGGACGTCTCGCGACCCGTCACCCAGAGTCCGTGATGGACGTGCTCGCCCCAGACGGCGCGATAGACCGGATCGAGCTCGTCGTAGTGGTCCGCGACCGCCGCGGCGTCCTGGGAGATGTCGGGGACAATCACGCGCTCACACTACAGCGCTGCTCACGGCCGTCGGAAGGTCCCGACAGGACACGTCGGGCCCGGTGGACGGCGGAAGCGCCCAGGGCCGGCACAGCCCTACGCGCGTCGTCCCAGCACCAGCCAGAGCGCCCACCCGGAGAACGCCGCGACCCCGCCGAGCACGACCGCCAGGCTCGAGCCGGCGCCGCCGAGCAGCAGCGCGAGCAGTGCCACGGGCTGCGCCACGACCTGCCGACGCAGGAACGACAGTGCGAGCTCCCGCAGTGCCGCGACACTGATCCACCCGTGCAGGGGGAGGTGCAGGAGCAGGAGGTAGAGGACGAACACGGCGTGGAGCCCGGCGACGAAGGCCAGGAGCCACGGCGACCCGGCGGGCATGTTCACCGCGTAGGCCACGACGAGCAGCAGCAGGGCCAGGAACACCAGGCCGATCGACGGGAGGACCGCGGCGCCGACGGCCACCGCGAGGGGCACGGCGATCCAGGCGGAACCGCCCCAGACGAGCGCGCCGAGCGACCCCGCCGCCAGTGCCGTCGCACCCCGCACCAGGGCCAGCGGGACGAGCCCGCCGCGGTCCGGGACGGCGCGGTCACCCGTGCGGCGCGCGGGGCGTACGGGACTCACAGGACCGCACCCGCGCCGGAGGGTCCGCCGGCGGCTCCGGCGGCTCCGGCGGACCGGCCGTCACCGAAGCGGAGCGGGCGACCGGGGACGCCGGACGTACCCCCGCCAACCGAGCGGGCGCCACCCCGTGTGCTGCCGGCGCTCCGCCTGCCCGCCTGCCGCGCGAGCAGGCGGAGGCCGGTCTCGAGATCGGGGCCGGACGGCGCGAAGAGATCCGCGCCGGCCGCACCGGCCGCTCTGCGGGCAGCGACCTCCGCCGGTGCGGAGTTCACGCCGGGCGTTCCGCCCCGCGTGGCCGTCGACGTGCCCGCGAGGACCGGGATGCCGTCCTCCCGCAGGCCCTCGAGCAGCAGGCGGCGCCGGAGGAGCGTCAGCCGCACGGCCTGGGCCTGGGACGCCGTCGTCCCGCCCGGCAGCAGCTGTGGCACGCAGTCGACGCCGACCACGAGGTGGCCCTGGGCGTGCCACAGGCGCAGCAGGCGCGCCGGCTCGTCATCGAGGAAGGGCGAGAAGACCACGACGACGGCGCCCGGCGGCGGCACGGGGTCCCGGCTGCGGCGCCGTCGGGGGACCACGGACGTCCCTGCGAGCCGCGTACGGATCCGCTCGAGGTGCCGGGCGCCGCCGGCGGAGCGCAGGGCGCGCCGGGTCCCGGACAGGTCGTCCAGTCCTACCCGATCGCCGCCGGCGAGGAAGGAGGCGGCGACCGCCGTGGCGGCGGCCCGCGCCACGTGGAGGGACCCGCTGGTGATGCGGGGACTCCCCGTGGCGAACCAGTCGGCGGTCGACGACGGGAGGTCCTGTGCGGGGTCGACCACGAGGAGGACGGAGGCCTCCGCATCGGCATAGGAGCGCCGCACCATGAGCCTGTCCTGGTCGGTGGAACGGCGGGCGGTGGCGCGCCAGTCGATCCGCCGCAGGGCATCGCCCGGTTGGAGCGGTGCGACCGACCGCAGTTCGACACCCTCACCCGGCCGCCTCGACACGTGCGTGCCGGCGAGACCGAGGAGCCGCCTCGCCACGGGACGCGCGAGGGCCACGCCGACCGGCGGGAGGATGCTGAGGCGCACGGGCCGGCCCGCGATGAAGGACGAGGACCCGGTGACGTCCGCTGGAACGCCGGCCGACGCGTACGACAGGACGTCGCGCTCCCCGGAGGGCGGTGCCCCGACCAGCAGCGGGCACTCCTCGCCGGTCGTCAGCACGAGGCCGTCCGGTGGACAGCCGGGCGCGGCCAGGATCGTCGCGGTGAGGCCGCCCCCGGACGCCCTGCCCGTCGACGGTCCGAGCAGCAGGCGAGCGCGTGCGCCCTGCGCTCCGGGCCGCCGGTCGCTGGTGATGCGGACAGGTGGTTCCTCCCGGCCGCGCGGCCCGGTGCGGGCGGCGAGGGCGAGGAGGGCGAACGGCGCGGCCAGTGCGGTGGTGTCGGGACGGCCGGAGACGAGCCCCGCCACGATGCACAGCAGGGCGAGGACGACGGCCAGGGCGCCCCCGGGGGACCGGCCGGCTCCGGTCCTCCCGGTCCCGGCCCTGCCGCTAACCATGGGGCACGGTCGACGGGGTGGGCACCTCGGCCAGCACATCCCGCACCACGCGCTCGGCGGCGACCCCCTGCGCCCAGGACGTCGGCGTCAGCGTGAGCCGGTGGGCGAGGACCGCCACGGCGCCCTCCTGGATGTCCTCGGGGAGGACGAAGGTGCGCCGGTCGAGGACCGCGAGGGCACGACCGAGCAGGACGAGGCCCTGGGAGCCGCGCGGCGAGGCGCCCACCTCGACGTCGGGGTGGCGGCGGGTCGCCGCGGTGAGGCGCACCGCGTAGTCGATGACGTCGGCGTCGACGCCCACGGTCTCGACCGCTTCCTGCAGGCGCAGCAGTTCGTGCGCCGTCGTCACGTTCGCCACCCGGGTCTCGTCCTGCCGCCGGGCGATGCGCCGCGCGATGATGTCCTGCTCCCCGCCGGCGGCGGGGTAGCCGAAGCGGAGGCGGACCAGGAAGCGGTCCAGCTGCGCCTCGGGCAGCGGATAGGTGCCCTCGAACTCGATCGGGTTGGAGGTCGCGAAGACGTGGAAGGGGCGCTGCAGCGGGAGGGTGGTGCCCTCCACCGACACCTGCGCCTCCGCCATGGCCTCCAGCAGTGCGGACTGCGTCTTCGGGGATGTCCTGTTGATCTCGTCGGCGAGGAACAGCCCTGCGAAGATCGGCCCCGGACTGAACTCGAACTCGCGGGTGGCCGGGTTGAAGATGGAGGACCCGGTGACGTCCGAGGGCAGGAGGTCGGGGGTGAACTGCAGGCGGCGGAAGTCCAGGCCGAGCGCCTGGGCGAGGGTCTTGGCCGCGAGGGTCTTGCCGAGCCCGGGAAGGTCCTCGAAGAGCACGTGGCCGCCGGCGAGGACCGCCGCGAGCGCCAGGCGCAGTGCTTCTTCCGCGCCGACGACGACGGTGCCCGTCCGGTCGAGGACCTCCCGGCCCACCCGGGCGGCCTCCTCCGGCCCGGACTGCCGGGTGGGCCGGCCGGCCGGTGCGGCGGCGGACCCGTTGCGATCGGGGGTGTTCATGGGGTCTCCTGGCGGTGGGCGGGCGGCGGGCCCGGGGTGAGGACGAGCGCTTCGAGTTCGTCGAGGACGGCGCGCAGGTCGCGGGAGGTCAGGGGGAGGGGGGAGGACCGGGCGGTGAAGGCTCGGAGCGCGTCGCTGCGTGGAGCGTCCGGACGGGCCTCCGCCGCTGCGACGGCGAGCCGGTGCACCTCGAGGACCGCGCGGGTGCCGGGTTCCGACGAGGCCAGCGAGAATTCGAGCGCGTGCAGGTCGGCGAGCCCGAGGGCCGGGCCGGGCAGCGGCGGGAGGACGGCGCGCCGGACGTCGACGGCTTCGAGGAGTCCGTTCGCGATGCCGGCCGCGACCGCGGCTCCGGCGAGGGCCGTGGCGTGCCGGGCGTCGAGGCCGAAGAACCACCCCGCGACGAGGGCGAGGGCGACCAGGACGGCGGTGATGACCCAGGCGGAGCGCTTCACGGGGCGTCCGCTCCGGTGCGGGGGGAGGGGAGGACCGCCGAGAGCTCCCGGATGGCGCCGAGAGCGAGCTCCCGGTCGTCCTGCCCCAGGCTCGGGCGGCCCCCGGTGCCGCTCCTGCCGAACCGGGCGCGCTGGTAGAGGCGGGTGAGGGTCGCCAGCGGCGGCAGCGGCAGGGTGAGGGCGGTGGCGGCGGTCGCGGCGAAGTCCGACGTGGTCTGGGCCGGTGTTCGCGCGATGCCTGCCGCCGCGCAGAGGCGCTCGAAGTCGAGCCAGCACCGGATGACGGCGTCCGAGGTGTCCGCTCCGGCCAGCAGGGCGCGCGAGGCGTCCGTCCAGGCCGGCAGGACGTGGGGCGCGAGCGCGGAGGTGTCCTGCTGCTGGAGGCCGGTCTGCTCCAGCAGGCCGTCCTCGGCCTCCCGGAGGGCACGGAACCGCAGCAGGAACCTCAGCAGGAGCGCGAGCGCGGCCATGCCCAGGACCAGCAGCGCCGCCACGGCCCAGTCGCCGCCGATCTCGAGGCGCTCGCCGTCGGGCAGGGGGGCGGGGGTGGCGGTGGCCGTCGGGGCGGGTACGGCGTCCTGCTGCCGGACGGCGGCGGGAGGTTCCACCACGGGGTCGGCCGAGAAGTCCCCCATGAACGCGGCCGCGAGCACGGCGAGGACCAGCATGATCACGGTCAGGACGGCGGGGCCGGCCGATGCCGCGCGCCGGGGCCACGCCTTCGTCGCCACGCCTCCCCCGTCGTCGGTGCCAGTGCGGTCCGAGGGCCGCGTGCTGGTGAGCCTACCAAAAGCAGAACCGCCGCCGGCCTGATGGCCGACGGCGGTGGACTCTGCGTGAGTCGGGGTGCCCTCGATAGGATTCGAACCTACGACCTTCTGCTCCGGAGGCAGACGCTCTATCCCCTGAGCTACGAAGGCAGACACGGTGGTTCCCGTGCCCGTTAGGGACTCGTAGAGCTTAGCAGGTGAGCCCGGCTCGGGAAAACGCCGGGGCCGCCCGCGCGGGGGTCAGTAGCCCAGGAAGGCGTCCGTCGTCACCCGGGACACGCCCGCCGAGCGCACCGCGGCGCGGAAGTCGCCGATGAACCGGGGTGAGCCCGAGACGAGCACCCTGCGCCTGCCGAGATCCGGGACGGCGGCCAGGAGGTCCTCGGCCGACGCATCCGCCCCCGCGTAGGTCCACGTGCCGGGCAGCGGGGGGACACCGTCCGCGGTGGGCAGGAAGAGCACCACGCGGGTGCCGAGGTCGGCCAGTTCGTCGCGGAAGGCGATCTCCTGCTCGTCCCGCACCACGTACACGAGGACGACGTCGCGGGTCTCCCCGCGGGCGGCGAGGTCCCTGAGCTGGCTGAGGAACGGCGTCACGCCGATGCCCCCTGCGGCGAGCAGCAGCGGGACGGACGGGTCCCGCGGCAGGAAGAAGTCGCCACCCACGAGCGTCCCGGTGACCTGCGCGTCCTTCGGCAGGTCGAGCAGGGCCTTCTTGAACGAGCTCCCGGACCCGGTGGTCCGCAGCCCGAAGGTGACGGCGTCGCCCTGCTGGGGTGCGGAGGTGATGCTGAAGACCCGCCGGCTGCCGCGGCTGTCCGCCCCCCGGTGCGGCATGCTCAGCTCCATGTACTGGCCGGCCCGGAAGCGTACGGGCTTCGCCGGGGCGAACACGAGTTCGGTGCTGGTCGGGGTGAGCCGCCGCGACCCCGTGAAGGACAGCCGCACGCCCCGCCGCTGTCCCATCAGGAACGCCACGGCGTTGCCGATCACCAGGGCGAACTCCGGGCCGAGGAACACCGGCCCGGCCGACAGCTGGAGCGCGAACACGGCGGCGACGATCGCCGCGAAGAGCCACTGCTGCCAGCGCAGCGGGGGGAGGGTGAGCGGTTCGGTCAGCATGAACCCGAGCAGGAACAGCACGGGGTAGGACGTCAGGACGAGCTGCAGGCCGGCGCCGGGTGCCATGCCGCCCTGCACCAGGCCCGCCAGCAGGATCCCGAGCGCCACGACGAGGAACACGGCTCCCATGGCCAGCTTCCGGGTGCGGTACAGGAGCAGGGCGGCCCCCACCGCGACGACGGGCAGCATGTAGGCGTTCGCGACCCACCACGCGGCTGCACCGACGCCGAGCAGCGTGGCGACGACGGCGCCCGTCGCGGCGGGATTGAAGATGTGCCGTCCCCGGAAGGCCAGGAGGAACTTCGACGCGCCGGCCGCGGCACCGGCGACGAGGACGCCGCCGAGCCCGGCGGCGGTGGCGGACGGGAACATGATGAGGAACACGATCAGGCCGGTGATGAGGGAGGACTCACTGTGCGGGCGGAGCCGCAGGATGAGCGCCATCACGCGGGTGCCGATGATCGTCCCCCCGACCGCGGCGAGGAGCGAGCCGCCGAGCTCGGCGGGCGGGTAGGCGAGGAGGCCCGCGAGTGACAGGGCGAACGCCTCGAGGGTCAGGACCAGGAGGACGATCAGCGTCAGCCGGTACATGGTCACGCGGCCCAGCAGGCCGTCGAGTGCTGCGGTCATGGGAACAGGGCTCCTTGGAGTGCGGCGGACGAGCGGGCGCGCCCGTCCGAGTACACGAGGACGTAGTCGAAGCCGAAGGCCCGGCCGAGGTCGGCCGGGTCCGCGACGAACAGGGCGGTGCACAGGCCGTCGGCGGTCATCGCGTCCTCGGCGAGGACCCACGTGGCGACGACGGTGTCGACGCAGCGGCCCGTCCGGGCATCGAGGACGTGGTGCAGCCCGTCACCCCACACCCGGCGGTTGGACGCCGAGGCGCACAACGCCCCGACTCCGAGGGGCACCGTGCCGATGGCCGACGACGGATCATAGGGATGCTCGAGCCCGACCGTGATGGTCCCGGCGCCGGCACGCCGCATGTCGCCGCTCGCGTCGACGATCACCTCCTCGTGGCCCGCGGCCAGGAGGTACTCCAGCATCAGGTCGACGAGCTGGCCCTTGCCCGCGGCGCCCACGTCGAGGAGGGCGGGCGCGCTCAGGGTGACGCCGTCGTCCGTCCAGTCCAGCAGGCCGTCCCAGGCGCGGGAGGGCGCGGGCGCCGCCGTGGGGACGAACGAGTACGCGGCATCGTAGCCCAGGGCCGCGAGGCGCTCGCCGACGAGCGGCGAGACCCCGCCGCCGGTCACGTCGTAGAGGGTGCGCAGGAGCCGGCCCAGCGCGGCGCCGTGGCCGGGCAGGGGAAGGCTGCCTCCGGCGGCGGCGAGGGCTGTGACGCCGGAGTCGGCGCGGAAGCGCGAATAGAGGGCGTCGTACTCGCCGGCGAGCTGCAGCAGCCCGGCGCGCTGCCCGGCCGGGAGCGGCGCGCGACTGTCGACACGCCAGCGGGTGCCGATCGCCTCGAAGCTGAAGGAGTCCGCCACGGTACCGCCCTAGAGCCGGGCTTCGCTCTTGATCTTGCCGGTCGCCTCGTTGAAGCCGCCGCTCGTGAGGGAGGACCCGGCCACCTTGTCGACGGCGAGATCGTCGAGCTTCCGGCCCACGATCGCGTCCGAGATGCCGCCTGCGAACCGCTCCTGGTAGATGGTGGTGGTCGGGTTGTCGGGCATGGGCTCCACCTCCACGGCGGTGACGACGTCGGCCTCCAGCGTGATCGTCACGCCCACCTCCTCCCGGCCGGCCGGGGACTGGTACGAGCCGGTCTCCGTGTAGGTGCCGTCCCTGTAGGACGCACCCGAGGCGTCAGCGCCCGTGTCGCCCGCCGCCGGTCCCGTGCCCGACGGTGCCTCCGACGGTGCCTCCGACGGTGCCTCCGACGGTGCCCCCGCCTGCGACCCGGGCGCGGGCGGCTCGGCCTCCGCACCCGCGCAGCCCGCGGCGCCGAGGATCGAGACCGCGGCGAGGGCCGTCAGGACCCGGCGGGGCAGGGGGGACCCGGCGGAACGGGTCGCTGCAGCGGGAAGGGTGTGGGGGCGTGCGCTCACGGGGTGCTCCTGGGGAGATCGCCGGGACGGGGGCCGGGGGCCGGACACCGAGGGAAGGTTGAAGCTCGAACCAACGTACCTGCATCGTCCAACGTTCCGCCGCACGATTCGTTTCCCCCAGGACGAGGGACTCCCGCAGGAGCACGAGGGCCCACCGGGCCCAGCCGTCACCGCCGCTGCCGACCGCGTCACGCGAAGCAGGGCGCGGAGGTCCGCGCCGGTATGCTGGACGGGTGACTCCCGAAGAACTCTCTGCCGCAATTTCCGCCTGCCTGAAGGCCGCCGTCGAGGCGGGCGACCTGCACATCGACCTCCCCTCGGAGGTGCGCGTGGAGCGACCGAA
This sequence comes from Arthrobacter agilis, assembly GCF_030816075.1. Taxonomy (NCBI): domain Bacteria; kingdom Bacillati; phylum Actinomycetota; class Actinomycetes; order Micrococcales; family Micrococcaceae; genus Arthrobacter; species Arthrobacter agilis. Next base: position 2,065,332 of record NZ_JAUSXO010000001.1, on the reverse strand, counting down.
GAACCGGGACCACGGGGACTGGGCCACGAACATCGCCCTGCAGCTCGGCAAGAAGGCGGGCATGAACCCGCGCGACTTCGCGCAGCTCCTCAGCGACCGCCTGGCGGGCATCGACGGCGTCAAGGCAGTGGACATCGCCGGTCCCGGCTTCCTGAACATCACGCTCGACGCCGGCGCGGCGGGCGAGCTGGCCCGCACGATCGTCGAGGCCGGCCCCGCCTACGGCACCAACGAGGCGCTCGCGGGCCACACCATCAACATGGAGTTCGTGTCGGCCAACCCGACGGGCCCGCTGCACCTGGCCCACACGCGCTGGGCCGCTCTCGGCGACTCCATCGCGCGCGTCCTTCGGGCCAGCGGTGCGCAGGTGACCACGGAGTACTACATCAACGACGCCGGCACCCAGATGAACAACTTCGCGGCCTCCGTCCTCGCGACCATCAAGGGCCGGCCGACGCCCGAGGGCGGTTACCCCGGCCAGTACATCGCGGACCTCGGCCGCACCGTCCTCGCCGGCCGCCCCGAGGTGGCGGACCTCGACGACGACACCGCGCTCCCGATCGTGCGCGCCCTCGCCTACGAGGCGCAGATGGCCGACATCAAGGAGACGCTGGCGGACTTCGGCGTCCACTTCGACGTGTTCTTCTCCGAGTCGGCGCTGCACGACGGCGGCGCCGTGGAGCAGGCCGTCGACCGCCTGCGCGAGCAGGGCCACGTCTTCGACGAGGACGGCGCCGTCTGGCTCCGCACCACCGACTTCGGCGACGACAAGGACCGCGTCCTCATCAGGGCCAACGGCGAGCCCACGTACTTCGCCTCCGATGCCGCGTACTACCTCTCCAAGAAGGACCGCGGCTTCCCCGAGAAGATCTACCTCCTCGGAGCGGACCACCACGGCTATATCGGCCGCCTCAAGGCCATCGCGGCCTGCGCCGGCGACGACATGGAACAGAACATCCAGGTCCTCATCGGCCAGATGGTGTCCGTGAACGGCGCCCGGCTCTCCAAGCGCGCCGGCAACATCATCGAGCTGCGGGACCTGCTCGACTGGCTCGGCAAGGACGCCCTGCGCTACTCGCTGGGACGCTCGCCGGCCGACTCGGCCATGTCCATCGATCCCGAGCTGCTGCGGAAGAACACCAACGAGAACCCCGTGTTCTACGTGCAGTACGCCCACGCCAGGACGCACGCCGTCGGCCGCAACGCCGTCTCCGCCGGCGTGGACACGAGCACCTTCGACGCCGCCTCGCTGGGCCACCCCACGGAGGGCGAGCTGCTGGCCGCCCTCGGCCAGTTCCCGGGCGTCGTCGCGCAGTCGGCGACCTTCCGCGAGCCTCACCGCGTGGCCCGCCACCTCGAGGTCATCGCCGGCACCTACCACCGGTGGTACGACGCGTGCCGCGTCGCGCCGCTCGGCGACGCGCCGGTCGAGGACGTGCACCGCTCGCGCCTGTGGCTGAACAACGCCACGCAGCAGGTCCTCGCCAACGGGCTGGACCTCCTCGGGGTCTCCGCGCCGGAGAGGATGTAGCGGTCATGGCGATGACATCCGCCCAGGCATCGCCGCTCGCACCGGAGTGGCTGTCCGTACCCGCCGACCAGGCACGGCTCGACGCGAAACTGTGGGCCGAGGACGTCGACCGCGGGGCCGATGGCGTCGTCCGGGTCGACGGCGTGCCCGTGACCGACCTCGCCGCGCAGTACGGCACCCCGCTGTTCGTCGTGTCCGAGCGCGACTTCCGCACCCGTGCCGCGACGTTCCGCGACGCGTTCGACGAGGCCTTCGCCGACCTCTGCGGTGGCGTGGACGTGTTCTACGCGGGCAAGTCGTTCCTCTGCACCGAGGTGGCCCACTGGGTCCGGGAGGAGGGCCTCGGGCTCGACACCTGCTCGGGCGGCGAGCTCGCCGTCGCCCTCCGCGCGGGCCTGCCGGGCTCCCGGCTGGGCCTGCACGGGAACAACAAGTCCGCCGCCGAGATCGTCCGCGCCATCGACGCCGGCCTCGGCCGGATCGTCGTCGACAGCATCCAGGAGGTCGCGCTCGTCGGCGACCTCGCCGTGCAGCGCGGACGGACGGCCAACGTCATGCTGCGCCTCACGCCCGGCGTCCACGCGCACACGCACGAGTTCATCGCCACGGCCCACGAGGACCAGAAGTTCGGCCTCTCCCTGACCACCGACCAGGGCCCGGGGCAGGGGAGCGGCGGTGACGACGCCTCCTCGCCGGCCGCCCGCGCCGTCGCCGACGCCCTGGCCCACCCCGGCATCGAGCTCCTCGGCGTGCACTGCCACATCGGGTCGCAGATCTTCGAGCCGGAAGGCTTCGAACTCGCCGCACAGCGGCTGCTCGGCTTCCTGGCGGAGGTCCGCGACCGGCACGGCGTCGAACTGCCCGAGCTCGACCTCGGCGGCGGCTACGGCATCGCCTACACCGAGGCCGACGAGCCGCGTCCCGCCCGGGAGATCGCGCAGGCGATGGCCGCCGTCGTCGGGGCGACGTGCCGGGACCTGGGACTGGCCGTGCCCCGCATCTCGATCGAGCCCGGCCGGGCCATCGTGGGCCCGAGCACGTTCACCCTCTACACCGCCGGCACCACCAAGACGGTCCGCGTGGACGCGGCGGCCAACGGCTCCGAGGTCCTCGAGGACACTTCCGTTACGCACCCGCGGCGCTATGTGTCGGTGGACGGCGGCATGAGCGACAACCCCCGTCCGGTGCTCTACGGCGCGGATTACTCGGCCGTCCTGGCCTCACGGACACCCGAGGCGGCCCCCGTGCTCTCGCGCGTGGTTGGCAAACACTGCGAGAGCGGTGACATCGTGGTGCGGGACGTCTACCTCCCCGAGGACATCGGGGCCGGTGACCTCCTCGCCGTCCCGGGCACCGGGGCCTACTGCTGGGTGCTCTCGAGCAACTACAACTACCTGACGCGTCCGCCGGTCGTGGCGGTCGTCGACGGGGTCGCGCGGCTGATCGTGCGCGGCGAGACGGAGGAGGACCTGTTCCGCAGGGACGTCCAGCGCGAGCCCGCCTCGCCAGGGAAAGCAGAGCCCGCCACGGATTCAGGAGCCTCACGGACAGCATGAACTCACCAGCCACACCCTCCGCAGGACCCCTGCGCGTAGCCCTGCTCGGCTGCGGCAACGTCGGCGCGCAGGTCGCCCGCATCCTCCTCGAGGACGCGGAGAACCTCGGCCGCCGCGCCGGCGCCCCGCTCCAGCTCACCGGCGTCGCCGTCCGCAGCCTCGACGCCCCCCGCGACGTCGACCTGCCGGCCGGGCTCCTCACGACGGACGCCGAGGCACTCGTCGAGGACGCCGATATCGTCATCGAGCTCATGGGCGGGATCGAGCCGGCCAAGTCGCTGATCCTCCGGGCGATCGGCCACGGCGCCACAGTGGTCAGCGGCAACAAGGCGCTCTTCGCGCAGGACGGCCCCGAGCTCTACGAGCAGGCCGACGCCGCGGGCGTGCAGCTCTCCTACGAGGCCGCGGTGGCGGGCGCCATCCCGATCCTCCGCCCCATCCGCGACAGCCTCTCCGGCGACCGCATCACGCGCGTGCTCGGGATCGTCAACGGCACCACCAACTACATCCTCGACCAGATGGACTCCACGGGAGCCTCCTTCGCGGATGCGCTGAAGGCCGCCCAGGACCTCGGCTACGCCGAGGCGGACCCGACGGCCGACGTCGAGGGCCACGACGCCGCCGCGAAGGCCGCCATCCTCGCCTCGCTGTCGTTCCACACGCGGTTCGCCCTGGAGAACGTCCACTGCGAGGGCATCACGTCGGTCACCGCCGACGACATCGCGGCCGCCGCGGAGGACGGCTACGTCATCAAGCTGCTGGCCATCGCGGAGATGCTCACCGACGAGGCGGGGGCGGCGGGCGTCGGCGTCCGCGTGCACCCCACCCTGCTGCCCCGCTCCCACCCGCTGGCCGCAGTCCGCGGCGCGTTCAACGCCGTGTTCATCGAGGCGGAGAATGCCGGCGAGCTCATGTTCTACGGCCAGGGCGCCGGCGGCACCCCGACGGCCTCCGCCGTCCTGGGCGACGTCGTCAGCGCCGCCCGGCGGATGGTGCTCGGCGGTCCCGGCCGGACCGAGACCACCACGGGCCACGTACCGCCGCTGAGCATCGACACCGTGCGCACCAGCTACTGCATCGGGCTGGAGGTCGCCGACCAGCCCGGCGTCCTCGCCCGCATCGCGCAGATCTTCGCCGAGAACGGCGTCTCCATCGAGACCATGCGCCAGCGCATCCACCAGGGCGGGCCCGACGGCGGCACCACCGCCGAGCTGCGGATCGTCACGCACCGCGCTCCGGAGGCGTCCCTCGCGGCGACCGTGAAGCAGGTCGCCGCGCTCGAGGTCATCACCGCCGTCTCGTCCGTGCTCCGAGTAGAGGGAATCTAAGTGGCCCACCAGTGGCGCGGAGTCATCCGCGAATACGCCGACCGCCTGCCCGTCACCGACGCCACCGAGGTCATCACCCTCGGTGAGGGCGGCACGCCCCTCGTGCATGCCCGGCACCTGTCCGAACTGACCGGATCCACCGTCTACCTCAAGGTGGAGGGCATGAACCCCACGGGGTCCTTCAAGGACCGCGGCATGACCATGGCGATGACCGCCGCCGTCGCCGCCGGTGCCAAGGCCGTGGTCTGCGCGTCGACGGGCAACACCTCCGCGTCCGCCGCGGCCTACGCCACGCAGGCCGGCATCACGTGTGCCGTGCTCGTGCCGGACGGCAAGATCTCCATGGGCAAGCTGAGCCAGGCGATCGCCCACGGTGCGCAGCTCCTGCAGGTCAACGGGAACTTCGACAACTGCCTCGACGTGGCCCGGAAGCTCTCCGAGGCGTACCCGGTGTTCCTCGTGAACTCGGTCAATCCGGCGCGGCTCGAGGGCCAGAAGACGGCCGCCTTCGAGGTCGTCGACACCCTGGGCGACGCCCCCGACTACCACCTCATGCCGGTGGGGAACGCCGGGAACATCAGCGCGTACTGGAAGGGCTACAAGGAGTACGCGGCGCCTTACGCCTCCCTGGAGCACGGCGAGCTCCCCGCTGTCGCCACGCGCACGCCCATCATGTGGGGCTTCCAGGCCGAGGGCGCGTCGCCGCTGGTGAAGGGCCACCCCGTCACCGAGCCGGACACCATCGCGACCGCCATCCGCATCGGCAATCCCGCGTCCTGGGACTTCGCCGTCGCCGCGCGGGACGAGTCCGGCGGGCTCATCGACGCCGTGACGGACGAGGAGATCCTCGACGCGCACCGCTGGCTGTCCGCCCGCGAGGGCGTCTTCGTGGAGCCCGCCTCGGCGGCCGGCGTGGCGGGACTCATCAAGAAGCACGCGGAGGGCCTCGTGCCCACCGGGAAGACCATCGTCATCACCGTGACGGGCCACGGCCTGAAGGACCCGCAGTGGGCGCTGCGCATGGCGGACGGCTCGGACGTCGAGCCCACCAAGGTGGAGTTCGACGTCGTCAGCGTCGCCGCCGCGCTCGGGCTCGAGGACTGACGTGGCCGGGCTGCACGCCGCCCCGGTGCCGGCCGAGGTGCTCGACCTCCCCGCCGTCGAGGCAGGCCAGGACGTCGAGGTCACCGTTCCCGCCACGAGCGCGAACCTCGGCCCGGGCTTCGACTCCCTCGGTCTCGCACTGACGCTGCAGGACACCGTGCGGGTGCGCACGACGACGTCCGGCACCACGATCGTGCGGGCCACGGGGGAGGGCGTGGCCGGTTTGCCGACCGACGAGACCCACCTCGTCGCGAAGTCGCTCATCAGCACGCTGCACCACGCCGGACGGCGGGCGCCCGGGCTGGAGCTCGACACCACGAACGTCATCCCGCACGGCCGGGGCATGGGTTCCTCGGCGGCGGCCATCGTGGCCGGCGTCCTCGCCGGCAACGCGCTCCTGCCCCCCGCGGAGCAGTTCGATGCCGCACACCTCCTGCAGTGGGCGGCGGCCATCGAGGGCCACCCGGACAACGTGGCCCCGGCGCTGCAGGGGTCGCTCGCCATCTCCTGGGAGAGCGGCCACGCCTTCCACAGCACGCGGGTCGAGGTGCGCCCGGACATCGTCCCCGTCCTCGCCATCCCCGACCTGGCCCTGTCGACGGACAGCGCCCGCGCGCTCCTGCCGGCGTCGGTGTCCCATCGGAGCGCCGCCGCGAACGCGGGACGCGCCGCGCTCCTCGTGCACGCGCTCGGGGCCGATCCGTCCCTGCTGTTCGCCGCCACGCAGGACGCGCTGCACCAGGACTACCGGGCCCAGGCCATGCTGCCGAGCGCCACGCTGCTGCGCGCACTGCGCTCGGCCGGCTTCGCGAGCACCATCTCGGGGGCCGGTCCCAGCGTCCTGACCATCGCCGTCGGGGAGTCCGGGGCGCGGGCGGCGGAAGAGGCGCTCCACGACCTGCTCGGACGCGGCGACACGCCGGGGATGTGGCGCGTGGTCAGGCTCGCTGTGCAGCGGGAAGGTGCTAAAGTGGGAGTGCACCAAGGGTAGGAACCGCCGGGGGCGTCATGCCCCCATCGGAACCAGTGTGTCTCAAGCAATGACCGTGTCTTTCAGCAGACACCGTGTCCCACATCAGGCACCGCGTGCTGTTGAACTGGGCGTCCTCATCTCTAGACCGCCGCGAAACTGCAGGTCCGACCGGCAGTAGCACATCCTCAGGTGTAGCCTCCGACCTTATCTTTGTGCGTGCGGACCCACCTCCCGCACAACGACATCCTCAGGCTCCCAGCAGACCCAGCCTGAGCCGGATCGCATCCGGCCCGACTGAACCCCGCCCGCTTCCCATGCGGCTCGGGGCAAACCACCGCGGACCACCGATCAGGTGGCCGCCCGACGAGGGGGAAGGATCCTTCGTGACTGACACCACTGACCTGTTACCAGGTGTGGCAACCCAAGACGCTGAAGCAACCGGCGCAACAACTTCCAAGAGCAGCGGCCTCGCGGGCCTGAAGCTCGCCCAGCTCCAGGCCCTTGCCGGCCAGCTCGGGATCACCGGCGGATCGAGGATGCGCAAGAGCGACCTCGTGTCCGCGATCTCCGACCACCAGCGCGGTTCCGCCGTCGCCGATCGCCAGAAGACCCCCAGCGTCCGCAGCGAGCACACCGCCGACGCCGAGCGCCCCGCCGTCGTGGGCACGCCCGCCGCGGCCGAGGACCGGCCGCAGGACGACCAGTCCGCCCCCGCCGAGCGCCAGCCGCGGACCCGCAACCGCAACCGCCGCGCAGGCAGTGACGGCGTCGTGTCCACCCCCGCCCCGGACGCCGTCGTGCCGGGCGAGCAGGTCGAGGCACCGTCCCGCACCGCCGAGGACACCCCGGCGGACGAGCAGCAGGACCGCGGCGACCGCGACAGCGGAGGACGCAACCAGCGCAACCGCCGCAACCGTCGCGGCGAGGACCGCTCGGACGCGCAGTCCGGTCAGGCCGACACGCAGAACGGCCAGGGCGAGACCCAGAACGCCGGCCAGGGCGAGTCCCAGGCCGACACGCAGTCCGGCCAGCAGGGCGAGGGCCGCAACGAGCGCCGCACCCGGTCACGCAACGGACGCGACGACGATCGCTCCAACGGTTCGAACAACGGCTCCAACGGCTCCAACGGCTCCAACGGCTCGAACAGCGACACCCAGTTCGACAACGGCCGCAACGGCAGCGAGCGCAGCGACAACCGCGGCAACGGCGCGAACGACGACGAGGGCCGCGGCCGCAACCGCCGCAACCGCGCGAACCGCAACGGCGGCCCCGGGGGCAACGGCCCCGAGGACCGCAACAGCCGCTTCCGCGACCGCAACGACCGCAACGAGCGCAACGACCGCCGCCGCGGACGCAACCAGCCGGACGTCGACGACGTCGAGGTCACGGAGGACGACGTCCTGCTGCCGGTCGCCGGCATCCTCGACGTCCTCGAGAACTACGCCTTCGTGCGCACCTCCGGCTACCTGCCGGGTCCGAACGACGTCTACGTGTCGCTCGCCCAGGTCAAGAAGCACAATCTGCGCAAGGGCGACGCCGTCGTCGGCGCCATCCGTGCTCCCCGCGAGGGCGAGACCCAGGCCAGCGCACGCCAGAAGTTCAACGCCCTGGTGCGCGTCACCTCGGTGAACGGCAAGCCCGCCGAGGACCTCAAGGACCGCGTCGAGTTCGCGAAGCTCGTCCCGCTCTACCCCTCGGACCGCCTGCGCCTCGAGACGGACCCGAAGAAGATCGGCCCCCGCGTGATCGACCTCGTGGCCCCGATCGGCAAGGGCCAGCGTGGCCTGATCGTGTCCCCGCCGAAGGCCGGCAAGACGCTCATCCTGCAGGCGATCGCGAACGCCATCACGATCAACAATCCTGAGGTCCACCTCATGATGGTCCTGGTCGACGAGCGTCCCGAAGAAGTCACGGACATGCAGCGCACGGTCAAGGGCGAGGTCATCGCCTCGACGTTCGACCGCCCCGCCGACGACCACACCACGGTCGCCGAACTCTCCATCGAGCGTGCCAAGCGCCTCGTGGAGATGGGCATGGACGTCGTCGTGCTGCTCGACTCGATGACCCGCCTCGGACGCGCCTACAACCTGGCCGCCCCGGCGTCGGGCCGGATCCTCTCCGGTGGTGTCGACTCGGCCGCGCTGTACCCGCCGAAGCGCTTCTTCGGTGCCGCGCGCAACATCGAGAACGGTGGCTCGCTCACCATCCTCGCCACCGCGCTCGTGGAGACCGGCTCCAAGATGGACGAGGTCATCTTCGAGGAGTTCAAGGGCACCGGCAACATGGAGCTCCGCCTCTCGCGCAGCCTCGCCGACAAGCGCATCTTCCCCGCCGTGGACGTCAACGCGTCCGGTACCCGGCGCGAGGAGAACCTGCTCTCGCCCGACGAGGTCAAGATCATGTGGAAGCTGCGCCGCGTGCTGTCGGGTCTGGAGACCCAGCAGGCACTCGAGCTGCTCACCAACAAGATCCGGGAGACGCAGTCCAACGTCGAGTTCCTGATGCAGGTCCAGAAGACCACCCTGGGCTCCAAGGACTCCGACTAGGAACGGCAGCCGTTCGGGACGGGTCGGCCAGATCATGGCCGGCCCGTCCCGGGCGGCTTCGTCCGTTAACCGGCACCCCCGTGCCGCGACGGCGGCGACGACCGCGTCGAGCCCCGACCAGTGGTCGTCCCTGCCCTCCCGATCTTCGTAGACTGGCTGCACACGCCGAAAGAGGTACACCCGATGTTTGAGTCCATCCAGGGACTGCTCGACGAACACTCCGAGCTGCAGGACCAGCTCGCCGATCCCGCCGTCCACGCCGACCAGGCGCTGGCCCGCAGGCTCGGCCGCCGGTACGCGGAACTCGGGCGCATCGTCGATGCCCACAACCGCTGGAGCGCGCTCGACGACGATCTCCAGGCGGCCCGCGAGATGGCCTCCGAGGACCCCGAGTTCGCCGCCGAGGTGCCCGTCCTCGAGCAGCAGCTCGCCACGGCGCAGGAGCGGCTGCGGCGCCTGCTCATCCCCCGGGACCCCAACGACGGCCGCAACGTCATCATCGAGGTCAAGGGTGGCGAGGGCGGCGACGAGGCGGCCCTGTTCGCCGGCGACCTGCTGCGCATGTACGCACGCTATGCCGAGTCGCGCGGCTGGAAGACGGAGCTGATCTCGGCGACCGAGTCCGACCTCGGCGGCTACAAGGACGTGCAGATGGCCATCAAGGGCTCCTCGAACGATCCCGCCGAGGGCGTGTACGCCCGGCTCAAGTTCGAGGGCGGCGTGCACCGCGTGCAGCGCGTACCCGTCACCGAGTCGCAGGGCCGCATCCACACCTCCGCCGCGGGCGTCCTCGTGCTGCCCGAGGTCGACGAGCCGGAAGAGGTCGAGATCAGCCAGAACGACCTGAAGATCGACGTGTACCGGTCCTCGGGTCCGGGCGGGCAGTCCGTGAACACCACCGACTCCGCCGTCCGCATCACGCACCTCCCCACCGGGATCGTGGTCGCGATGCAGAACGAGAAGTCGCAGCTGCAGAACCGCGAGGCCGCGATGCGCGTGCTGCGTTCGCGGATCCTCGCCCACGAGCAGGAGAAGATCGACGCCGCGAACTCCGACATCCGGAAGTCGCAGATCCGCACCATGGACCGCTCGGAGCGCATCCGGACCTACAACTACCCGGAGAACCGGGTCGCCGACCACCGCACGGGCTATAAGGCGTACAACCTCGACGCCGTCATGAACGGTGATCTCGAACCCGTGGTGCAGTCGGCGATCGAGATGGACGAGCAGGCCCGCCTCGACGCCATCGGCGCGGACGAGTAGGCGTGGAGGAGGCCCTGCGGGCGGCCGAACGGCAGCTCCGCGACGCCGGCGTCCCGAGCCCCCGCGTCGACGCCGAACTCCTGGCCGCGCACCTGCTCGGCGTGTCCCGCGGACGGCTGCGAGCCCTGGCCCTCACCGGGGCTGCGGCCCCCGAGGGGTACGGGGCGCTCGTCGACGAACGCGCCCGCCGCGTCCCCCTGCAGCACCTCACGGGGAGGGCGTCGTTCCGTCACGTCGAACTGTCCGTCGGGCCCGGTGTGTTCGTCCCGCGGCCCGAGACCGAGACGGTCGCGCAGCTCGTGATCGACCGCGCCGCCGGTCTCGACGCCCCGAAGATCGTGGACCTCGGCACCGGCAGCGGCGCCATCGCCGCGGCCGTCGCGGACGAGGTGCCCGGGGCGGACGTCTTCGCCGTCGAACTCAGCGACCTCGCCCTCGCCTGGGCCGGGCCCAACCTCGAGCCCTTCGGCGTCCACCTCGTCCAGGGCGACCTCGCCACTGCCCTCCCCGAGCACGACGGCTCGTTCGACATCGTCGTGTCCAACCCGCCCTACATCCCAGCGGACGCCGTGCCGCTGGAACCCGAGGTGGCGGAGCACGATCCGCGCATGGCGCTGTACGGCGGGGGAGCGGACGGCATGGACCTCCCGCGTGCCGCCGCGCGCACCGCCGCCCGCCTGCTGAGGCCCGGCGGCTACTTCGTGATGGAGCACGCCGAGGTCCAGGCGCCCTGGATCGCCGCGTTCCTCGAGCACACGGGCTCGTGGAGCACCGTGACCACCCACCAGGATCTCGGCGGACGCGACCGCGCGACGAGCGCCGTCCTCGCCTCCCAGCGCCCGGCCACGACGACGGAAGAGACACCACGATGACGGACAGCAGCACGGAGGCCGGGCCGGTATCGGTGCCAGGCACGACACCGGTCCCGGACGCGGGCTCGGGCAAGATCACGGGCTCGATCACGGGCTCGATCGCGGGCTCGACCACCGGCCCGGACGCCGGCGAGTCGGTCGCGACGACCGTCGAGGAGGCCGCCGCGGCCGCCGTCGCCGACGCGCGGGACACCGTCGCCGTCGCCGCCGTCACCTACGACCGGCACGAGGAGCTCGCGCAGCTCCTGCATTCGCTCGCCGCCCAGAGCGCGCCGATCGCACGCGTGGCCCTCGTGGACTCGGGCACGAAGCCCGCCACCGACGTCGTCGATGCGGCGACGGCCGCGGGCAGCGCGATCCACTACCTCCGTTCCGAGGCCAACCTCGGAGGGGCGGGCGGCTTCGCCTTCGCGATCCTCGCGGCCCTCGCGAGCGGCGCCCGCTGGATCTGGCTCATGGACGACGACGGGCACCCCGAGGACGAGCGCTGCCTGGCCGAACTGCTCCGTGCCGCACACGAGCACGACCTGGACATCGTGAGCCCGCTCGTCGCCGCGACGGACGACCCCACGCGGCTGTCCTTCAACTTCCGCATCAACGGGCTGCTGACCAACGACCGCGCCACCCTCGAACCGCTGGGTTACCTGCCGGACATGGTGCACTTCTTCAACGGCGCCCTGATCCGCGCGGAGGTGTTCTCCACGATCGGGCTGCCCGACATGAAGTACTTCATCCGCGGCGACGAGGTGGATTTCCTGGCCCGTGTGCGCAAGGCCGGCCTGAAGTACGGCACGCTCGCCACCGTCGCCGTCCGGCACCCCGCCACGTGGTCGGAGATGAAGCCGATCTTCGGCGGGTTCATCACGCCCGTCATCCCCGACGGCGACTTCAAGCGCTTCTCCTACTTCCGCAACCGCGCCTACAACGCGCGCAAGTACCGCAACCTGCGCTGGTTCGGTGCGGACGTCGTCGGCTTCCCCTACTACTTCCTCACCCGGCGCGACCTCAAGGGGCTGAGGGCCTGGTTCGCGGCCTACTCCGCCGGACTGCGGGGAACCGGCTTCGGTCCGCCGCCGTCCTGATCCGCGCCGATGTGCGGAGGCCCGCCCCGCAGTGGAAGGATGAACCGGTGACCACCAGCTACGACTGCTCCGACCCCGCCCAGCGCCGCGAGGGGCTCGCTGCCGCCCAGCGCGCCGTCTCGCTCAAGCAGTGCGTCGTCCTGCCGACGGACACCGTCTACGGCATCGGCGCGGATGCCTTCTCACCCCAGGCCGTCGCGACCCTGCTCGCCGCCAAGGGACGCGGCCGGAACATGCCGCCGCCCGTCCTCATCCCGCGGATCCAGACACTCGACGGGCTAGCGACGGACGTGCACCCGGATGCACGCGCCCTCGCGGAGGCCTTCTGGCCCGGCGGCCTGACGCTGATCTGCCATGCGCAGCCCTCCCTGACCTGGGATCTCGGCGACACGCTGGGAACGGTCGCCCTCCGCATGCCCGACGACGACGTCGCCCTCGAACTGCTCACCCTGACCGGGCCGCTGGCCGTCTCGTCGGCGAACAGGACGGGCCACCCCGCGGCGACCACTGCGGCCGACGCCGCCGGCCAGCTCGAGGAATCGGTCGCCGTGTACCTGGACGCGGGTCCCCGCACCGCGGCCGACGGGACGGGCTCGACCATCGTCGATGCGACGGGCGGTACCCTCAGCGTCGTCCGTCAGGGGACCATCCCGCTCGAGCGCCTGCGCGAGGTGGTGCCGGGCATCATCGGCATCGACGGTGCCCCGGCGACGGACGGGCACGACGCGGGAGCACCCTCCGCCTGATCGGCCCGCCTGATCGGCCCGCTGATCGGCGTCAGGCGGACGCGGCCCCGGGCGTGCGTGCCCGGTCCTGCGCCTCGGCCAGCACAGCGCGCACCCTGGGTTCCGGTGCGAGGCCCTCCTCCAGGGCCCACCCGGGCGCCTGGTCCTGGCCGAACCACATCAGCTCCACGCGGCGTACGTGGCCGTCGAGCCGTCCCCGGAGGAGCGCCGACACACCGTAGCCGCCCCGGACCGCCACCCGGCAGAGCGCGGACGGCAGCACGTGCGGCCGTCCGCCCACCGCCTCGAGGACCGTGCGGACGGTGAGCCCCTCCCACGGCTGCAGGACGATCCGCGGCGGGGCGTCCCCGTGCCGTCCGACGGCGAGGACGAGGTCCGCGAGGGCCTCCACGGAAGTGATCGGCGAGCGCGCGTCGCCGGGGGACGCCACCGAGGCGAGCGGGGACTGCGCGAGCCGCGCGAGGGACGCCGTCGTGGGACGGCCCCGCCCCTGGACCGAGGTGGCGCGGACCGTCACCACGGACAGCCCGGGTGCGCGGTCCGCCGCGAGCGCCAGCGCCTGCTCACCGAGCGCCTTGCTGCGCGAATAGGCGGAGAACGGGCGCACGGTGTCCGTCTCGTCGAGCCTCTCCGTCCGGCCCTGCACCGCGGCGCTGCTGAGGTGGATGAAGCGGCGCGTCCCTGCCGCTGCCGCGGCCCGTGCGAGGACGGCGGGGAGCAGGGCGTTCGCCCCCAGCAGGTCCTCGCCCCCGGAGGCGGAGGGCGTGGCCAGTCCGGCGGCGTTGACGACGACGTCGTGGCCCTCCATCGCGGCCGCCAGCCCCTGGACGTCCGTCCCGGCAGCGGCCTCGAGGAGTGCAGCGGGTGTCTGTGCGGACGCCGCCAGGCGCGGCGCGGGGAGCCCGCGGGCATCGATCCCGCCGCTCCGGAGGGCGTGCATGATCGCGGAGCCGACGAAACCCGAAGCGCCGAGCACGAGCCAGGTCATCGCGTCCCTCCCGAGGACCGGGACTGCCCGGCCGGCGCGGTCAGGGGCGGCTCCGGCTGCCAGTCGGGATCGCGCAGGATCGCACGGGCGGCCCGCCATCCCCGCCACAGCGCCGGCGCACCGGAAAGGGACCTCTCCACGGCGACGAGGCGCACCAGCTCCTTCCCGGCCGAGAGGAGCGTCCCGAGGCCGAACCCCACGCGGTTGAACCGGCCGTGCAGGCGCAGGTAGCGGGCGAGGTGCCCCCGGTTCCGCATGCCGCAGAACCGCGAGAGATCGCTGGAGTCGTTGAGGTGCCGGACGCCGAGGTCCACCTGCCGCTGGGCGCGGGTCTTCCGCAGCACGAAGGCGTCGACGTACGCCACCGGATACCGCCGGGAGATGAGCCACCCATAGGTGAGGTCGTCGCCGTTGAGGAAGAACCGCGCGTCGGGCAGCCCGATCTCACGCACCACGTCCGCCGAGACGAGCATGCCCTCGAAGCAGCCCACGTTGGTGTGGAACACCGAGGAACGGGCGAACACGTCCCCGCGCACCGGCAGATGGACCCCCAGGAACTCGTCGAGGATGTGCTGCCAGAAGAACGGCTCGCCCGCGTGGTCGTACCGGCGCCCGTGGATGCAGGAGTAATGGTCCAGCCAGGGCCGGAAGGACGCGAGCGCGTCGGGCATGACGACGACGTCGTCGTCCATGAGCCACAGCCACTCGGCCCCCTCGCCGATCGCGCGCGACACGCCGGCCGCGAAACCGCCCGAGCCGCCCACGTTCGTCGGGAGGCGGTGCACGATCACCGGCACGCGCGGCTCGAGGGCCGCCAGGAGGTCCGCGGTGCCGTCGGTGCTCGCGTTGTCGACGACGACCACGCCCGACGGTGCGGGATCCAGGGTGTCGATCGAGGCGAGGAGCTGCTGCAGGTGGTCGGCCCGATTGAAGGTGGTGATGACGATGAACACGCGCGGACTGCCGGCGTCGGGGACGTGCAACGTGGTCCTTCCGGGCCGCGCCAGCGCGGTGCGCAACGGGCCTGGCACGGGCGGGGCGGCTAGTATTCTCGGGTAACAGCAGTCTATTACACCGTGTTCCGGCCCCCGTCGGTCCGGTCCCGGCCCTGCCGGCGCGGGACTGTCCCGGCAGCAGCACGCCCGGTGCGGGACGCGGTGGTGCACTGCCTGACACCGTTAGGAATCATGGGACTCAACCAAGGCCGGACACCAGGCTCCACCGCCCGGACGCCAGACTCCACCGCCACGGCTCCAGCGGGCGACAAGCCTGCGATCTGGCTGTGGTCGCAGTACCTGCTGGACGCCGTCGCCTGGATCGTGGCCATCCTCCTCGCGCTGATCCTGCGCTACGAGCTCCTCGTGAAGGAGGTCAACGTCCCGGGCGTCGCGGCGTTCTGCGCCGTCGCCGTCGTCGCCCAGCTGGTGGTGGGACTGAGCTTCGCGCTGTACCGCGGCAGATACAGCTTCGGCAGCTTCCACGAGGCCAAGCTGCTGGTCATCGTCGCCGTGCTCGTCGCCGTCATCCTCGTGCTCACGAGCGTCGCCTTCTTCACCGTCATCGAGGTGCCGCGCAGCATCGGGATCATCGCGTTCCCGTTCGCCTGCATGTTCCTCGCCGCGACGCGCTACCTGAAGCGCATGTACGTGGAGAGCAAGGCCAAGCCGGGGGAGGACGCCCAGCGCACCCTCATCTACGGGGCCGGGTTCCTCGGCAACTCGCTGGTCGGCCGCATGATGCAGGACCCGGAGTCGCCCTACTTCCCCGTGGGCCTGATCGACGACGACCCCGCCAAGAAGCACCTCCGGCTGTCCACCGTGCCCGTCCTCGGGCGCATCGACGACCTCCGGGACATCGCCGCCAGGACGCAGGCCCAGGTCCTCGTCATCGCGTTCGCGGAGGTCGAGGCGGCGCAGGTCCGCCGTGTCTCCGATCTCGTGGCGGGCCTCGGGATCAAGGTGCTCGTCCTGCCGCCGCTGCGCGACATGCTCGGCGCTGCCGGGGCCGCCATCGCCGACTTCCGGGAGGTCGCGGTCGAGGACCTGATCGGGCGGCGCCCCGTGGACATCCACCCCGACGAAGTGGCCGGGTACGTCACCGGCAAGCGCGTGCTCGTCACCGGCGCGGGAGGTTCGATCGGTTCCGAGCTCTGCCGCCAGCTCGCGGCCTTCGCGCCCGCCGAACTCATCATGCTCGACCGCGACGAGACCGGCCTGCAGTCCACGCAGATCTCCCTGACGGGGCGCGGCCTCCTGACCGGGCGCGACACCGTCCTCGCCGACATCCGCGACGCGGACGCGCTGCTGAACATCTTCGAGGACCGCAGGCCGCAGGTCGTGTTCCACGCGGCGGCGCTGAAGCACGTCTCGCTGCTCGAGCAGTACCCCGAGGAGGCGTGGAAGACGAACGTCCAGGGGTCCCTCAACGTCCTGCGGGCGTCGGGCGCCGTGGGGGTCACCAACTTCGTCAACATCTCGACGGACAAGGCGGCCGACCCCACGAGCGTCCTCGGCCACTCCAAGCGCGTGGCCGAGAAGCTCACGTCCTGGCACGCGGAGCGCACCGGGCAGAAGTACGTGTCGGTGCGCTTCGGCAACGTGATCGGGAGCCGCGGCTCCATGCTGCCGCTGTTCACCGAGCAGATCCGCAACGGCGGACCGATCACCGTGACGGACCCCGAGGTCACGCGCTTCTTCATGACCATCCCCGAGGCGTGCCAGCTCGTGGTGCAGGCCGGCGCGATCGGCAGGGGAGGGGAGGTGCTGATCCTCGACATGGGGGAGCCCGTCCGGATCCTCGACGTGGCCCAGCGCATGATCGCGATGTCCGGCAAGGACATCGACATCGTCTTCACCGGCCTGCGACCGGGCGAGAAGATGCACGAGGACCTGATCGGCGAGGGCGAGAACGACTCCCGCCCGCTGCACCCCAAGATCTCCCACACCTCGGTCGCGCCGCTCGACCCGCAGCAGCTCAGCCTCCAGGAGTGGAAGGCCGAGGGCGGTTTCGGACACGGCAGGCGCGGGATCGAGCCCGGGCCGGCGTCCCCGGACACGGTCCATGAGGCCTCCCGCGAGCCCGGACGGCGTCCGGCAGCCCACGTCCCGCCGTCCGCCTCGGGCGTCGGTGGGCGGTCGTCGTGAGCCCGCTCCTCGCCCTCGTCGGGATCGTCGCCCTGGGGCTGTCGCTCGCGCTGCCCGTCGTCGTGAAGCCCCTGCTCAAGCGCCTGGGCGTCATCGACATCCCCAATGACCGTTCCTCCCACTCGACCACGGTCATCCGGGGGATGGGAGTGGCCGTCGCTGTCGCGATCCTCGTCGCCCTGGTGCTCTCCCTCGCCACGGGGCTCGTCTCGGTCGACCGGTCGCTCATCGCGATCATCCTCTGCATGGTCGCCGCCGCTGCGACCCTCGGGTGGATCGAGGACTTCCGCGGCCTCTCCATCAGGGTCCGCGCCTCCGCGCAGCTCCTCGTCGGGGCGGTGGGCACCGTCGCCCTCGCGACCACCATCGACGACAGCAGCTACTGGTGGGTGCCGGTCGGCGCCATCGCCGTGGCCACCTACATCAACGCGGCCAACTTCATGGACGGCATCAACGGCATCTCCGGCATGCACGGAGTCGTCGTGGGCCTGTTCTACTCCGCGGCGGGAGTGCTCAGCGACCAGCTGTGGCTGACCGTCGCGGGTCTCGTGCTCGCCGCCGCCTTCGCGGGTTTCCTGCCGTGGAACCTCGGCCGCGGATTCGTGTTCCTCGGCGACGTGGGCAGCTACCTGCTGGGCGCGACCATCGCGGCGATCGCCGTCACGGGTCTCCTGGCCGGGGTCTACCTCGAGTACCTGCTCTCGCCGGTCCTGATCTACCTCGCGGACACCTTCACCACGCTCGTGCGGCGCGCCCGGCGCGGTGAACCCCTCTACATCGCGCACCGGCAGCACGTGTACCAGCGGCTCACAGACACCGGACTCGGCCACGTCCAGGTGTCGCTCCTCGTCACCGTGCTGTCCGCGCTGACGGGAGCCGCCGGTTTCGTGTCCGCCACGGCCGCCGCGCCCCTCGCCGTGTCGGCCTCGCTCTTCGCCGCGGCCGTCGTCGCGCTCTACCTGTACTCGCCGCGGATCTTCCGCGCGCTGGCCCGCCGGCGGGCCGCAGCGGACGCCTGAGCGGACCCGGCCCGGACTTCGGCATGCGGTAGAATTTCAGGCGCCGGGCACGACGACGCCGCGTCGTGTCGACCCGGTGCCAGGCCTCGCGACGCCGTCGACGGAGGACCAGCAGTGCGCCCTGCGGCGCAGACGAGAGAGCGGACAACGCGTGCCACGACCGGAGCATCCGGCCAACGGAGCCGACCCGAACCTCGTTCGGGCGTCCGGCGCCACCGAATCCCCCTGGCTGGGCATCCTCGCCAGGAGCGCGGCAGCGGCCGGCGCGGTCGCGCTCGTCCTCGCCGCCGCCGCATTCCTCGCCACCTCGCCCGAGGCCGGCCTGAGCGTGCTGTTCGGGGCCGTCCTCGTGATGGCCTTCTTCGGCATCAGTCTCCTGATCGGACATTTCACGGGAAGGACGAACCCCTCCGGGGCGCTCGGCCTGTTCATCGTCACCTACGCGATCAAGGTCGTCGGCTTCGCCGCCGTCCTGTTCCTCCTCGGCACACCGGACTGGCTGGACCGCACGTGGTTCTTCACGGGCGCCCTCGCGACAGTCCTCGTCTGGCAGGCCGCCGAGGTGTTCGCCTTCTCCCGCCTCCGCACGCCGCTCTACACAGGGACCGGGGCCGCCACGGACTCCGCGGCCGCCGATCGATCGCTGCCGCCGACCGAGCCGTCGACCGAGCCGCCGACGGGTCCTTCGGCACAGCCTTCCGGGCAGGCTCCGGCACGGCCCACGGCCGGCCGGTCCTCCGGTGATCCGTCCGATCTGACGGAAGGACGCTGACATGGCGACCCCCCAGGAACCCGCCCGGGGAGCGAACGGCGACCCCGCGGCACGCACCGAGGACGCGCGCCTCGCGAACGGCGGCTACAACGCCGGTATAGCCGTCCTCAGCTACATCATTGGCGGGATCGCAGTGTGGAGTTTGATAGGCTGGGGGCTGGATAATCTCCTCGACACGCGCTGGTTGGTGCTGGCGGGAGCGTTCTTAGGTGCAGCAGGGGGTTTCTACCTCTCCCACATGCACAACCTCACCCGGAACCACACCCCGAGTCCGCAGGACGGATCCCGGGCGTCGACCGGTGCCGAGGACGGACACGAGTGAATCCCCAGAACTTAACGAGTCGGACCAGTTCCACTGCGACCGAACAGATCTTGCCCAACGATGGACACTGCAGAGAGGAAACGCGTTGATCGCGCTTGCGCTCCCGGCCGCAACTACCGAAGAGGGATTCGTAGCCCCGACGATCGAGGACACCCACTACCGGGACATCCTCCCCTGGGGTGACGCCTACGGAGTCTGGTTCGACCCCGGCTTCGGCAAGCAGATGCTCATGGTCATCCTGTCCGTGGTCCTCATCGCCGCCTTCTTCCTCGTCGCCTCCCGGCGCGGCCAGCTCGTCCCCGGCAAGATGCAGTTCCTGGGGGAGTCGGCCTACGGATTCGTCCGCAACTCCATCGGCAAGGACATCATCGGCGGCCGGGACTTCCTGAAGTACGTGCCCTGGCTCTTCACCGCCTTCTTCTTCGTGCTGGTGAACAACATCTTCGGTGCCATCCCGTTCCTGCAGCTGCCGAGCTTCTCGCACCCGGGCAGCGCCTACGCCATCGCGGCGATCTTCTACCTCCTCTGGGTCGGCATCGGCCTGAAGAAGCACGGCCTGCGGTACTTCAAGCTGGCCGTCGTCCCGTCGGGCGTGCCCTGGTACATCCTGCCGATCGTCGTGCCGATCGAGATCATCTCGAACTTCATCGTCCGGCCGGTCACCCACTCGCTGCGACTCTTCGCCACGATGCTCGCCGGCCACCTCATCGTGACCCTCGCCGGCTCCGCCATCGAGTACATGGTCTCCACGGGCAACATCCTCCTGCAGGGCACCAGCGTGCTGGTCCTCGTCGGCGCCGTGGCGATGTACATGCTCGAGGCGCTGATCATGGTCCTCCAGGCCTACGTCTTCACGCTGCTCGCCGCGATCTACATCGAAGGCGCTCTGCACGCCGACGCCCACTGATTCACACACGTCTTCCCCGTCGGGGATGATCCCAAACAACCTGTCGCACCAAGGCGGCATCTTGAAAGGAACACAATGGAAGTACAGGGTAGCCTCAACCTCGTTGGATACGGTCTCTCCGCAATCGGCGGTGGTATCGGTGTGGGCCTCGTCTTCGCCGCGTACATCAACGGCGTCGCTCGCCAGCCTGAGGCACAGCGTGTCCTCCAGCCCATCGCCTTCCTCGGTCTGGCACTGACCGAAGCCCTCGCGATCCTGGGCCTCGTCTTCGCCTTCGTCATCGGCGCCTGACACCGCCGTCCAGATCGACCGAAGACCAGTTGAAGAAAGACGGGTGAAAAATGCTTAACGCAGCAATCATGGCGGCGGACGAGGCCTCGAGCCCGCTCGCACCGAACTGGTGGGAGTTCCTCGTAACTCTGGTCGGCTTCGCCGTGCTGATGTTCATCGTCATCAAGTTCGTCATGCCGGCATTCGAGAAGACCTTCGCCGAGCGCACCGCCGCCATCGAAGGTGGCATCGCGAAGGCGGAGGCCGCCCAGGCGGAAGCCAACGCGGCGCTGACCGAGTACAAGCAGCAGCTTGTGGACGCTCGTACCGAGGCGAACCGTATCCGGGAGGAAGCACGCGCCGAAGGCGCCCAGATCCTCGCGGAGCTCAAGGAGAAGGCCGCCGCGGAGTCCGCGCGCATCTCCGAGCAGGCCCACGTCCAGATCGAGGCCGAGCGCCAGGCCGCAGTGGTCTCGCTCCGCGCCGAGGTCGGGACCCTGGCCACGGATCTCGCCAGCCGGATCGTCGGCGAGTCCCTCGCCGATGACGCCCGCTCGTCGCGCGTCGTCGACCGCTTCCTCGCGGACCTCGAGACCTCGTCGCACGGTGCCGCTTCGGATCGTGCAGGTGCAGCGAAGTAATGGCAGGTGTATCGAGCGTCTCCCTGGCAACGGTCCGTGAAGGACTGGAGCCCCGCCTGCCCGGAGCCACCCTGGCCCTGGCCGAGGACCTGTTCGGTGTCCTGGCGATCCTGGACAGCAACGCCGGCCTCCGGCGGGCGCTGACGGATCCCTCGCGTACCGGCAAGGACAAGGCCGTGCTGGTGGATCAGCTCATCGCCGGCCGGGTGTCGCCGGAGGCGGCCGCGGTGGTCAGGGACCTCGTCAACGAGCGCTGGGCCAACGCCCGCGACATCGGTGACGCCCTGGAGACCCTCGCCGCGACCGTCGTCATCGCCGTGGCCGAGCAGGGCCGCGGCGTGGAGGGCTTGGACCAGCTCGAGAACGAGCTGTACTCCTTCATCCAGGTGGTCGCCTCGAACCACGCCCTGCAGAGGGCGCTCTCGGAAGCGCAGGCCTCGCCGGAGTCGAAGGTCACCCTCGGCCTGAAGCTCGTGCCCCAGGCGGGCGCAGCCGGCAGGCTCCTCATCGCGCAGGCCGTGCGTGCCCCGCGCGGCCTGAAGCCCGCAGCACTCGTGCATCGGTTCCTCGAACTCGTCGCCGCGCGCCAGCAGCGCTGGATCGCCGATGTCAGCGTCACCCGTCCGCTGACGGCAAGCCAGCTCGCCCGCCTGGAGTCGGGCCTGAACGCGATGTACGGCCGGGAGCTCAAGGTCAACGTGAAAGTCGACCCTTCACTCATCGGCGGCGTCCGTGTCAGCGTTGGAGACGAGATGGTCGACTCGACCGTCATCACGCGTCTGTCCGAACTCCGTCGCAGGTTGGCGGGATAGGCGTCCACGCCCGTCCCAGCGGAGTTCCATCCACTGAATCACACACCGGTCGCCACGCATCCCATGGGGACCAACAACACAGGAGAGCAGGGACTGAGATGGCCGAATTGACCATCAACGCCGAAGACGTCCGCAGTGCGTTGAACGACTTTGCGGCGTCCTACGAGCCCGGAAATGCGGAGCGCGTCGAAGTCGGCCGCGTCACCACCGCCAGCGACGGCATTGCCCGTGTGGAGGGTCTTCCCTCCGTCATGGCCAACGAGCTGCTGCGGTTCGAGGACGGCACGCTCGGACTCGCCCAGAACCTCGACACGCGTGAGATCGGCGTCGTCGTCCTCGGTGACTACAACGGAATCGAAGAAGGCCAGGAAGTACACCGCACGGGCGAGATCCTCTCGGTCCCCGTCGGCGACGCCTTCCTCGGCCGCGTGGTCGACCCCCTGGGTCAGCCCATCGACGACCTCGGAGAGATCGTCTCCGAGGGCCGCCGCGCACTGGAGACCCAGGCACCCGGCGTGACGCAGCGCAAGTCGGTGCACGAGCCGATGCAGACCGGGCTGAAGGCCATCGACGCGATGATCCCGATCGGCCGCGGCCAGCGCCAGCTGATCATCGGTGACCGCCAGACCGGCAAGACCGCCATCGCGGTGGACACCATCATCAACCAGAGGGACAACTGGGCCTCGGGTGACGTGAACAAGCAGGTCCGCTGCATCTACGTCGCCATCGGCCAGAAGGCGTCGACCATCGCCGCCGTGCGCCAGACCCTCGAGGACAAGGGCGCGCTGGAGTACACGACGATCGTCGCGTCGCCCGCGTCCGACCCCGCCGGGTTCAAGTACCTCGCCCCCTACGCCGGTTCGGCCATCGGCCAGCACTGGATGTACGGCGGCAAGCACGTCCTCATCGTGTTCGACGACCTGTCGAAGCAGGCTGAGGCCTACCGTGCGGTGTCGCTGCTGCTCCGCCGTCCGCCGGGACGCGAAGCCTACCCGGGCGACGTGTTCTACCTGCACTCCCGCCTGCTGGAGCGTTGCGCGAAGCTCTCCGACGAGCTCGGTGCCGGTTCGATGACGGGCCTGCCCCTCATCGAGACCAAGGCGAACGACGTCTCGGCCTATATCCCGACCAACGTCATCTCCATCACCGACGGCCAGATCTTCCTGCAGTCGGATCTCTTCAACGCCAACCAGCGTCCCGCCGTGGACGTCGGCGTGTCGGTCTCCCGCGTGGGCGGCGCCGCACAGGTGAAGTCGATGAAGAAGGTCTCGGGCACGTTGAAGCTCGACCTCGCCCAGTACCGCGACATGCAGGCGTTCGCGATGTTCGCCTCCGACCTGGATGCGGCCTCGCGCCAGCAGCTGACCCGCGGCGCACGCCTGATGGAACTGCTCAAGCAGGGCCAGTACTCCCCGATGCCGGTGGAGCAGCAGGTCGTCTCCATCTGGGCCGGGACGAACGGCTACCTGGACGACGTCCCCGTCGAGGACATCCGCCGCTTCGAGTCGGAGTTCCTGGAGCACCTCGGCCACAAGTCGCAGATCCTCAACACGCTCGCCCAGACGGGCAAGCTCGAGGATTCGACGGCGGAGGAGCTGAAGACCCAGATCACGGACTTCAAGCAGGGCTTCTTCGGGGTCGGTGCCGACGGTTTCGGTGCGGGCCACGAAGAGTACGAGGCCATCGACGCCGAGTCGGTCGAGCACGAAAAGATCGTTCGACAGAAGCGCTAGAGGACCCGTCGCCGGGAGGGGCCAAGCCCCTCCCGGCCGGCAGGACCCTGGCCTGATCGCTCCCCGACGCGGGGGCGGAGGAAAGGACAAGAATGGGAGCCCAGATCCGGGTCTACCGCCAGAAGATCGCCTCGACCACGTCGACGCGGAAGATCTTCAAGGCGATGGAGCTGATCGCGACGTCTCGCATCGGCAAGGCACGTACGCGTGTCGCAGCGGCCCAGCCGTATGCCAACGCGATCACCCGGGCCGTCTCGGCCGTGTCGTCGCAGTCGGAGATCGACCACCCCCTCACCACCGAGCACGGTGAGGTGCGGCGCGTCGCCGTCCTGGTGATGACGTCCGACCGCGGCCTCGCCGGCTCGTACTCGGCCAGTGCCCTGAAGCAGGCGGAGGGCCTGTTCGAGGCGTTCCGCACCGAGGGCAAGGAGATCCAGGCCTACCTCATCGGCCGCAAGGCGCAGTCGTACTTCGACTTCCGCGGGCGCGACTACGAGAAGGTCTGGACGGGCGGCACCGACGCTCCCGAGTTCGAGACCGCCCGCGAGGTCGGCGAGGCGCTCCTGTCCACCTTCCTCAAGGACTACGAGGACGGCGGCGTGGACGAGATCCACGTGGTCTACACGAAGTTCCGCTCCATGGTGGTCCAGGAACCGTCGGTCGTCCGCCTGCTCCCGCTGGAGGTCGTCGACGAGCAGGTGCCGCAGGACGGCGACCTGCTGCCCCTTTACGAGTACGAGCCGGAGCCCGAGCAGGTCCTGGACGCGCTGCTGCCCCGGTACATCGAGTCCCGGATCTTCGCGGCGATGCTGCAGGCCGCTGCCAGCGAGCTCGCCGCCCGGCAGCGTGCGATGAAGTCCGCCGGCGACAACGCGACGGAGCTCATCAAGAAGTACACGCGCCTGCGCAACACCGCCCGCCAGGCGGAGATCACCCAGGAGCTCTCGGAGATCGTGGCCGGCGCGGACGCGCTGAACGCCTCCTGACGCCCCACCCGCCCGGATCCTCACGGACACCGGGCAGCTAGACTTAGTTCCACGCCATCTACGTAAATGAAGTGAGAGAGATGACTGCCCAGACTGTTGAGCACGGTACGGACTCAGTTGCCCCCGGCGCCACCGGCCGTATTGCACGTGTCATCGGCCCGGTTGTCGACGTCGAGTTCCCGGCCGATGCAATCCCCGCAATGTACAACGCCCTCACCACCGAGATCACTCTCAACGGTGTGACCCGCCTGATCACCTTCGAGACGTCGCAGCACCTCGGCGACAACCTCGTCCGCGCGATCTCCCTGCAGGCCACCGACGGACTCGTCCGCGGCACCGTGGTCCAGGACACCGGTGCTCCGATCTCCGTGCCTGTCGGCGACGGCGTCAAGGGCCACATCTTCAACGTCCTCGGCAAGCCCCTCGACGTCGAGGAGTCCGCGCTCGAGATCACCGAGCGCTGGCCCATCCACCGTTCCGCCCCGAGCTTCGCGTCCCTCGAGGGATCGACGGAGATGCTCGAGACCGGCATCAAGGTCATCGACCTCCTGACCCCCTACATCAAGGGTGGCAAGATCGGCCTGTTCGGCGGCGCCGGCGTCGGCAAGACCGTCCTCATCCAGGAGATGATCACCCGTGTGGCCCGTAACTTCGGCGGCACCTCGGTGTTCGCCGGTGTGGGCGAGCGCACCCGTGAGGGCAACGACCTCTGGGTCGAGATGGAAGAGGCCGGCGTCCTGAAGGACACCGCGCTCGTGTTCGGCCAGATGGACGAGCCGCCGGGAACGCGCCTGCGCGTGGCCCTCTCGGCCCTGACCATGGCGGAGTACTTCCGCGATGTGCAGAACCAGGACGTGCTGCTCTTCATCGACAACATCTTCCGGTTCACCCAGGCCGGGTCCGAGGTGTCGACCCTGCTGGGCCGCATGCCCTCGGCCGTGGGCTACCAGCCGAACCTCGCCGACGAGATGGGTCTCCTGCAGGAGCGCATCACCTCGACGAAGGGCCACTCGATCACCTCGATGCAGGCTATCTACGTGCCTGCGGACGACTACACCGACCCCGCCCCGGCCACGACGTTCGCGCACCTCGATGCGACCACCGAGCTCTCCCGCGAGATCGCGTCCCGTGGCCTGTACCCGGCCGTGGACCCGCTCGCCTCGACCTCGCGCATCCTGGACCCCCAGTACATCGGACACGACCACTACAACACGGCCGTCCGCGTCAAGCAGATCCTGCAGAAGAACAAGGAACTGCAGGACATCATCGCGATCCTCGGCATCGACGAGCTCAGCGAAGAGGACAAGGTCGTCGTCGCCCGCGCGCGCCGCATCCAGCAGTTCCTCTCGCAGAACACGTACACCGCCAAGCAGTTCACCGGCGTCGAGGGTTCGACCGTCTCCATCAGGGACACCATCGAGGGCTTCTCGGCGATCTGCAACGGCGACCTCGACCACATCGCGGAGCAGGCGTTCTTCAACGTCGGCGGCCTCGATGACGTCGAGCGCCAGTGGGCCAAGATCCAAGAGCAGACCGGTAAGTAGCGCCGATGGCATCGAACGCTGAACTCGAGGTCGAGATCGTCGCGGCCGACCACTTCGTGTGGTCGGGCGCGGCGCGTGTCGTCAATGCGCGCACAAGCAACGGTCAGATCGGGATCCTTCCCGGCCACGCTCCCATCCTGGCGATCCTCGAGGCCGGTGAGCTCTCGGTGGAGCCCGTCAACGGCGAACGCCTAGTGGTCGGCGTGGACGGCGGCTTCTTCTCGGTCGACTCAAACCGCGTGGTGATCGTGGCGGACAACGCCAAGGTCGGCGGTTCGGTGACTCCGGAAACCGTCTAGGGTTTCCGGCGTGGAGGCTCTCGGTGTGACGTTCATCTGCCTTGCGGTCGTCTTCGGCCTGCTCGTGCTCGTGATCGCCGCCTTCCTCCTCCGCCGCTATCAGCTGGGCCGAGCGCTCGGCACCTTCGACGCCTCCATCCGCTTCCCTCCCCGGGGATGGCGGGTGGGGGTTTGTCGTTATACGGACAAGCACCTCGAATGGCTCAGCCTCCTGTCGCTGAGCCCCATCCCCAAGTTCCGCTTCCTCCGCAGCTCCCTGGAGGTCACCGGCTGGCGTGCGGCCACCGAGGCGGAGCGCGCGGGGATCCAGCCGGGGGCGATCATCGTCCACATGGCCTACGAGGGCAAGCCCTTCCACCTCGCGATGAAGTACGACGTCTACGCGGGCCTCTCCTCCTGGATCGAGGCCGGACCGGTCATCGGCATCGGCACCTGGCGCTAGCCCGCTGCGGCGGCGGTCCGCCCATGGGTCGCCGGTGCCGCTCGTGGGGCTGGTGGCGCTCAGGCGCCGTCGAGGTCGAGCGGCAGGACCCACCGCCCGGCACGGAGCACACCCTTCAGCTCGAGGTCGGGGGAGACCACCAGAGCGTCCGCGCGGAGGCCGCTGCGCAGACTGCCCACCTCGTCGGCCAGTCCCAGGACGCCCGCGGGGACGGAGGTCGCGGCGCGCAGGGCGTCGACGATGCCCACCCCTGCCCCGACCGCGCAGCGCACCACGTCGAGCAGGCTTCCGGCGCCACCCGCCAGTGTCCCCGTGGCCGTCAGCACGGCGGCGTCGTCCACCACCGTGACCTCCTGGCTCCCCAACCGGTAGATCCCCGACGTACGTCCCGCCGCGGCGGTCGAGTCGCTGACGAGGCAGATGTTCTCCGCCCCGGCGATCGTGAAGGCCATGCGGACCGTCTCCGGGTGGAGATGTACGTTGTCCGCGATGAGCTCGACGGCGATCTCGCCCGCGCGGGCCCGTTGCAGGAGCAGGGGCACGGGGCCGGGGGAGCGGTGATGGATGGCCGGCATCGCGTTGAACAGGTGCGTGGCCGTGGGCCTGCCGCTGAAGCCCGCGAACCCCGTGGAGGCGAGTTCCTCGTTGATGAGGTCGAGGGCGGCGCTGGTCTCCTCCGTGGAGCTGTCGGTGTGCCCGATGGACGGGATGACGCCGTGCATCACCAGTTCGTAGACGAGGACGTCGCTTCCCGGCAGTTCGGGGGCGTAGGTCATGGAGGTCAGGTGTCCCCGGCCCGCGGTGACGAGGCGCGCCACGTCCTCCTGCGTCGGCAGGAGGAGGAAGGCGGGGTCGTGCGCGCCGTTGCGCTCCTTCGACAGGAACGGGCCCTCGGCATGGATGCCTGCCAGCAGCCCTGACTGCACTGCTGCGGCGAGTCTGCCGAAGGCGGCCTCGAGGTCCTCGATCGGTGCGGCGCACGTGCTGGCGAGCACCGTCGTCGAGCCGCTGCGGTGGAGGTGCGTCGCGGCCGCCTCGATGTCGGCGTCGGAACCGGACGTGAAGTCGCCGCCGCCGGCGCCGTGGCAGTGCAGGTCGATGAGCCCCGGGAGGACGAGGAAGCCCTCGGGCAGCCGCAGGGCGGTGGGGTCGCCGGTGCCCGTGCCGACCCCGACGATGCGGGAGCCGTCCCAGCGGAGCACGCCGTCGTCGATGATCCCCGCTTCGGTCACCAGGCGTCCGGACAGGGCAGTGGGCGTTCCGCTGGAGAGGGCCATGGTCCGATTCTAGGCCGTCGCCCTCCCGCGGCCCCGATGGATCGGACGGACGGCTAGAAGAGGCGGGAGGCGCTGTCGTCGACGCCGCGCATCGCGTCGTAGTCGAGGGTCAGGCAGTCGATGCCCCGGTCGGTGGCGAGGACACGTGCCTGCGGCTTGATCTGCTGCGCGGCGAAGATCCCGCGGACGGGCGCCATGAGCGGGTCGCGGTTGAGCAGTTCGAGGTAGCGCGTGAGCTGCTCGACGCCGTCGATGTCACCGCGGCGCTTCAGCTCGATGGCGACCGTCCGCCCCTGGGCGTCGCGGGCAAGGATGTCGACGGGGCCGATCGCCGTCATGTACTCACGGCGGATCAGGGTGGACCCTGCGCCGACGAGTTCGATCTGCTCGGCGAGGAGCCGCTGGAGGTCGGCCTCCACGCCGTCCTTCACGAGGCCGGGATCGACGCCGAGGTCATGGGAGGAGTCGTGCAGGTGCTCCCGGATGTTGATGACGAGCCGGTCGTCGGTCTTGGCGTGCTGGACCGTCCACACCTCGGTGATGCCCTCGGCGCGGTCGGCGTCGTCGGGCTCGCTGACCCGCAGGGTCGCGGGCGGGCTCATCCAGTTCAGCGGCTTGTACGAGCCGCCGTCGGAGTGCACCAGGACGGAGCCGTCGGACTTCACCATGAGGAGCCGGGTGGCCAGCGGGAGATGCGCCCGGAGGCGGCCGATGTAATCGACGGAGCAGCGGGCAATGACAAGACGCACGTCGGCGATTCTACCGGGCGTTGGGCCCCTTCCGCGCCCGGTGCGGAGCTGTGCGGCCGCATCGGGCAGACTGAGGGGGTGCCCCGTTCCAACCGCCCGAACCGCCCCCGCGGGTCCTCGCGCCCCAAGTGGACCGCGCCGCCGGAGCTGGATCTCGAGCGCGCGCGTGCCGGCCTGCCGCTGCGGGAGTCCGCCCCCGACGGCGAGTGGTCGGTGCGCCGCATCACCGAGCGCAACGCGGCCAAGACCTACACCTGCCCCGGGTGCAACTCCTCCATCCTGCCCGGGATCGCGCACCTCGTGGTGTGGCGGGAGGACTCGCTGTTCGGCCCGGAGAGCGCCCTGGCCGACCGGAGGCACTGGCATGTGCGGTGCTGGCAGACGCGGAGCTTCCGCTACTGAGGCACCCGGTGCGTGCCCGTCCTAGACTGGGAGGATGCCCACCGATTCGCCCGATTACACCTTCACGCCCACCGACGAGGCGATCGAGATCCGCGCGTCCACGGTGCTGCCCGCCGATCGCCGGAACATCGAGCTGCAGACCGCCGACGGGCTGACCCTCGTGGGGGAGTTCGCGGCACCCGCGGGCGGTCGTACGCCGCGGGCCACGCTCGTGACCCTGCACCCGCTGCCGACGCACGGCGGCTTCATGGACTCCCACGTGTACCGGAAGGCGTCCTTCCGGCTGCCGGCTCTCGCGGACATCGCCGTGCTGCGGTTCAACACGCGCGGCACGTGCTCCCCGCGGGGCTGCAGCGAGGGCGCGTTCGACGGCGGCGACGGCGAACGGCTGGACCTCCAGGCGGCCGTGGAGTGGGCCGTGGCCCAGGGGCTGCACCACATCTGGCTCGTGGGCTGGTCCTTCGGCACGGAACTGTGCCTCAAGTACGGTGCCCAGGACCCGGTGGCGGAGCTGATCGAGGGAGCGATCCTGCTGTCACCGCCGCTGCACCGCGCCGGCGACGCCGACCTCGACGCGTGGGGGGCGAGCGGACTGCCCCTGAAGGTGCTCGTCCCCGAGTTCGACGACTACCTGGTCCCCGAGGACGCGGAGCGCCGGTTCGCGCGCGTCCCGCAGGCCGACGTGACCGGGGTGGACGGCGCCAAGCACCTGTGGGTGGGGGAGAAGTACGCGGCGCGGGCGCTCAACGAGATCGTCGGCGTCGTCCGTCCCGAGCTCGAGCTGCCCCTGCCCACCCGGTGGGCGGGGCCGGCCGCCGTCGCGAGCTCCCAGTGACCACGGGCTGCTGACGGCCGGCTGACGAGCCCGGTTGCCAGGACGGGCGGACTACTGGCCGTCCTGGCGCGCGATGAACACTTCCTTGAGGAGCAGCATCACCGCGGCCGCCGTCGGGATGGCGATCAGTGCGCCGAGCACGCCGAGGAGGCTGCCGCCCGCGATCACCGCGATGACGGCCACCGCGCCCGGCACGGCGACGGCGCGCTGCATGATGCGCGGCGAGATGAAGTACGCCTCGAACTGCAGATAGGCCACGTAGGGGATCGCGAACAAAAGGGCGGTGTGCCAGCCGACCGTCATTGCGATCAGGCTGACGAGCACCGCGGCGATGGTGCCCCCGACCAGCGGGATGAACGCCAGCAGCGCGACGACGAACGCCAGCAGGACGGAGAAGGGCACGTTGGCGATCGACATGACGATGAACGCGAACGTGCCGTTCAGCAGGGCCACGCAGGCCTGGCCGATCACGTACATGCCGACGCTGCGCGTGATCTCCTCCGAGAGGACCTCGACGCGCGGCCGGCGCGAGCGGGGAGCGAGCCGGTACCCCCACTTCTTGATGGACGGCAGGGACGCGAGGAAGTACAGCGCGAGGACCAGGATCACGAGGGAGCCGAACAGCCCGTTGATGATCACCGTGCCCACGCCGAGCACGCCGCCGAAGATCCCGCCGACCGCCTCGCTGTTCGCGAAGAACTTGTCGACCTCCGAGACCACGCGGTCCCGGACCTGGAACTGGTCGTCGAGCGTCGTGAAGAACTCCGAGTTCAGGAAGTCGTCCGCGTACCCCGGCGCACGGTCCACGATCTGGGAGGTCTGGCTCACGATCGTCGGGATGAGCAGCGCGAAGAACCCGGCCACGATGCCCACGAGGACGGACAGGGCGACGGCGATGCCGGCCGGGCGCGGCACGCCCTTGGTCTCGAGCCACCGCACGATCGGGTCGAGTCCGAGCGCGATGAAGAGGGCCGCCCCGATCCACACGAGGAGCTGGCCCACGTTGGTGATGATGAAGAAGGCCAGCAGCGCGAGCCCCACGCCCACGCTCATCATGAAGCCGAAGTGGATGGGGTGGCTCCTCATGCTGCGGGGGTACGCACCACCGAACTTGAGGCGTTCGTCGGCGAGGGACACACCGGGATCGACGGCGACGGCCGCGGGCTCGCGCTCGGGCGGGAACTCGAAGCGGGGTCGTGGCTGCGCCGCCGGGAGGGACTTCCGGGCGAGGGAGAACAACGACCGCAGGGTCGACGGCGGCTGGGCGGCGGCGACCGGTACATCGGAGGGCAGCGTGTCCTCGCCGGCCACGGGCGGCTCGGGCCGCGGAAGCGGCTGGTCGAGCGGGACGTCCTGGTGGTCTGTCAACGAAGGGCTCTGCTTTCGGATGTGCGTACCTGCGCCGCGGGTGGGTCGGCTAGCGAAACCCTAACAGCCGGGCACCGCCCACGAAGGTGTTGACGAGCCGCCCCGGGACGATCCCACGGACGCCGTCCCGCCCATGATCCGGCCGACCGACGCCGCCCCGGCCCGACCGGCCGGAGGAACTTCGTTACCATTGGGTGACTATTCCCGATGGCCCGCCGCCGCAAGCGGCGGGCCATCGGAGCGGAAGGGGCCAGACGCTCCGCCGGAACGGACGACGATAGGCAACCAGTGCGCGGAAAGACAGCAGTACCGATCATCGTGGCAGGGCTCCTGCTGATGCTCCTCGGCATCGGGCAGCGGACCATCTGGGCCCCTGCGGAGACGGTCACCGCCAGTGTCGCCCAGGACGTCGCCGAGGGGGCCGGGACGGCCCCCGTCACAGTGATCGAATCCGGTGCGCGCGGCGACGCCGACGGCTCCGTCGACGTCACCGTCGAGGCGGACGGTCCCTTCACCCTCGCGGTCGGCCGAGCCTCGGACGTCGAGGCCTGGGTGGGGGACGCCGCACACCTCCAGGTCACGGGCATCGCCGAGGACACGCTGTCCTCCGACTACGCCGACGGCGAGGACACCGTCCCCGATCCCAGCGGCAGCGACCTCTGGATCAGCGAGGAGCCCGGTGACGGCACGCTGACCTACCGGTGGAGCGAGCCCGTGGAGGGTGACTGGTCCATCCTGCTCGCCGCCGACGGGACAGCCGCCGCACCGACGCAGGTCTCCATCACGCGCCCCAACGACCAGTCCACGCCGTTCGCCCTGCCGCTCATCATCGGCGGAGCGCTCGTCGTCGTCCTCGGTATCGCCCTCCTCTTCGTCCCGCCGCGCAACCGCAGCGGGAAGCGGACCACCGAGGCGGTCGAGGGGACCCGTGCGTACGCCCGCCGGCACGCACAGGCCGGCGGATCGGTCGGCGCGTCCTCGATCGCCGCTCCCGGGCCCGTCCTGGTGCTCGCGGGACTCGTCGCGGGCGGCTCGCTGCTGGGTATCGCACCCGGGATGGCGACGACCACGCCCACCCCGTCCGCGACCTCGCCGTCCACCGCGTCATCCGCGACCGCCACGCCGTCCGCGTCCTCCACCTCGTCCGCGGTGCCGTCCGCCGCCGCCACCGGGGCGCCGTCGGCGGGCAGCGAGGCCAGCGGCCCGCCCGTCGTCCTGGCCAGCCAGCTCGAGCGCATCCTGGGCGACGTCTCCTCGACCGTCACCGATGCGGACGCGGCAGCGGACGCCAAGCGACTCGCCCCACGCGTCGGCGGCGCCGCACTGGACCTCCGCACGGGTTCCTACGCCGTGCGCGCCAAGGAACCGAAGGCCACACTGCCGGTCCCGGTCGCCGCGGATCCCGTGCTGCTGGACATGATCCCCACGGGCGCGGACTGGCCGCGCACGATCGTCGCGCTGACGCAGAGCGACGACAACCCGGTGCCGCAGGCTCTCCTGCTGGTGCAGGAGACCCCCCGCGAGAACTACAAGCTGACCTCCGCGGTCCAGATGCTGCCCGGGAGCACGTTCCCCTCTCCGCCGGCGCCCGGGGCCTCGGGCCCGGTCCCGGTCGACGAGACCAGAGCGCTCGCGAAGGCGCCCCAGGACGCCGTCGCATCCATCGCCGACTTCCTGACGAAACCGACCGGCGCCAACGCCGAGACCTTCGAGGAGAACTCCTTCTCGGAGGCGATCACCGACTTCCAGGCCGGCGTCGTCGCCGACCCGGGCAACAAGGCGGCCAACATCACCTTCACGCACCAGGCGCAGGGCGAGCGCACGCAGGCCCTGATGACGGGCGACGGCGGAGCGATGGTGTTCGGCTACCTCACCCACACCTACTCGAGCGTCCCGAAGGGCGCCGGCGACACCATCGACCTCAAGGGGACGGTGTACAAGTCGCTGACGGGCAAGGACTCCAGCGAGAAGGGCATCGACGTCAACTACGGCGAAGCCGTGATGATGTACGTCCCCCCGGCAGGGAGCGACGATAGGATCCGGGTCATCGGCGCCGCGCAGCAGCTGCTGTCGGCCAAGCTACGCTGACCCGGCACCCACGAGCGTCCAGCACAGGCAGCCAGAGAAAGGCAGAGCATTGTCCACACCAGCACAACGGGGCGGGATGCCGCCGTCGAGCATGAACCTGCGGGGAGCGGTGGACCTGTCCGCGCTCAAGGCGCGCGCCGACGCCGCCGCACGGCCCGCCGCAACGCGTCAGCCCGCGGCAGGACCGAGTCCGTACGTCGTCGAGGTGACCGAGCAGACCTTCCCGCAGCTCGTGCAGCTCTCGGCCCAGGTGCCCGTCGTCGTGAACCTCCGCGCCACCTGGAGCGAGCAGTCGAACCAGGTCACCGCCGTCCTCGAGGCCGCCGCGGTGGAGTTCGACGGCCGGATCCTGCTCGCGAACGTGGATCTGGAGGCGCAGCCGCAGATCGCCCTGGCGTTCCAGGCGCAGGGGGCCCCGACCGTCGTCGCCGTGGTGAAGGGCCAGCCGGTGCCGTTGTTCGAAGGCGCCCTGCCCGACCCCCAGATCCGCGCCTACCTCGACGAGCTCCTGAAGGTCGCCGAGGCCAACGGGGTGACCGGGACGCTCAACGACGGCGCCGAACCCGGCACCGCCGCTCCCGAGGAGCCGCCGCTGCCGCCCCTGCACCAGGAGGCCTTCGACGCCATCGAGGCGGGGGACTACCCGGCTGCGGCTGCCGCCTATCGCCGTGCCCTCGCGGAGCAGCCCGCCGATGCGGACGCGAAGGCCGGACTCGCGCAGGTGGAGCTCATGCAGCGCGTGCAGGACGTCGATGCCGCCGCGGTACGCCGGCGCGGCGCGGACGAGCCGGACAACGTCGAGGCCCAACTCGCCGTGGCCGACCTGGACATCACGGGTGGCCATGTCGAGGACGCGTTCAACCGTATCGTCGCCTTCATCGGGCGGACCGCGGGGGAGGACAGGGAAGCGGCACGCAAGCGCCTGCTGGAACTGTTCGACATCGTCGGCGTCACCGATCCGCGCGTGACCAAGGCCCGCAGCGCGCTCGCGCGCGCCCTGTTCTAGCAGGCCGCCCCCGCCCTGACAGCACCGCGTCCCGCCCAGACCCCGTACGACCAGCAGAGGATGGCATGACTTCCGCAGCACCCACCGGCACGGCCGGCCTGTTCGACCCCATCACACTCCGGTCCCTGGAGCTGCCGCACCGCGGCTGGGTGGCCGCCATGTGCCAGTACTCCTGCGAGCCCGCGACGGCTCCCGGCGTCCCCACCGACTGGCACCTGGTGCACCTCGGCCAGTTCGCCACCGGAGGCGCGGCGCTCATCATCACCGAAGCCGCCGCCGTGAGCCCCGAAGGCATGATCAGCCCGCGCGACGCCGGCATCTACTCGCAGGAGCAGGTCGATGCCTGGCGCCGCATCAACGACTTCATCCACGACCACAGTGCCGTCGGCACGAAGACGGCCGTGCAGCTCGCGCATGCCGGTCGGAAGGCCTCCACCTACTGGCCCTTCAGCGGCAAGCACAACTCCGTCCCCGCATCGGAGGGCGGCTGGCAGACCCTCGGCCCCACCGACGAGGCCTTCGGCCGGTACGCTGCGCCCCGTGCCATGACCGAGGAGGACATAGAGAAGGTCATCCGCGACTTCGGGACGGCCGCCGCCCTCGCCCTCGACGCCGGCTTCGACACCATGGAGATCCACGCCGCCCACGGATACCTGCTGCACCAGTTCCTCTCGCCGCTGGTCAACACCCGGACCGACGGTTGGGGAGGCTCGGAGGAGGCCCGGTTCCGCCTGACGCTCGAGGTGATCCGCGAGGTCCGCCGGGTCATCCCCGACACCATGCCGCTGCTGCTGCGCATCTCCGCCTCGGACTGGACCGAGGGCGGGCTCGACGGCGCCGTGTCGGCGCGCCTCGCCAAGCGTGCCGCCGAGGAGGGCGTGGACTTCATCGACGTCTCGTCCGGCGGTGCCGTGCCGGCCGCGTCCATCCCGGTCGGTCCGGGTTACCAGGTGGCCCTCGCCGAGGAGGTGCGGACCTCCGGTGTCCCGACGGGCGCCGTCGGTCTCATCAGCGACCCGCGCCAGGCCGACGACGTCATCCGCGGGGAGCGGGCCGACGCCGTCCTCATCGCCCGAGCCGCCCTCCGCGATCCGCACTGGTGGATGCGGGCAGGGCACGAGCTCGGCCATGAGCTCGTCCCGGCGCCCCAGTACGAGCGGGCCGGCACCTTCTGACGCACCCGTCCCTTTTCCTCCTTTGGGATGACGAGGGGCGCAAGTGCACGTTGCTAGCGTGGCAGCATGAGTTCCCTCGTGCCACCGCCGACCGACGAGAACAATCCGCAGGCCAGGGCCGGTACTGCCGCACTGAGCATCCGTGGTCTCGCCAAGCGTTTCGGAGAGAAGATCGCCGTGAACGGCGTCAGCCTCGAAGTGCCGCCGGGCTCCTTCTACGGACTCGTCGGGCCGAACGGCGCCGGCAAGACCACCACCCTCTCCATGGCCACAGGCCTGCTCCGGCCCGATTACGGCCAAGTCATGGTGCACGGTGTGGACGTATGGGGCCAGCCGCTCGAGGCGAAGAAGATCATGGGCATCCTGCCCGACGGGGTCCGGCTGTTCGACCGGCTCACCGGCGAGCAGCTGGTCACCTATGCGGGACTGCTGCGCGGCATGGACCGCGAGACGGTGGTGGAGCGGACCGGGGACCTGCTGCGTGCCCTCGACCTGACGAACGACGCCGGGACCCTCGTGGTGGATTACTCGGCGGGCATGACGAAGAAGATCGCGCTCGCCTCTGCCCTCATCCATGCACCGAAGCTGCTGGTCCTCGACGAGCCGTTCGAGTCCGTGGACCCCGTCTCCGCCGCGAACATCCGCGACATCCTGACGGGCTACGTGCGGTCCGGCGGCTCGGTGATCGTGTCCAGCCACGTCATGGACCTCGTGCAGCGCATGTGCGACCACGTCGCGGTCATCGCGGCAGGAACCGTGCTCGCCGCGGGAACGGTGGACGAGGTCCGGGGGGAAGCGACCCTCGAGGACCGCTTCGTCGAGCTCGTCGGAGGTCGCAGCACGTCGGAGGGGCTGTCGTGGTTGCGGACCTCCTGAGACTGAAGCTCCTCCTGCTGCGCAATTCGCTTCGGCGGAGCACGGCGCAGCTCGTCGGAGTGATCCTCGGCGGGTTGTACGGACTGGGCCTCCTGGTCCTGCTCATCATCGGCCTGGTGCTGCTCGGCAGTGCCGAACCCGAGCTGATCCGGACCATCCTCGTGATCGGCGGCTCGGCGACGGTGCTCGGCTGGATCGTCATACCGATCGCGGCGACCGGCATCGACATGACACTCGACCCCGCACGGTTCGTGACCTTCGCGATCCCCATGCGTCAGCTGCTCGCCGGCCTGGTGCTGGGCGGCATCGTCGGGATCCCGGGCGTGGTGACGCTCATCGCGTCCCTGACGCAGGTGTTCACCTGGATCCGCTATCCGGCCGCCGCGCTGACCGCCCTCGTCTGTGGTCTCGTCGCCGTGCTCCTGTGCGTCGTCGCCTCGCGGCTCGTGACGACGGCCGTGTCCTCGATGACGGGCTCGCGCCGCTTCAAGGACGTCAACGGCATCGTCGCGTTCATCCCGCTGATCTTCCTCGGGCCGATCATCGGCGGGGTGACGGCCGGATTCCAGAGCTCGCCGGGCTTCGCCCGGTCGCTGGCCGATGTCCTCGCCTGGACTCCGCTCGGTGCCCTGTGGGCCGCACCGGCCGACGTCGCCGCAGGGAACGTCGGGGCGGCCCTCCTGAAATTCCTGATCGGCGCGGCCACCCTGGCGCTGTTCCTCGTGCTGTGGAGCCGGAGTCTCACCCACGCACTGGTCACGCCCCCGTACAACGCCGTGTCGAAGCGGGCCGGCGGGAACCTCGGCTGGTTCGGCCGTTTTCCCGCGACACCCGCGGGGGCGGTAGCAGCACGGGCCCTGACGTATTGGCTCCGTGACCCGCGGTACTCGGCATCCCTCGTGATGATCCCGTTCCTCGCGGTGCTGCTGTATTTCTCGGGTGGGGGCTCCGGCACGGCGTTCGCCTTCCTCGGTCCGCTCACCGCCTTCCTGCTCGCGTGGTCCATCTCGGCCGACATCTCCTACGACAACACCGCTTTCAGCCTGCACGTCTCCACCGGGGTGAGCGGACGCGATGATCGGCTGGGACGCGCCGGCGCACTGCTGGTCTTCGCGCTGCCGATAGCACTCGTCTTCACGGTCGTGCCGTTGCTCGTCACGGGCAGGGCCGAGGACCTGCCCGTGATGCTGGGGCTGTCGCTCGGATTGCTGCTGACCGGCGCAGGGCTGTCGAGCATCGTGTCGGCGCGCTACACCTACAACGTCCCGCTGCCCGGGGAGAGCGCCTTCAAGACGCCGCCGGGTACGAACTTCCTGATGTTCGCCGTCCAGATCCTCGGGTGGCTAGTGCTGGTGCTGCTGGCGCTGCCCGAGATGATCCTGACCATCGTCTACTTCGTGACCGGGCAAGCGCTGTTCGGCTGGCTGACCGTCGTGGTGGGGCTTGTCCTCGGCGGGGTGCTGCTGGTCGTCGGTATCCGTACGGGTGGGCGTTGGTACGATCGCCGCGCTCCGGAACTGCTGCTGGCCGTCTCGGCGAACCGCTGATCACAGCTGCTGGCCGTCTCGGCGAACCGCTGATCAGAGCTGCTGGCCGTCTCGGCGAACCGCTGATCAGAGCTGCTGGCCGTCTCGGCGAACCGCTGATCACAGCTGCCGGCCGCGTCGGCGAACCGCTGATCACTGCTGCCGGCCGTCTCGGCGAACCGTTGATCACAGCGCACGTCGGCGCTGTGACCCTACGCACGCGCTTCGGGTCGGTCCGGCGTCTCCGGGCGATCACCCAGGCGGACGACCACGGTGACCCGCCGGGCGCGCCAGGTGTACAGCCCACTTCGGCGCTGTCGCCGGTGCGCAGCGAACCCTCGTCGCAGGGGGGAGGGCTGACAAGACGCGCGCAGATTCAGGGCTGTTCGGCCGACTCTACCTGTGCATAACCTGTAGCGCGCGGGACGCGTAGGGCTATGCTGAGGGCCATTCCGGTAGGCGGGCCGACGGTGATGGGGGAGTTGCATGTTCCTTATGCGTGCATCTGGTCGTGGTGATGGGCTCCGTCATCGTCATCGAGCGGCTATGCCGATTCTGGCAGGAGCAGCTGTTGCCATGATGCTGCTGACCGGCTGCCAGGGCGACCCGGATCCGTCGGCGCAGCCGAACCCTGATCCGTCTTCGTCGGCGTCGCCCGCTGCGGCGTCTCCTTCTGCAACCCCGTCCCCGTCATCGACGTCTGAGTCGTCGCCTGCTTCGTCGGCTGGGCCCGCGGCGAACGTCCCTGTGCCGGTGAAACCGGCACTCGCGGACGAGAACTCGGCCGAGGGTCTGGAGGCCTTTACCAAGTACTGGTTCGAGTTGTTCTCCTATGGCTACGAGACCAACGACTGGGCTCCCTTCGAGGCAGTAACGGATCCGCGATGCGAGACCTGTTCAAATGCGACCAGCGCGGTGATGGACGTCTACGCGGATGGTGGATGGGTCTGGGGTGCCGACTCCGAAGTCACCGAGTTCACGACCGATTTCCAAACGAATACTCAAGGATCAATCGGCTCCTATGTCGAGGTAATCCAAGACGCATCTATAACGTTCTCAGCCTCGGGGGAAGTTGAAGCGGAAGCGCCCAAAGGGGATGCAATCTTTAACGCCATCTTCTCGGCATACATCGACCACCGATGGGTAATGCTCGATTTCGGCGCACCCGAGGGGGTTCAATGATGCAATCCATGAGGTTTCCCATCTTTGTCGCGGTCCTTGTTTTTGCGTTCTACACTCAGTCGGTCGCAGCGGTAGCCAAAGGAAATGACATCAGGTTTGATGGAGACACGGCGACCGCGACGGTGAGAGACTCTGGCTTCTTCGATGGAAGCACGACGGAGAATAAGTCCGATCCTCGGCCAGGAGATAGGGCAATTCAAGAGCCTGCTGCCTTGCCCGTTGACGACGGAATCGAGTACACCTACGTGCGGGCCTGCACCGTGGATGTAGGTGATGCTCTGGATCCGGCAACGTGTCCGAAGATAAATGCTCGGTGCACGGCTCGGGAGGGCGGGCTCGTGGTGAACTGGATCGCTATAGACACCCGGGTACAGCCGGCGACGCGGACGCCGACAGGGCGGAGTTCCTGCGTATATCCCGGCGAGGTGCCGGAACCGCCGGTGGATACCGCAGCGGATACCGCAGCAGCACCGGCGGAAGCGCCGATCGTCATCACCCTCGAGGAGTTCCAGAAGCAGCCGGTCCTGGCCGCGACGATCCTGTCCCAGCCGTCGAACTTCGGGTTGCGCAACGCGCAATCGAACATCTACGCGCAGGCCCGGGAGCAGGAGTTCACGTTCGTGTTCCAGGACGCATCGATCGTCCTGAAAGCCCGACCGGTGTCCTACCGGTGGGACTACGGCGACGGCACCAGTGTGACGACGACGTCGCCCGGCGGCCCGGTGAACGGGAATGCTTTCGACACGCCCACGGCAACGAGCCACCAGTATGCCCGGACCGGTGACTTCCAGGTCACGGTGACCACATTCTTCGCCGGCGACTACTCAGTTGACGGCGGTCCGTTTCAGCCCGTTGCTGGAGAAGCCGCGGTCGTGTCCACACCGCACCTGATGAGCATCTGGCGGACCCAGTCGCATCAGGTGAGCCAGGAC
Organism: Arthrobacter agilis; assembly: GCF_030816075.1. Lineage (NCBI taxonomy): Bacteria > Bacillati > Actinomycetota > Actinomycetes > Micrococcales > Micrococcaceae > Arthrobacter > Arthrobacter agilis. The sequence continues at coordinate 2,025,037 of NZ_JAUSXO010000001.1, read as the reverse complement.
TGCCTGGAGAACCCGACCGGCATCGGTTGCGAGCCACCCGTCCGGTGATCATGCGGCCCAGCCGCGATGTTCGCCACCCCTCCGGACCCGGACTGCATGCCCTAGAAGGGCGGTGCTTCGGGGGCGGTGGTGTAGGTGCGCCCGGTAGGAGAGGTGGCGGTCAACGTGCCTGACATACAGGACGTGGCAGGAATCCCGAGCGTGCCAGTGGTACCGGGCGCCGCTGGGCCGTGTTGGCCGACCCGGTTCTGGTCGGGGCCCTGGGTGTAGTGCCAGATACCTTCGGACTTGAGGGTGTGATGCTTGCGGCAGAGATGGGCGAGGTTGTCGTGATCGGTCGGCCCGGCGTGGGACCAGGGCGTCGTGTGGTCGAGTTCGCAGCGCGAGGCGGGGATGCTGCAGCCGGGGTGTCGACAGGTCTGGTCGCGGACTCGCAGCCAACGTTTGAGGTCGGCCGGGACGGCGTACGAGGTACGGCCGACGCTGAGCACGGCCCCCGATTCGGGGTGGGTCAGGAGCCGGGTGAAGGAAGGCGCATGGGCGGCAAGGCGGCGGGCGATGTCCGCGGGGATGGGGCCGTAGCCTTCCAGGTCCGCCGGAGCGTCGTCGACTCCGAGCAGTGTCAGCACGGGCACCGTGACATTGATGTGCGCACAAATCCTCGGCTCCGCCGGTACCCCGACATGGGCTTCCCCGGAGGAGGCTTCAGGGGTCGGGTCGCTGTCCGGTCGATTGGCGGAGACGCGAGCGGAGGTGCCCTGGCAGCAGGTGGTGCCGGGGGCGGTGAGGAGGAGGTCGGCGAGGACGTCGGTGCGTAGCTGGGGCAGGGTGCGGGTTTCGGCGGGGGTCTGCAGGCTGCGCGCTGTGGCGGTGAGTCGGCTGTCGATGGCCGTGGCGTCGGCGGCAGGGAGGTAGACATGCAGCCAGGCCATCGCGTCGTGGTCGGGCTCGAAGTCCACACGGCGCCGGCTGGTGGCTGTCGCAGCTCGCTGGTGGAGGGATTCGGGGTGCAACCGGGTACGGAGCGTCCGGGCTCTGGAAGCCAGCCGGGTTGTGGTGGTCTCGGCGGCCAGAGGCAGCAGTTGGTCTTCGAGCAGGGCCGCGGTCGCCTCGGGCAGCCCGGTGTATTCGTGGATCAGGGTGGTGGCGTGCGCCCAGGAGATCGCCCCGGACGCGAGGGCTGCGTGAGTTCTGGGGTGGTGGTTGACGAGGACTGCGGAGAACTGCACGAGTCGGTGGGCAGTGCGTTCGGGGATACGCAGCAGGCAGGCCAGTTCTGTCGCCGTCGTGGTATCCGCCAGATTGGTGTGCCGACCCTTGGTGAGTCGTTCAGACGATTGCCCGCGGGCCTGATAATCGAAGAATTCGCTTTCCAGGAGTTGACGCAGTTCCTCGGTGGCGGTAGCCATGTCAGCATCTATCCGGGCTTTCTCGGCGGCCAAGGACAGAATGCGCGCGTCGATGCGCTCGCATTCCGCCCGATATTGCGCATTCGTCCTCATACCCTTTATTATCGACCCTGCCACCGACAATATAGGGTGGGGCAGGAACGCCCGGCAGGAACAATTCCGGAATCGAAGGCGGCTCCCCTTCCGTGGAGAATACCTGCCCGAATGTCACCCCTGACCCCCTGTAGAACGGGTGGCCGGGCGATAGACTGGGCCCATGACTATGCCCGCAGATCCCTTCGCAAACGATCCCCTCGAAGCCGGCACAGGCGGCTCCACGGCGACCATCGAACGTGAGGAAGTCCGCCAGGAGGTCGAGCCCGGTGACGCCGAACGCTTCGCCCACTACGTCCGCAAGGAAAAGATCATGGAGTCCGCCTTCACCGGCGAGCCGGTGATCGCACTGTGCGGCAAAGTGTGGACCCCGGGCCGCGACCCCGAGAAGTTCCCGGTCTGCCCGGAATGCAAGGAGATCTACAACGGCCTCCGCCCGGGCGACGACAAGCCCAAGGGCTGACAAGCCGAAGGGCTGACAAGCCGAAGGGTCGGCGGGGAACCCGAGGGCCCACAGGAAGCCACAGCCCGACAACTAGGCGAAGGGCCGCGTCCCCGACAGCAGCACCCGATCCCGCAGGAGCAGGTGCCCGGCTCCTGATCTGATCAACCCTCACGAAGCGCCACCAGCACCGGCCGATCCAGGAGCCGCGGTTCGAACGCGCCCGCCCGCTACCCAGCAGAACACAAGGTGACATGAGCAAGACCGCCAATAGGGCAGGGACCACGACAGCCGGAGCGATGTCGCCCGAGCTGCGCCCACTCACCATCGGCATCCTCGCCATCATCACCTGCGCGGCCTTCGAGGCGATGGCCGTCATCACCGCGATGCCGTCCGTAGCCAGGGAACTCGACGGCGAATCGAGCTACGGGCTGGCGTTCTCCATGTATCTGACGGCGTCGCTGCTCGGCACCGTCGTCGCCGGTTCGTGGTGCGACCGCAAGGGCCCCCGGCCCGCCCTCGCCGTCGGGCTGGGCCTCATGATCCTGGGACTCCTCGCGGCGGGAGCAGCCCCCGACTTCTGGCTCGTCACGGTCGGCCGAGCCGTATCCGGCCTCGGTGGGGGCTCCATGATCGTCGCGGTCTATGTCGTCATCGGACGGTCCTTCCCGCACAAGGCCCAGCCGGTCGTGTTCGGCTGGCTCGCCGCCGCCTGGGTACTCCCGGCGCTGATCGGCCCCGTGGTCGCCGGATTCGTCACCCAGAACTTCGGGTGGCGCTGGGTGTTCCTCGGCGTCGTCCCCGTGGTGCTCGCCGCCGTCGTCATCGTGTGGCCGAAGACGAGGGGGCTCGGCCCCATCGAGGCGACCGATGCCGGCCCGGCAAAGGGACGCGTCCTGCGCGGGTTCGCCCTGGCCGGGGGCGTCTTCGCCGCGCAATGGGCCGTCGTCCGCCTCGCGGACGCGCAGGACCCGGACGCCGGGACCGTGACGGGCCTCGTGCTCCTGACCGTCGCGGGCGTCGTCGTCGCCCTCCTCGTCCTGCCTCCACTGCTGCCCAAGGGCGCCCTGGTGCTCGCCCGCGGACTGCCGAGCATCATCGCGACCCGCGGCATCGTGAACGTCGCGTTCTTCGGCACGGAGGCCTTCATCCCCCTGATGCTCGTGAGCTCCCGGGACATCGATCCGGGCACGGCGGGCCTCACCCTGAGCGCCGGGGCGCTCGGCTGGAGCGCCGGCTCCTTCGTGCAGGCACGCGTCACGTTCGACCGGCAGTGGCTGCTGGTCGCCGGGTCCTCCGTCCTGTCGCTCTCGCTCGGCGGGTTCGCACTCGCGACGGCGGTGGAGGCACCGCTGTGGGTGCTGGCCGCTGTGTGGGGTCTGTCGGGATTCGCCATGGGGATGACGCTCTCGAGCACGTCGGTGCTGGTGCTGAAGCTCTCCGCGCCCACGGAGCAGGGGCGCAACTCGGCCGCCCTGCAGATCTCCGATCAACTCGGCGGCGTGGCAGGCACGGCGGGCGCCGGTGCGCTCTTCGCGCTGCTGCACGACCCCGCGGATCCCGGGCATGTGCCGACCTTTGTTGCGATCTGGCTGGCTCTGTGGGTGTTCACGGCAGCGGGTATAGTTTCGGGTCTGAGAGGGGCCAGGTCATCCGATGGCGGCTCCGGTCTCACCCCCAGCAAGTCAATGGAAGGTACTGTCCCGGCGTGAGTAGTGACACCCTGTTCGGTGCCGGCGCAGCCCTGCCCCCCGCATATCCGGAGCGCGCCGCCTGGGGGACCGCCCCCAAGCTGCGCCAGTGGCAGAGCGAAGCGCTGGAGAAGTATTTCCGGGAATCCCCGAGCGATTTCCTCGCGGTGGCCACCCCCGGTGCAGGCAAGACGACCTTCGCCCTCCGCGTGGCCACGGAGCTCGTCGAGCGCGGCGTGGTCAACCGGGTCACGATCGTCGCCCCGACCGACCACCTGAAGCGCCAGTGGGCGGATGCGGCCGCGAAGGTCGGCCTCGCCATCGACCCCAACTTCAAGAACGCGGACGGCCGTCATGGCGGAGCGTTCATCGGCGTCGCCGTGACCTACGCGCAGGTGGCCAGCAAGCCGATGCTGCACCGTGCGAAGACGGAGGCCGCCCGCACCCTCGTGATCCTGGACGAGATCCACCACGGCGGTGACGCGCTCTCCTGGGGTGACGGCATCCGTGAGGCTTTCGAGCCCGCAGCCCGGCGCCTCGCACTCACCGGTACGCCCTTCCGCTCGGACACCGCGGCGATCCCGTTCGTCGAGTACGCCGAGGACCGCGACGGGATCCGCCGCTCCCGCGCCGACTACACCTACGGCTACGGCCAGGCCCTCCGCGACCACGTGGTCCGCCCCGTCATGTTCATGGCCTACTCCGGCCAGATGCGCTGGCGTACCAGCGGCGGCGAGGAGATGGCCGCATCGCTCGGCGAGGCGGCCGTCACCAAGGACATCACCGCGCAGGCCTGGCGGACGGCGCTCAACCCTGCCGGCGAGTGGATCCCGGCCGTCCTCGCCGCCGCCGACAAGCGGCTCACCGAGGTACGGCGCACCGTGCACGACGCCGGTGGCCTCGTGATCGCGACGGACCACGACGACGCCCGCGCGTACGCGGGCCAGCTCAAGCGCATCACGGGGGAGTCGCCGACCGTCATCCTGTCCGACGACGCGAAGGCCTCCTCGAAGATCGAGGAGTTCTCTGCCGGCGAGAAGCGGTGGATGGTCGCCGTGCGCATGGTGTCGGAGGGCGTCGACGTCCCGCGCCTCGCCGTCGGCGTCTACGCCACCTCGACCGCCACCCCGCTGTTCTTCGCGCAGGCCGTGGGCCGCTACGTGCGTGCCCGGCGGCGCGGGGAGACGGCGTCGATCTTCCTGCCCTCCGTACCGAACCTCATGGCGCTGGCCAACCAGCTCGAACTCGAACGCGACCACGCCCTCGACCGGCCCGAGAAGGACGACGAGGGGTTCGGTCTCGAGGACGGGCTCATGGAGGCCGCCAACCGCGAGGACAAGGCGTCCGATTCGCTCACCAAGCAGAAGTTCGAGGCCCTCGAATCGCAGGCGTCCTTCGACCGCGTCCTGTTCGACGGCGGCGAGTTCGGCACCGGTGGTGAGATGGGCAGCGAGGAGGAGCTCGACTTCCTCGGCATCCCCGGGCTGCTCGACGCCGACCAGGTGGGACAGCTGCTGCGCCAGCGCCAGCAGGAGCAGCAGTCCCGCCGTAAGACGAGACACGCAATGACACCCGCCGAGCCGCTGGTCGTGGACCACCGGCAGCTCACCGAGCTGCGCGGCCAGCTGGCGAAGAACGTCTCCGCCTGGGCCGCCCGGACCGGCATGCCGCACGGCCAGGTCCACACCGAGCTGCGCCGGCAGTGCGGCGGGCCCGCCGTCGCGCAGGCCAACGAGGACCAGCTCCAGCGCCGCCTGCAGAAGCTGCAGGACTGGTTCATCGGCAAGAAGTAGGACCCGTGGACACACGAAGGCCGGGCTGGTCGCACCAGCCCGGCCTTCGTGTTTCCGGCTAGCCGGCGAGCTCGACGCCGGCCGCCTCCAGCTCCTCCAGCGCCGCCTCCGACTTGTCGTCGTGCACGCCCCGGACGAGGTCCACCATCACCGTCACGCCGTACCCGGCCTGGAGCGCATCCAGGGCGGTCGCCCGCACACAGTAGTCCGTGGTGAGGCCGGCGATCACGACGTCGTCGACCTCGTGGTCCTGCAGCCAGTCGTCGAGGGTCAGCGGATCCTCGTCGCTGTCCGCTGCCCCGCCGCCGAGCTTCTGCTCGCCTGTGGGCACCTCGTCGTCGGGTGCCTTGACGCCCTCGAACCCGGAGTAGGCGGCCTCGAACTGGCCCTTGCGGAAGACGGCGTCGATGCTCTCGGTGTCGAGGTCGCGGTGGAACTCGGAACCCCTCGTATCGGCGACGCAGTGGACCGGCCACGAGTCCGTGAAGTCGGGCTCCTCGGAGAAATGCGCCCCCGGATCGATGTGCCAGTCCTGCGTGGCGACGATGTAGTCGTACGTGCCGGCCTGTCCGTCGATATGGTCGCTGATGTCGGCCGCGACCTGCGCGCCGCCCTGCACGGCGAGCGAACCGCCCTCGCAGAAGTCGTTCTGCACGTCCACGATGATCAGTGCGCGCGTCATGATGCTGCCTCCTCGTACTCGGTGGGGATGACGGGTTCGCCGCGCTGCAGACGCCGGACGGCTCCGGGCAGCTCGGCGACGGACCGGGTGTGGCGCTCGGCGGCGCGGTGGACGGCCTCGGCACCGGTCCAGCCCGGAAGGACGACGCCGTCCTTCACGAACTGCTGGACGAGCGGGCGGTCGTCGCCGTCGTTCGCGGGGCTGATCCCGATCCCGACGACCTCGACCTGGGCGATCCCGTGCTCGTCGAGCCTGCGCATCGCCTGCTTCAGCCCGCCCACCGATGCCTTGTTCTTCGCCGCCTTGGCCACGGAGATGAAGGTGCCGTCGTCGTCCTGGCGGCTGACGAGCTTGTAGACCATGCCGGCGGTCGGTGCGCCGGAGCCGGTGACGAGGGATGTGCCGACACCGTAGGAATCCACCGGGGCCGAGGCGAGGAGGCCGATGGCGAACTCGTCGAGGTCCGAGGTCACCACGATCTTTGTGCTGTGGTTCCCGAGGTCGTCGAGGAGCTCCCGCACCCAGCGGGCCTGGGCGACGAGGTCACCGGAATCCAGGCGCACGGCACCGAGCTCGGGGCCCGCCACCTCCACGGCGGTGCGGACGCCCTGCTCGACGTCGTAGGTGTCCACCAGCAGCGAGGTGCCCCGGCCGAGCGCGGCGACCTGCGCCTCGAACGCTGCACGCTCGGAGTCGTGCAGGAGCGTGAAGGAGTGCGCGGCCGTGCCGACCGTCGGCAGGCCGTACCTGCGGCCGGCCTCCAGGTTGGAGGTGCTCGCGAAACCGCCGATGATCGCGGCCCGGGCGGCGGCGACGGCGGCCTCCTCGTGCGTGCGGCGGGATCCCATCTCGATGCAGGGGCGCCCGGCGGCCGCACCGGTCATGCGGGACGCCGCGGAGGCGATCGCGCTGTCGTGGTTGAGGATCGAGAGGATGAGCGTCTCGAGGATGCAGGCCTCCGCGAAGGCGGACTCCACCGTCAGGATCGGCGAGTTCGGGAAGTAGGCCTCACCCTCCGCGTAGCCCGAGATCGAGCCGGTGAAACGGAAATCCGCCAGCCAGGCGAGGGTGGTGTCGTCCACGATCCCGGCGTCGCTGAGGAACGCGAGCTGCGCGTCGTCGAACCGGAAGGTGGCCAGGGCCTCCAGCAGGCGGCCCGTCCCTGCGACGACGCCGTAGCGCCGGCCCGCCGGAAGCCGCCGTGCGAAGGCTTCGAACACCGACCGGCGGTGGGCCGCCCCCGAGTGCAGCGAGGCCTGCAGCATCGTCAGCTCGTACTGGTCGGTGAAGAGCGCGCTGTTCGGCATGTTCACGGTGGGCGGCACCTCACCGGCAGCGGCGGGCGGGTCTGTGGTCGGGGCGTTGGTCACCCTCAAAACGATAGCGGGGCGCCCGGGGTGTGAGTAGCCGGCCAGCGGAGGAGGTTGAGGCGACCTAGAATGAGGGGATGACCGTAGGCTTTGCAACCGGCACCGACACCCTGGAAGAGGTGCGGACCACCGAGAAGACCGACCTGGACCAGCCCTGGGTCGTGGTGGTCTGGAACGACCCCGTGAACCTCATGAGCTATGTGAGCTACGTCTTCCAGACCTACTTCGGCTACAGCGAGGCCAAGGCGCGCACGCTGATGCTCGAGGTCCACGAGCAGGGCCGCTCCGCCGTCGTCTCCGGCAGCCGCGAGAAGGTGGAGCAGGACACCGTCGCCCTGCACTCCTACGGGCTGTGGGCCACCTTCGAGAAAATCGGAAGCGAGTAAGCCCTCCCATGGCGAAACCCTTCAAATCGACGCGCCGCGGCATCACCGGAGCGCTCGAGCCCGGTGAGGCGCGCCTCCTCGGCGCCCTGCTCGACGACGTCATCTCCATGCTCGAACCCGAGACGGGGCCCAGCGAGGACCCGCTGGCCGCGATCGTGGGCATGTCCGGGGCGGATGCCGAGTCGACGGCCCCCGACGACTCGGCCGTCCGGCGGCTGCTGCCCGACGCCGTCCGCGGGGACGACGACGAGGCGCTCGCCTTCCGGCGCCTGACCGAGCGCTCCCTGCGGGAGCAGAAGATGGGTGCCCTGCGCAGCAGCGCCCTCGCGATCGAGTCGAATCCCATCACGCTCACCGACGAGCAGGCCCGCCTCCTCGCGCAGGCGCTCAACGACGTCCGGCTGGTGCTCGCGGACCGCCTCAGCATCGAGACCGAGGAGGACGCCGAACGGCTCCACGACATCGCGGACTCGAAGGACGTGGACGACGTCGAGTCCTACCTCGCGCTCGTGTACAACTTCATCACCTGGCTCCAGGAGTCCCTCGTCCAGGCCATGCTGAAGGCCGCCCGGCTGCAAGGCTGACGCGGGACGGCGCCGGGCACATCCCCGACGACGGCGGGCTGTGACAAAACCCACGGATCAGTGAATAGTTTTCGTGGGCGTCACGTCATATTCTCGGAGGATCATGAGCCCAGAGCCAGCGAACCCCGACCGCAGCGAAGCGCCCATCGGCATCTTCGACTCCGGCGTCGGGGGACTGACGGTCGCCCGAGCCGTCATCGACCAGCTTCCGCACGAGTCCATCATGTACGTGGGCGACACGGCGAACGGTCCCTACGGACCTCTGCCGATCGCTCAGGTACGCGCGCACGCGCTGGGGGTGATGGACGAACTCGTCGATTCCGGCGTGAAACTCCTCGTCATCGCCTGCAACTCGGCATCCGCCGCGGTCCTCCGCGACGCGCGGGAGCGTTACACCGCCCGCTACGGCATCCCCGTGATCGAGGTCATCCAGCCGGCCGTACGCCGCGCGGTGGCGTCCACCCGCTCGGGCCGGATCGGCGTCATCGGCACCAGCGCGACCGTCGGGTCCCGCGCCTACGACGACACCTTCGCGGCCGCCCCGCACCTCGAGGTCACCTCCGTGGCCTGCCCGGCGTTCGTCGAGTTCGTGGAGGCCGGCATCACCGGCGGTCCGGCACTGCTGAGGACGGCCGAGGAGTACCTCGCACCGCTCAAGGACGCGGGAGTCGACACGCTCGTGCTCGGCTGCACCCACTACCCCCTGCTGACCGGCGTCATCTCCTACGTCATGGGCGACGCCGTGACCCTCGTCTCCAGCGCGGAGGAGACCGCGAAGGACGTGTACCGGGCCCTCGTCTCGCACGACCTCGAGCGGGACGACGCGGTGCCCGCCGTACACCGCTTCATCGCCACGGGCGACGCCGCGAGTTTCGAGGTGCTCGCACGCCGGTTCCTCGGGCCCGAGGTCCTCAGTGTCCAGCACGTCGACCACGTAGCCGCCCAGTACCCGACAGGCAGCCTCGCGCGCATCACGCCCGAGATGATCGCCGCCGGGTTCCCGCCCGCATGAAGCTCACCATCGTCGGCTGCAGCGGGTCCTTCCCCGGCCCGCAGTCCCCGGCGTCCTGCTACCTCCTGACCGCCGAGTGGGAGGGGCGCAGCTGGCGCATCCTCCTCGACCTCGGCAACGGCTCGCTCGGAGCCCTGCAGCGGTACATGGACCTGCGGGAGATCGACGCGGTGTTCCTGTCCCACCTGCACCCCGACCACTGCATGGACCTCTGCGGCCTCCACGTCGCCGTCCACTGGGACCCAGCGGGCTGGGGGCTGCCCCGCATCCCCGTCTGGGGGCCGGCGGCGACGGCGGACCGGATGGCCAGCGCCTACGGCCTCGACCCCGACCCCGGGATGCACGAGGACTTCGACTTCCGCTCGTGGGAGGACCGCTCGGCCGTCTCGGTGGGCCCGTTCACCATCACGCCCTACCGGGTCCTGCACCCCATCGAGGAGGCCTACGCGCTGCGCATCGAGGTGACCGAGGCCGACGGCGAGGGGTCCTCCCGCCCGCACGTCCTCACCTATTCGGGCGACACCGACGCGTGCGACGGGCTGGTGGATGCAGCCAGGGACGCCGATGTCTTCCTGTGCGAGGCCGCCTTCCACGAGGGACGCGACGACGCCATCACCGGCGTGCACCTCACGGGCAAGCGTGCCGGCGACGTCGCGACGCGCGCGTCCGCCAAGCGACTGCTGCTGACCCATCTCCCGGTCTGGAACGATGCGAACGTCGCGGTCAGCGAAGCCCGGGAGAGCTACGAGGGCCACCTCGCCGTCGCTGTCGCCGGAGTCTCCTACACCGTGTGACGCATGGTGCACACGAGCCCGCTCGTGTCCGCGGCGCCGCATCACGGGCACCCCTCCTGCACGCCCGCGTCTAGACTGGAAATCATGACCTCCCCGAAATCCACGCCCGTGCCGCCTGCCGCCAGTACCCGGAGCCCCGTGCTGCGGGCGGACGGCCGGACGCCCGACCAGCTGCGCAACATCAGCATCACGCGCGGCTGGTCCAAGCAGGCCGAGGGCTCGGCACTCATCGAATTCGGGAACACACGCGTCCTGTGCACGGCGAGCCTGACGAGCGGTGTGCCCCGCTGGCTCAAGGGCGAGGGCAAGGGCTGGGTCACCGCCGAGTACGCGATGCTCCCGCGGGCCACGAACACGCGTTCGGACCGGGAATCCGTCAAGGGCAGGATCGGCGGCAGGACGCACGAGATCTCGCGGCTGATCGGCCGCTCGCTGCGCTCGATCATCGACACCAAGGCGCTGGGGGAGAACACGATCGTCCTCGACTGCGACGTGCTGCAGGCCGACGGCGGAACGCGGACGGCCGCGATCACCGGTGCGTATGTGGCGCTCGCCGACGCGATCCGGTACGCCAAGGACAAGAAGCTCATCCCCGCCTCGGCATCCCCGCTCACCGACACCGTCGCGGCCATCAGCGTAGGCATCATCGACGGCGTCCCCATGCTCGACCTGCCCTACGTGGAGGACGTCCGCGCGGAGACCGACATGAACGTCGTCGTCACCGGATCGGGCAAGTTCGTCGAGGTGCAGGGCACCGCCGAGGGGGCGCCGTTCGACCGCGCCGAGCTCGATGCCCTGCTGGACCTCGCGCTCCTCGGCACCGCGCAGCTCGCGCAGATCCAGATCGACACCCTTCGGGACTCCTCCGGTGGCTGACGCGCCCCGGCTCGTCCTCGCCACCCGCAATGCCGGCAAGCTGCGTGAACTGCGCGAGCTCCTCCGCGGCCAGGTCCCCGGGCTCGACGTCGACACGCAGGTCGTCGACGCCGAGACGGCGGGTGCACCGGACGTGGTGGAGAGCGGCGTGACCTTCGAGGAGAACGCGCTGCTCAAGGCCGAGCAGGTGGCACAGGCCACGGGTCTGCTCGCCGTCGCCGACGACTCCGGCCTCGCCGTCGACGTGCTGGGGGGAGCCCCCGGCATCTTCTCGGCACGGTGGGCCGGCAGGCACGGCGACGACGCCGCGAACCTCGAACTGCTCCTGGCGCAGCTCGCGGACATCCCCGACGAGCGGCGGGGCGCGGCCTTCGTCTGTGCCGCGGCGCTCGCGCGTCCCGGCACCCCGGCGGGAAGCCACACCGAGCGCGGGGAACTGCGGGGAACGCTGCTGACCGCCCCCCGGGGGACGGGGGGCTTCGGCTACGACCCGATCCTCGTGCCCGAGGGGCTGGACCGCAGCTGCGCGGAGCTTGCACCGGGGGAGAAGAACGCCATCAGCCACCGGGGCATCGCCTTCCGGGCGCTGCTGCCACACCTCGTCGACGCGCTCAGCTGAGCGGCATCGAAGCACCACCCAGCAGGATCAGCATCATGACCAGAACCAGCCGGCACCGCAGGCGCCCCGTCCACGAGGACGGACCGGTCGCACCATCAGAGGGACGGACATCACCGTGAGCATCATCCAGACAGCACAGGCCGCCCAGGCCCTCCACGTCGCGACGGCGACCACGTCGTCGGACGGCTCGGCGCTCGGCGCCGTCACGGACTGGGCGGTGAATCTCATGGAGACCATCGGAGCCCCCGGTGCCGGACTCGCGATCGCGCTCGAGAACCTGTTCCCGCCCCTGCCGAGCGAGGTGATCCTGCCGCTCGCCGGATTCACCGCGAGCCGCGGCAATTTCTCCCTGTTCGAGGCGATCCTGTGGACCACCCTCGGCTCGGTCATCGGGGCCTACGCGCTGTACGCGCTGGGCGCCTGGCTCGGCCGCGACCGCATGCGGCGCCTCGTGTCCAAGGTCCCCCTCATCGATCTCGAGGACGTGGACAAGGTGGAGGACTGGTTCAACCGGCATGGCTACCGGGCCGTCTTCTTCGGCCGGATGATCCCGCTCTTCCGGAGCCTCGTGTCCATCCCCGCCGGTATCGAACGCATGCCCCTCGGCAAGTTCCTGCTGCTGACCACGGCGGGCAGCCTGATCTGGAACTCGATCTTCGTGCTGGCGGGCTTCTTCCTCGGGGAGAACTGGCACGTCGTCGAGCAGTACGCCGATACGTTCCAGAAGATCGTGATCGTCGCCGTCGTGCTGTTCGTCGTCTACTTCGTCGTCTCCAAGGTGCGCAAGCACCGCGCCGGCAAGCGGGTGCAGTGACGGCGGATCCCGAGCGCCGTGCCGCGGACCCGCTGGCCCGCGTGTGGCCGCTGTTCGGGCTCGTCATCGAGACGCCCCGCCTCGTCCTGACGCCGGTCAGGGACGAGCACCTGCCGGAGCTCGTGGATGCCGTCCTCGCCGGTATCCACGACCCCGCCGAGATGCCGTTCAGCGTCCCCTGGACCGATGCGCCGCGCAGCGTCCTCATCACCGAGACGGCGCGGCACCAGTGGAGGACCCGTGCCGGGGTCACCCCGGAGGACTGGACGGTCAACTTCGCCGTGCTGCACCGGGGCCGCGTCATCGGCAGCCAGGACCTCAGGGCACGGGGTTTCCCGCTCCTGCGGCAGGTAGGGTCCGGGTCCTGGCTGACCCGCTCGGCGCAGGGGCAGGGCTTCGGCACCGAGATGAGGGCCGGCGTGCTGCAGCTCGCGTTCGACCACTTCGGTGCGACGTCGGCGGTATCGGAGGCCGCCGACTGGAACCGGGCATCGCTCGGCGTCTCCCGGAGCCTCGGCTACACCGCCAACGGCACCGCCCTCGTCGAGGCCCGGCCTGGTGAGCTGCAGACACAGCAGAACCTGCTGCTCGCCAGGGAGGACTTCGTCCGGCCGGACTGGACCGCCGAGGTGAGGGGCGCGCGGGCGGCCCTGGACTTCCTCCTCCCCGCGGGGACGGCCGCACCAGCGGACTGACGCGGGTGTTCCGGCGGCCGGCAGCTCCCCAGGCGCTCCCGCGACCCGTGCCTCCACGGGTGTTCCGCGACAGGTGTCTAGCCGTGCGCTCCCGCGACCGGCGCCTGACCGGGCTGCGTCAGCACACGCGACACGTCCGTGGACGGATCGAACAGCCGAGCGTCGATCCCGAGGGCACGGGCGGCCGCGACGTTCGCGGGCGCGTCGTCGATGAAGATCACCTGTGGCCCGTCGACCCCGAGCTCGGCCAGGACCTGCTCGTAGACCGCGGGGCTCGGCTTGACGAGCCGGAGCGTCGAACTGAAGAAGAGATGCTTGAAGAGCCGGGTCCACGGAGCGTGGGAGAGCTGCGACACCATGGCCGCCGGCATGTTCGAGAGCAGTGCCAGCTGTTCGCCCCGTGCGTCCAGGTCCTCCAGCACATCGAGGATCTCCAGATTGGGGTGCGACCACTGGTTGCCGTCGAGGACGTCGAGCCAGGCGGACCTCACGTGCTCCACGCGCTCGCCGCAGACCAGCGACCAGTACTCCTCGGAGGTGAGTGTCCCGGCGTCGTAGGCATAGCGGTGCTGCCAGTAGGCGGATCCCGCGTCCTGCAGACCGTGCGTGCCGGTCGCTTCCGCGAGCAGATCCCAGTCCTGTGGGGTGGGCGCGGTGGAGATCACATTTCCGTAGTCGAAGAGGTACCACCTGCGGGGGCTGTCGATGTGGGCCATGGTTCAGGGTAGGGCCGAATGCCTCCCGATGCGTCGGGACAGCGATGAACGTTGCGTGAACGGGTAACCGGCGGCGGTAGAATTGGTTCGTGGGAATAGCATTCACGGCCATCGACTTCGAGACGGCGAATGGCTTCCGTGGATCCCCCTGCGCGGTCGGCCTGACCAAGGTCAGGGACGGCCGGATCGTCGAGGAAGCGTCCTGGCTCATGCGACCGCCCGTCGGCCACGACTCCTTCGACTCACGGAACATCGCGATCCACGGCATCACCTCGGACATGGTCGCCGACGCACCCCGGTTCGGTGACCTGTTCCCCGAGATCGGCGGCTTCATCGGCTCCGATGTGCTGGTGGCGCACAACGCCGCCTTCGATCTCGGGGTCATCCGCTCCGCGCTCGAAGTGTCGGCTCTCGCCGGGCCCGCCTGGGACTACGCCTGCACCGTCGTGCTCTCACGCAGGAGCTATTCGCTGCCCTCCTACTCCCTGCCCTTCGTCGCGGAGGCGGCCGGTGTGCCGCTGGTCAACCATCATGACGCCGTGGAGGACGCCCGCGCCTGCGCCGGCATCATGATCGACATCGCCCGCCGGTACGGGGCGCCCACCGTCGAGGACGTGCTCGGCCACCACAACCTCCCGCTGTCCCGGGCCGAGCCCTACGCGCCAGGCGTCGACGAGCTGTCGAAGGCCACCAGGACCGCGCTCGAGCGCGGGACGTCGCCCGCCGGCTGGTCCGGTTGGCCCGAGGAGGGTGAGAACCCGAACGCCAACGCCCAGGCCGATCCGCGGCACCCGCTCTACGGGCAGACCGTCGTCTTCACCGGCAATCTCGGCATCCCGCGTCCGCAGGCCAAGGAACGCGCGGCACGACTCGGGGCGCAGCCGGCCAGTTCCGTGACGCGGAGGACCACCGTCCTCGTGGTCGGTGACGGCTTCGTCGCCTCGGACCTGCGCAACGGGCGCGTGACCGGCAAGGCCCGGCGCGTGCTCGAGCTGCACGAGCGCGGCCAGGCCATCGAGGTCCTGTCGGAGGCCGAATTCCTGCAGATGACCGGCGGACGCTGGCCGAAGGACAGCCAGTAGCCGTCGGTAGCCGTCAGCAGTAGCGGGTGTAGCCCGTTCTGACCCCAGCGGGATAGCCGGCGGGGTGGGCCGACCGGTCGATGTGCCCGGGCCCGGCCTGATGCCCTGCCCCACGGGCTGCGGGCATCAGACCGGCTCCACCCGGACGGGACGGCGTCAGCCCTCGACCACGGCGATCTCGTTGGGCGCGCCGGGTAGCTCCTCCGACGAGGTGATTCCTCCGGTGGTGATGTCGACGGCGTGCAGCTTCCTCGAGACCGGATCGGTGATGTAGGCGGTGTGCCCGACGACCTCGAGGGCGGGGTGCGGATCCTGCCACTCGACAGGGCCTTCCCAGGCGTCGAGGACCGGAGTGGAGTCGGTGATCTCGCCGGTCGCGGGATCGAGGGTGTGCAGGACTCCGTCGGAGGCGATGATGAGCACCTCGCCGGCGGGTCCCCGCGCGACGTCCCGGAACGTGTACTCGATGCCCTCGGGCAGGTCCACGACCTTCATGGTCTTCGCCGCGGTATCGATCAGGGCGAGCTCGCCCAGCAGGTAGCCCTCCGAGTCCGGGTCCGAGTTGTAGTCACCGACCACGATGGGGCTGGCGTCGCTGAGGTAGGCGTTGCCCATGCGCCCGTACTCGTCGGGGGCGGTGATCTTCGTGATGTCGCCCGAGTCGTAGGCGAGGACGCCGTTGCTGCAGCCGAACACGACGACTTCGTCCTTCGTGGTCCCCTCACCGTGGACGGAGGGGCACTCGTCGCTGCGGGCGATCTCGTTCCCTTCGGCGTCGAGGACCTTGATGCCGGAGCGGCTTTCCGAGGTGCCGACGGTGGTGAGGAACGTGCCGTCCTCGAGGACGACGGAGACGCCGTGGTGCGGCTCGCCGCCCGGGATGGTCTCGGTGTCGGGGAGGCTGTCCGTGACGTCGAGGAGGTCGTCGGTGGTGAAGATGGTGGTGTCGCTGGTGCCGTCCGCATAGAGGACCGTCCTGTCCCCGTGCTGGACCACGTGGCCGGCCGTATCGGCTCTGAACACCAGATCGGTGAGCTTCGGCTCTGACTGCTGCGACCCGGCGGAATCCGTCCAGGTTCCCAGGTCGAGGACCCGGAAGCCCTCGGGAACGGTGACGAGGGCGTGGCGTCCGTCGCCTGCGGGATTCAGGCGGGTGAAGCCCTCGAGGGGGAGATCGCCCTCGAGTTCCAGCGTGGTGCCGTCGAGGACGACGATGCCGCCGTCGTAGGTCAGGGCCACGCGGGGTGCGGCGGATGCGGCCGGGGTCGTCTCCGGAGCGGCTGAAGCATCAGCTGCCGGTCCCGAGGAGGAGCCGCAGGCCGTCAGGAGCAGGGTGGACGAGGCGACGGTCGCCGCGAGGGCCAGGTGCCTTCGTCGTTTCGTGAGCAGATGTATTGTCATGATCTTCCTTTTGTTCTTCCGGGATCTCAGGGCGAGAGCCCTGCGGAGATGCGCTCCGTGTTGGTGCGCATCATGGCGAGGTACGTGTCTGCACCCTCGCCGGGGTTCGTGAGCGATTCGGTGAAGAGTTCGACGACGTCGACGTCGACATCCGCGCCGGCGGCCAGGACCTGAACGAGCCGATCGGGCTGGGAGGATTCCGCGAAGATGGCTGTCACTCCCGCCTCTTCGATGGCCGCGACGAGGTCGCGAAGGTCCGAGGCACTCGGGGACGCGAGGGTGGTTCCGCCCGGGATCACGGCGCCGATGATGCGGAAGTCGTATCGCTCGGCGAGATAGCCGAAAACATGGTGATTGGTGACCAGGGCCCGCCGATCGGTGGGGATGGCCGCGAAGGCTTCCGTCATGGCGGCGTCGAGCTCCGTGAGCTCCGACCGGTAGCCCGCCGTGGAGGCTCCGATCGCGTCGGCGTCGATGCCGTCGATGCCGAGGACCCGTTCCTCCAGCTCGTCGACGACGTCGACCATGAGTGCCGGGTCGGTCCAGAAGTGGGGATCCGGAGCTCCCTCGGAGTCCCCCTCTGCGTAGGCGAGCGGCTCGATGAGTTCACCGGCGACGAGAAGGGGGACATCCTCGGACCGTGCGCTGTCGATGTGCTGCTGCAATCCCTCCTCGAGCCCGAGCCCGTTGGTGACGATCAGGTCCGCCTGCCGCATCAGGGCTCCGTCCTGGGCGGAGATCTCGAAGGAATGAGGATCGGCATTCGGCTGCATGAGCACCCGGACCTCGGCCTCCTCGCCCACGACGTTCCGGACGACGTCGCCGAGGATGTTGGTGGTGACCACGATGACGGGTTCGTCCGACGCCGCGGCGGCGCATCCCGAAGCGCCGGTGATCGCTGCTGCGGCCAGGACCAGTGCCAGATGCCGTCGTGTGCGGTTCATCGACCGACCTCCGCGAGATACGCCGGGGTGGTCTCGGTGCTGAAGGACCGCGCGATGCGGGCGCTGTCCGCGAAGTCGATCTCATGGAGCTGCTGCTCGGCGGGCGCGTTGAGATAGGCCCGCTGCTGGTCGGCGATCAGCTCGACCCCGGCCAGGAGGGCAGGATCCTTCAGGGTCCCGGTCAGCAGCGGCCCGGTCGCGGCAAGGATCCCGGGACTCTCCGCGGAGAGCACGAGGACGCGGCCGTCGTCGCCGAGGGCGACGACGTGACCTTCGGTGTCGTCGACGGCGGATACCTGCAGCAGCGGCACGTCGGTGGGGATGAACTGCCAGGAACGCTCGCGGGTGTCGAGCAGCCAGGCACCCCGGTCACCGGCCACCGCGGCGACCGTCGGCCGTCCTTCCCGGGCACGGAACTCCGAGGCCTTCGGCGCATCCACGCCGACCGGGTAGGGAACCCGCTCGAAAGCGATGTCGTCGCCGTCGGTCGTCACCAGCAGGGCGCCGTCGTCGCACCCGATGACGGTGCCGACCGACGTGGTGATCGTGCCTCGAGCGTCGACGCAGTCGGCGCTCGCGCCGTCCACCGGATCACCGTGCGTGTCGTACGCCTGGACGGCGGCTGCCGTTCCGTTCCGCCCGGGGTGGGTCAGGAGCGTGAAGTTCGAGACCGGGACGAGCATCCCGGGGTGTGGCTCGGCCCTGAGTTCCGTACGGACACGCAGTTCCCCCTCGGCCAGGGCATCGTTGTCGAGCACTGTGCCCAGGCCGCTGTCGGGGAAGTAGATGCCGGTGGCCGAGGCGCCCGGCGTGACGAGCGCTTCGCCACTCCCGGCGATCGTCCCGATGACCGTCGGCTCACCGCGGTAGTAGTGGAAGTGGTCCTCGTGGTCCCACGTCCACATCCCGCTGTCGATGACCGTCATGGCACCGGTGGCAGCGGACGACGTGAAGAGGTAGCGACCGTCGGTGGCGGTGTCACTCACGTCCTCGACCTCACCGATGCCGGTGGTGGTCCCGTCGGCGAGGTCGAGCAGGTGAAGCCGTCCCTCCGTGTCCACGGTCATCAGATGCAGCTGAGGCTCGGCGACCTCCGTGGAGCCTTCGAGAGTCCCATGGCCGTCACCGACAGGAGCAGGGGAGGAGGTGGACGGGACCGGCGGGTCCGGTATGCGCTCACCGGCTGATTCCGCGGACGAGCAGGAGACAAGGGTGAGCGCGAGGAGAGGAAGAGCGAGGAACAGGGTGTCAGGCGTTCGCACGGAGGACTTTCTGTGACAGGGCTTCAGCCGGTTCCTGACCGGTGGAGCGGTGGGTGGAGGTGGGTCGACGCCGGGTGAGGCTGCGGATGACAGTCGACAGGGCCGCGCACCCGACGGCGGCAAGGGCGATCGAGGCGCCGGCGGCGGTGCCGCAGTACCAGGAGGCGAGGAGCCCGACGACGACGGACACCATGCCGATCAGCGCTGCGGTGACCATGGTGGTGGGGATGCGCGCCGTCCAGGGTGCAGCTGCGACGGGCGGAGCGAGCAGCAGCCCGATGACGAGCAGTGCCCCGACGGCCTGGTATGAGGCGACGACGGCCAGTGTCACCAGCCCGACGAGGAGCACCTGGGCCAGGCGCGGCCGCAACCCCATGACGTGGGCGATCCTCCGGTCGAACGCGAGAGCGACGAACGCGCGATGGAAGGCCGTGGCGACCAGGACGGTCAGGAGTAGGCCGACGGCGAGCAGCCGGATGTCGGTGGGACCGATCGCCAGCACGTCTCCGAAGAGGATCGCCGTCGCGTCGGTCGCGAAGCTGCGCGAGTGGGAGACGATGATGACGCCGGCGGCGAGCATGCCGACGAAGAACAGGCCGATGCTCGTGTCATGGGACAGGCGGCCGCGGCGCGCCAGGTAACCCACGCCGAGACTCATGACGATCGCGCTGGCAGCAGCGCCGAGGACGACGGGGACTCCGGCCAGGGTCGCCACTGCCACGCCGGGAAGCATCCCATGGGCCATCGCCTCGCCGAGGAACGCCATCCCGCGGATCACCACCCACGTCCCGACCACGGCGCAGATGGCTGCACAGAGCGAGCCCCCGATGAGGGCTCGCAGCATGAAGTCGGTGGCAAGGGGTTCCAGGAGCAGGGTCACGGGGCAACCGTAGACTTAAATGCGCATCATTCTCAATATGGTACTTTCGAGGGATGCTGCCGCTCCGAACTCCTTCCGTCCGCACGGCTACTGGGGTAGCTCCGGACTGCATTGAGCCTCTGGTGCTCACCGATGTCTGGTTCGATCACGACGGCGTCGAGGCCCTTCGCGGCATCTCACTCTCGATCCAACCGGCTGCCGTGACGGCTATCGCGGGCCCCAACGGATCCGGGAAGTCGACGCTGCTCGCGGTCCTCGCCGGCCTGCTCGATCCCCGCAGCGGCAGCATGTCATCGCCCGCACAGGCACGCAGGGCCCTTGTGGTGCAGCGCAGTGAAATCTCCGACCGCATGCTTCTCACCGTGCGGGAGGTCGTCACCATGGGTCGATGGTCCGCTGCAGGCCCGATGCGACGCCTGCGTGCCGACGACCGCCGAATCATCGACGACTGCATCGAAGTCGTGGGCCTGGGCGGCCATCGGAACCGTCCCCTCAGTGCCCTGTCGGGTGGACAGCGGCAGCGCGCCCTCCTGGCCCAGGGCCTGGCGCAGCGAGCCGATGTCGTGCTCCTCGATGAGCCGACCACCGGCCTGGACGCCACCACGCGCACAGTCGTCGCCGATGTCCTGCTCACCGAGCGCGCCCGAGGTGCAACAGTCGTCTGCGTGTCGCACGACGATGTCGTCCTCGCCGCTGCCGACCAGACGATCAGGCTCGACGCGGGCCGGGTGGTTCCTGCAGGACCGGACCTTCTCCGTACTCACCAGCCGGGCGCCTGAAGGATCACTGCATCCCGTGACCGGCGTCTTCCGATCCGCCTGGACGCAGTAGCGCGGCCTCGTCCACTGCCTATGCTTCCCGCCGGACGCCGGACGCCGGACGCCGGACGCCGGACGCCGGACGCCGGACGCCGGACGCCGGCATGACTGACGGAGACGTGGTCTTTGCGGCGAGCACCCTCACGACGTCGGGGGGCACGGGGCCGGCTCTCGTCGTTCCCGCGCTGTTGTGGGGGTGGGGGTGGGGGTGGGGGTGGATTTGGTGGTGGTGGGGTTGTGGTTCTATAGTTATGGAGTTGCCCCGGTGAGGGTGACACATCCCCCCTTTGATTCGAGTTGAAGCTGTTCTGGTGTGTGCTGTGCATGCTGCCGGGATGGGCTTTGGTTCTGTTGTCGGTTGTGTGGGTTCGTTGGTTGGTGGTGGTGCCGGGTTTTTGCCTGGTGGTGCGGCTGGGGAGCGGATTTGCGGGATCGGGGGTGGTGGGGTAGGCTTGTAAAGTTGCTTCGGAGCGAGAACAGATCCGTTTGGTTGTGTTTGGTGCCGGTAGCTCCTGTTGTTTGAGAACTCAATAGTGTGCCAAGTTTGTTGATACCGATTGTTTTTTGATTGGTTGAATTTGCTGGTTGCCGCACCCCGTGTGGTGGCTGGTTTTTTTGGCTGGTTTCGAATTTTGTGCAATGGTGTCACCCGTTTTCCCGGGTGGTGTTGTTGTGTCTGTAATGCATTTACGGAGAGTTTGATCCTGGCTCAGGATGAACGCTGGCGGCGTGCTTAACACATGCAAGTCGAACGATGAACCTCACTTGTGGGGGGATTAGTGGCGAACGGGTGAGTAACACGTGAGTAACCTGCCCTTGACTCTGGGATAAGCCTGGGAAACCGGGTCTAATACTGGATACGACCTTCTGGCGCATGCCATGTTGGTGGAAAGCTTTTGTGGTTTTGGATGGACTCGCGGCCTATCAGCTTGTTGGTGGGGTAATGGCCTACCAAGGCGACGACGGGTAGCCGGCCTGAGAGGGTGACCGGCCACACTGGGACTGAGACACGGCCCAGACTCCTACGGGAGGCAGCAGTGGGGAATATTGCACAATGGGCGCAAGCCTGATGCAGCGACGCCGCGTGAGGGATGAAGGCCTTCGGGTTGTAAACCTCTTTCAGTAGGGAAGAAGTCCATCTTTTGGGTGGGTGACGGTACCTGCAGAAGAAGCGCCGGCTAACTACGTGCCAGCAGCCGCGGTAATACGTAGGGCGCAAGCGTTATCCGGAATTATTGGGCGTAAAGAGCTCGTAGGCGGTTTGTCGCGTCTGCCGTGAAAGTCCGGGGCTTAACTCCGGATCTGCGGTGGGTACGGGCAGACTAGAGTGCAGTAGGGGAGACTGGAATTCCTGGTGTAGCGGTGAAATGCGCAGATATCAGGAGGAACACCGATGGCGAAGGCAGGTCTCTGGGCTGTAACTGACGCTGAGGAGCGAAAGCATGGGGAGCGAACAGGATTAGATACCCTGGTAGTCCATGCCGTAAACGTTGGGCACTAGGTGTGGGGGACATTCCACGTTTTCCGCGCCGTAGCTAACGCATTAAGTGCCCCGCCTGGGGAGTACGGCCGCAAGGCTAAAACTCAAAGGAATTGACGGGGGCCCGCACAAGCGGCGGAGCATGCGGATTAATTCGATGCAACGCGAAGAACCTTACCAAGGCTTGACATGAACCGGAATGATGCAGAGATGTGTCAGCCACTTGTGGCCGGTTTACAGGTGGTGCATGGTTGTCGTCAGCTCGTGTCGTGAGATGTTGGGTTAAGTCCCGCAACGAGCGCAACCCTCGTTCCATGTTGCCAGCGGGTTATGCCGGGGACTCATGGGAGACTGCCGGGGTCAACTCGGAGGAAGGTGGGGACGACGTCAAATCATCATGCCCCTTATGTCTTGGGCTTCACGCATGCTACAATGGCCGGTACAAAGGGTTGCGATACTGTGAGGTGGAGCTAATCCCAAAAAGCCGGTCTCAGTTCGGATTGAGGTCTGCAACTCGACCTCATGAAGTTGGAGTCGCTAGTAATCGCAGATCAGCAACGCTGCGGTGAATACGTTCCCGGGCCTTGTACACACCG
The DNA here is from genome assembly GCF_030816075.1 of Arthrobacter agilis. Taxonomy (NCBI): domain Bacteria; kingdom Bacillati; phylum Actinomycetota; class Actinomycetes; order Micrococcales; family Micrococcaceae; genus Arthrobacter; species Arthrobacter agilis. The sequence goes on along the minus strand of NZ_JAUSXO010000001.1, from coordinate 2,002,598 downwards.
CCCGTCAAGTCACGAAAGTTGGTAACACCCGAAGCCGGTGGCCTAACCCCTTGTGGGAGGGAGCCGTCGAAGGTGGGACCGGCGATTGGGACTAAGTCGTAACAAGGTAGCCGTACCGGAAGGTGCGGCTGGATCACCTCCTTTCTAAGGAGCGCCTCAGGTTCATGTCGTCCATCCTCAGTGGTGGGTGTGTGGCCTGCAGGAGTCAGCCCATAGCGCGGGCGTTTGTTCCGCGGTGGGTGCTCATGGGTGGAATATCAATGGATAGGTCCCGGAGGGGTCCTGGTGGCGTGTGAGTACGCACCGGTGGTGCTGGTGTCCCTGGAAGGGGATGGTGGCCGGCTGGTGTCTGGAAAGCGCGTGTCGGGGTTTGTTCGGGTAATCGTTTGGCACACTGTTGGGTCCTGAGATAACAGGGCCCTGTTCTTCGTGGGTGGTGTCGGTCGTGGACCGGGTACCGGGTGCGTGCGGGGAAGGCGACGTGAGGGGTCCTTTGTGGATTCCTTGGGTGGTTCTTCTTCGGGTGCGTGTCGGGTTCCTGGTGTGGGGTTGGTGCCGCGTGTCGGGGGGTGGGGTTTGGTTGTTTCTGGTTTTCCCGCGCATGCTGCGCGCCCGGTTTGTTCCCTGGTTCTCCCTCGTTTGTGGGGGGTGTGGGGTCGGGTGTTCGGGTGTGACGGGGTTGTTGGTTGAGAACTGCATAGTGGACGCGAGCATCTTAAAAAGAAGCAATTTCTAAGATAAATCTGGTTTCGGACGTATGTTCGGGCCTGGTTTTCTCGATATGTTTTTTGATCTTTTGTGGTCAAGTTTTTAAGGGCACACGGTGGATGCCTTGGCATCAGGAGCCGAAGAAGGACGTGGGAATCTGCGATAAGCCTGGGGGAGTTGATAACCGAACTTTGATCCCAGGATGTCCGAATGGGGAAACCCCGCCCGGCGCGCGAGTGACCGGGTGACCCGTATCTGAACACATAGGGTACGTGGAGGGAACGTGGGGAAGTGAAACATCTCAGTACCCACAGGAAGAGAAAACAATAGTGATTCCGTTAGTAGTGGCGAGCGAACGCGGACGAGGCTAAACCAGTGGTGTGTGATAGCCGGCGGGCGTTGCATCACTGGGGTTGTGGGACTTTCCGTTCCAGTTCTGCCGGACTGGTGAAATGAGTGCGTGCGTATAGGTGAACGGGTTTGAAAGCCCGGCCGGAGAGGGTGTTAGTCCCGTAACCGTAATGCGTGACGCCGTTTGGAGAGGATCCCAAGTAGCACGGGGCCCGAGAAATCCCGTGCGAATCTGCCAGGACCACCTGGTAAGCCTAAATACTCCCTGATGACCGATAGCGGACCAGTACCGTGAGGGAAAGGTGAAAAGTACCCCGGGAGGGGAGTGAAACAGTACCTGAAACCGTGTGCCTACAAACCGTCAGAGCAGCCTTGTAGCTGTGATGGCGTGCCTTTTGAAGAATGAGCCTGCGAGTTAGTGTTACGTCGCGAGGTTAACCCGTGTGGGGAAGCCGTAGCGAAAGCGAGTCTGAATAGGGCGAGTGAGTGGCGTGATCTAGACCCGAAGCGAAGTGATCTACCCATGGCCAGGTTGAAGCGACGGTAAGACGTCGTGGAGGACCGAACCCACTTCAGTTGAAAATGGAGGGGATGAGCTGTGGGTAGGGGTGAAAGGCCAATCAAACTTCGTGATAGCTGGTTCTCCCCGAAATGCATTTAGGTGCAGCGTTGCGTGTTTCTTACCGGAGGTAGAGCTACTGGATGGCTAATGGGCCCTACAAGGTTACTGACGTCAGCCAAACTCCGAATGCCGGTAAGTGAGAGCGCAGCAGTGAGACTGTGGGGGATAAGCTTCATAGTCGAGAGGGAAACAGCCCAGACCACCAACTAAGGCCCCTAAGCGTGTGCTAAGTGGGAAAGGATGTGGAGTTGCCCAGACAACCAGGAGGTTGGCTTAGAAGCAGCCACCCTTGAAAGAGTGCGTAATAGCTCACTGGTCAAGTGATTCCGCGCCGACAATGTAGCGGGGCTCAAGTACACCGCCGAAGTTGTGGCATTCACATAGATCCCAAGCCGGAGACTTGTTCTCTTGGTTCAAGGATGTGGATGGGTAGGGGAGCGTCGTGTGGGCAGTGAAGTCGCGGTGGAAACCAGCGGTGGAGCCTACACGAGTGAGAATGCAGGCATGAGTAGCGAAAGACGGGTGAGAAACCCGTCCGCCGAATGATCAAGGGTTCCAGGGTCAAGCTAATCTGCCCTGGGTAAGTCGGGACCTAAGGCGAGGCCGACAGGCGTAGTCGATGGACAACGGGTTGATATTCCCGTACCGGCGAAGAACCGCCAATACTGATCGAGGGATACTAACCGCCAGAAGCATGACCGCCCACCCTTGTGGTGACGTGGTTTTTTGTGGATCGCGGGACCTGATCTCGGGAGGTAAGCGTATTAACAGGTGTGACGCAGGAAGGTAGCCGAGCCGGGCGATGGTTGTCCCGGTCTAAGGATGTAGGGCAGGGCGTAGGCAAATCCGCGTCCTCGTGTTCAGTCACGAGCCTGAGATCTGATGGGACCCCCGTCAAGGGGGGATTCGGTGATCCTATGCTGCCGAGAAAAGCATCGGCGCGAGGTTCCAGCCGCCCGTACCCCAAACCGACACAGGTGATCAGGTAGAGAATACTAAGGCGATCGAGAGAATTATGGTTAAGGAACTCGGCAAAATGCCCCCGTAACTTCGGGAGAAGGGGGGCCCCAACTGTGAAGGCGACTAGCTCGCCGGAGCGGATCGGGGCCGCAGAGACCAGGGGGAAGCGACTGTTTACTAAAAACACAGGTCCGTGCGAAGTCGCAAGACGATGTATACGGACTGACTCCTGCCCGGTGCTGGAAGGTTAAGAGGACCGGTTAGTTTCACGCTTGCGTGGGACGAAGCTGGGAATTTAAGCCCCAGTAAACGGCGGTGGTAACTATAACCATCCTAAGGTAGCGAAATTCCTTGTCGGGTAAGTTCCGACCTGCACGAATGGAGTAACGACTTCCCCGCTGTCTCAACCATAAACTCGGCGAAATTGCAGTACGAGTAAAGATGCTCGTTACGCGCAGCAGGACGGAAAGACCCCGAGACCTTCACTATAGTTTGGTATTGGTGTTCGGTGTGGCTTGTGTAGGATAGGTGGGAGACTGTGAAGCGTGGACGCCAGTTCACGTGGAGTCATCGTTGAAATACCACTCTGGTCACTCTGGATATCTAACTTCGGCCCGTAATCCGGGTCAGGGACAGTGCCTGATGGGTAGTTTAACTGGGGCGGTTGCCTCCTAAAAAGTAACGGAGGCGCCCAAAGGTTCCCTCAGCCTGGTTGGCAATCAGGTGGCGAGTGTAAGTGCACAAGGGAGCTTGACTGTGAGAGAGACATCTCAAGCAGGGACGAAAGTCGGGACTAGTGATCCGGCGGCACATTGTGGAATGGCCGTCGCTCAACGGATAAAAGGTACCTCGGGGATAACAGGCTGATCTTGCCCAAGAGTCCATATCGACGGCATGGTTTGGCACCTCGATGTCGGCTCGTCGCATCCTGGGGCTGGAGTAGGTCCCAAGGGTTGGGCTGTTCGCCCATTAAAGCGGTACGCGAGCTGGGTTTAGAACGTCGTGAGACAGTTCGGTCCCTATCCGCTGCGCGCGCAGGAAATTTGAGAAGGGCTGTCCTTAGTACGAGAGGACCGGGACGGACGAACCTCTGGTGTGTCAGTTGTACTGCCAAGTGCACCGCTGATTAGCTACGTTCGGATGGGATAACCGCTGAAAGCATCTAAGCGGGAAGCCTGCTTCAAGATGAGATTTCCATACACCAAGAGTGTGAGAGGCCCCCAGCCAGACCACTGGGTTGATAGGCCGGACGTGGAAGCAGGGACTAAAGACCTGTGAAGCTGACCGGTACTAATAAGCCGATAACTTACACCACACACCCACCCCCACCACGACAAGGTGGTCACGGGATCCCGGGCAACCAGGACCCCGAACCCCCTTCACGAACGGTGACGCAGGGGCGGGTGAAAGATCGACATGCTACGCGTCCACTATGCGGTTCCCAACCAACAACAGGAACCACCCCCACCGGGACCCGTCCCCACCCCGCCCCCACCAGGGCAGGCAAGGACCCAGGGCCCCGCACCAGGCGGGGGGCACCACCTACAACTGAATAGGTCCAACCAGCACAACACGACCAACACCCACAGATTTACCGCCACCGAACCCAAACCCCCAGCACGGGGGAGGGCGCCCGGTCAGGCCGGTAGCAAGGGTTACGGCGGTCATAGCGTGGGGGAAACGCCCGGTCCCATTCCGAACCCGGAAGCTAAGACCCACAGCGCCGATGGTACTGCACCCGAGAGAGTGTGGGAGAGTAGGACACCGCCGGACAACCATTACAAGGACGAGGCCCCACCACCGGTGGGGCCTCACCCCTTTAACCACCCCAACACCCCCCAACCACCCGCCAGCACCAGCGTCACGCCACTGAGTGCGCGTCGCCGCCGGCGGGACCAGCAGACCAGGTCTGCACGAGAAGACCACGGCACTTCCAAGGAAGCGTCGTGGAGCTCGCTGCGGGAGGTGTCGGCTCACCTCCCCATAGGGTCAGGAGCCGGTGGTCGCAGCGAGCAGGGTATGCGCCATGGTCCGGACGACTGCGGGCATCCCCGCGGCGTCCAGGTAGGCCGGAGGAAGCGCGCTCGTACCGTGGAGGGCACCGATGATCGCCCCTGCCACGGAGGCCGCCACGACAGGCGATGCGTCGGGCCTGCCGGCCGCGGCCGCGGCGGCGAGAGCCGCCGCGAGTTGTCCTCTCGGCGATGCCGATGCCGCCGCTCCCTCGAGAGCGGCCTGCAGCGCGGCCTCGAACGTCCCCGCCGCCGTCGTCCCACCGTCTGCCGGGGAGTCGTCCCCGACTCCACCCGATGCGCCGGCTCCCACTCCGCCCTCGTGGGCGAGACCCGGGTTCGGGGCGAGGCGGTGTTCCTCCAGGCGGAGCTCCCCGACCGCCTCCTGGAGACCGAGGCCCTCGATGGCGAGCGACCTGATGATGTTACTGAAGAGGGCTGCGGTGTTCCGCGCGGCGGGGGAGCCGTGCGTGAGGGCGGCACCGTCGACCGTCAGCCTCTCCACCATGCTCGCCGGGATGCGGGGAACGAGTCCGAAGGGGGCGGAGCGCATCAGCGCACCGGCGCCCTGCGCCTGCTGGTTGAGCGGCCGCGCCCGCGTCCCCATCTCACCCGTGAGAAGTGCCCGGACGGTGTCCGGGTCCGCGTCGTGCACCGCGAGGAGGTCGTCCTGCCGGTCCAGCCACCGTGCAGGCGGAGCCGGCGCGCCCGCCGGGAGGTGCTCGCCCTGCCGGTCGAGCCAGCGGAGGTAGGCGAGCCAGAGGCAGGCGGTCTCGTCCGCGGCGACGCCGTCGTTCGCCCACTCCAGCGCGTCGACCAGGCCGTCCACGGTGTACAGCGTCAGCTGCGTCGCGTCCGAGACGGTCGCTGCGACGGGATCGTGGAGGGCGGCTGTGGGATCGTCACCTGCTGCGAAGAGCACGCCGTAGGCGTCGCCCGCCATCGTCCCGAGGAGACACCCGAGGACGCGGTCCTCGTAGCCGGTCGGGCCGTCCGGTGCCGGGGTGGAGGTGGCGGTGCTGGGGTCTGCGGTGCTGTCGGTCGTCACCCGTCCAGTCTAGGAGCCCGCCCGGCCCGACTGCGCGTCGGCTCCCAGCCGCCATGCAGACTAGAATGGAAGGCTTGTCGGCGGTCCGGTGCAGCACCGGACGGTTTCCCACAGGCACGAACGAAGGACTGCGCTCCCATGACCTATCCCACGACACCCGCCGGAGCGACGGCGGACGCCGCGTCCGCCGCGAGCACGTCCGACGACGCGATGCGGGCTCCTGGCCTCGTGGCCCGCTCCATCGCCGAAGGCGCCGGTTCGTTCCTCGTCATCCTGGCAGGCCTAGGTGCGACGATGCTCGCCACGGAGACGGCGCTGCAGCCCACGCTCGTGTTCGGTTTCGCCGTCGTCGCCGCGATGATCGCATTCGGGCATGTCTCCGGAGGGCATTTCAACCCCGCGATCACCATCGGGTCGGCCGTCGCCGGCCGGACCGACTGGAAGTCCGTCGCTCCGTACGTCGTGGCCCAGGTGGTGGGTGCCGTCGCTGCGTCCGGCCTCATCTGGCTCGTGCTCAGCGCCAATGCACAGCTCACCGACATCCGCGGATTCTTCAGCTCCGCCTCCAATGGCTTCGACGACCACTCGGCCGCACAGTTCCCGCTGACCAGTGCCTTCCTGCTCGAGGTGGTCGCCTCCGCACTCCTCGTGGCCGTGCTCCTCGGGGCGGGCTCACGGCGCGCCCGGCGCGACCTCGCCCCGTTCGCCGTCGGCCTGACCTACGCGGGCCTGCTCTCGTTCCTCCTGCCCGTGACCAACGGCGGTATCAACCCCGTCCGCGCCACCGCATCCGCCCTCTTCGCCGAGTCCTGGGCCCTCGAGCAGCTGTGGATGTTCTGGGCCGCCCCGATCGTCGGAGCCCTCATCGCGGGGCTGATCTTCCGCAGCATCGATGGCTTCGCACCAGGGCGCAAGAGCTCGGCGGTCGACGCCGAGATGGCCGCAGTGCCCGCCGGACCGGACACGGACCAAGCCCCGGTGGACGACGGCGGCCCTGCCGGAACCGGCCGCCGCCCGGTCGGTGACGCCGCGTCCTTCTTCGACAAGCCGGCCTCCGACAGCCCGCAGGCGGCGTCCGATGACGTCGCCCCCGGGACGACCGGCCCGGTCCGCTAGCACCATCCCATGGCCCGTCGCGCGCTGAACCGAAGAATGTCGGCGTGCGGCGGTAGCGTGAAAATCATGAGGATCCTGCACACTTCCGACTGGCACCTGGGCCGTTCCTTCCACGGCACCGGGACCCTCGACGCCCAGCGGATGTTCCTCGACAGCCTCGAGAAGACCGTCCGCGAGGAAGCCGTCGACGTCGTCCTTGTCGCGGGCGACGTCTACGACCGCGCCCTGCCCGCCGTCGACGTCGTCGCGCTCCTCGACGAGGCGCTGGACCGCCTGACCGTCGCCGGCGCCCACGTGGTCATCAGCAGCGGCAACCACGACTCCGCGACCCGGCTGGGATTCGGCGGGCGGCTCCTCTCCCGCGGGGGAGTGCACCTCCGCACCCGCCTCGAAGACCTGGCTGTACCGGTGACGTGGCCGCTCGGTGACGGTGCCGAGCTCGCGGTCTACGGCATCCCCTACCTCGAACCGCGCGTCGTCGCGAACGCGCTGCAGGCGGACGTCGGGACCCACACGGCCGTGACGGGCGCGGCCCTCGACCGTATCCGCGAGGATCTCGCACGGCGGGGGGAGGACCGGCGTGTGGTGTCGATCGTCATGGCCCACACGTTCGCCGCGGGCGGCGCCCCCACGGACAGTGAACGCGATCTCGCCATCGGCGGGCTCGGCGCCGTCCCGCTCTCCCTCTTCGACGGGTTCGACTACAGCGCGCTCGGCCACCTGCACGGCCGGCAGAGGCTCTCCGAGACCGTTCGGTACTCCGGCTCGCCCCTCGCCTACTCCTTCTCCGAGGTCGACCAGACGAAGGGTGCCTGGCTGCTCGAGGTGGACGCCGACGGCGTGCGCGACATCCGTGCGGTCGAATGGCCAGCACCCCGGGACCTCGCGGTCCTCGACGGACGGCTCGAGGACCTGCTGGGCCGGACCGACCTCGAGTGGGCGGAGACCGCCTACTGCCACGTGACCCTCACCGATCCCGAGCGCCCGGCGCGCGCCATGGAGCGCCTGCGGACGCGGTTCCCCGACACCCTGGTCCTCGCGTTCGCTCCCGAGGGAGGTTCCGGCAGCGACACCCGGACCTACAGCGAACGTATCGCCGGGGCACGGGACGACGCCGACATCTGCTGCGGTTTCCTGGAACACGTGCGCGGCCGGAAGGCCTCACCGGAGGAGCAGGCGCTCGTCCGGCAGACCGTCGACGCCGCCCTGAGCCTCGCCCACGAACAGTAGGAAGGTCCCGTGAGACTGCACCACCTCGAGATCCAGGCTTTCGGCCCCTTCGCAGAACGGCAGAGCGTCGACTTCGACGCGCTGTCGGCCCAGGGCCTGTTCCTCCTCAACGGTCCCACCGGTGCCGGCAAGTCGAGCGTGCTCGACGCCGTGTGCTTCGCGCTCTACGGCTCGGTTCCGGGTGCACGCCAGGCAGCCAAGCGGCTGCGCAGCGACCACGCCGCCGAGTCCCTCGCCCCGGAGGTCGCCCTCGAGTTCTCGATCGCCGACCGCCGCTTCCGGGTCGTCCGGTCGCCGGCCTGGGACCGACCGTCGCGACGGGGCAGCGGCACGACGACCGAGCAGGCCCGCACGCTCCTCAGCGAGCACATCGGCTCCGACTGGGTGCAGAAATCCGCCCGCAACGACGAGGCCGGACACGAACTGCAGTCGCTGCTCGGCATGGACAAGGAACAGTTCACCAAGGTGGTCATGCTGCCCCAGGGCGAATTCGCGGCTTTCCTTCGAGCCGACGCGAAACCGCGGCGGGAACTGCTGCAGCGGCTCTTCTCGACGACGCGCTTCGAGGACCTCGAGCGGCTGTTCGCCGAGGAGAGCCAGCGGGTGGGCCGGGACCTCGCCGAGCAGGAGAGCCGCCAGCGGCACCTCCTCCTCCGCGCGATCGACGAGGCCGAGCGCCACGACCTCGGTGGAACCGGAACCGCCCCCGAGTCGGGATCCGACTGGTCGGTGACGATGCAGGGCATGGTTGCCGCGCTCTCCGCGCGCCGGGAGGCGGCGTCCCTCGACAGCCTGGAACTCGCCGAACAGAGCGCCCTCGCTGACGGTGCGCTGGCAGAGGTCCGGCGACGGCGCGAGCGGTTCGCGGCCCTCGAGCAGCTCAGGGCGCAACGCGCCGACCACGACGGCCGCACCGAGGAGATCGAGCGCCTGGCCGGGGTGCTGCGCCGTCACGAGCAGGCCCAGGGCCTCGCAGTCCTCCTCGGGCTCGACGACGACGGAGCCGCGGCGGTCGAGCTGGCCCGCTCCCGGCACCGGGAGGCCGTCGACCGCGTCCGGACCGACACCACGGCCACCGAGTATCTCGACCCCGATCTCCTCGCCGACGAGATCCCTCGCGCCGCCCTGGCGGACGGATGCGAGGCGTCCTCCTCGGCCCTGGGTGTCCTGCGAGCCGCCCTGCCCGACGAGCAGCGGCTGCTGGAGATCCGCTCCGGACTGCAGACCGAGACGGCGGCAGTCGAGAGCCTCGACCGTCGGATCGAGGAGACGGCCGAGGAAGCCACCCGACTGGAGCGCGCACGCACGGCGGACACCGAGAGCCTGGTCCCGCTGCGGCTCGCGGCCGACGGGCTGACGCACCTGCGCGCCGATCTCGCCGCGGCCGCGGCCGCCGAGGACGTCGTGCGGCAGTACCGCGCGGCCGCCGAGCGCAGCACCGCAGCGGACGCCGCCCACGCGGCGGCGTCCGCGCTCTTCCTGCAGCTGAAGGCAGAGTGGCTCGACAAGCTGCAACTCAGGCTCGAGCAGTCCGCCGAGGAGCTCGCCGAGCGGCTCCGGGACGGTCAGCCCTGCCCGGTGTGCGGCAGCTCCGAACATCCGGCGCCCGTGACGTCACCGGGAGGGACACGGATCACCCTCGAGGAGGAGCAGGCCGCACGCCGCCTGCAGGCCGAAGCCGAGAGTGCGCTGGACGATGCCCGGGAGGTGCGTGACCGGCTACGCCTCGAGGTGGCCGACCTCGCAGCCCGGGGCGGCGCCGCCGCGCCCGAGGACGCGGCCGCGTCGACCCGCGCAGCACGCCTGCGGGTCGACGCCGCGGCGGCGGCAGCTGCCGAATGCTCCGCCGTCGAGGAGCGGGTGCGGATCTCGATCGAGGAGGCGCAGCGTGTCGGCCGGCTGCGGGACGCGCTCCGTGAGGAACGGTCCGCCGCGGAGTCGCGGAGGTCTTCGCTGCTCGACCAGCAGAGCGTCCTCGATCGGCGGCTTGCCGGGCTGCAGGGCGCAGCGTCGTCGCTGGCCGAGCGGATCGGGGCGGTGCAGCGCGCCCACGACCGCCTCGAGGCCGTCCTGGACACCCTCGACGACGTCGTCCGCGCCGCCGCCCGCCACCTGGACGACCGGAAGCGCCTGGAGGAGGCACTGCTCGCCACGCCCTTCCCCTCGCCGCAGGAGGCGCGCGCCGCGCTCCTGCCGGACGACCACCACGCGCGGGTCGCGCAGGACGTGCGTGACCATGAGGTCCGGGGCCACCGCCTCGACGCAGCCTGGGACGGGAGCGGGATCCGGGAGAGCCTCCGTGAGGAGCGGGACGGCATCATGCCACCGTCCGGGGACGACGAGCAGCGCGCCGGCGCCGCTGCCGAGGATCTCAGGGCCAGGGCACACCGGGCAGGAATCCTGGCCGAGGTACTCGGCCAGTCCGTCGCGCAGGTCGAGACCTATCTCCGGCAGCTCGAGGAGCTCGAACGGGACGTCGCACCGCTGCGCGAAAGGGCGCACCTGGTGGCCGCCGTCGCCGACACGGCCCGCGGGGGAGGGGAGAACCTCTACAAGATGTCCCTCGCCACCTACGTGCTCGCATCGCGGCTGGAGCAGGTGGCGGCTGCCGCGACCGAGCGACTGCTCCAGATGTCCGACGGCAGGTACCAGCTGGTGCACAGCGACGCCACCGCCGGCAACAAGCGGTCCGGACTGGGCCTCAATGTGATCGACGGCTGGACGGGGAACCGACGCGACACGGCCACCCTCTCGGGAGGCGAATCCTTCATGGCCTCCCTGGCGCTGGCTCTCGGACTGGCCGACGTCGTCCAGCAGGAGGCGGGCGGACTCGACATCGAGACCCTCTTCGTCGACGAGGGGTTCGGCTCCCTGGACGACCAGGCGCTCGAGCAGGTCATGGACGCGCTCGAGGGCCTGAGGAGCGGCGGGCGGGTGGTGGGACTGGTGAGCCACGTGCCCGAACTCAAGCAACGGGTCGGTGCGCAGCTGCAGGTCGTGAAGGGACGGCAGGGCTCCATCCTGCGCTTAGTGGAGCAACCCGCGAGCGTGTAAACTGTAGGGCGTTGACGGGTCGGGCGCATCGGGAGGGGGGACGATGCGCACTCGATGCACCCGGAAAGCGCATGTACAAGAACCCGACGCCCGCCTCTGCGGACCCCTCCCCGTCCCCGAATCAGTCCCCGCTGCCACGTCCTGACCGGCCCGAGCGCTCGCGCCTCGGCAGGTTCGGCGTGCTGCCCCATCTTGCGGGCACCTCCTTCCTCGTCCTGGGCCTCTTCGCCCGGCTCCCTCTGGCGATGCTCACCGTCGGCGCCCTGACGCTCGTGACCACCGCCAGCGATTCGTACGCCGCCGGCGGATTCGCGGCCGGCGCCGTGGGCGTCGGTTCGGCGCTCGGCGCCCCGCTCCTCGGCGTCCTCGCGGACCGGCGCGGCCAGCGGATCGTGCTCCTCGTCTCGGCGGTCCTCAACACCCTGGCCATCGCCGTACTGCTGGTCGTGACCCTCACCAGTGCACGCTTCACCGGTGGCGCCCTGGCCCTCGTGCTCGCGGCGGCGTTCGCGACGGGCTTCACCTGCCCCCAGATCGGTCCGCTGGCCCGGGTCCGGTGGATGGCCATGACCCGTGGCCGCCGCTCGGACCTGGACACGGCCCTCTCCTACGAGGGGACGGCCGACGAGCTGACCTTCGTGCTCGGTCCGGCGCTGGTGGGACTGCTCGCCGGCCTCATCGCGGCGTGGCTCCCACTGGCCCTTGCCGCCGCCCTCACCATCACCCTCGTCAGTGCCTTCGCCGTGCACCGCACCGTCGCCTTCAGCGATGCGCCGCCCGCACCCGCCGCGGACGAGGCCGCCCCGGGCGAAGAGGCGCCCGCCCGGTACCGGGCCTCGCTCGTCCTGCTCCCCGTGGCGGGCATGATCGCCATGGGCACGTTCTTCGGGTCCACACAGACCTTCCTCACAGCCTTCACCGGGCACTTCGGCTCGCCGGAGTCCTCGGGACTGCTCTACGCGGTGATGGGGCTGAGCTCGGCCCTGGCCGCCCTCTCGGTCGCCTACTGGCCCCAGCGGTTCGGCCACACCACCCGGTGGGTCGCCTCGGCCGCAGCGATGGCCGCAGCCGCGGCGGCCCTGGCTCTTCCGGACTCGATCGCCGCCATGGTCGTGGTGCTGCTGGTCCTCGGGATCTTCGTGGGACCGACCATGGTCACCATCTTCTCGATCGGCTCCGAGGTCGCCCCCGCGCATCGCCTCGGGACCGTCATGACCCTGCTCGCGAGTGGGATCGTCGCCGGAACGGCGATCGGCTCGGCGCTGGCCGGGACGCTCGCCGAATCGTCCGGCCCGGCCGCGGCCGCCGCGGTCCCGGCGTCGGCCGCCGGGGTCCTGCTGCTCCTCGGCCTCCTCTCCGCCGTCGCCCTGCGGCGCGCGACGACCGGACGGAGGATGTCACGGCACGTCCCGTGATGTCCTGCATAGCACGCCCTCGGCACGCGTTCCGCGTGCTGTCGCTTCCGCTGCGCTGAGCATAGGATCGGGAGACATCCGAGCTGCAGGAGGACTGATGAGTACCGAAGGCACTGAGCAGGACGGCACCGACGACGAGCAGGGGGCCGGCCCCGAAGGCACCATCCCGGCCAGTGCGGACGGTGTGGCGGCGGGCTCGACGGACGAACCGAGCCACTTCGAGCCGGAGGAGGACGACGGCGACGGGTCCTGACCCCGCGTCGGCTCCATAGGGGCGGATGAACCTCAGCGCCGGGATCCTGGCCCATCGGCCGGATACGGTGCAGCCGTGCAGGACCGCGGATCAGCCATCTGGCGCCCGCAACAGCAGACCGCTGCAGACGCGAGGGCCGGTCAGCTGATGCTCGGGGCGCGGCGGGGTGGCTCCGGTACGTGGATCCTGCCCGTGAAGACACCGCCGGTAATGGCGCCCCCTGTCGAGGGGCCGCCGTCGTCCGGGGTGGGTGCATCGCCCGCACCCCGCGGACCGGGTACGCCGCGATAGGGCGGCGGGCGATGTCCGTCCGTCCCGCTGCGCAACTGGAGGGCGACGTCGTGCGCATCGGGGCGTCGCGCAGGATCGCGCGCTGTCATCCGCCGGAGCAGATCCGCCCACTCCGGTCCGAGCGAATCGGGTACTTCGGGATCGCGCAGGAGTCTCGCCAGAGCCGCTTCGACCAGCGGACCGGAGAAGGCCCGCTCACCGGTCAGGCACTCGAGGAGGACGAGACCGAGCGAGTAGATGTCGCTGCGCTCATCGACCGGATCCCCCTTCGCCTGCTCGGGGCTGAGGTAGTTCGCGGTGCCGATCGTCGCACCGACGGCCGTGGCCGTGGCGGCCTCCACCATGCGGGCGATGCCGAAATCGGTCAGCTTGGCGTACAGCCGCGTCCCGTTGTCGGCACCGTGGAAGAGCAGGATGTTGGCGGGCTTCACGTCGCGGTGGACCACCCCTTCGGCGTGGATGTAGGCCAGCGCGTCGGCCAGATCGGCGCCGAGTTGCGCTACGTCCTCGCCGGGAAGCGGGCCGCGCTTGAGCCGGTGCCGGAGGTCCTCGCCGTCCACGAGTTCCATGACCAGGAAGCCCGCGGTGCGCCCGTCCTCGTCCTCGTGCATGCCGGCGTCGTGCAGCGTCACGAGGCCGGGGTGGTTGAGCGTCGAGAGCAGCATGGTCTCCATGTGCTGGCGACGGTAGTCGTCGTCGTCCGCCATCGTGGGATTGAAGAGCTTGACCGCGACGTCCCGCCCGAGATTGCGGTCGACGGCGCGATACACCGACGCGGTTCCCCCGACGCCGAGCAGCTCCGTGGTCTCATACCGGTGGGCCAGGAGCACCCGCATGCGTGTCCTCCCGCGACTGTCAGTGATTGTCGATCCTGCGCAGCACTAAGTCTGCTGATCGATTGTCAGTATATCGTGCGCGGATTCCGCTCCGGCGCCCATCGGGAGCCGTTACCGAACCTTGATCGGGGTCCTCAGGAGAGGAAGTCGAGGGCGGCGTCCTTGAAGAGCCTGGAGGTGATGGCGCTCGAGTGGTTCCTGCCCGGCAGGGTCATGACGGCGGCCTCCACGGCCCACTCCCTGAGGTCGTCGATCCCCCCGGCGTAGTCGTCCTGGTCTCCGGCGACGAGGAGCAGCGGCATCCTGGGCACGGCGCCCTGAGGGTCGAAGGGCTCCGTCTTGATGGCCGAGACCATGGCCAGGAGTGCGGGGAGGTCGGCCTGCTCTCCCGCCTGCGCCATCCGCAGGAGGTCCGTCGTCGTCGGATCCTGCGACGGGGTCCCGCCGGCGAGGAAGCGCTCCGCCCCCTCGAGATCGAAGGCGGCGAGGGGGTCTGCGGTGCCGGGCCCACCGAGCACCATCCGCCGGACGAGTTCGGGCTGCGTGGCGCCGAACTCCCAGGCCAGGCGGGACCCCAGGGAGTAGCCGATGATGTCGACGCCGGTCGTCGGATCGTCGTCGCGCAGGGGGACGACACGCTCGTCGAAGAGGGCCTGCAGGATGTCCGCGCGCATGCGGCTCGGTGTGTAGGCATCGCCGTCCTCCGGCGCCGCGCTGTCCCCGTGCGCGGGGAGGTCCACCATGATCACGCTGCGCCCGGCGTCGTTCAGGAAGCGGACCCAGCCCGTGTCCGTCCAGTTCTGCCGGGACGAGGAGCCGAAGCCATGCAGCAGGAGGATCGGCGGCAGGGGGAGTGGGGCAGCGGCAGTGCTGCGCAGGATGGACAGGTGAGGATCGGTGCCCTCGACGTCGTGTACCGCGTGGTGGTCCATGTACCCCATCGTAAGGGCGGCAGAGACGTGTGCGCCGTCGAACACATCCCCGCCCTTCGACCCCGGAGGGCCGACGCCTGTGACTTTAGACACTTTCCGGCGGCGGTTCAAGCCGCCGGCCGACAGCGGCCCAGGGGCGGGGGACCGGACGTCTGTCCATCGCCCGGCCCATGAGTTATAGTCATCACGACCCTAAGTAGGGTCGCACCCCGTCGGACGGAAGGGCCGGGTATGTACAGCTCGGCCAACGTCTCGGAGCGCCAGGCCCAGGCACCGGCGCTCGCCATCTCGACGGTCATCTTCGCGCTGCGCTCGGACCCCACCTCGGGGCGGTCCGAGATCTGGCTGCCGCTCGTGCGAAGGATCCGGCAACCGCACCTCGGCAAGTGGGCGCTCCCCGGTGGCCCGCTCGGAGGCAGCGAGTCGCTGCAGGACGCGGCAGCGCGGAACCTGAGGGAGACCACGGACCTCGAGCCGACGTACCTCGAGCAGCTCTACGCGTTCGGCGGGCTCGACCGCGCTGCAGCGCAGCGCCTCGTGTCCATCGTCTACTGGGCGCTCGTCCGCCCGGACCAGGCCGGCCTCGCACGGGAGTCGGAGAACGTGCGCTGGTTCCGGGCATCCGAGGCGGCCGGCCTCGCCTTCGACCATGACGAGATCGTGGCCTACGCCCTCGAGCGGCTGCGCGGCAAGATCGAGTACGGCTCCGTCGCCTACCACTTCCTCGGCGACCGGTTCACGCTCGCGCAGCTGCGGGGGGTGTACGAGGCCGTGCTCGGCCGGTCTCTGGATCCGGCGAACTTCCGGCGCCAGTTCCGGTCAGCCAAGGACATCTCCGCGACGGACGAGGTGCTCCAGGGCGGGCGCAACCGGCCGCCCCGCCTCTACCGCTACACAGGACCGGTCGCGACCGCGCCCCTCCCTCGACCTGCGGAGCCGGCCCCACCGCCGTCGTAGCAGCCCATCGCCGACACCCGTCCTCTTCGTCCTCCACCCCCCCCCGATCCCGCCGACGACCACCGCCGGCCCGCCCACTCAGGGAGAACCACATGTCCGTCACCACAGCCATCCAGCTCGTCGGTCGAGAAGAGGCGGGCGCCGCCGCGGGCACCGGGACCTGCTCGCCGAACCTCGCGCGCGATCCGTGGGCGTTCGATGCCCTACCCATGCCCAGCTACGGCCCCGGTGCCTCCATGCACGATCAGGCCCCACCGGCCACTCCCCGGCAGGGCGAACTCCCGGAGGAGTACAGGACCGCGTCCGCAGAGGAGCTCGACCGCCGCATCCTCGCCGCGAAGGACACGCTCGGGGACTCCGCGGTCATCCTCGGCCACTTCTACCAGCGCGACGAGGTGGTGCAGTACGCCGACTTCGTGGGCGACAGCTACCAGCTCGCCCGCGCGGCCACCGAGCGGTCGGCGGCCGAGTCCATCATCTTCTGCGGCGTGCACTTCATGGCGGAGACCGCGGACATGCTCTCCACGCCGCAGCAGTCCGTGATCCTGCCGAACCTCGCGGCAGGGTGCTCGATGGCGGACATGGCGGACATCGATTCGGTGTCCGAATGCTGGGAGCAGCTGACCGCTCTCCTCGGATCCGACGAGGACGCCGATGGGCGCCGGCCCGTCATCCCGGTGACCTACATGAACTCCTCGGCCGCGCTGAAGGGATTCTGCGGTGAGAACGGCGGCATCGTCTGCACCTCGTCGAATGCCGCGGCGGTGCTCGAATGGGCCTTCGAGCGGGGCCGGCGCGTGCTGTTCTTCCCCGATCAGCATCTCGGGCGCAACACGGCCAAGGCCATGGGCGTGCCGCTCGAGCAGATGCCGATGTGGAATCCACGCAAGCCCTGGGGCGGGACGGACGAGCAGACGCTGCGCGACTCCCGCGTGATCCTCTGGCACGGGTTCTGCTCCGTGCACCGGCGGTTCACCGTCGCGCAGATCGAGCAGGCGCGCGCGGAATTCCCCGGTGTCCGTGTGATCGTGCACCCGGAGTGCCCCATGCCCGTGGTGGACGCCGCCGACGAGTCGGGCTCCACCGACTACATCCAGAAGGCGATCGCCGCGGCCGCGCCCGGCAGCACATTCGCGATCGGGACGGAGATCAACATGGTGAACCGGCTCGCCGCGCAGTACCCGGAGCACACCATCTTCTGCCTCGACCCCGTCATCTGCCCCTGCTCCACGATGTACCGCATCCACCCCGGGTACCTCGCGTGGGTCCTCGAAGGGCTCGTCGAGGGGCGGGTCCTCAACCGGATCACCGTCCCCGACGCCGTCGCCGTCCCCGCCCGCGTGGCCCTGAACCGGATGCTCGCGGTGCGGCCATGACACCGGGACGCCCGGTCCGCGCGCGGCCGGACGACGGTGCCCACCGGGCCGTCGTCGTCGGCGCCGGAGTCGCGGGACTGCAGACGGCGCTGGTGCTCCGCCGTCTCGATCCCCGCCGGGAGGTGGTCCTGCTCTCGAAGGCGGCCCTCGCCGAGAGCAACACCAGGTACGCCCAGGGCGGGATCGCAGCCGTCGTGCCGGACCGTCCGGACCACCGCCCGACGGCGGGTGCCCCGGAGGACACGGTGCTGTCGCACATCTCCGACACGCTCGCGGCCGGCGCCGGGCTGGCGGATCCGCACGCCGTCGCGGTCCTCTGCCGTGGTGCCGCGGACGGTATCGACGCCCTGGAGCGGGCGGGGGTCGTCTTCGACACCTCCGGTGCGGCACGGGCGGCGACAGGCGCGACAGGCGCGGCACATTCCCCAGCCACCGAGCACATCGGACCCCGGCCGGCCGGAGTGGGCGGAACCGGCACCCACGAGACCCTGGCACGAGGCCGGGAGGCCGCCCACTCGGCTGCCCGGATCCTCCACATCGGCGGCGACGCCACCGGAGCCGGACTCGTGGACGCACTCACCGCAGCCGTCCGCGGGGACGAGGGGATCCGCGTCCTGGAGCACACCTTCGTGACGCGGGTGCTGCTCGACGAGGCACCCGGCAGTGCTCCACGCGCCACCGGGGTCGAGGTCCTCACGGACGAGGGCGTGCGGCGGATCGGGGCCGACGCCGTCGTGCTGGCGACCGGGGGCGCGGGCCAGCTGTTCGAGCACACCACCAACCCCGTGATCAGCACGGGTGACGGTGTCGCACTGGCGTGGCGCGCGGGGGCCGTGGTCGCGGACCTCGAGTTCTTCCAGTTCCATCCCACGTCGCTCGACGTCCCCGGGAACCCGCTTCTCTCGGAGGCCGTGCGGGGGGAGGGGGCCCGGCTCGTCGACGCCGAGGGCCGTGCCTTCATGACGGACCACCACCCGGACGGCGACCTCGCGCCCCGCGACGTCGTCGCCCGGGGCATCGCCGGACACCTTGCGTCCCGCACCACCCAGGCCGCTTCCCGGCCCGCCCGGCAGCCATCCGAGAGCTCGACCGGCCCGACACCGCGGGTCCTCCTCGATGCGACGGCGCTCGGTGGCGCGTTCCTGGCCCGGCGCTTCCCGTCCCTGACCGCGCTCACCGCCCGGCACGGGTTCGACTGGTCCACGGAACCGGTCCCGGTCGTCCCCGCCGCCCATTACTGGATGGGTGGCGTCCGGACCGATCCGGACGGACGGACCTCCGTCCCCGGGCTGTTCGCCGTCGGCGAGGCGGCCTGCACCGGCGTGCACGGCGCCAACAGGCTCGCCTCGAACAGCCTGCTCGAAGGGGTCGTCTTCGGCGCCCGCTGTGCGGCCGCGATCGCCGGCGGCGGCGGCGGGGACGCGCCCCGCTTCGATGCCGAGCCCGTGGACCTGGACGGGCAGGCACCCACCCAGCCCTTCACCCGGCGCGATCTGCAGGTGCTGATGTCCGACCACGCGGGCATCCTGCGAACGCACGACGGGCTCGACCTCGCCCGCAAGCACCTCTCCTCCTACCGCTCCGGCCCCGACCCCGAGAACGCCAACCTCCTGCTGTGCGCCCGGCTCCTCGTCCACGCGGCCGCGAACAGGTCCGGCTCCTGCGGTGCGCACTTCCGCGCCGACGAGCCCGACGACGCGCCCCGCCATCCCGCCCCGCGCCGGTCCTACGTCCGAGCCACCGAAGGAGCAACGCCATGACCCGTACTGCCGCCACCCCGCCCTCCACGGCCCTGTCGACCACCCCGCCGCCGCAGCACCTGATCGACGCGATCGTCACCGCTGCACTCGCCGAGGACGCCCCGTGGGGCGACATCACGTGCCAGGCGCTCATCCATCCCGACCTGCAGGCGACGGCGACCGTCACGGC
Organism: Arthrobacter agilis; assembly: GCF_030816075.1. Taxonomy (NCBI): domain Bacteria; kingdom Bacillati; phylum Actinomycetota; class Actinomycetes; order Micrococcales; family Micrococcaceae; genus Arthrobacter; species Arthrobacter agilis. The sequence goes on along the minus strand of NZ_JAUSXO010000001.1, from coordinate 1,983,508 downwards.
GCGCGAACCGGGCACCCTCTGCGGGACCGCCGCGATCGAGGCCGCGATGCGTCTGACGGACCCGCGCATCCGCGTCGACCTCCCGCTGGCGGACGGTTCCAGGTTCGCAGCCGGTGACGTCCTCGCCGAGATCAGCGGACCGGCGGCCGGGATCCTCACGGCCGAACGGACAGCACTCAACATCGCCCAGCGCCTCAGCGGGATCGCCACCCTCACACGCTCGTTCGTGGACGCCGCATCCGGCACGCACGCGCGCATCGTCGATACCCGCAAGACCACGCCCGGGCTCCGGGTCCTGGAGCGCTGGGCGGTCCGGTGCGGCGGTGGATCCAATCATCGGTCCGGACTGTCCGACGCCGTCATGGTCAAGGACAACCACCTGGCCCTCCTCGCCGTCGACGGCCCCGAGGCCCTCACGGACACCCTGCTGACCCTGCGATCGCGGGTGCCGCACACCGTGCACGTCGAGGTCGAGGTCGACCGGCTGGACCAGCTCGGCCCGGTCCTCGCCGCAGGGGTGGACACCATCATGCTCGACAACTTCGGCCTCGACGACCTCGCCGCGGGCGTACGCCTCATCGACGGACGCGCGCTCGTGGAGGCGAGCGGCAACGTCCGGCTGGACACCGTGGCCGCCATCGCCGCGACCGGCGTGGACATCATCTCCGCCGGGGCCCTCACCCACAGCGTCCGCTCCCTGGACCTCGGGCTGGACTTCGTCCAGGTGCCGGGCCCACGGGCTGGTCGGCCGGACGGCCGCCATGATCTACCTTGACGCCGCCGCGACCGCACCGGCGCGGCGCGAGGTCCTCGAGGAGATGTGGCCCCTCCTGACAACCACCTTCGGGAACCCCTCGAGCCACCACACCTACGGCGAGGCGGCAGCGGCCGAGTTCTCACGGGCCCGCTCGCGCATCGCGGCGCTGCTCGGCTGCCGTCCGTCGGAGATCGTCTTCACCTCGGGTGGCACCGAGGCCGACAACCTCGCGCTCAAGGGGATGGCCCTCGCCGCCCCGCGGGGACGGCATATCGTCACGAGTGCGATCGAGCACCCGGCGGTCCTGGAAGTACTCGACCACCTCCGCCGCTTCCACGGCTTCCGCATCACCGTCCTGCCGGTCTCCCGCACGGGCCTCGTCTCGCCGGCCGTGCTGGGCGACGCGCTCGAGGACACCACGACGCTCTGCAGCGTGATGTACGCGAACAACGAGGTGGGCACGGTGCAGGACGTCGCAGCGCTGGCCGACGTCTGCCGCCGCGCAGGCGTCCCCTTCCACTCCGACGCCGTCCAGGCCGCGGGCTGGCTTCCCCTCGACGTCGGACGTCTGGGAGTCACGGCCCTCAGCATCTCGGGCCACAAGCTCGGTACGCCGAAGGGCATAGGGCTGCTGTACCTCCGCGCCGGGACGCCGTGCGAGCCCGTGCTGCACGGCGGCGGCCAGGAGCGCGGGCGCCGGTCCGGCACGGAGAACGTCGCCGGTGCCGTAGGCCTCGCACGGGCGCTCGAACTCGCGCAGGGCTCCCTGCCGGGCGTCGCAGTCACGGCAGCGACCGCCCGGGACGCGTTCATCGCCGCGGTCCTCCAGGGCGTTCCCGGGGCGATCCTGACCGGCGACGCCGAGCATCGGCTGCCGAACCTCGCCTCGTTCTGCTTCCCCGGCGTGAACGGTGAGGCGGTCCTCCTGGAGCTCGAACGCCGCGGGGTCGTCTGCTCGAGCGGATCGGCCTGCGCGGCCGGCTCCACCGAGCCGTCGGCCGTGCTGCTGGCGCTCGGCCTCGACGAGGAGACCGCATCGACCGCCGTGCGGCTCTCATGGACCCAGGGCACGCCGGAGGGGGATCTCGAGGTGGCCGCCCAGGCCGTCGTCGCGTCCGTGCGTGCCGTGCGGTCGCTCGGCGCGGCACACCCGGACGGCAGCTTCGCCGAAGCCTAGACTGGCGGCATCGAGCGACGCGCGAGGCAGAGCGGACGGCACGGAGCGGCAGTTAGCGGCAGGGAGCGGCACGGGTGTCACCGGAGATACCCGTGCCATGGAGGGGGAGGCGTCATGATGAAGCCCAGGACGATCGTGCAGGAGATCCGACCGGGACGACGGGCACGGCAGGCCGTCCTCGCCGCGGCGCTCGCCGGCCTGCTGCTGACGTCGTGCTCCGCGCCGCAGGACGACGAGGGATCCGTCTCGCCGCCTGCGTCCGCCTCCAGCACGCCGGAACCGACGGCAGCGCCGCTGCGGGAGGCCCGCGAGGGATGGAAGGTGTTCACCGATCCCGGGCGGCTCGTGAGTTTCGAACTGCCCGAGGCATGGGTGGTGCAGCCGCTCGAGCCGGCCGTGGGCAGCTATGCGCCGGGCTCGCTGCACTACGCGGTCCGCACGCCGGAGGGGGTGACCGCCGCCGAACTGCACACCGGCATCGTGACGCCCGAGCCTCCGTGCCCCGAGCCGCAACGCACACCCTATTACGTCATCGGCAGCGAACCGCTCGATCCCACCGTCGGAGCTCCGGCCACCGCGGACCTCGAACCCCGCTTCGTCGTCCGGCTCATCACCGGCTTCCGCTTCTTCGGCTCGTACGGGATCGCCGATCAGGTCGGCGGACCCGACGGGCTGGCGTGCTCGCTGTCGAACACCGTTCAGGGGAGCGACGCCCTCGGCCGGTTCAGTTTCGGCGATCTCGAGGTGCTCGCACCCAAGGTGCCCGCGGAGACCGGTCCGGGGACGGTCTCCTTCGGCACCATCGGCGAGGCGGAGGCCTACTATGCCGGCCCGGAGTTCGCGACCATCCGCGAGATGATCCTCTCCGTCCAGGTCGGGGCCGCTCCGGCGAGTTAGGCCGAGGGTCAGACCGCGGGCTGCAGGGTGGCGTAGTCCACCCCGGTCAGTTCGACGCTGCGGTTCCAGAGTCTCACCGCGATGTCCCGGTCCAGCACCCGCGGCACGGGGGCCACGAGGCGGGGGCCGCCCCGGGTCTCGCCCGGCCCGGAGGGGCCGAAGTAGTCACCGCCACGGACGTCCGGGGCGGTCGCCGCGTACAGGGTGGGCGACGCCCCGGCGGCGTCGGACTGGCCCATCAGCCGGAAGAAGCCGCCGAAGGCGTCGAGCAGCGCGGGTGCCTGCATGCCCGCGGTCAGGTTCGTGTTGGCCAGTCCGGGATGTGCCGCCACGGAGGTCAGGTCCCAGCCCGCGGCGCGCGCCCGACGGTCGAGTTCCACCATGAAGTAGAGGTTCGCGATCTTGCTCTGGCCGTACGCGCTCCAGCGGCGGTAGCGGCGTTCCGACTGCAGGTCCCCGAAATCGATGCGCCCCCGCTTGTGCGCGAGGCTGGACAGCGTCACGACGCGGGACGAGCCCGCCTCCTGGAGGTTCGGCAGCAGGAGCCCCGTCAAGGCGAAATGGCCCAGATGGTTGGTGCCGAACTGCAGTTCGAAACCGTCGGCCGTGGTGCCTTTCGGCGTGGCCATGACACCGGCGTTGTTCACCAGGATGTGCACCGGACCGTCGAGGCCCGCCGCGAAGTCGCGGATCGAGGAAAGGCTCGCGAGGTCCAGCACGCGCATCTCGACGCTCTCACTGCCGGTCAGGGAGCGGACCCGCCCCTCGGCCTCGCGCCCGCGTTGCTCGTTGCGGCATGCGAGGACCACGTGCGCGCCCTTCCTTGCCAGCGCGACGGCGGTCTGCAGCCCCAGCCCGCTGTTGGCGCCGGTGATGACCACGCGCCGTCCCGACAGGTCGCCGATCGAATCCGCTGTGAAGTCGCTCATGTGTGCCTTTCCTGCATGGGCGTCCTGCCCGGCCGGGGGATGCCCGCCCGGCGTCGAGGATACCGCTCCCGCCCCAGCATAGAGTTGGGACCGAACGAACCGCCTACCGGGAGCAACGAACCATGCAGCGCACTGTCTCCGCCGATCTCGAAGCCACCACGACCGCCGGCACCGAGATCGTCCTGTCGATCGCCGTGGCCGCCCCGGAGGCCTACGCGTCGGTCGAGGAGCAGCTGACGGTGCTGGTCGACGGCGAACCGACCGCGGTCCGCGCGAAGCAGGACGGCGATGGCGGCCGGCTCCACCTGCTCACCACGCCTCGGGCCTCCTCGGTCGCCGTTCACTACCGGGCGACGGTGGCAGGACAGGCGGCTCCAGCCCCCGGGGACGACGTCGACCTGGTGCGCCATGTGCGTCCGAGCCGCTACTGCGAATCCGACAGGATCCTGCCCACCGCCTATGCCGTGCTGCCCGACCTCCGGGGGCCGGATCTCGTCCAGGGCATGCGGGACTGGGTCGCCGAGGAGCTGTCCTACGTCTCGGGGTCGTCCCGCTTCACGGACGGTGCCGTGGACACCCTGCTCGCGCGCAGGGGTGTCTGCCGGGACTACGCGCACCTGCTGATCGCCCTCCTGCGGGCGCGGGACATCCCCGCGCGCCTCGCCTCCGTGTACGCTCCGGGACTCAGCCCGATGGACTTCCACGCGGTCGTGGAGGCCTGGGTCGACGGCACCTGGCACCTGCTCGATGCGACAGGCCTCGCGCCGCGGGCCTCGATGCTGCGGATCGCGACGGGCAGGGACGCGACGGACACGGCATTCGTCTCGACCGTGGGCGGTTCGCTGCAGCTCACGCGCCTCACGGTGACCGCCACCGTCGACGCGCTGCCCGTCGAACGCGCCGCCGACCGGGCATCCCTGCGCTGATTCCGAAGTCACGGCGGGGGCTGCCGGGCGCGAGGGGCAGAGCCTGACCTACTGCCCGAGGCCCGCGTTGATCTTGTCCGTCAGGGCCTTGAGCTGTGCCATCTCGGCCGGGTCCAGAACGGGCGCGAGCACGTCCTGGATGCGGTGGACGTGGGCCGATCCGATCCGCCGCTGCAGCGCCCGGCCCTCGTCCGTGAGGGCCAGTTCGACGCCGCGCTGGTCGGTCTCCGCAGGGCGCCTCCGCACCAGGTTCCTCGCCTCGAGGCGGTCCACCATGCGACTGAGGCTGGGCTGGCTGATCAGGAGGTGATGATTGAGTTCGTTGAGCCGCGTCCAGCCTCCCGGACAGCGGCTCAGGTTGAACAGGACGTCGTACTCGCCGATGGGCAGTTCCCGGAACACGGGGTCCTGGCGGAGGCGGCGCATGACGCCGACCTGCGCGCGGAAGAGCGACTCCCAGGTCTCCGAGGCCTGCCGGGTCGACGGACCGGACGCGGCCTCGCCGTCCTGGCCGGCGGCCATCGGCTTCCCTGCGGTGTTCGACTGGTCGCGCATGGCTGTTCCCCGGCCTCCCGCCGGTTCCACCGGCCATTGGATACGTATGCATCCATTCTACGCGGCCGGGGCGGGCTGCACGCGGGAGCCCTCGGGGCGTCAGGCGGTTGCGGCGGCCGCCCTTCGCCGGGCCCGTTCCTCACGGCGCCCCTCGACGAGCCGGTACAGGACCGGGACGAGGATGAGCGTCAGCGCCGTCGACGAGACGAGTCCGCCGATCACGACGACCGCCAGCGGCTGCGAGATGAAGCCTCCCTCGCCTGTGAGCCCGAGCGCCCATCGGCGTGAGCGCGAAGATGGTGGCGAGGGCTGTCATGAGGATGGGCCGGAGGCGCTGGCGGGCGCCCTCGCGGATCGCGTCCGCGACGGGCAGTCCCGGCGCTCCGTTCCGCGGCAGGCGGTACTGGTTGATGAGGTCGATCAGCACGATCGCGTTGGTGACGACGATGCCGACGAGCATCAGCATGCCGATGAGCGAGGGCAGTCCGAGCGGGATCCGCGTGATCAGCAGCAGAGCGATGGCGCCCGTGGCGGCGAAGGGGATCGACACGAGCAGGATCAGGGGCTGCACGAGGCTCTTGAACGTCGCCACCATGATCACGTAGACGATGGCGACGGCCGCCCAGAGCGCCAGGAACAGCTGGTCGAAGGACTCGGTCTGCTGGCTCGAGGCGCCGCCGACGGTCGCCGTCGCGCCGGCGGGCAGGTCGACGCCCGCGAGCCGCTCGTTCACCGCCGTCGTCAGGCCACCGAGGTCGTCCCCGGCGGGGGTGATCGAGACGCGTGCCGTCCGCTCCCCGTTGGTGCTCGTGACCGAGAGCGGCACCTCCACCTCCTCGACGGATGCGACATCCGTCAGGGGGACGGGCCCCTGCGCCGTCGGGATCCGGAGGGCACGGAGCTGGTCGAGGCTCGTGATGGGTGTGCCCTCCCCGATCAGGACCGGGAAGTCGTCGGCGTCGAAGCGCACGGACCCTGCGGGCACGGGACTGATGCTCCCGCCGAGCAGGCCGGCGATCTGGCCTTCGCTGAGGCCCGCCTCGACGGCGGCCGCGCGGTCCACGTCGATCTGGACCTGCGGCTTCGCAGCCGACAGGTTGCTCGTGACCTCGCCTGCGCCCTCGATGCCCTGCAGGCCGTCGAGGACGGCGGCGTTGGCCGAGGCAAGGTCCTCGGGAACGGGAGCTGTGATGTCGACGTCGATGGTGCTGGACGTCCCGAAGCCGCCCTGCTGACTCGACACGGAGAAGGTGCCGGCGTCCTGGAGGCCGTCGAGCTCCTGGCGGACCGACTCCTGGAGCTCCTCCTGGTCGGCCTCCTCGTCGGTGATGACGGTGAACGTCGCCACCGAGGCACCGCCGGAGAACTGGGCGGCGAAGCCGCCCTCCGCGTTGCCGACGGTGAGCTGGACGTCCCGGATCCGGGGATCGGCGGCCAGGATGTCCTCCGTGCGGGCGGCCGCCTCCGCTGTCGTCGTGAGGCTGGAGCCCGGTGCCAGCGTCTGCGTGAGGGAGAAGCTGTTCTGGCCCGAGCCGCCGAGGAGGTTCGTGGGGAGGAACGGGACCATCGCCGCCGTCGCGCCGAGCACGATCAGGCCGCTGACGAGCGTGACGACGGGGTGACGCTGCGTGCCGGACAGGATGGGCAGGTAGCCGCGCTGGAGGAGGGACGGCCGCTCGGACGCGGGAGCCTCCCGGGCTCCGTCCTCCGGCACCGCGGCGGCGTGGCGTGCTCCCCGGCGTGAGGGCATGGTGCTGGGGAGGAACCAGTAGGCCAGCACCGGGATGATGGTCAGCGCCACGGCGAGGGATGCCAGCAGCGCGATCCCCGTCGTGACGGCGAAGGGCCGGAAGAGTTCGCCCGCGAGACCGCCGACGAACCCGATGGGGGCGAACACCGCGACGGTGGTCAGGGTCGAGGCGGTGATGGCTCCTGCCACCTCACGGACAGCCGTCAGGATCGCCTCGCGCTTGTCCTCCCCGTAGCCGAGGTGCCTCTTGATGTTCTCGATCACGACGATCGAGTCGTCCACCACGCGCCCGATCGCGATCGTCAGGGCGCCGAGGGTCAGCAGGTTCAGGGAATAGCCCGCCGCGTAGAGCCCGATGAACGTGATGAGCAGTGACAGGGGGATGGAGATGGCGGTCACGAGGGTGGAACGAACCGAGAGCAGGAAGACCAGGATGATGAGGACGGCGAAGACGAGACCGAGGATGCCCTCCGTGGTGAGGTCGTTGATGCTGCTCTCGATGAAGGGCGCCTGGTCGAACACCACGGTGATGTCGGCGGCGTTGCCGAGTTCGGCCTCCAGGTCCGGCACGAGGTCCACGATCTGCTGCGAGATCTGCACGGTGTCGCCGTCCGGCACCTTGGTCACCGCGAGGGCGAGGGTCTCCACGCCGTTCGTGCGCGTGATGGAGGTGGCGGCGTCGTCGGCCAGGCTGACGTCGGCGATCTCCCCGATGGTCACGACCGGACCGGAACCGGAACCGGGAGCCGGAGCCGGAGCCGCAGGAGCGGCTGCGGCACCGCCCGGTGCCGACGGTGCCGACGGTGGCGGCGACGTCGGCGACGTCGGCGAGGTCGTCGGCGACGACGAGGAGGTCGAGGACGACGGGAGGACCGGGAGCGCCTTGATGTCGTCGAGCGATTCGATCCGGCTTCCCGCCTGGATCGTCAGGGACCGGGGGTCCTCCTCCAGCGTCCCGACCGGGAACAGCGCGCCGTTGTCCTCGAGGGTGCTGGTGAGGTCGGCGACGGTGAGCCCGGCAGCGGCGAGTGCGCCGTCCCGGGGCAGGACGGCGACGTGCTGCGTGGTCCCACCGGAGACCTCGGCGGTGCGTACGCCCTCGATCTTCTGCAGCCGGGGGACGGTCAGCCGGGAGAGGTCGCCGTTGAGCTCGCTGAGGGACTGGTCCGAGGACACGGCCATGAACACGATGGGCAGGTCGCTGATGCTGCCCGCGAGGGCCTGCGGCTCGACGTCCTCCGGGAGGGTGGGGCGCACCGTGGAGATGGCCCGGTCCACCTGCGCGCGTGCCCGGTCGAGATCGGTGCCGTACACGAACACGAGGCTGACGGTGGAGACGCCGGTGCGGGAGGTGGAGGACGACGACTCGAGCCCCTCGACACCGCTGAGTGCCGCCTCGAGGGGTTCGCTCACCTGCTGGTCGAGGTACGCGGGGGACGCCCCCGGCACGGAGGACAGCACCGTGATCTGCGGGAACTCGAGCGAGGGGATGAGCTCCTGCTTGAGCGACCCGAGGGTGATCACGCCGAACACCGACGCGAGGATGGTGATCAGCGCGATGAGCGCGCGGTTACCGAGGGAGAGATGGGCCAGACGGAACAAGGAACCTGCCTTCGGTGCTGGCGGGCGTCCGGCTGCCCGGCACCGCCGTCGTTATTTGAGCTTGAGGACCCGGTCGGTGAGCGTCTGGACCTCGGTGGCCAGGGACGGGTTCTCGTTGAGCCTGACTCCGTACCCGGGCAGCATCTCCTTGAGCTTGGGCTCCCAGTCGGTCATCTTGGCGGGGAAGCAGCGCTTCAGCAGCTCCACCATGATGGGCGCGGCGGTGGAGGCGCCGGGGGAGGCGCCGAGCAGGGCGCCGACGGAGCCGTCCGCGGACGTGATGACCTCGGTGCCGAACTGCAGCACGCCACCCTTCTTGGGGGCCTTCTTGATGACCTGCACCCGCTGGCCCGCCGAGATCAGTTCCCAGCTGCCGCCGTCGGCCGTCGGGAGGAAGTCGGTGAGCGCCTCGTTCTTCGCGTCCCGGTTCTTCAGCACCTCGGTGATGAGGTACTTGGTCAGGGACATGTTGTCCTTGGCGACGGCCAGCATGGGCACCAGGTTCGAGGTGCGGATGGAAGTGGGCAGGTCCAGGTAGGAACCGCGCTTCAGGAACTTCGTGGAGAAGCCGGCGTACGGTCCGAACAGGAGGGAGCGCTCGCCCTTGACGAAGCGCGTGTCCAGGTGCGGCACGGACATGGGCGGAGCTCCGACCGACGCCTGGCCGTAGACCTTGGCGTTGTGCCGGCCCACGAGCTCGGGATCGGTGCAGCGGAGGAACTGGCCGGACACGGGGAACCCTGCGAAGCCCTTGCCCTCGGGGATGCCGCTGCGCTGCAGCAGGTGCAGGGCGCCGCCGCCGGCACCGATGAAGACGAACTTCGTGGTGACCGTGCTGGTCTCGCCGGTGGTCCTGTTCCTGACCTTGACGTCCCAGCGTCCGTCGGTGGCGCGGGCGACGTCGAGCACGTCGAAGCCGTAGTGCAGGTCGACGCCGGTCCCCTCCAGGTAGCCGGTCAGCTGGCGGGTCAGGGCACCGAAGTCGACGTCGGTGCCGCCCTCGACGCGTGACGCGGCGACGGGCTGCGAGGGGTTGCGGCCCTGCATGACGAGCGGCGTCCATCCCGCGATGGTGTCGTGGTCCTCGCTGTGCTCCATGGTGCTGAAGAGCGGCTGGGCGCTGAGCGCCTCGTAGCGCCGGCGGAGGTACTGCGCGTTCGCCTGACCCCAGACGAAGCTCATGTGGGGCACGGGGTTGATGAAGGTCCGGGGATCGCCGACATGGCCCTCGGACACCATGTGCGACCAGAACTGACGCGACACCTGGAACTGCTCGTTGATGGCGACGGCCTTGGCCGGGTCCACGGAGCCGTCCTTGCCGGCGGGGGAGTAGTTCAGCTCGCACAGGGCGGAGTGGCCCGTGCCGGCGTTGTTCCAGGGGTCGGAGCTCTCGAGGCCGGCGACGTCGAGCCTCTCGAAGAGCGAGATGTCCCACTCGGGCTGGAGCTGACGGAGGAACGCGCCGAGCGTGGCGCTCATGATCCCACCGCCGATCAGCACAACGTCGGTGGTCTTGGCAGGGGAGCCCAGAGTATTAGTGGTCAACGTTGTCTCCAGTCGCAAGGTCGTAGCAAGGAAAGCCTAGCCTCTGGCAGTGACACTCCCTAAATCCGCGGGGCGCCCGGGCAGCACGGGGTGCGGGGTCCGTGGCGGCTCAGTCCGAGGGGTCGGGCAGGGGTTCGGCGTCGGCGAGGTCGATCCGGTTGAAGACCTCGCGCATCACTGGGCTGACCGGATAGGACGTCACGCGGGCGCTCATGGCCAGCGCCGAGATGGGGAAGGCCAGGGGCACGGCGGGGATCCGTCCTGCGATCTGCGAGCTGATGCTCGCGTACGCCGTCGTCCGGTCCTCGCCGTTCGGCAGTCCGCGGGCGCGGTTGATCTTGCTGAACAGCTGCGGGTCGTCATAGCCGAACTCGTCGTTGCGGCTGCCGAAGAGCGCGCCGACGAAGTTGTCGGGGTCCTCGTAGCTCCCGCTCCAGCCGAGGAGGTGGAAGGCCCGGTCGCCCGGCTTCTGCACCGCCGCCACATAGCCGTCGCTCCACTCGACGGGGACGGGCTTGATGTTGAAGCCGGCCTCGGTGAGCTGGCGGCTGAGCTCCGCATAGGCCTTCTCCGGCGAGGGCAGGTAGGCGCGGGAGACGTTGCGCGGGTAGTAGAAGGGCAGTTCGCGCCCGTCGTACCCGGATTCCTCCAGCAGTTCCTTGGCGAGGTCGAGGTCGTACCCGTAGTCCGCCACGGTGTCGTTGCTCACACCGAGCTTCTCCGGGACGAACTGGCGCGCCGGCTTGGTGCCGTTGAGGAAGCGGCCGTCGATCAGGGCGTCCTTGTCGATGGCGTGGGCGACGGCCTGGCGGAAGAGGGGGTCGTCGACTCCCGGGAAGGCCTGGTTCATCCCGAGGTACAGCACGGAGTACGGGTCGCGCTGCAGGAACTGGAGGCCGTTCCGGGCGAGGTCGACGGCGCTGTCCACGCTGACGAAGTCGTAACCGTCGATCCGACCCGAGGTGAGGGCCCGCGCGCGGGAGTCCGGGTTCGGGATGGTGGTGAAGGCGACCTTCTGGATCTCGCCGCGCTCCCCCCAGTACCGGGGGAAGGCGGCGAGGTCGACGGCGCCCGGCGTCCAGGAGACGAGGCTGAAGGGCCCGGTACCCACCGGAGCGAGGCCGTACCGGGAGATGGCCATGCCGTCACGGGTCTCGCTGAGCTCGTCGGCGGCCCCGGACCGGAGTGCCGCCGGGGAGGAGATGGCGAAGGCCGGAGCGGCGAGCGCCGGGATGAGCCCGGTGATCCGCTTGCGCAGGTGCAGGTCCACGGTGTGCTCGGCCGTCGCGGTGCACCCCTCGTAGAGGGTCGCCTCGGGCCGGTCGGAGAACGCCTTGAACACGTTCTCGAACGGCAGGCGGGAGGCGCCCGCGCGGGCGGCGGCGGGCAGCTGGTACCAGCGGTCGAAGTTGGCGCACACCGCCTGCGCGTCGAACGGCAGGCCGTCGTGGAAGACGACGTCGTCCCTGAGTGTGAACTCGTAGGTCCGTCCGTCGTCCTGTTCCTCCCACGCCTCGGCCAGGAGCGGCGTCGGTTCGGAGGTGAGCGGATCGACGCCGACCAGTCCCTCCATGATCTGCTGCGACACCCGGTAGGACTCGGTGTCGTTGGCGAGTGCCGGGTCGAGCGTACGGGGGTCGGCCGCGGTGCCGAACGTGAACGTCGACGCCTCCGCGGCCGGGGTGGTCGCGGCCGCGGACGGCTGGGGAGGGGACACCTCACCCGCCGTGCAGGAGACCAGCGAGGCCGCCGTGAGGACCGCCGTGAGCGGGAGAACGCCGCGACGGGCGCGTCCAGGGCCGATGCGGCGCGCGGCAGGGGTCTTCACAGCAGGATCTCCGAAGGGCAGTGGTTCCCGGTCCGACGCGGTCCGGGTTTCTGATCCTCAAGTCTAGGTGATGGTCCTGTCCGCGCTGCCCGGACCGCGGCCGGACGAGCGAACGGACCCCCTCACCGCGGTGAGGGGGTCCGTCCGTTGCCCTGGAGCATGTCAGAGGTGTGCGCCAGGGACGCTTCCGATGCTCAGCCGGCGGGAGGCGTGAGGACGCCGTCCACCAGGTACACGACGGCGTTGGCGGTCTGGACGCCGCCGCAGACGATGTTGGCGTCGTTGACCTTCAGGGCGTCACCGGAGCCGGTGACCTCGAGCGTCGCGCCCTGGACCGTGGTCTGGGTGGTGCCCTCGAGCTCGGCGGGCTGGATCTTGCCCGGGACGACGTGGTAGGTGAGGATGCTGGAGAGCATGGCCGAGTCCGTCTTCAGGGTCTCGAGCGTCGCGGGATCCAGGGCCTTGAAGGCGTCGTCGACGGGTGCGAAGACCGTGAACTCGCCGCCGTTGAGGGTGTCGACGAGGTCGACGTCCGGGTTGATCCCGCCGGAGACCGCAGCGGTCAGCTGGGTCAGGATGGGGTTGTTGGACGCGGCGGTGGCGACGGGATCGAGCGCCATGCCCTCGACGGAGCCGGCACCGTCGGGGACCTGCTCGGCGTAGCCGGCGCAGCCCGGTCCGACCAGGTTGGCCGCGGGGTCCATCATGGCGTCGGCGGAAGCCGAGGGGCTCATCTCCGCCTCCGGCGTCGCGGACTCGCTGGCCATGCTGCTCTCGCCGGCCGCGCTGCTCGGGCTGGACTCGGACGATGCCTCGTCGCCTCCGCCACAGGCCGCCAGGCTCAGCATCGAGATGGCTGCGATCCCGAGGATCGAGAGGTTCCTACGCTTGGTGGTTTCCATGAGATTGTCCTCCGTACATGGCACCCCGGAAGGGCGCCTGTGGGCTGTGGTTTGCGGTGAAACACATCGTGTCGATGTCTCGGAGGTACTTCGGATGCCCCGCGGGGGTGGATGGGTGGGATCTTCGAGAAGGAGTCCGCCGGCCGCCGTCGGGCGGGCACGCACGGGCCCTCCCCGATGCGCGCACGACCTGCCGCGTTGTGCCTCCCGGCGCCGCCGCGGCCAGCGGAAAGCCCCGCCGGATCGGTGCCCGGCGGGGCTTTCGTGAGCGACCCGGAGGCCGGTGCCGCCGCTGTGTCGTGTGCGCGAGAGGGGACTTGAAAACTCCTCTTGGCCCTTTTCGGCTCCCACCCCGAGGACCGCGCTGGGTAACGGCGGAAACTGAGAGGGTCCCCGGAGTGTCCGGAATCCGGGTGGCGTTGATGGCATCAACAGGCCAGGCGAAGGGACCACGGTCCCCTCGTCACCCGTCCCGATGCGGACCTCGCTCCTCGAGTTGCCGCCGGCGCACGACGCCAGGGGGCACCTACGCTTCACGAACCATCGAAAACTCCACCCACTGGACCTGCGCGAGCTCCTTCGGCCACGCCATAGCGAAGCCCTTCACCGTCTGCACGACGTCGCCGGGGTAGGTCAGGTCTACCCACACAGCCGGTGCCTCCTCCGTCGTCCAGTGCACGCTCTCGGCCGGCCCCGGCATGGACTCGGGCGGACGAACCGGTCAGCAGACGGGGCATACCCATGCCAGTGGTACCCGTGCCCGCCCTGGGATCGATCACTCATCCCGAGCAGGGTTGCACCCACCAATGACGGAAGGGGCCGCCCCCGGATGAGGCTCACGCTTTCAGATCGTGATGGAACCGGGAGCACAACGCGGGCACGGGTTCCACCCAACAACTACATTGAGAAGCGAGGTCGCAAACAGGCACACTCGACAAACTCAGGCGTCCCGCCTCCGGCGGTGCCTTGTGAAATGGGGGAAGTATGAAGAAATTGATGGTGTCCAGCGCTGCCGCCCTTGGGATTTCAATCCTGATCTTGCTGTCGGGCATTCCCGCCGCGGGCGCATTGGAAATCCCGCCACGCCAGGAACCGACGATTTCGGCGACGGTTTTCGAGGCCGGGACGACCATCACGTTTGGTGGGATCAACGCGTACCCGAATACCGAGGTGTGGATCGACTTCGATGAGCCTCGGAAGTTGGCGTTCATTGACGAGGAGCGGTACACGAATCCTGACCTCCCACCGCAGCAGACGATCATCTCCGACGCCAACGGGGTGTTCTCCACACACGTGACCTTCCCCGTACCGGGCACCTATTTGATCAGGGGTTACTGGGTCGACGGCGGAAGCGGACGGGTGTTGAAAGTTGACCAGACCGTTGAGGTGACGGCGTCGACCACGCAGCTCCCTGCCATCGGTACGTCTACTCCACAGGTCAGTCAGGTGCCCATTGGTGGCGTTGACACCGGAGTCCCTACCACCGACGAACAACCCACCAACCTAGGAATCGTCGCCCTTGGCGGAGGCATAGTCCTGGCGGCAGCGGGCATATCGCTGAGGATCAGGCACCTGCAGGCTGGTGCCCGGAGTTAGGCCGAACCCTCACCGAACCAGCTGGCCATCGCACAGGCCCTCGTCTAATGAGGAGTAACTGATCGCCAACGACGAAAGCGCCCCACCCTCACGAGGAGGGTGGGGGCGTGTCACTGCACTGAGCCGGATTCATGGACTCCTCTCGGGTGGATCCGAGTAGTAGGAGCACATGTGGAGTACCGCACACGCTGTTGAGGCGCTGGCCCCGAGCTTTAGCGTCAGCGCATGAAACGGCTACTAGAAGCAGTGCACCGGTTCGTGGAGCACAACGTCGTGTGCGATGACCCGTGGCCTGCCCTGTCGCGCCTAGACCAGGAAGACCTCATAGCCCAGGCAAGGTACCGGCTCGACCGATTGCACTAAGCCGGATCCATGTGTGGAGGCGGTCGGATACCGCCGTTCCATGACCCGTATCTTCTTGAGCCATGCATCCGAAGACAAACCCGCGTACTTCAGGTCTACCGCCGCTTAGACAACGCCTACCCTGACCTCGAGCAGTGGTTGGACCTGTTCGAGATCGTCGCCCCCATCAACACTTCCGCCAACTTCATCAATAACGACCCGGCCGATGCGCCCCTGACTAGAAGCTCTACTGTGCGCGAGAGGGGACTTGAACCCCTACGTCCGAAGACACTGGAACCTAAATCCAGCGCGTCTGCCAATTCCGCCACTCACGCTCGGATGCCTCGCAGGGAGGGCATCCGGTCGGATCCACTCTATCGCCACCGCGCCGTGCCAGGGCGACCCGGTGTGCGGTGGCTCGCGGCTGCCTACCGGTCGATGCCGAGGTCGCGCCGCAGCTTCGCGACATGGCCGGTCGCGCGGACGTTGTACTGCGCGAGGGCGACCCTGCCCTCGGCGTCGACGACGACCGTGGACCGGATGAGGCCCTCGTACGTCTTGCCGTAGTTCTTCTTCTCACCCCAGGCTCCGTAGGCCTCCGCGACGGCGTGGTCCTCGTCGGACAGCAGGGGGAAGGTCAGGGACTCCTGCTCGGAGAACGCTGCCAGCTTCCGGACCGGGTCGGGCGAGATGCCCAGCACGCGGTACCCCGCGGCGCCGAGCGAGGCGAGATTGTCCCGGAAGTCGCAGGCCTCGGTGGTGCACCCGGGGGTGGCGGCCGCCGGATAGAAGTACACGACGACATTTCCGCCCCTGAGCGACGAGAGCGAGACCTTGTTGCCTTCGGCATCCAAGAGCGTAAAGTCGGGGGCACTATCACCGGTAGCGAGTCGTTGCGTCATGCATACTCCTGGGGTTCGGCTGGGGTGGGGCGGGGGTGCAGCCGTCTCCCGGCAAGGCCTCCGGGCCCGGCCGGGAGAAATTGACTAGCTGGCCTAGCTATCATAGGGGGAGATCCGGTGCCGGAGACGGGACCCGATCTGCGATCGAGAGGAAGTGCACGGTCTATGCCCGATCTGGAGCAATGGCCCACCGGACGACTGCTGACGACGGCGGCGCGTCTTGTCGAGCATGCCTGGAACGAGCGGCTCGTCGACATTGGCGTGACGCATGCAGGCGTGATCGCCCTCGGCGTCCTCGCGGATCAGGGTGCCATGACGCAGGCGAGCCTCGCCCAGATCGTCAGGGTCCAGGCGCAGACGATGGGGAAGACCCTCTCGCGGCTCGAGACGCGCGGCCATGTGACGCGCGTCCGGAACGACCTGGACCGGCGCTCGCACACCGTGTCCATCTCGCCGGCGGGACGCAGGGTCCTCGACGCCGCGGAGGACATCGAGCGCACCCTCGTGGCCGGTGGGGGGCTCGTGTCCGACGAGCTGCGCGGGCACCTGCAGAGAGTCATCCGGGAGCTGGGTGCGCCCCGGTGGAACTGGACGGCGGGCAGCGCCGGCGCGAAGGACGGGGTGGCCCTCGAAGGCCCCGGTGCCGCGGGCCCCGCAGCGACCCTGTCGAGCTGAGCACCTCCCTGGACCGCAGAGGTCCGTCGAGCCCCTTGCCCTCCGGGTAGGGGGCTTTTCCGTTCCCGCCGCGGCCGGCGCGCGGAACGCTTCTACCCGCACCGCCGGGAAAAGGGAAGACCCCTGCAGAATCGGATTGTTCGCGGAAAGGGTCTTGCGTACTAAGCAGACTGATGTTTTGTTGGGAAGCGTGAGTGTCCAACGCCTGACGGAGAACAGCATGCCCGGTACCGCCGACCCCGATTCCGCCGCGGAGCCCCCTGCCGTCCGCGCGGTCACCCCCGCCTGTCCCGGCGAGGGCACGCAGGCTCCCGGCGAGGACACGGAGGCCGACGCCCCGGAAACGGACGGCGCGTACCCCGAGCGTCCCCTCAAGGCGGCCCTGCAGGATGACATCGCCCTGCGGCACATGGACATCGCCGAATCGGTGGCCCGCTCGTTCGCGTTCTCGGGGCCCGAGGCCTCGGACATCCGGCAGGTCGCCTATCTCGGACTCATCAAGGCGGTGCAGCGCTTCAACCCGGGCCGGGGCATCCCGTTCGCCTCGTTCGCGGTACCCACCATCACCGGGGAGATCAAGCGCTATCTGCGGGACTCGTGCTGGGTGGTCCGACCGCCACGCGCCGTGCAGGATCTGCGCACGGAGATCGCCCGCACCGCTCCCGCGATGGCTCAGCGGCTCGGGCGCGAGGCCACGGCACGGGAGCTGGGGCTGGAGCTCGGCTGGCCGGAGAACAAGATCCTCGAAGCACAGGCCTCCCACTCGAGCCTGCGTCCCGACTCCCTCGACGCACCGACCGAGGGACGCACCTGGGCCGACACGCTGGCGAGCGATTCCAACGGGATGGAGCGCAGCGATGACATGATCTCGCTCCGCGGCGCCGTCAACGAACTCGACGCCGGTGAGAAGGAGCTGCTCTACCGCCGCTACTTCATGGAGCAGACCCAGCAGGGGATCGGGGACGAGCTCGGGATGTCGCAGATGCAGGTCTCCCGGACCCTCGCGCGCATCCTGGTCAAACTGCAGAAACGGCTCCTCGACGCCCCCGCCGCGCAGGGTCAGCGTCCCGCGCGCACCGGCATCGCCTGAGACGCCCGGAAACCCTGCGCGGCGCACACCCGAGGGCGGCCCTAGGAGATGCCGTGGTCGGCCGCCGCCGCCAACACCTGCTCCACGGTCACCGCCATCAGCGCGGGATCCGGCGTCGGTGAGAACGTCTCACCCAGGCGCAGCGATTCGTCGGTCAGCACGGTGTGCGGCCCGGGTGGCGGTCCCCACTCGGACGCGGGGGCCGGTCCGAACAGCACCACGGACGGCCGGGCGTACGCCGACGCCAGGTGCGCGGCCCCGGTGTCGGCGGAGATGACGAGGGAGGCGCCGGCGATCAGGGCGGCGAACCGGTCCAGCGGAAGGTGCCCGGCCGCCACGGTCTCCGCCGGCAGGCCGGCGGCGTCGGCGACGGCGAGCGCCCGGGGCCGTTCCTTCGCGCTACCGGTGAACAGCACCTGGTGCCCGGCGGCAGCCAGGGTGTGTGCCACCGTCGCGAACCGCTCCACCGGCCAGAGGCGGCTGCCGTACGCCGCCCCCACATGGACGACCACGGCGTCAGGTGCCGGGCTCCCGCCGTCCGGCACCCGCAGGCGGCAGTCGAGCGGGTCCGCCGGGACGCCGTGCCAGGAGACGAGCGACGCCCAGCGCTCCCGTTCGAGGATGCCGTCGCGCCATTCGGGCCCGTCCCAGCCGGGGGAGCGGTGGCCCATGCGCCGCTTGGCGCCGATCTCCTCGAGGCGGCCCCTGCTCTCGCCCCCGCTGCCGTGCAGGTTCACGGCCAGGTCGATCCGCCCGTGCTCGATGGGCAGGGGATCATCCAGTCCGTGCGTGGGCAGCAGGTCGTCGATGGCCTCGGTGAGGCCGACGATGGGCCGCAGCCATTCCTGCGCCGCGTAGAGGATGCGGTGCTCGGGGAACGCACGGCGCAGCCCTTTGAGGGCGGGCACCGCCACGAGGAGGTCCCCGAGCTTCAGCGCGCGCAGGGCCAGGATCTCGGGGCGTCCGTCCGGGGCGGGCGTCGAGGCCGGGATCTGGACGGGAGCGGAGGCGGGCCGGATGCCCGTGGCGGTGGTGCCCTCGGAAGTCATGCGAATCATCCTGCCAGAGGTTGGGACGGCCTCCCGCTGCCGCCGCCGCTCGACGCCGGGAGAAGAAGTTCGGCGTCAGGTGTTTAGTACTGCTTCTTCTCGGGAACTAAGCCAGTATGCATACTTCGGCCGGACTCCCGCGGACAGCCCCCCAGGCGGTCCTGTTCGACCGCGACGGGACCATCGTCGTGGACGTCCCGTACAACGGCGACCCCTCGCTGGTGCGGCCCATGCCGGGCGCCCGCGAGGTCCTCGACGGGCTGCGCTCGCGCGGCATCCCGGTGGGCGTGGTCACCAACCAGTCGGGCATCGCACGGGGCTACGTCACACGCGAACAGGTCGATGCCGTCAACGCCCGGGTCGAGGACCTGCTCGGTCCGTTCGCGGTGTGGGAGGTCTGCCCCCACGGCGCGGACGACGGCTGCCGGTGCCGCAAGCCCGGCCCCGGGATGGTCCTCTCCGCCAGCGAGCGGCTCGGCCTCGACCCGGCGGAGGTCGCCGTGATCGGGGACATCGGAGCGGACATGGGCGCCGCCGCGGCCGCCGGGGCCCGCGGCGTGCTGGTGCCGACCGACATCACCCTGGACGAGGAGATCCGGGATGCCCCGGCCGTCGCCCGGGACCTCGCCGAGGCCGTCGAGTCCCTCTGGGCGGGCACCCCGTGAGGCGGCGTGTCCTCGTCGCCCGCCTCGACAGCGCCGGAGACGTCCTGCTCGCGGGTCCGGCCGTCCGCGCCGTCGCGGCCGGCGACCACGGCGATTCGCCGAACGACGTCGTCATGCTGTGCGGCCCGCAGGGTGCGGCCGCGGCCCGCCTCCTCCCGGGGGTCGTCGACGTCGTCACGTGGTCCGCGCCCTGGATCGTGGACCCCGCCCCCGAGCCCACACCGGAGCTCGTCCGCGAGCTGCACGACGCCGTCGCGGGCCTCGGCGTCGACGAGGCGGTCCTGCTGACCTCGTTCCACCAGTCACCCCTGCCGCTGGCCCTGCTCCTCCGGCTCGCCGGCATCCGCCGGATCGCGGGCGCCTCCGTGGACTACGCGGGATCCCTCCTCGACGTCCGGCTCAAGCCCGGCGAGGACTTCCCCGAGGACCAGCCCGAGGCGGAACGCGCGCTCGGCATCGCGGAGGCCGCGGGCTACGCCCTGCCGCCCGGCGACGACGGCCGCCTCCAGGTCACGGGACTCACCGACGCCTCGGACCTGGTGGGCAAGGGCCCCTACGTCGTCGTCCACCCCGGCGCGTCCGTGCCGGCACGGGCCTGGCCGCCGCTCCACCACGCGGCCGCCGTCGAGCTCCTCACCGCGGCCGGCTTCCGCGTGGTGGTCACGGGCGGGCCGGGCGAGACCGACCTGACCTCCACCGTCGCCGGACCGGAGGCGCTGGACCTCGGCGGGCGCACCGACCTCGCCGCCCTGGGCTCCGTCCTCGCGGGCGCCTCGGTGGTGATCACGGGCAACACCGGCCCGGCACATCTCGCGGCCGCCGTGGGCACGCCCGTGGTCTGCCTGTTCTCGCCCGTGGTGCCGGCGATCCGCTGGGCACCGTATCGCGTCCCCGTCGAGCTGCTCGGCGACCAGAACGCCGCCTGCGCGCTCAGCAGGGCCCGGATCTGCCCCGTGCAGGGTCACCCGTGCCTGTCCACCGTCTCCCCGGAGGACGTCGTCGACGCCGTCCTCCGCCTCAGCTCCGGAGTATCGTCACTCGGCTCACGCCGCAGCATCGGCCGCACCGACGGCCGCAGAACAACGAGGGGAAACCGATGAGGATCCTGTTATGGCATGTGCACGGAGGGTGGACCGACGCCTTCGTGCGAGGTGATCACACCTACGTGCTGCCCACCACGCCCGACGGCGGCGCTTGGGGACTCGGCCGGGCGGGCCGCGACTGGCCCGCCTCCGTCATCGAGGTGGCGCCCTCCGACCTCGCCGACGCCGGCATCGACGCCGTCGTCCTGCAGCGCGTCGAGGAGATCGCCGAGTGCGAGCGCCTCCTCGGCCGCACCCCCGGACGCGACCTGCCGGCCGTCTTCCTCGAGCACAACACGCCGCGCCGCGACATCGTCGGCACGGTGCACCCGCTCGCGGAGCAGACGGACATCCCGGTGGTGCACGTGACCCACTTCAACGAGCTCTTCTGGGACAACGGCGTCGCCAGGACCACGGTGATCGAGCACGGCATCGTCGATCCGGGCTACCTCTACACGGGGGAGCTCGAGCAGCTCGCCGCCGTCATCAACGAACCCGTCCGACGCGGGAGGATCACGGGGACGGACCTGCTGCCGCGGTTCGCCGGCGTCGCCCCGCTGGAGGTCTTCGGCATGGGCACCGACCGGCTCGCCGACGCCCTGGACCTCGGTCCCGGGGAGCTGCGGATCGGCGGCGACCTCCCCACGGCGCGGCTGCACGCCCGGCTCGGGCGTTCCCGGGCCTACGTGCATCCCCTGCGGTGGACGTCCCTCGGGCTCTCGCTCCTCGAGGCCATGCACGTGGGGCTCCCCCGTGCTGGCGCTCGCGACGACGGAGGCCGCCCGGGCCGTCCCGCCCGAGGCCGGCGCGATCTCGACGAGCATCGACGACCTCGTCCGGATGGCGTCCCGCCTCCTCGAGGACCCGGACGAAGCCCGGGCCCGGGGGCTGGTGGCACGGGAAGCGGCACTGGCACGGTACGGGCTCGCCCGGTTCCTCGCCGACTGGGACGACGTCCTGGAGCGGGCGCCGCTGCGGCACCGGGTCCTGGCCTCGACAGAAAGGAAAGCGCAGTGAGGATATCGATGGTCTCCGAGCACGCCAGCCCGCTCGCGGCACTGGGGGGCGTCGATGCCGGCGGACAGAACGTCCACGTGGCGGAACTGTCTCTCGCGCTCGCCCGCCGCGGACACGACGTCACGGTGTACACCCGCCGCGACGACGCCGCACTGCCCGACCGGGTGCGGACGCACCCCCGGCTGGAGGTCGTGCACGTCACGGCGGGCCCGGTCCGCAGCGTCCCGAAGGACATGCTGCTGCCCTACATGAGCGAGCTCGCCGAGGGCATCGTCGAGGACTGGGGCGAGCAGGCACCGGACATCGTCCACGGGCACTTCTGGATGTCCGGCATCGCAGCACTCGACGCCGCCCGCCAGTCGCGCAGCGCCGGCCGCCCCGTGCAGGTCGTCCAGACCTTCCACGCGCTCGGGACGGTCAAGCGCCGCCACCAGGGCTCGGAGGACACCAGCCCGTCCGAGCGGCTCATGCTCGAGGCGATGGTGGGCCGCAGCGCCGACCGCATCGTCGCCACCTGCTCCGACGAGGTGTTCGAGCTCAAGGCCATGGGCGTGCCGGGCAGCCACGTGTCCATCGCCCCCTGCGGCGTCGACCTCGAGCTGTTCAGCCCGCAGGGACCCGTCGAGGCGCGCGGCCGCGCCCACCGCATCGTCAGCGTGGGGCGGCTCGTGCCACGCAAGGGCATGGATCTCGTCATCCGGGCCCTGGCGGAGCTCGCCACCACGGGACGCGACGACGTCGAACTCGTCATCGTGGGCGGCGCCGGCAACTCGGCCAGCCTCGAGGAGGATCCCGAGGCGCAGCGGCTCACCGCCCTGGCCGCCGAACTCGGTGTCGGCGACCGCGTGGTCCTGCGGGGCCAGGTCTCCCGCGCGGAGATGCCGGCGGTCCTCAGGAGCGCCGACGCCGTGGTCTGCGCGCCCTGGTACGAACCGTTCGGCATCGTGCCGCTCGAGGCGATGGCGTGCGGCGTCCCCGTGATCGCCGCCGCCGTCGGGGGACTCGTCGACACCGTGGTGCACGGCAAGACCGGCCTCCACGTCCCGCCGCAGGACCCCGCGGCCATCGCGGCGGCCATCGCCGAGGTGGTGTCGGATCCCGACTGGGCCGGCGAGCTCGGCGGCAACGGCTACCGCCGTGTGAAGGCCCGCTACTCGTGGAGCCGGATCGCGGCCGACACGGAGAAGGCGTACCAGACGGCCCTGAATGCGGCAGCGCCCGCACAGCCGGCCACAGCGCGGCGGAGCGCCGCGCGTCGACTCGAGAGCACGGGAGGCAGGGCACTGTGACCACTCACATCACCGACGTATCCGAGGACAGGACCACCGGTCCTGTCGATACCGCGGCACCCGTCCGTGGTCCACGCCCGCACACCCCCGGCGCGCCGGGCAGCACGGCCCCTCCCGGGGAGGACTCCCGCCGGATCGTGACGGACCACCTGCGCTCCGTGGGCCCGGCCATCGAGTCGCTGCTGCAGAACGTCGGCACCCTCGCCGGCTGGGGGGTGGAGATGGCCGAGCGGCTGATGGCCGGCCAGCGCCTGCTCGCCGCCGGCAACGGCGGCTCCGCCGCGGAGGCGCAGCACCTCACCGCCGAACTCGTGGGCCGGTTCGACGGCGAACGCGAGCCGTTCTCGGCGATCTCCCTCCATGCCGAGAGCTCGGCCGTCACGGCGATCTCCAACGACTACGGGTTCGACCGCATGTTCGCCCGCCAGGTGACCGCGCACGGGCGCCCGGGAGACATCCTGCTGCTCCTGAGCACGAGCGGCAGGAGCCCCAACCTGCTGCACGCCGTGGACGCGGCCCGGGCGGCCGGCGTGACCACGTGGGCCCTCACCGCGGCGGGACCCAATCCGCTGACCGAGCGCGTCGACGACTTCGTGGCGATCGAGGCGAAGTCCGCCAATGCGCAGGAGGGCCACCTGATCGCCCTCCACGCGATCTGCCGGGCCTTCGACGCCGAGGTGCACCGCCGCCGCCAGGAGGAGCAGCGATGAGGATCGTTGTGGTCGGTGACGTCCTGCTCGACACGGACCTCTCGGGTGATGCCGGGCGCCTGTCGCCCGACGCGCCCGTGCCCGTCGTCGACGTCGACGCCGTCCGGCGCCGTGCCGGCGGTGCAGGACTCGTGGCCCGCATGCTGGAGGCCGACGGCCACGAGGCCGTCCTCGTGACGGTCCTCGGGGAGGACGACGCCGCAGGGCTGCTCCGTGCCGAGCTCGAGGGCATCGCCGTCGTCGCCGGCCCCTCCGGCGCCCCGACACCCGTCAAGACCCGGGTCCGGGCGTCCGGGCAGCCCGTGGTGCGCTTCGACGAGGGATGCGCCACACCGCCCGTCCCCGGATGCACCGACGCCATGCTGGCGGCGCTCGACGGGGCCGACGCGGTCATCGCGGCGGACTACGGGCGGGGGCTGCTGGCCGATCCCGCGCTGCGCGCCCGCCTCGAAGCCCTCGCCGCGTCGACCCCGGTGGTGTGGGACCCACACCCCTCCGGGGCGCAGCCTGTCCCCGGCGTCGCCGCCGTGACCCCCAACCTCGGGGAGGCGCTCCGCTTCGCCGACGTCCAGGGCTCCGGCACGCGCGCCGCCGCGGCTGCCGCGGACGTCCTCCTGGCCACCTGGCGCAGCCGCGCGGTGCTCGTCACGATGGGCGAACACGGGGCCCTCGTCGCCGCGCCGGGCCTCCTGCCGCAGGTGGTCCCCGCACCCCGCGTCACCGCCGCGGACCCCTGCGGGGCGGGCGACCGGTTCGCCTCAGCGCTCGCCGTCGGCCTCGCCTCGGGGGAGCCGATCGACACCGCGGCCCAGCGGGCCACGGAGGCCGCCGCGCGCTTCCTCGGCTCCGGGGGAGTGGGCGCCATGGGCCGCCGGCAGGACACGCCGCGGCAGCTGCCCGTCGACGGCCTCGATGCCCTCGACGTCGCGCGCCGCACGCGGGAGGCGGGCGGCACCGTCGTGGCGACCGGCGGGTGCTTCGACCTCCTCCACGCGGGCCATGCCCGCACCCTCGCGGCGGCACGGCAGCTCGGCGACTGCCTGATCGTCCTCCTCAACTCGGACGAGTCCGTGCGAGGGCTGAAGGGCGAGAGCCGTCCCATCATCAAGCAGGAGGACCGCGCCGAACTGCTCTCCGCCCTGGAGTGCGTGGACGCCGTGCTCGTCTTCGGGGAGTCCACGCCGGAGAACGCCATCTCCCGCCTCCAGCCGGACATCTGGGTCAAGGGCGGCGACTACGCGGCCGAGGACCTGCCCGAGGCGGCGCTCGTGAGCAGCTGGGGCGGCAGGACGGTCACCGTCCCCTACATCCCGGCCCGCTCCACCACCAGACTTGCAGCCGCGCTCGCCCGAGTCGGCTGACGCGCTGCAGAACCGCACCCGGTCCGATCCAGCAGGCCGGGAGCAACGCAACGAAAGGAACAGCATGACCGAGAACACGACAGCAGGCACGGCAGCGACACCGGCAGGCAACGGCTTCAACCCGGGACGCGTCCTGGTGACCGGTGGAGGCTCCGGCCTCGGCGCGGCCATCGTGCAGGGCGTGCTCGCCGCAGGGGGTACCCCCGTGGTGCTCGACCGCGACATCAGCCGCGTGACCGGCGTCAAGGCCTTCGAGGTCGACGTCGCGGACCGCGAGGCCGTGGAGGCGGCGGTGCGGGAGGCGGCCGAGACGATGGACGGCCTCGACGCCGTCGTCACGGCAGCCGGCATCGACCGGTGCGGGGCGCTCGACACGGTGCCCGCGGACCAGTGGGAGAAGGTGATCGGCGTCAACCTGATGGGCACCGCGTCCACCGCCCGCGCCGCCCTGCCCTACCTGAAGCAGACGCACGGCCGCGTGGTCACCATCGCCTCCACGCTGGGCATCAAGGCCGTGGGCGACGCGACGGCCTACTGCGCCTCCAAGTTCGGGGTGATGGGCTTCTCACAGGCCCTCGCCGCGGAGACCGCCGGGCAGATCGGCGTCACCACGATCATCCCCGGCGGCATGAAGACCCGGTTCTTCGACGACCGCGACGAGCAGTACAAGCCGCAGGACGATTCACGCCTCAACGACCCCGAGCGCGTGGCCGAGGCGATCCTCTTCGCGCTGTCGCAGCCCAAGAGCTGCGAGATCCGCGAGATGGTCATCGCCCACGCAGAAGAAGGCTCGTGGCCCTGAGTTCCGCCACGTCCGCGTAGACGGCGTCGGGCTGGACGGTCGCAACGAACGAGTCGTCGTGCTCGCAGCGTTGGGCCGTCCACCCGACCTGGGTGACGTCCACGCCGCACACCGGGCAGTGCGCCACCCAGGAGAAGTGCACGCGGTGGAGGCTGCGTCCCATCGCCCCGGCGTTGATGACGTTGCCGATCCAGTAGACACCGACGGTCGGCGTGCCGACGGCCTGCGCCAGATGGCGCGGGCCGCTGTCGTTGCCCACCATCACCGCGCTGCGCGCCAGCACGCCCGTCAGTTCGCCGAGGGTCAGCCGGCCCGCGAGCGACCGCACGTCCGCCGACGGGTGTTTCGCGCGTGCCAGGCGGACGATCTCCTCGGCCGTCGGTGCGTCGGAGGCGTCGCCGACCACCACCACCTCGCAGCCGTCCGCCGCGGCGCGCACCGCGATCTCCGCGAACGACGACGACGGCCATCGCCGGCGCGGGTCGGTGGCGCCGGGGTGCAGTGCGATCACGGGTCCCGGGCCGGTCAGCTGCGCGGCACGCTCCGCCTCCGCGGGCAGCACCTCGACCCGCCGGCTCGAGGTCCCGCGGCACCGCCCCGGCCAGCCCCACCACCTCGAGGGCGCGGAACACCTCGTGCTGGTAGTAGACGTACGGGATGGTCCGTTCCAGTCCCACGGCGTCGGGCGTGCGCGTGCCGATGGTGTGGCGGGCCTCCAGCCGCAGCAGGAACGGGTTGGAGTTGCGTCCGCCCCCATGCAGCTGCACGGCGAGGTCGAAGGACCCGCGCACGGCGGCGAAGAACCGCTCCACCGCCTCCGGATCCTCCTCGCCGGGTCGGACGCCGGGGGAGACGGGCAGCTCCAGCACCGCGGACACCGGGCCGGGCCTGCCCTCGAGCAGCGCGGCGTGCCCGGGCATCCCGAGGAGGGTGATCTCCGCCCCGGGATAGCGGTCCTCGAGAGCGGCGATGGCGGGCAGCGCGAACATGAGGTCGCCGAGGCCGCCACCGCGCAGGACGGCGATCCGTCGGACGTCCTCGAACGGCGCGAGCACCGGCCCCACCGACCTCGCCTCGTCCTGGCGACCGCCGAAATCCGCTGTCGTGTCCGCCTGCTGTGTCACGTTCTCCCCGTTCCTGTCGCTGATCGCGGTGCCTCGAGCAGCAGGCCCCCGGTGCCCCCAGCGGCAGGCCTGCGCCATGCTGTCAATGCCTTCGCCGGGAGCAGGAGACCCGCTGCCCCTTCCCGTGCCACCATATGCTAAGCGTGCTGATGACCGCGCGGGTGTGGCGTAGAAATCGGCGGGCGCCCTGTGTGAAAGCACGGGAGGCGGGTACGGGACCACTAGCCGTGCCGCGGGACCACGCCGCGGCGGTACACGACATCGAGGAGCGCAATGTCCATCAACTCCCAGGCACACACCCTGCTTGATGTGCAGGACGACGAGTCCCTCACCATCCTCGATCCCCGCGACGGGAGCGAGGTGGGGACGCTGCCGTCCGCCAACCGGGACCAGGTGGCGCTCGCCGTCGGCCTGGCGCGGACCGTGCAGCCCGAATGGGCCGCCACCAGCCCGGCCGACCGGGGTGCCGCCCTGCGGCGGGCCGCCGCGGCACTGCGGGAGGGTGCCCGTGAGCTGGCGGAACTGAACACGCGCGAGACCGGCAAGCCCCTCGGGGACGCACTCGGCGGCGTCGAGGCCGGGATCGCCACGCTCGAGCAGTACGCGGAACTCGGCCCCGTGCACCGCGGGCTCAGCCTGCGCGGAGCGGTGACCGCCACCGACTACACGGTCGCCGAGCCGCGCGGGGTCGCCGCGCTCCTGACGCCGTGGAACGACCCCGTGGCCGTGGCCGCCGGGCTCATCGGTGCCGCCCTGGTGACGGGCAACACCGTCATCCACAAGCCGAGCGAGCGGTGCCCCCACGTGGGCGAACTGCTCGGGCGCCTGCTGCAGCCGGCCTTCCCCGACGGCGTCCTCACCACCCTGACCGGCGGCGCCGGAGTGGGGCAGATGATCACGATGGAGACGGGGGTGGACGTCTTCGCCCACGTCGGCTCGAGTGCCACCGGGGCGCGGATCGCCCGGGCGGCGTCCCTCACCGGCGCGCACGTCATCCGGGAGAACGGCGGCAACGATCCCCTGATCGTCGACGCCGACGTCGACCCCGTGTGGGCCGCGGGCCAGGCGGCCCTCGGCGCCTTCGCCAACAGCGGGCAGATCTGCACGTCCGTGGAGCGCATCTACGTGCACCGCGCCATCGCCGAACCCTTCCTGGCCGCCCTCGCGGCCGAGGCCCACAGCCGCAACACGGGCGGTGACTTCGCGCCGCTCGTCGACCGGCGCATGCGGGACATCGTGGACGCGCAGGTGACGGAGGCGATCAGCCTCGGCGCGCGGTGCCTCGAGGGCGGGCAGGTGCCGGGCGGCCCGGGCGCCCACTACCCGGCCACGGTGCTCGCGGACTGCACCGATGCCATGACGGTCATGACCGAGGAGACCTTCGGCCCGGTGGCGCCGGTGACCGTCGTGGACAGCTTCGACGACGCCCTGCGCCTCGCCGCGGCCGGTCCGTACGGGCTCGCGGCGTCCGTGCTGACGGGCGGCATCGCCCACGCGCAGCAGGCCATCGCCGGGCTCGCGGTCGGCACGGTCAAGGTCAACGCCGTCTTCGGCGGTGCGCCCGGCGGATCGGCCCAGCCCCGCGGCATCAGCGGGGCTGGGTTCGGCTACGGGCCCGAACTGCTCGACGAGTTCGCCCTCGTGAAGGTCGTGCACATCAGCGCGCCTCCGCAGGAGGGCGCCTGATGGACGACGCGCTGCAGAACCTGCCCGGGGGCATCGCACCCGCGGCACAGGACGCCGGGGAGGACCTCTCCGAGGTCCGGGGCCTCGCCGCCTGGGTCCCCGCGGCCATCGCCGACCGCGCGCCGAGCATCACCGTGATCGGCGACGCCATGCTGGACGGCTGGTGGAGCGGCACCATCGAGCGCTTCTGCCGGGAGGCGCCGGCGCCGGTCGTGGACATCACGCGGCGCGACTACGCCGCCGGCGGGGCGGCGAACACGGCGATGAACCTCGCCGCCCTCGGCGCCGACGTGCGCATGTGCGGCCTGATCGGCACCGACGACGCCGGGCAGCGCCTGCGCGGCATCCTCGAGGACGCCGGCGTCGACACCACCCATCTCCTGCAGGACCCCCGGGTGGGCACCACCACGAAGTACCGCATCCTCGGCGGTGACCAGGTCATGCTCCGCCTCGACGACACGCACGGCGACCTGCCGTCGTCGGCGCTCACCGACCTCGCCGCCACGATCCCCGCCGCCGTCGCGGGCGCCGACGCCGTCGTCGTCTGCGACTACGGCTCGGGCGCGCTCGGCGAGGAGGTCCGCGCGGCGCTCGGGCATGCCTCGAGCATCGATCCGGGCACCCTCGTCGTCGTCGACGCCCACGACACCGCCGCCTGGGCAGCGCTCGGCCCGGACATCGTCACGCCCAATGCGCAGGAGGCCGCGCAGGTCCTCGCCGTGCGCCTCGACCCGCGCTCGGACCGGGCCGCGACCGTCACCGGCGCGGAGGGCCGATCTCCTCGCATCGACGAACGCCGCCGCCGTCGTGGTCACCCTGGACCGGGACGGCACGGTGCTGCTCGGGCAGGACGGCGAGGAGCACCGCACCTGGGCCCGGCCCGCCACCGAGAAGCAGGCCTCCGGTGCGGGGGACACCTTCGTCGCGAGCCTCACCGCCGCGCGGGCCGCGGGCCTGCCACTCACCACGAGCCTGGATCTGGCGCAGGCCGCCGCCGACGTCGTCGTCCACCGCCCGGGCACCTCCGTGTGCACGACGGCTGACCTCACCGGCCACCTGCAGCAGGTCGCGGACACCGCTCTGACCATCGAGGAGCTCCTGCGGAGGGTGGCGGAGGACCGCGCGGCCGGCAAGCGCATCGTCCTGACGAACGGGTGCTTCGACGTCCTGCACCGGGGGCACACCCGCTCCCTCAACCAGGCCAAGCAGCTCGGCGACGTCCTCGTCGTCGCGCTGAACGACGACGACGGGGTGCGCAGGCTCAAGGGCCCCGACCGGCCCATCAACCCCATCGCGGACCGCGCGGGCATCATCGCGTCCCTGAGCTGTGTCGACTACGTCACCGTCTTCACCACGGACACCCTCGTGCCGCTGATCGAACTGCTCCGGCCCGACGTGTACGCCAAGGGCGGCGACTACACCGCGCAGATGCTCGAGGAGGCGCCGGCCGTCGAGGCCTGCGGCGGACGCGTCAGCATCCTCGACTACGTCCCGGAACGCTCCACGGCGGCCGTCGTCCGCAGGATCCGGTCCGCACCACTGAGGGACGACGCGCCGTGACGCCGCGCTGGTCGGGCGAGTGGGCATCGGACGCGCCGGCGGACGAGCCCGCCGTCGACGTCCTGATCCCCTCCTTCGGGCGCCCGGCGGAACTCGCCGTGACACTCGCGGGCCTCGCCGCGCAGGAGGGCGTGCCCTTCCGCGTGATCGTGAGCGACCAGACGGACGGCGAGGCCGCGTCCTGGATCCAGCCCGCGGTCCGGGCGATGGTGCGGGTCCTCGAGGCCCAGGGGCGGTCGGTCCGGCTCGAACGGCACCTGCCCCGCAGGGGACTGGCCGAGCACCGGCACTACCTCCTGGGACTGGCGCGTGCGCCCTTCGTCCTCTTCCTCGACAACGACGTCTGGCTCGAGCCCGGCACGCTGGACCGCATGGTCCGGGCGCTGCGGACGGCCGGCTGCGGATTCGTCGGGTCCGCGGTCCAGGGGCTGTCCTATCTCGGCGACCGCCGGCCCCACGAACGCACCGGGCTCGCGCTGTGGCCCGGGAACGAGGTGCTGCCGGAGCGGATCCGCCCGGACACCGAGGGCTTCGCGCGCTGGCCGCTGCACAACGCCGCGAACCTGGCCCACGCCGCCGCGGACCTCGCCATCCCACCCGGCGACTGGAGGCTGTACCGCGTCGCCTGGGTGGGCGGCTGCGTCCTGTTCGACCGGAAGGCCCTCGTGGAGTGCGGAGGCTTCGACTTCTGGGAGAGGCTCCCCGCCCGGGCACGCCGGCGAGGACGTCGCCGCCCAGTGGCGCGTCATGGAGCGGTACGGCGGGGCGGGCATCCTCCCGTCCGGGGCCGTGCACCTCGAGGCGCCCACCACGGTGCCGGACCGGGAGATAGACGCTGCCCGGGTGATCCTGGGCCAGTGACGGTGCTCCCGCCGCGGGAGCACCACAGGAGAACGAACCGACATGAAGGAGCACCAGATGGCAGATCCGAGTCCGATCGACATCCAGAAGGCGCTGGGCGGCATGGACTACCCGGCCTCCAAGGAGGACCTCGTCCGGCACGCGAAGGACAAGGGCGCGGACGGCGCGGTCCTCGAGACGCTGGAGAACCTCCCCGACCGGGAGTTCGATTCGCCGACCGATGTGAACAAGGAAGCGTCCAAGTAGTACGAGGGCGACGGGAGAGTGCCCGACGGCGCACCCTCCCGTCACCCGCCCTTCCGGAAGGACGGCAATGAAGAACACGGCAACGCAGGCAGCGGACGGGACCCGCCCCGGGAAGG
This sequence comes from Arthrobacter agilis, assembly GCF_030816075.1. Taxonomy (NCBI): domain Bacteria; kingdom Bacillati; phylum Actinomycetota; class Actinomycetes; order Micrococcales; family Micrococcaceae; genus Arthrobacter; species Arthrobacter agilis. The sequence goes on along the minus strand of NZ_JAUSXO010000001.1, from coordinate 1,952,467 downwards.
AGCAGCAGGAGTCATCGGGCGGCGAGAAACCCGTGACCGTCATCATCGCGTTCATCGCGAATCTCCTCGTCGCGGGCGCGAAGACGGTCGCCGCGATGATCACCGGCTCCGCCTCCATGACGGCCGAGGCCGCCCACTCGTGGGCCGACACCGGCAACCAGATCTTCCTGCTCGTCGCCGAACGCAAGTCACGGCGCCGCCGCGACCGGTCGCACCCCATGGGGTACGGGCGCGAGGCGTACGTCTGGTCGATGTTCGCGGCCTTCGGGCTGTTCACCGCCGGTGCTGTCGTCTCCATCACGCACGGCATCCAGCAACTGCTCGAGCCCGAACCGGCCGGCGACTACGGGATCGCCTACGCCGTCCTCGCCATCGCCTTCGTCCTCGAGGGCATCTCGTTCACGCAGGCCTTCCGGCAGGCGCGGAAGGCCGGGCAGGAGCGGGGCACCAGCACGCTGCAGAGCGTGTCGACGACCTCGAACCCCACCCTCCGCGCGGTCTTCGCGGAGGACGCGGCCGCACTCCTCGGCCTGGTCATCGCCTTCCTCGGCATCCTGCTGCACCAGCTCACGGGCTCGTCCGCAGCGGACGCCATCGGGTCCATCCTGGTCGGCGTGCTCCTCGGGGTGATCGCGGTGATCCTGATCGACCGCAACCGGCGCTTCCTCGTGGGCCAGGCGGTGTCACCGGCGCTGCTCGCATCGGTCGCCGGACGGCTGGGCGCGCACGCGAGCATCGACCGCGTGACCTACCTGCACCTGGAGTACGTGGGGCCGGAGCGGCTGTACCTCGTGGCCGCGGTGGACCTGGTGGGCGACCGCCTGGAGCACGACGTCGCCGTGGCCCTCCGTGCCGTCGAGCGCGACATCGAGGACCACGAGCGCATCGAGGAGGCCGTGCTCACCCTCTCCACGCCCGACGAGCCGACGCTGGAACTCGACGCCGGCACACGGAGCTGACCCGGGCGGACCGCCCGGGCGGCCCGGTGGACCCGGGCGGCCGTCTCAGGCGATGCTGGACGCACCGTCCCCGGCCGCCTGCGCCCTGGCCGCGGTCCCCGCGATGTTGACCATCCAGCTGATGCCGAAGCGGTCGACGCACATGCCGAAGCTGTCGCCCCAGGGCGACTCCGACAGGGGGAGGACCGCGCTGCCGCTGCCGGCGAGGGCGTCCCAGTAGCCGCGGAGCTCGGCCTCGTCGTCACCGCTGATCGAGATCGAGTGGCCGGCCGGGGGCGTGAACTCCATGCTGTTGGGTGTGTCGGCCGCCATGATCACCTGGCCCGAGGGGGTGGTCAGCATCGAGTGCATGATCTTGTCCTGCTCGGCCGGGTCCTCGCTCATCTGGAACTCCCCGAAGGTGGTGCTCTGCAGCTCCCCGCCGAACACGGACCGGTAGAACTCCATCGCCTGCGCCGCGGTGTCCTTGAAACTGAGGTAGGTGTTGATCGTCGCTGCCATGATGTCCGCTTCCTGCCGGGTGACCTGGGCCACGCCTCCGTGATGACAGGTGCGATTATCGCCCAGGGACCGCGGGCTGGGAAGATCAGGGCCGGCGCTGGTCGATCGCGCCCGCGATCCTCTCCTCGAGATCGGTGATCGTCGCGTCCGGCAGGACGATCAGCCCGTCGAGCTCCCGGCGCGCCCGCCGGTACGCGGTCTGGCGTTCTGCGGCCGTCGCGGCGTCGTCGATCGCCACCGTGACGAGCTTCCTGGCCGTCTCCAGCCGCTGCCGTTCCTCGGGGGTGAAGCCGCTCGCCCGCACGCGCCGGGCCTCGGTCTCGGCCACCTGGAACGCGACGTCGTACGAGGTGACGGCCGAGCGGTACTCCGCGAGATCCTCGGCGGACATCTCGGCGGGGTCCTCGGGACGCAGGGAGTCGGCCACGCGCTTGGCGCGGAGGAAGGCGACGGTGAGCGGCTCCCGCACATCCGTCATGGTGGGGTAGTCGATGAGTTTCGCGGCGTCGAGCTCGTAGGACAGCCACTTCCGGTCGACCTCGTCATGCATGCGCTCGACGTGCCGGACATCCCGTTCGCGGTTCTGGGGCTGCTCGGGGGCGGCGTCCGGCCGGGCGTGTGCCCCGTGCAGGGCTCCCGGGTGCTTCAGGCGGTACATCTCCACCTTGCGCCGGTGCCGCCGCTCGGTGGCCTCCGACCATGACCTGCCCCAGATCGCGAAGACGCCCGACAGCGGGAAGACGAGCCACCAGTAGCTGCCGGCGAAGGACAGGATTTCGTTCACGGGTCCATCGTAGGCCCGAGCCGGGTCGAACCCGGAGAGCTTCCGGCCGGGCCGGGAAATGAACGAATCCCCGTCCTCCAGGCGGCGAGACCTGGCGAACGGGGATTCGACGTGCACCCCCCGGGACTTGAACCCGGAACCCATTGAAGGAGAACCAGAGTCCTTTGACAGATCAGTGAGTGAACGGTTAGTGCCCGATTCTGCCCCTAGAACGCGCGGATTAGGGTGTCTCGGCCCTCAATTCCGCTTAGAGTCGTTCATTCTATGACTGTCCCGTTCGGGAAAAAACTTAGACTTAACTCAGAGCCAGAGCCTGCCGGGGCTACTCGCCGGCGACGTCCTCCGGCGCCAGCTTCCCGCGCTGCTTCTCGGCCTGCTCGTACATGCGAGCGATGTACTCCTCGAGCTTCACCCGCTCCACACGCCACTGCCCTCGCCCACCCACCTGGATGGCCGGCAGGTCGCCGGACTTCACGAGCGCGTACATCTGCGACTGACTGACTGCGAGCTCCGCGGCGACATCGGGCAGGGTCATGAAACGGGGTTGATCGGCCATGACCTGATCCTAGTGGGACGAACTGGGGTCAACCGTCCCGATGCGGCCGCGGATCCTCGACCTGCCGGCGCTTCACCACCCCAGCGTCCACCCAAGCCTCGCGAGCCATCGAGTACTCCACCCACTGGCAGAGGACGAGGCTGTTCGTCCACGCCATCGCGAAGCCCTTGACCGTCTGCGTCTGACCATCGGGGTAGATGAGCTCGCACCAGATGGGTGGCGCCTTCTCCGTGGTCCTGGTGACGCCCTCCGTGGGCTCGGGGAGGCTGATGGGCGGTACGAACCTGTCCCGTGAGGGCGGGATCCCGTGCCACCCTGGGCGGGGCTTGCGTTCTTCCATGCCTGCGACCGTAGCGCCCGCCAACGACAGAACGCCCCCACCCGATGAAGGGTGGGGGCGGCACTGCACTAAGCCGGATCTATGGCGGAGTCGAGCCAGCATGTGGAGAGCACCAGCCACGCGAAACGCCGCAGACACACGAACGCCGTAAGCTTCAGCGCATGGGGAGACAAATTGCACACATGCGACGGGTCTGGCGGAACACCAACACGAGCAGGCGGCTCACAATCCTGGGAGCAGCGCTCCTTGGCGCAGGAACCTTGTTCCTCGCGATCGCCGCCCTGCAACTCACCTAAGCAACACCGCCAAACACGGACACGCCCCACGCCCGAAAGGCCAGGGGCAACGGATAGGATGACACGCATGCTGATGGGGAAGCTCGCGCCGATCGACCACATCCGCGCATGGTGGAGCCGGGTTGGTGAACAACCAGACGTGTGCCGGCGCTGCGGTGAAGCTGGCGCCCCCATCCGACCAGAAGGAAGCTACTTCTACTGCTCGCTGGGATGCCAGGAACAAGACGCAGACGCGCAAGCCGAAGCGCTCTAAGCAACACCGGGCACGATGCCCGCAGGCACGACATCAGGCAAGGGGCTGGGGCCTTATCTCAACAGCACACGAGTCAGCCGCCGCTAAACCACGCAAAGAACACGAACAGTGGATGGACGCCCTGCGCGGGTTAGCCATCCTCCTCGTTGTCTACCACCACGGCATCGGGCAAGCGGCCACAATCTCAGACGTTCCCCGCGCCCTACTCTCCCTCGATGACTTTCTAGACCCGTTCCGCATGCCAGCGCTCATGATCCTCTCCGGCATGCTGCTGCCTCGCTCGCTCGCGAAGTCGCCCGCCGAGTTCCTGTCAGGGAAAGCCGGCAAAGTGCTCTGGCCCTATCTGCTGTGGTCCGTGATCGTCGTTTCAGCGGTCGGGCTCTACGGCGGCGGGCTGGACCTGACGGACTATGCGCTCATCCTCTACGACCCGCCCACCTACCTCTGGTACCTGGCGATCCTCTTCGTCTACTACCTCATCGCCCTACTCGTGCCATCCAGGTTCCACCCCTTGATCGGACTACTAGGGTGGCTGTCATCCTTCGCCGTTGACTGGGCCTTCGTCGGCCCGCTGACCAACGCCGAACGATTCACCTACCTCATCGGGTTCTTCTTCCTCGGGCAGATCATCGCCAACAACCGCACCAAGTTCGACGCCGCCGCGAAGAACCCATGGGTCCTCCTAGTGTCCATTCTGATCGGCGGCGCGGGGGCTGCCCTGTCCGTCGCAGGAGTGGCGGTCAGCTTCTCCCCGATCTTCGTAGTCGTCCCCATCGCGGGCTTCCTCGTCATGTACCGGCTAGCCCTCCGTATCCAGCCCATCTTCCTGCAGTGCATAGGGGCAGGGTCACTGGTCTTCTACGTAACCCATTTCCTCGTCATCATGACGGCCTCCGCGCTCTTGGGGCGCCTTGGCGTGACGTGGTGGCAAATCACCGCCCCGGCCCTACTACTCACAGCCGTAGGCGCCGGGTACGTTGGCGTATTCCTATCACGACGCCCGGTAACGAGCTGGCTGTTCGCCCTCCCAGAATCAGGCCAGAAGCGGCGGACACAGACAAACGAAGAGAAGGCCCCCACCCCGTAAAGGGTGGGGGCCAACGCCCGCGCAGTCCAACGTATTAGATGACCCGCGCAGTCAAAGCGTCGAACGCAACAGCCGAGGAAGCCGCCGCGCAACGGAAACCATATTGGGTGCCGGCCGTGAAGTACGCCAGGTCGTCCACAGTAAGCGTGTGGGCGAGAGCCAGCCGGCCATCGAGGTAGGCGTTCAACTGGTTCCCCCGCGCCACAACCCTGAGTGCGTACGTTGTTCCCGCGACGGGGGCGAAGCGAAGCCCCAGCACGTTGGTGCTGGCTGCGCTCTTCGTGATCGCGAGGAACACCCCGCCGCTATCGACGAAGGCTCCCATCCTGTTGCCGCCGTCAAAGCTGCGGAACAAGACGCCCGGCGCCGTACCCGCAGCCCATGTGAGGTTCACACGGAGATCGAAGTCTTTCTGCGCCCAGGTGAGGAACGTATTGCCGCCCGTGACGGGTACAGCTTTCCCCGCGACGATGGCGAAACCTCCGGCGCCCCATGGTTGGCCGCTGTCGGCGGTGCCAAGGTTCGCGGCGTCCGCCCTATCGAACGAGTCACGAACGCCGGCAACAGGGGCCGTCCGGGTAAGAACGTCGACCGTGGACACAAGGGCGGTCCCAACACTGATCTGCGCCGGGATCTCGAACTCGGCCCGCAGGAGGTCAGCCATGAGCTCGTGGCCCTTGTCGTTCTGGTGCGTCCGGTCGATGTCGATCACATCGAGCGGGTCCGCCCCCGGCACGTCGAGTGCCAGGTAGGTCGGGTTCAAGTCGATGTACCAGAACCGCTCTGGGTTGCTGTCGGCAATTTCCTTCATGATCGCGCCGTAGTCCTGCCAGAGCCGCGGCCCGAAGTAGTCGAAGCGCTGGAACTGGTTGATTAGAAGGTGGACAGCATCGGATGCCCCTGCGGCATCCATGCGCGCTATTGCATCGAGGATGTTCGCCTTGGATGTTGCGGGGTCGTAGCCAGCTGTCCAGTCGTTCGACGTGGGCATGTGGATGACGAGCGCGGGCTTTATGAGGCCAATCTGCGTCGCCCGGATCGGCGAGACGTACACGTCGGTCCTCGCTCCGGGGATGCCAGCGTTGTAGGCGTGGATGCCCGGGGTGTTGATCGGGGCGGTGAACGAGTCGTCGAGGATCACTGGCGTTGACTCGGCGCCAGCGCCGCTGGGGTATTCGCCCTGGATGATCGCAGTAAGCCTGTTCACATACCGTCGAGCAGGGGTGGTTGCATTGCCTCCTGCTGTCGTGGAGGATCCGTCAAAAACGATGGCGACCGCCTGCGTCCTACTGTTGGCGGCGCGCTGCTTGAACTTCGCGAGAGGTGCGCGGCGCCCCTTGCTGCCAACGGTCGCATTGGCAATTGTGGCACTTAGTACAGCGCGGGACGGGCTGGTGGGATCCTGCAGTTCCCCTGCGACAGCCGCCCTGGTCGTGGCGACGTTCGCCCCGTCCTTGCCGGGCTCGCCCTTGAGGACACCGCTTGCGACGACCTCCGCGACCTCAGCGGAAACACGCTCGGGCACTGCCACTTCGAGCTGCCCGAGAGCGCCCTGCGCCGCCGTCTTCGCCGCAACAGCCTCCTGCAGCACTCCCGTGTAGGACTTGAACGTCCCCTGGAACACCTCACCCGGGGCGACCGCCTCCCACGCCACGAGCGTGTACCCGTCAGCGATGAACGCGGGCCCGAAGCCGCGGGAGTTGAGCTGCAGCGGGTTGGACAGCGGTCCGCCCGTCACCGTCTTCAGGGCGAGGAGGGTGCGGGTGCCCGGGGCGTAGATGCTGATGACGCCGTTCTCGGCGACGTTCTGCGGGTTGTTCGGGTCGTTCGCGAAGATCTGGTCGAACTCAGCCATGAGTGGGCCTTCCTGATGGGACGCTTAAGTGGAGAAGGCCCCATCAGGGGCCGTTGGAGCAGGGGCGGGGTTAGACGTTGCGGCGCCGGCCCGTGCCGTCAGGGACAGGGCCCGGGATCGCGAGTGAGGTCAGGACGGACACGAGGCAGCCGCCGAGGAACGCGCCACCCAGGGTCGCGAAGTTGATCGTGAACGCGTTGATCACCTCCGCCGTCTCACCATCCACCCCGCCGGCGACGACACCCACCCCGAGGGTGAGGAGGGCGAACTGAGCGCCGGACTTCAGGGCACGCTCGGCGGCGCCGCGCCAGAACTCTGTCGTGAACATCAGGACTCCTTGGCGACGGTGAGGGTGACGTCGGCGGTGATGCCCTTGAGGTTCTTCTCGAATGCCCGGGTGGTGGCCGCCTCGACCTGGGCGACGAGGTCGGCGACGTCGACGCCGCCGGTCTGATTGGCGAGGGCGGCGAGGATCACCTCGCGGGTGGCCTGCTGCTCGGCGCGCAGCTGCGCGAAGTTCACCGACAGCCACGACAGTTCCGTGGCCCACGTAGTCGGCTTACCATCCGACCGGCGGGACACCTGAGCGTTCAGGACGAACGGGGCGATGACAGGGCCGGCGACCTCGCCGACCCGGGTGAACAGCTTGGTCTGGTTGTCTCCGAAGAGGCCGCCCCAGATTTGCTTGAGCATGGTGAGGTTCGGGTGATCTGCCATGGTGGAGCCCTTCTATGCGTAGATGCCTTCAATGCCCTCGATGAGGAGTGGCTCTGGTGTGCCGACCGAACTGGCGCCCTCGCCGCCGGGTGCGATGGGGACGACCGTCTCGATCGCGAAATAGTCGAGCGGGTCGACCCGCCCATAGAACGTGCCCTCCGGATAGGCGCCGTCTGCGTAGTCGATGAAGACTTCCCAGTGCAGGTGCGTTCCGTTCTGGTTCTTCGGGAGGATGTAGCCGGTCCACCCCATGACCCCAATCGGGGTGCCCGCTTTGACGAACTGGCCTTCTTTGACCCAGATCTCAGCCAGGTGGCAGTACATCGAGTAGACAGCCTGATTCGGGGCGGGGTGGGCGGCGATGATGCTGTTTCCGTTGTCCCCGTTGTTGGGCAACTGCTCCCACGGGTTGTTAGCGGCGAAGCCCTCGCCCCGCGCCCAGACGATGAACATGTCCGCGGGTGCGTAGACGATTACGCCCTGCTGCCCGGGCGTGGGTGGCGTGTAGTCGATGCCGTAGTGGATGCGCCATCCCACGTCGCCGAAGCCGTTGCTGATGGATGGGACGTCGACCGGGTGCCGGACGAATACGCTCATGGGGTCTCCTAGATGACGGTCTGCCCGTAGCTGTCGTGGATTTCATTGCCGAGCTTCTGCGCGTGCTTCGCGAGCTCCCGCTCCAGCTCGTCAATGCGACGGTCCTTGGTGCGGATGATGTCCTCGAGCTCCCCGATACGCATGTGCAGCGACCGGATGAGCTCCTGGTCCTGCCGGGCGTCCGTGTCCGCTTTCTCCGCGTAGGAGCGAAGATCCCGGATCGTGCCCTCAAGGGCGGCGCGGTCAGTGCGGTTGTCCTCGATCGTCTTGGACAGGATCGTGAAGACGTTCATGGTCTCCGACTGCTGATCAGCCGGGGTACGCATCTTTTTGTCCAGCACGAGCTTGATCAGGACGCCGAGGGCGCCGATCACGGTCGCCGCGAGCCCGCCGCCGGCGAGGCCTTGGATGAAGTCCACTTAGACGTCCTTCCCCTCGGCCTGCGCCTCCCGGATGAACCAGGGGAGGAGCATCACGAACCGGCAGATTAGGGCGGCGAGCATCGCGTATGCGAACACGGCGAGGGCGGCACGCTCATAGTTGCTGAGTGCGAGGTACGCCTGAGTGAAGAAGTAAGACAGGGGACCCGAGGACAGCAGGGCGATGCCGGCGAGTTCGATACTCACCCCGATCGTGCGGACCCGGCCGCGTTGTGCGGTCATGATCAGGCCGGTGATGCTCATGATCCCGCCAAGGATGGTCGCGCCCGCCATGGTGGTGACGATGGTGCGCTGCAGGGCGTCGTTCACTGCGGTTGGGGTGAGCAGCCACAGGACCGTGGGCCACACGACGCCGAGGGCGAACTTGAAGTGGATGTAAGCCCAGTGGACGGGGGTCAGCCGTTTCAGGGCGCGGGCTGTCCGCCGTGTCTTATGGGGAGCCACATGGGCCTCCAAGGTCTCGTGTAATGTCTCCGGTACCCGTGCGGGCATATCGTTTTCTCGATTCGTTGTGTTCGTGCGGGTGAGTGGCCCGTCGTGTTAGCGCACGACGGGCCACGCCTCTTAGTAGCCCAGGACGACGACGTCGACGGTGAAGCCAGCGTTCGGGTCCTTGGCCCCGGTATCGCCCCTGTAGAGGCGCCACCGGACCCGCCCGTTCACGAGCTCGACCTTGCGGTAGTCCTTGGACGCCCCACCGCCGAACGTCTGATCGGTGAACAGGACCGCGGTGACAGCGTTGGGGAACGCGGGGAAGAACGTGTCGACCTCCGCGTTCGCATTCGATGTCCCATCCACGGGAATGAGCTTCGCCTGCAGGGGCTGGGCCTGCAGCGGGTACACCTTCCATGCGAACGACCCCCCGTTCGCGGCGTCGTACTCGTAGCAGTGGAGGTTCGACCCGATTTTCACCCGGGCGCCTTCGCGCTGCAGCTGGTCACGACCCAACACCTCAGCCGCCTCAACGCCACCGTTCCCGGCCCACGCCCGGAGATCCACGATGTCCTGCACGACCGTGTTCCCGGCCTGGATTCGGACCAGTGCGATTTCCTGATCACTAATCTGTCCCGGCGCGTTCTCGTGCGCGGGGATCTTCTTCTCCGCGGTGCCAGGGATGATCACGAAATTCGTGGATGCCGGCGTTGACCAGTTGCGGCGGGCTGCGAGCAGGAACCACTGCGACCCCGATGCAACCAGGGGCAGGGATCGCGTGTCGTAGTCGGGGAAGTCGTCCATGACACCGTCGCCGACGCCGATGCCCCCGTTGATGCGGATCCCGCGGTCCAGCCCGGGCTGCACGGTGACCTTCCAGTCCTCCTCGCCACCGACGCTGAATCGGGCGCCGGACACGCGGGTCAGCCAGTCGGCGAGGATCGCCGAGTTCACCGACCCCGGGTAGCCGTAGCTTTCAGGTGCTCCTGCCATTACGTGCCTACTCTCAGATCGGTGACGCCTCTGGCGAGGGTCGTGATGGCTTTCATGAGTTGCTCCATGGGGTCGTCCTTCGGCCCGATGACCGCTGAAAGGGACAGGCCGTTCGATCGTGACCAGTCGAGGCTGACTTCCCGCACGACGTCGGTGACCTCGATGCCGGGGCCCACGACGGCGGTGACGATGTCTCCCGGCTTCACGCCCTTCGGCCCGAAGATCCGGAAGTTGTTTGACTCCGCCAGGTCCACGGTCAGCGTTGCTACGGGCGCTGTCTCGTTCAGTGCTTCCTGCCCGCGCATCGCGTGGGTGACCGAGTCAGCCGTGTCCCGGGCGTCTTGGAAGACCTCGATGACGTCGCCCCATTCAGCCTCGCGGGCGGCGGAGGCGAAGGGGATGAACTCGCGGAGGTCCCCGGATCCCTGCGCGCCGATTACGCCGCGGGTAGCTTCCGGTGCGGCCCGGGAGAACTGCCACTTCCTGACCACCCTCGACTGCTCAGTCAGCTTCGTGACCCGCACCTTCGGCACGTAGCAGTCCAACAGCAGCCCGCCGGGGATCATCTCCACGGACACCCCGATCCCGGCGGCGTCGACCGCGGGAAACAGCCGGTCGAACAGAGGGTGCATCCGCAGGGACACGTCCACCAAGCCGCCTCGGGACTGGTCCGGGGCGACCGTCAGTGGGTATTCGGACCGGTGAAGGATGTTCTGCCGTGCCGCGGCCTTCACCACGGACTCGGCGTTGTCTCGCATTGTCCAGTACGCGCCGTCGTCGCCCTGCTGGGTGATCGCCTTCATGGGCGCTGGCCAGCCGAGGAAGTTCGACAACAGACGGAAGTCCGACTGGACGCTGAACTCAAGCGTCCTCGGAGGCTCGCTGCTCCCACTGGCCAGGCGCACGGGCCCGGAGATGAGGTGCTCGCCCCGGTACCGAATTCGCAGCCGTGTGCCCGGCTCGATCAGCATGCCGGCCCGCTTGTGGTTCGCCGGAATCGAAAACGTAGCCTCGCTGATCGCGTTGTGCCGGATCGTGGCCTTCAGCGAGGTCACGCTCCCCAGCGGCGCCCGCCACTGGTAGTTCCTGTCGAAGATCGCGAACTGGAACATCAGACCCCCATCAGGCGCAGCGGTGTGAACTCGACCTGCACCTTGCCGGTGCCGTCCATGGCGAGGCTCAGCTTCACGTCCTCACCCGGAGGGATGGGCGGCGGCCCGAAGTCGGGCAGCTGGTCCATGACGTCGTCTCCGTCGAGTTCGGCGATGAGGTCGAGGGGGTCGGAGTTGAGGATCAGCTTCGATCCTTCGGGGATGGGGAAGTCGATGGGTGTCACGACGCCGGCGACGCCGACCTCGACGGTCTTCGTGGGCCCGAAGACCGTCCACTTCGCGTACGACTCGACGTCGCCCCTGTTCGTGACGACAGCCGACGCGAGGTTCGAGGAAGGGCTGATGAAGAAGTCCGGCCCATACCCGGTGGGCCCGAAGAAGTCGACCTGCTCACCGGTCTCCCACACCTTAATGACCGGCTCGTCCTCCCAGAACGGCTGCTCAGGCAGGAGTGGAATGCCGTAGGCCATCCACCCGCGCCTGCCCGGGTCCCGGTCGTAGACGTAGCTGTCCGGGCTGCCCAGGCGGAGGGTGAGCGAGAACTTCTCGCCCCTCGAGGGAATCTCGACCGTCCACACGCCCGTCTTACCCGGACGGAGCGTCTTCCAGAACGCCCGGTGCCGTTCCACCCACGCATCCGTCGACGGGATGTCATCGGTCGCCGTGCCGGTGTAGATGATGATGTTCCAGTAGACCTTGCGGCCTGTGGCGAGCCAGCCGTCCCACTCGACGCCGTGCACGACCGGGGAGTCGTGCGTGTAGTTCACGAGCTCCGGCATCCCAAGCCCCTCGAGGCCCTCCGCTGCCAGGGCGACACCGGTGGTCGGGTCGGAGATCTCCCACACCGAGCCATCCCAGCCCGTCCACGTATGGCGCACTCCGCGCCAGCGCTTCAGGAGGGCTGGGATGACCGGTACGTATGGTGCGGCGTAGGCGAGGTTGATCATCCGACTCGTGCCACCCTTCTCAGGTCGTTGAGTGTCACGCCGCGGCGGACTTCGGTTTTGAACTCGTCCACGATGTGCTCCGGGTTGCCGTAGACCGGCCCGTTGAAGTTCACCTGCACACCCGCTGCCCCAGCCCCGCCGGCGGAACCCCCACCTGCGACCGAGGAGGTGCCCGAGAGGGAGGCCGCGCCGGTGACCCGTGCGGCCGCCTGCTGTACCCTCCCGGCCTGGCCTTCGATCGCGTCAGCGAAGTCGTTGACCAGTGCCTTGCCGGAGTACGTGGTGTACCCGCGACCAGAGAACGGGCCACGCTTGGCCGGGGAGAACGGGAAGAACTCGCGGACGCGGTCCATGGCGTTCCCGACCGCGCTGGTGATGTTCCCGATCATCCCGGTGATGCCGTCGAGGAAGCCCTGCATCAGCGACCGTCCCGAGTTGATGAGGAGGCCACCGAGGTTCCCGAGCGCGCCGGTGATCTTCCCCGGCACGCCCATGACGAACGAGACGAGGTCCGTGAACTTGCCGACCGCAGCGGACCGGGCATCCTCGACGTAACCGCCGACGATCCGCCCAATGGCGCCAAGACCAGCGATGCCGGCCTGCACGCGCCCCGGGATGGACTGCACGAACGACACGATGCCGTTCCAGATCGAATCCCAGACGCCCTTCACCGCCGTGAGGCCCGCCCGCACGATGGACCCGACGATCGCGAGGGCCCCGGTGATGATCGCGACCACAGTGTTGAAGACACCCTGGACGATGTTCTTGATGCCGTCCCACACCTGCGACCAGTTCCCGGTGATGAGGCCGGTGACGACCTGGATGATGCCCTGGATGATCTGCATCGCTGCCATGATCACCGTCGCGATGACCTGAAACACGGTCACGACGACTGGCAGGAGCGCCTGGATGATCGGGATCAGCGTGCCCGCGATCTGGGTGATCAGGGGCGCGATGGCGCCGATGAGCGCCCCGAAGATGGACACCACAGGCGGCAGGATCGCCGTCACGAGGTTGATCAGGATCGGCGCGAGCTGCCCCACCAGCGTCGTAATCAGCGGGATGACCGCCGTGACGACGCCGAGGATCACCGGGACGAGCGTGGTGAACGCCTGCCCTACCATCCCGATAAGGGTCCCGATGGTGGGCAGGAGGGCCACGAGCACGCCGGAGAGGATCCCGACGAGCTGCGAGAACAACGGTGTGACCTGCGCGAGAGTGGCCCCGAGCACGGGCCCGATCTGAGCGGCCAGTGCCTGGATCATGCCGGCGATCTGTGGGAGGACCGGCAGGAGTGCTTGGAATACCAGCCCGAATGGGGACAGCATCGGCAGGAGACCCAGCACCTGCGGCCCGAGGGTTTGGAAAGCGGTGATGATCGTGTCGATCACGGTCCGGATGGTGGTGCCAATGGCCTCGAAAGGCCCGCCGCCACTGAACCCGGTCGGGTTACTCAGCCCGGCCCAGAAGTCCTTCGCCGCCCCGATGACCCCATCGAAGGCACCTCGGAGTGTCTGCCCGAACGCCAGGATGGGGTTCAGGTTTGCGCCGTAGCTCGCTGCGACGTCCGCCGGCATCTTGAAGCCGCCGATGATGGTCTTGACGAAGTTGACCGAGGTGATGAACGCTTCGCGGATCCGGAACAGGGCGCCGACGACGGGGGAGTCTTCCTCGACGCCGAAGGCCTCTCGGAAGGCTCCGGTGAAGTCGCCCTTCCCGAAGAGGTCGCGAAGACCAGTGAAGCCGAGACCTATCCGCTCCACGGTCCCCTTGACGGCCGCCTCAGCCTTCGGGAAGCCATTCACGAGGGCCGTGGTGACCGCCGTGATGGCTGGGAGGAATGCTGTGCCGAGCGAGGCTTTCGCGTTGCCCCACAGCGAGTTGAGGCGCTGCTGCTGGCCGGCGAGGGTGTTGGACTCCTTCGCGAAGTTCCCATGAGCGTCCGCAGTCTGCTTCATCACCAGAGACAGGGTCGCCGCCTGCTGGGCTTCAGCGGACAGCGCACCATCGACCTTCTCGAAGCCGAGGGCAGCCGCCTCCGCGTCGATCTTCGCCTGTGACAGCGACACCCCGTACTTCTCGATCGGGTCCCGCTCACCCTTGAGGGCCGACGACAGGGCGCCGACAGCGTCCGACGTCGTCCCACCGAACATCGACGCGAGATCCGCGCCAAGCCCGATGAGGTCATTCGTCTTGGGGGCGAGCTCCTCCATGGCGGTGCCGCCGTTTTTCAGCTGCGCACCGATGAGCGTCCCGAGCTCGTTGTACTCGTTCTTCGTCAGCCCGACGTCGGTCGCGGCGCTCGAGGCCCACGCGTTGATCTGGCCCGAGCTGTCCTTGAAGATCGCGCTGACAGCACCGACCGACTGCTCGAGCTCGGCGGCACTGGTGATGCTGGACTTGAAGAAGCTGACCGCCTGGTCGACCGCGAACACTGCGGCGAGGGCTCCCATGGCCTTCTTGATGCCGGACACGAAGGCGCTACCGGACTCCCGGCCACCCGAGTCCGAGACGCGGACAGCGTCGTCGGCCTCGTCTTTGACGGCCTTGGAGATGTTCAGCTTCCCCTTGAGCCCGTCCCAGCCGCGGGCGAAGCGGCTCGAAGCGATCTCGGACGACGTCCCAACCTCTTCGGTCGCGTCCGCGAGCTGCTTTTGTGAAGCCTGCAGGGTCTCCGAGGATGCCTTCGTCTTGTCCTGCGCGGTGGTGAGCTTCCGTTTCGCGCCCTCGAGGCGCTCCTCAGCGGCCACCAGGCGTGCCGAACCGGCCTCCCCCTTGGCCCGTACGTCCGCGAGGGCCGCCTCAGCGACACGGACCTTGCCTGCGGCGTCCTGCTCCTGCAGGCGGGCCGTGGACAGCGCCTTGGACGCACTCGCCACTGAAGCCTGCAGCTTCTTCGCGGAATCGGCGCCGACGTTCCCGGCGCCAGTCGTGAACGCGGACGAGAACGCCCGTCCCGACGACTGGCCCGCGGACGATGAGGCGGACGAGAAGATCCGGCCGAACCTGCTGGCCGATTCCTTGCCCGCCCCATCGACCTCGGAGGTGACTGCGGAGCGGAAGCCCTTGAACGTCGGAAAGACCGGGATTGTTGCATTTCCGACTTCAGCCACGGGTTACTCCTCAGGGTTGCGGATCTGCGCGAAAGCGCTGGAAGCGCGGAGTCGCTGCACGAGTACTGCGCGTTCTTCGTCGGTGACTTCGGCTTCGGCGTCGGGCCACGGCCAGTCGAGCTCGAGCGGCTGTTCCTTCTCGCCCCGGGTGGCTTGGTGCACCCGGAGGAGGGTCATGCCGGCGTAGAACTCTTCACGGCTCATGGGGTACTTCCAGCCCGCGAGCGAAGCGAAGAAGTGGGAGCTCTGGTCCTTCTGAAGCTCAGCGACGAGGTCGATCGCTTCAGGGAAGGGGATGCTCTTGCCGACTTCGCCTACTGAGGTTCCGAATCGGTGCCGGAAGTCGTAGGTGAGGGCTGGTCGGTGCTCCCCGATGAGTCTGAGGAGCCCTGCGATTCCCCCAGGCTCGCTCCGAACCGCTTGCCGAGGGCCTCGGAGAACTGCATGAGGATCTGTATGGCTTCGGCACCATCGGAGAGCCCGCGGAGCATCTTCGCGTCGTCCTCGGACATGATGCTGTTCATGATGAACTCGGGCGCTTCGGTCTCTTCGACGTCATCGATCTTCATCATCTGCATGAGGCGATCGAACGGGACGAGGAGGCTGACGGACTTCTCGCCGTCGTAGGTCTGGCACTTCAGGTTGGTTTCGACCACCTGGAACTTCGGCTTGGGGCCGGGTTCGGGCTTTTTCTTGGGGTCGGTCATGATGGGCTCCTAGCTGGTGATGGGTGCGATGGGTGTAGCTGTGGCCCGTGTCCACCCATCAGGGACACGGGCCACAGGTCTAGAAGGGGCCGGAGGTTAGCCGGCAGCCGCGACGGCGAGGGTGTTCCACTCCGCGAAGTGGTCGTTGTCGAGCTCCTCGGAGCGGGAGACGTTGAAGACGACCTCCGTGCCGCGGACCTCGCCGCGGGTGTTCCGCTGCTCCGTCACGGACTGGATGGACACGTTGGGGGCGACGCGTCGCTCGATGGCGCCGTTCTTGAAGATGATCTCCGTGAACGCGACGTACTTGACGTCTGTGCCACCGCCGTCGACGGTCATGTAGCCGTTCGCGTCGTACGTCTTGCCGCGGGTGAGCTCGCGGACGACCGGGTCGGTCTGGGCGAGGGTCACGCTGATCGTGACGTTCGCCAGGCCGGACGGGATCGAGAAGCCCTCCTGGAAGAACTCGATCGGGTCCCCGTCGGCTTCCATGGCCCATTCGGGGGCGCCGTCCGTGGTGAACAGGCCCGGCACCTTGTAGGCGGCCGGCAGGGTGAAGCCGATGACACCTCCCTCGGAAGGGGACGGGATGTCGGTACCGAAGGGTGCGAGGCCGATGAAACCAGTGACCGGCACTCCAACTTTTGTTACGTCATTCGCCATGACAAGGCTCCTTTGAATGGAAGTGCCGCCCACGTTTGGACGGCCGGGATGGAGGGTATTGCTGTGATGGGGCTAGAGGGGCTGTCCGACGACGGACAGGGTCGCGGTCAGGTACCGCCGGGACTGGGTCGATTCCTCGGGCGCCTTGTAGGGCCCGTTCACCCCGAGCACCGCGGCGACTGGGTTGCCGGGCTCGACCCGGGCACAGTCGCGGATGATCGCGGCGACCAGGCGGGACAGGTTCGCCGCTTCCTGCTTGTTCGCGGCGAGGATCGTGACGCCCACAGCGGCCTCAGCGGTGACCACGGACGTGTCCGGGCCGCCGTCGTACCGGACGACCACCGTGCGGGGCTTGGCTGGGCTGGGGAACTCGTCGGATACGAACACCCCGGCCGCGTACGCCTCGGGGCGCAGGGCTAGTTCCCGGCGGATGTACCCGGTCAGCCACAGCTCGAGGTCTGCATGAATGACGCTAGCCACGCTTCACGCCCCTGACCGCCCTAGCCATGTTCCCGGTCCGTGACTCGATGAGCAGGCTCTTCGGGTCCGATGCCTCGACTACCGCGACGTTCCGTCGTGCGCTGCGCTTCACCTTTACCGTGATGCTGCCCTTGTATGCGCCGGAGTCGACCGGGGCGGACGACACAGCAGCAGAGCGGATCTGCTCGGCCTTGTCGACGCACATCTGCGTCAGCTCGGGCCCGGTACCGATCTCGGAGAAGAACGAGTCGTTGGGTTCGAAAGGCATCAGCCGTCCACCTTCCGGATGGCGAACTCGCTGCCCGGTGACCAGCCGGTGAACGGGTTCGGGCTGGTCAGGATGTCGCCCTGGACCTCCCACAGCCCGCTCCGGGCCTCGATGCGGTCGTGGGCTCGGATGTCCTCGTCGGGACCGCAGTAGATGCTCATCTGGGTGATGACCTGGGATCGGGAATCGTTGACCGCTTCGACGGTGGAAGACGCAGCGATCGCCACGCCCTCCACCGTCAGCCTGTCAGGATCCGACCAGTCACCGAGCGTCTGCTCGTTCGAGTACGGGTCGAGGACGAGCCGCCGGCGCACCCGGACGACCGTCTCACCATCAGGCAGGGGAAACATGGTCCTCCCCGATGGCTTCGTTCGCGATGTCCTCGAGTTCCGTCTCCGGCTCGTACGTGTCGACCCGATTGTTGAACCGGATGTGGTCCGGCGCCGGCGTCCGGTAGGTGCGGGTGCCGGTGTTCCCGGTGATCGAGTCGAGGGTTTCGAGCTCGGCGGGCAGGAACCACGCCCCAAGGGAGCTGGCCGAGTTCCACCGTGCGGAGAACGGGCCAGCCCCTTCGGAGTCGATCATCTGCTTGAGCTTGTCGAGACGCCGCTGCACTGCGTCGGCGACTGTCACGAGGAACAGCGGTTCGAGGTCAGCCGTGAGGCTCGCCCCGTACCGCCGCTCGAGCAGCACCTTCAGTGCAGCGACCCAACCCTCAACTCGCGGTGTTTGCGCCGCGCTTGGTGGTTTTGACAGGAGGGGTGTCACCTTCGCCAGAGTCAGTTCCACTGTCACCCTCCGCTTCCTTGGTAGCTTCCGCGGCCTTGGCCGCTTCAGCTTCCTTCTCGGCTTCCGCAGCCTTGGCTGCCTCTTCCGCTTCCTTGGCGGCCCTCTCGGCCTCCGCGGCGTCGGCAGCGGACGTGTCCTCGGCCCAGCCCCGTTCCGTGTAGAACGGGGCCGAATCCTCGTCAACGACGACCGTCCGGCCCGACTTCTCGTGCTTCAGTTCGACGTTGGGCATGATCAGGCCCCCGATGCTGCAGTGAGCGCCGAGACCGGCGAGTGGCGGGTGCCCTCGGTGCCGACGACGTCGGCGAGGGTGTAGGCGTACCGGGCCCGGAAGCGCAGCGCGACCTGGTCGTTCTCCGCGAGGTTGACGCCGTCGATGGTGGCCTCGGTGAGGAACTTCACCTGGATGTCGGTGCGGACACCGATGAGGACCGAGGACGTGTCCGCGACGAGGCCGAGGGCCTTGGTGCGGTCCCACGCGCCGTTCTTGTTCCAGTACGCGTCGAGGCCGGCGACGTTGTCGACGGATCCCGCGGCGGAGGACAGGGACGGCAGGTAGATCGGGGAGCCGTCAGCGTTGCGGAGGTTCGCGAGCTTGAACTTGAACCCGCCGCGGGCGAGGAACGCGTCCGGGTTGGCCCCGGAGTCATCCACGGACTCGGCTGCCTGGAAGATCGACCCGACGAGGTCGTCCTCACCGGCGCCCACCTGGTAGATCTGGCCGGCGGCCGTCGCAGCGGCGAAGAGGTCCGGGGACGTCCACGCTGCGGGCTTGCCGGTGCCGAACAGGACCGCGCCGTCGAGGGTGCGACCCACGGCCTCGCCACCGAGCGCTGCGGCGTTGGCGAGCAGGTCGTCGGTGGCGTCCTCGAGGTCTTCCTCGTTGAGGACGATGATCGCGGCGATCTCCTGCGCCTCGAGGCGCTTGTTCTCGAACGAGAACTTCGTGTTCGGCTTCTTGCGGGTCGCCGCGGTCTCACCGACGAACGATGCGGTGGGACGGGTCGCCAGTGCAGGCATGTTCTGCACCTTCGCGCCCATGGGGACGGTCGTGAACGCGGACAGGACGGTCGACGTCGCTGCGGCGCGGTTCAGGAGGGTGTCGCTGTACTCCTCTTCGATGAGAGCAGCAATGTCAGCTCGGGTGATAGCCATGGTGGTTCTCCTTCAAGAACGGGGGAGGTTACTGGCCGCCGCGGTATTCGCGGAGCGCAGCAGCCGCACGGGACTTCCCCGCGGGCTTGGTTTCAGTCGATTCGGAACCCTGCTTGGGCTTCGGGCGCTGCCGGACGGCCGGGCCGCCGGTGGTCTTGAGCAGGTAGGGCTTGTCCTTCGCGATCGCCTCGAGGCGGTCCTTGATCGCTTTCGCGTCAGGTCCGTCGTCGCCGATCTCGACGGTGCTGATGTCACCGAACAGGGCGATGGCGTCCTTCGGGTCGGAGAAGTCGAGAGAGGCCGCAGTGGCCTTGATCTCGGCGTTCACGATCCGGGTGGTGAACTTCCCTGTGACCTCGTTGGCGCCCTCAGCCTTCGCAGCGTCGATTGCTTTCTGCTGCTCCGTCTTGGAGGACTCCTTGAACTGGTCGTACTCGGTGGCCTTGGCCTTCAGGGTGTCGTAGTCCGCGAACTTGTTGCGTTCGCGTGCCACGCGGTCCTGAATGATGCGGTCGAGGTCAGCCTGTGACGCGGGAGGCGTGAATGCGCTCTCCTGCTGCTGTCCGGCCTGCTCGCCGGGCTGCTGCTGGCCCTCGGTGCCCTGGGTGTCGCCCATGTGGGTTCCTTCTTCCGTGAATCCGTCGATATGACCGGCGATTTGAGCAGCCGCCGTGACTGCGTCCCCGTTACTCGGGTGGGTTCTGCTGCTGCAGGTCCGTGAGGCCCTGCAGGGTCTGTTGGGTGTTCGCTTGGACGGCGGCGGGAAGGGCTTGGGTGCCGTTCTCCCGCACGTACTCGGCGGCTTCGAGGGCGTCGGTCTTCGACCAGCCCGGGATCATCGCGAACAGCATCTCCAGCGGCGCACCAACGGTCTGGAGCTTCACGATGGAGTCGCTGATCTGCGCAAGGGAGCGGGTCGACGTGTCGGCCCAGTGGACCTGCGACGAGGTATCCGATGCGGCGTCGTCGTAGTTGAGGATCGCCGCGGCCTTCCGGAGCGCGAGCTCGTACCCTTCGCCCATGACGACCTGGTGGTCGGCGATGTTCCGGAAGTAGCCGGACTCGGCGGCCGCGATGCCCTCCGCGCTCATGTTCACGATCGCGCCGAGCAGGTAGTGCGGTGGGACCTGGCAGACGGCCGACAGGTGCTTGATGTGCGTGTCGACGGCGTCCGCGACCTGCTTGATGTCCGACGCAGGGAACGACCCCCACCGGGTTTCCGGGTCCGTTGAGTGCAGGAGCGAGTCCACGGACGGGCGGACCATCGCGTTCCCGGCCTCATCCTTGGCGATGTTCCCGCCGGACTGGTTCTTCTGCGGGAACGCGCCGTACCGCTGCACCATCTGCAGGGTGAACGTGGCGTCCACAATCCGCTTGTAGACCGGGATGGCCGGCTCAATGGAGGACTTCGGGAAGCCATCCATGGCGAACTCGTTCGCGATCATCGTGACCGGGTTGACGCCCATCTCGTGGGCGACGAACTCGAGCTTCTCGATCTTCTGCGGGGTGCCCGTGATCGTGTACTGGCCCTCGGAGTCGAAGAACATCCACCGCTTGTCGCTGACCTTGTGCAGGGCGTAGGTGGGGGAGTCGTCCCACGGGTCGTCCTTGGTCGAGTACGTGGTGTGCGCCGACAGAGGCCGCATCACGACGCCGTCGCCCTCCGCGGGGAGGTCGAGGAGGTACCCATAGCCGAGGCCGATGACCTCGCGGTTCAGGACGACCTGCCGGGCGTCCATCCCGTTGGCCTGCCATGCCTCTTTCCACGTCCCGTCATGCGAGTACCCGTCGATGGCCGTGCCCTGAGCGATGCAGTCGCGGACGAACAGCAGCCAGGGGGAGCGGGCCTTCGTGAGGAGGTCCTTGTACTCGGTGTCAGCGTTCTCGGGCATCCACGTCTTGTTCAGGCCGCCCTCGATGCTCTTCTGCAGCCATCGGAGGCGGGCCCACTGTGTGCGGGCGCCCTTCATCATGTCGCCGTCGCTTATGAGAGCGGAAAGCTCGCTGCTGCTAAGGGCCACGCTCTCACCTGATTCCTGTCACTACGCCCGGTTCTTTCGCGGGGTTGGCTTCTGCCTTCTTGACGCCCCAGTGCGCGAGGGTCGCGGACTGGATCTGCGTGATCGGCTCGGTCGGGTCAGACTGGTCCCACGTGAGTCCGCCGACAAGTGGTCGGGTGGTCGCGTGCCGAAGGGACTGCAGGAGGTCGTCCTGCCCGCGGTGGACGACGAGGCCAGCGTTGATGGACTCGACCATCGAGCCAAACGCCCCAGCGACCTCGCCGGCATTCACGGCCATGTACTTCACGCCGGCCGCCGTGAGATCCGTGAGGATCGGCCCACAGTTCTTCTCATCGAGGACCACGAGCGCCGGTTTCAGGTCCTTGACCATCGCAGCGACCGCTGCAGGCACCCAGAGCGTCTGCACGCGGGTGTCGCGGGTCTCAACGAAGATCCTGTCGCCGGACCTCGACGCAGCGGACACTGTCGCGTACCCGCCGCCCCTGCCGAGGCTGATCGCCAGCACCGGGGGGTCCCCCAGAACAGCCGAAGCGTCTGCAGAGCCGTTCCAGACGTCGAGTTTGACCTCGTTGTGTATGGCTTCCTGCTCCGGGCGCCGATTCGGCCACACGCTGCACCGCTCCCGGGCGAACGAGGACTTATCGGCCCCTGCCCGAACGTGCTGCTCGGCGATCGTCTCCGTCCGGATCCGGATGTCCTTCGCAGGGTTCGAATCGGCCCACACCTGCTCGCTCGAGAGGTCGATAACGTCGGCGAGGTCCGGGTCTTCTGAACCCTCCGGGGACCACTCCGCCCAGCCCGTCCGATCGCGTACAGGGGAGCGGCCGCGGTCGCGGACACCCTCGAACACCTCGGAGTCGTTCAGGCCCTCCTCGGGAACGGTGCCCGTGTAGAGCTCCTGCCGGTTCGGGACCGCTGACTGCGTGTAGGTGAGCGCGTTACGAGCTGCGACGCCCAGTTCCTGGGCCTCGTCGTACACGATGACGTCGGCGGAGAAGCCGCGGCCCGAGTTCTTGGACCGGGCCACGAATTTGATGCGGTTACCAAGGCTCTTTTGCCCCGGCTGCCGCTTCAGGAGGATCTCGGCGGTGTTGCCCTTGTAGATCTGCTCCACACGCTCATTTAGGCGCGGAACGGACTCGATGACTCCCCGGAGCCGGTCGAACCCGTCCATCGCGGTCTTGAACTCGTGCGCCGTGTGCAGGATCGACTTCCGCCGCCGGTCCAGCCGCGGGAAGAGGAACAGGTGAGCCAGGTCGTAGGCGACGAGGATCTCGCCCTTGCCGTTCTGGCGGGCAACGAGAACTCCAAACTCTGTCGCCGCCCACTCGTTCGACTCATCCACCGCGAACAGCCCGTCGATGACGTACGACTGCCAGTCATCGAGCAGGATCCCGCACAGCTTCGCGAACTGTGAGACCTTCGGGCCGAGCGTGCCGACAGAATCAGGACGCTTCTCGATCCTTGGGCGCTGGGAACCCAACAACGTTGGAGAGGTCGCCGTTGAAGAACTCATCGAACGGGTCGACCTCCTTCACGCCACTACTCAGGCCAGCGAGCTCTACCAGCAGCTCGGAGTGGCGTTTGGACAGCGGGGCAAGCTTCGACGGCTCGACGTCACCCATCGCGGCCTCCACCAGGCGCAGATTCCACTCCAGCGACTGCTGACGGGTCATCCCAGCCTTCGGAGCCTCAGCAGGAGGCCTCTCGGCAGCCGTGGGCTCGTCCTCACGCCGCTGACGCACCTGGTCCCGCGAACGGTCCACCGAAGCCTGCCGGCAAGCCGCATCCACGGCCTCGCCATCCCGGAGATGCCGTTTGTAGGCCGAATACGTCCCGCAAGGGGCCTTAGCACGGGGCATCAGGACCTCCTCGGTAGTGGGCGCCTCTCAAATGGTGCGAAAACACGAAATGGTGCGCAGGAAAAAATGCCACGAGCAGGCGGGAAGTAGGCAGGAGATCGGGGGTTGGGGGGTACCCCCGGGGTCTGTTCGCTAGTGCTTGGTGGAGAAGGTGTAGAAGTCGGCGCTCATGCCGTCGTGCACTGTGGGTCTGATGCTGAGCAGCTTCCCTACGTGCTCTGCCTTCTCTGCTGCACCGAGTCGGGCTTCGTGCTCTGCGTCTTCTCGCCTGTACCCGAGGATCATGACCTCGACCGTGTCAGGTGCTGGCTCTACGTCGGGTACAGCTGGCGGCTTGGCTGTGGCGTCTGAGTACCCGAGGGACTCAGTGATCGCCGTGTGCTGCGGGTGCTGGTCGAAGCTGTCATCGATGAGGCGAGGCAGGGCGCCTGTGCTCCTACCCCTGAGCTTGGCTGCGCTGCCCACGTACTCGTAGGTGCCAGGCTCGAGGCCGGATTCCTTCGCGGCCCATACGCCTGCGCGCTTGTTGCCTGCGAATACCAGTGTCTTGTCCACGGTCGTGTCCTTATCCTGGTGGGCGGATGGTCGGTGCTGCACTGTCGGACTTGATGCTGTTGCAGCGGCGGTGCATGGGGTCGAGGTCCTGTGCGTACAGGTGACCGCCGTTGTTCACCGCGTCCGGGTGGTCAGCGGTGAATGACATGGCGTGTGTGGCTGGGAGCGTGTAGTCGATGGGCTTCCCACACCAGGCACAGTCGCGGCCTTCACGTCGGAGGCGTTGCTGCTTCCGCCTGTACGCCCTGTGTCCCTTGCCGTTGCGGATGCTCGACGTCATCGGCCCTGCCCCTGTACGGGGCGGGCCTTCGATCGTTCCTGCCGGCACTCAGCACACAGCCCGTTCGCTTCCCCCACGTTGGGGCAGTAGT